>MHTK01000008.1 GCA_001824825.1 Candidatus Vogelbacteria bacterium RIFOXYD1_FULL_46_19 | reverse complement strand
ACGTAGTGATGAATTTGCTTAGTAACTCGTGACCAAGTCCCACCTCCGGCACTACCAACCAAAGTTACGTTATGTGTTTTTAGACCTACTGTCTCTGTGCTATAATATTTAGTATGGATGAAGAGAAACATCTCTATAATCACTCGATTTTTTGGATTGATTTGGAAAAAATCAAGCCCAATCCCTATCAGCCGCGCCGGGAGTTCGATGAGGACCGCCTACGCGATTTGGCTGATTCTATTCGTCAGTACGGAGTGTTACAACCCTTGGTGGTGACCAGGCGAGAAATAGAGCGGGAGGATGGTAGCCTGTATACGGAATACGAGCTAATTGCCGGTGAACGTCGCCTGCGGGCCTCAAAAATAGCCGGCCTCTATCAGGTGCCGGCTATTATTAGAGCCGGCAACCAAACTGATAAGATGAAGTTGGAGATGGCTATTATCGAAAATCTCCAGCGTGAAGATTTAAATCCGATTGACCGGGCGGAGGCTTTTATGAAGTTGATCAAAGAATTTAATTTAAAACACACGGAAGTAGCCAAGAAAGTGGGTCGCAGTCGAGAGTATGTTTCTAACAGTGTCCGAATTTTAGGCTTGCCCCAGGAAATGCTCGATGCTCTGGTGGCTGGTAAAATTACCGAGGGTCATACTAGACCCCTTTTAATGCTGATCGATCGCCCGGCCGAGCAGATGACTTTGTTTAAAGATATTACCGCTAGGCGGCTGACCGTCCGCGAAGCTGAAGCGGCGGCCCGGCGAGTGGCTATTGAGCGCGTGCGCAAAATCGACGCCTTTATCAATCCGGAGTTATACGCCGTGGAGGAGCGCTTGTCGCAAAAATTTGGGACGAAAGTCAAAGTAGAAAAAAAAGATCAGGGTGGCCGTTTGACCATTGCCTTTTTCTCCCCGGAAGATTTAAATAAAATTTTATCGTTAATCGAACAACCCTCAACCTTAAATTCAGCCGAGGTTCTTGCTGACGACTTGGTTGGGGCCGAAGACTTGCCGGCTCCTATTGATGATTCTACAGCTGATGATGAGCTGTACTCGATTCGTAATTTTTCGCTCTAGTCTAACTCTCGTCCACTTTTTGGAGGAAAGATCTGATGTGGCGTTTGGCTAAACTGGTTTTAGCAAATTCTAGCCACTTCTGAGTTGGTCGATTGCTTTTTTTAGTTTCAATTTCAACACAGTCTCGGTTCTGCAACTTGGTGTTTAAGCTGGAAAATTTACCATTAATCCGACCACCGGATGCGTGGTTGCCTAAGTCGGAGTGAATGGCGTAAGCAAAATCGATCACGGTGGCCCCGACCGGTAGTTCGATCACGTCCCCCTTGGGCGTAAAAGTAAAAATTTGATCTTCAAAAAAATCTGTTTTTAAAGTTGTTAAAAATTCTTCCGAACCCTCCGTCTGTTTTTGCCAGTCAATTAAGTTTTTAATCCAGTTGAGTTTTGGTCGTAAAATGCCGCCTTGCTTGGGTTTATTGGATTCTGTGTAAATAATGTGGGAAGCAATACCGTACTGCGACTCTTCATGCATTTTCTGAGTGCGAATTTGGATTTCAGCAATAGTGCCATCGGGTGAAAAAACGTCGGTATGAATACTTTGATAGCCGTTGGGCTTGGGATGGGCGATATAGTCGTTTAAGCGGCCGGGCATTGGTCGATAAAGTCCGTGGACAATACCGAGCACTTGGTAACACTCGGGGATAGTATTGACAATCACCCGCAGGGCGAGAATATCGTAAATTTGATCGATGTCCATATTTTTACGCATCAGTTTTTTATACAAACCATAGAGGTATTTGATTCGGTAGTCGATGGTGGCGTGTCTCAGGCCGGCGTCAGCTAAAGCCGTTTGAATATTCCGAGAAAATTTTTGGATGCGCTTAAGCGATTCCTTGCCTTTAGTTTTGCGCATTCGAGTTACACTTTCAAACTCGGCCGGATGGGCGAAAGGAAAACTGGCATCCTCTAGCTGGCCTTTAAGGCGCCAAATGCCCAGCCGGTTCGCTATGGGGGCGTAAATTTGAATGGTCTCTAGAGCGATGCGTTCTCTTTTGTCGGCTCGCACATATTGCAGGGTCCGCACATTATGCAAGCGGTCGGCCAGTTTAATGATAACCACGCGAATATCTTCGGCCATCGCAAAAAAGAGTTTACGTAAACTTTCAACGTGCCGCTCTAAACCACGGTACTTGATCTTACCTAACTTGGTAACGCCTTCGACTAAAAAAAGAATATTGGGACCGAAAGCCACTTCAATATCCGCTTCAGTAATTGGGGTATCCTCCAGAGTATCGTGAATTAAGCCCGCGACAATCATATCTGGAGTGGCTTTTAGCCCGGCTAAAATTTTGGCCACTTCAAAAGGGTGAGTAACATAGGGTTCGCCGGAAAATCGTAGCTGGTCGGCGTGGGCTTTTTTAGCAAACTCTAAACCGTGTGTGATTTTTTCTTTATCCTCCTCGGTCGGCGAATTCATCAGATCGAAAATTTCTTGCGGGTCAAGTTCCTTGGTGAATAGCTTAAACATAGGTTTCTATATCCTAGCAAAAGCGGAGTGAAAGAGAAAACTGGACCATACCTTTATTATTTAGGTTAGTTGGTGGAGATTGTGTCGAGGAGACACTTTGTTGGCAAAGCGGTCGGGGACCGTCTTGGGTCACAAATAATTTTTTCGTCGCTCACTCGAAAATTTTTTCGACCCCAGCTAGCCCGTTTTTCCTGCTGAAAAAACATGGCTCCGCTCGACAAAAACTAGTTGGGCCTGTAGCGTAGGCCGCAGGCTACTATTTTACTTATCTAATTTGTGTGGATTATGTCGAGGACACGCTTTGTTGGAACAACGATCGGGGATAGTTTTAGTGCCTTGCATTATTAATGCGCCGCAGTCGGGGCAGAGGGCGCCGGTCGGCTTGGCTTTAATAATATGTTTACAGTCGGGGTAATGGGAGCAGCCATAAAACAAGCCAAAGCGACCCCGCTTTTCTACCATCGTTCCTTTTTTGCATTCCGGACAAGCGACGCCGGTATCACCCGGCTTTTCCGCATTAGGGTCTTGTTCGATATGTTTACACTTTGGATAGTTACCGCAAGCAATAAAGCGTCCAAAGCGACCCTCTTTTTCTACCAAGTTAGCTTTGGCGCATTTGGGGCACAAGCGGCCAGTATCTTTCGGCCCTTCCAGTACTTTGCCTTCCAAAGTTCGAGCACCGACGCAATTGGGAAACTTAGCACAGCTGTAAAACTTACCGCCTTTACCAAGCTTAATAATCATTTTTCCCTCGCAGTCGGGACACTTGGTGCCAGCTGGGGCTTCGCCTAAATTAGAAATCTTGTCAATTTTGTTTTTAGATTTGATCGCTTTTGTAAACGGGCCGTAAAAATCAGCTAAAGTTTTAATATACTCCCGCTGGCCACTGGCAATTTCGTCGAGCTCATTTTCCATTAAAGCGGTAAAGTCGTCACTGATGTAGGTGGCAAAATGCTCTGATAAAAAGTCGGAGACCAACTCACCCATATCGGTCGGTCGAAGGGACCGATTCTCTTTCTCGACATAACCCCGATCCACAATGGTCTTAATGGTTGGAGCATAGGTGCTCGGCCGGCCGATGCCGCGGCGTTCCAATTCTTTCACTAAGCCCGCTTCCGTATAACGGGGTGGGGGTTGAGTTTCTTTACCCTCCGCTTCAATAGAGAGGAGTTGCAAAGGGTCGCCGGGGTTTAAGGGCGGTAGATCAATATCTTCGCCACGGGCCCGCGGATCAGCCAGGAGCCAGCCGGGGTATAAAACTTGGGAACCATTGGCATAAAATTCCGGCACCGCCTGGTCCGCTGCTTTGGCGATGAGCTTGGTGCGCAGAGTGAGAGCCGGCTTCATTTGGCTCGACACGGTCCTTTCCCAAATTAAACGGTATAATTTTTTTTCCGGTTCGCTAGCGCCGGCCGATTTGGTGGTGGCATGGGCCGGGCGAATGGCCTCGTGGGCCTCTTGGGCGTTCTTGGATTTACGCACGTATTGATGCGACTCGTAATGTTCGCTCCCAAAACTGTCTTTGACCACTCCAGCAATGGCCGCCATAGCTTGAGCTCCTAAAAAGGTGCTATCGGTTCGCATGTAAGTGATGAGGCCTTTTTCGTAGAGTTTTTGGGCTAGGCGCATCGTTTGGCTGGGCGAATAACCCAAACGACTGGAAGCAGTTTGCTGTAAAGTGGAGGTGGTAAAAGGAGCTCGTGGTTGGCGTTTAGCTTCGCTCTCTTTAATGTCACCAATCGTCCAGGTAGTGTGTTTAGCGGCCGTAACGATTTGGGTAGCTTCGTTCTCATTCTTCGGCTCCACGCCGGCGGTGAAAGGGATCGACTGCCCCTTGGCTGTTTCAAATAATGCTCCAATCACCCAAAAGGCTTCGGGTTGGAAAGCCTGGATTAGTTTTTCCCTCTCTACTAAAATACGCAGGGCCGGTGATTGCACTCGGCCGGCCGACAAACCATAGCGCAGTTTTTTCCAAATTAGCCCCGATAGATCATAACCAAACAAGCGGTCTAAAACTCGACGGGCTTCTTGGGCTTGGCGCAAATTCTGGTCAATCTGGCGAGGAGAGAGCATGGCCGCTTGCACGGCCTCTTTAGTAATTTCATGAAAAGTAATCCGCTTTAGATTTTTGGCTTGGCTTTTGGTCCGGTCTAAGCCTAGGACTTGGGCAATGTGCCAGGCAATAGCCTCGCCTTCGCGGTCGGGGTCGGTCGCGAGGACCACCTCGTCGGCTTTTTTAGCTAATTGTCTGAGTTCAGCGACAATTTTATGTTTATCCTTGGCAATTTCATAATTCGGCACAAAGCCTCCTTCGATGTCGATGGCGTTTTTATTCGACTTGGGCAGATCACGGATATGTCCGACAGAAGCTCTAACCGTATAAGCATTGTCTAAATATTTGGCAATGGTTTTAGCTTTAGCTGGGGACTCGACAATTAATAATTTCATAAAATAAATTTAAATGGTGATATTTTAGTTCAATTGATTTTTCAGTAATAGCAGATAATCGAGAGGCTAGCAAATTACTTACTAGACTTTTACCGCTGGTTATCAAAAATTTTTTGCTAAATAAAAATTAATGAAGATAAAAATAGCCACCTTGGTCAGTCACTAAGCCTTTGATTTCTAGAGATGATAAAGCCCCACTTATCTCACTTATTGGTAAATTCATTTTTGCTACCAGATCATCAGCGGCTAACGCTTCACGACCCAGTAATTCATAAATAATTTTTTCGGTAGTGGTTAAATTGGCAGGGCTCGAGGCTTTAATGGCGGTCGGCGTTGGCCGTTTTAAATGGAGGGCGTCGATAATGTTTAAGGCACTTAAAACCGGTTGGGCCCCATCTTGAAGGAGGTTTAGAGGGCCAGCTGAGCCGGTCTTAAAAATTTCTCCGGGGACCACCAAAACGTCGCGGTTATAATCTAAAGCTAACCGGGCGGTAATTAAAGTCCCTGAGCGCTCAGCCGCTTCTATTATTAAAGTGGCTGGTGACAGTCCTGCCATCAGGCGATTGCGGCGCGGAAAGCTATAGGGAGTGGCTCTAAAATTAGGTTCATATTCTGAGAGTAAGCCCCCACCGGTCTCGATAATTTTTTGAGCTAAGTTTAGGTTGCGGCGGGGGTATAAAACGGTCGGATCAAGACCAGAGCCAGGAACGGCCAGGGTCGCTAAGTCACTCGCCAAAGCTGTTTGGTGGGCAATAGTATCTATTCCCAAAGCTAAACCAGAGACAATTACTACTGGCTGGCCCACGAGACCTTGGATTAAGTGGCGGCAGGCTGCGGCCCCGTACTGAGAAAAATGTCGTGAGCCAACGACGGTTAAATAAGTAAATTTTTTAGGGTCCGGTAATTGACCGGCCAGCCACAATTTTTTCGGTGGATCGTTAATTTCGTTTAAAAGTGGTGGCCAGTCGGCGGCCGCTAGAGTCTGTACCTTATACATTATCTATTATTGTAACAGATATTGTTACTTGCTATATTAGGCTAAGAGGGAGTCTTAAAGAGGGGGCTGGCCAATGCTGACTGAAGAGGTGGCTGAACTGAATGAGATTGAAGCAGAGCAACAAAGAAATAAGGAGGACACGTTGGCGCGTTTACGTAAAGCGAGACAAGTCGTTTCGAAGAAGGATCGGTTGGATTCACAACTCCACCTGCCCGCTTTTCGGTTGCACGATTATCCCAGCTTGAGATCCCAGATTGAACTTGACTTGATAGGGAAGTTCAATTTATGGAAACATTCTTCTTATTAGAAAAGTTCAGAAAGAATTCTGCTGAGCCGGCGTCCTAACACTTTGGGGCCCCGGCTTTTATTTTAGCTCTGATTTTGGTATTCTAATAATTATGTTGGATATAAAATTCATTCGGGAAAATAAAGACTTGGTTCAGGCGGCGGCCGAGAAGAAAAAAATCGACTTTCAAGTGGACGAGTTGCTCGCGGTAGATACTCGGCGACTAAAAGTGTTGGCCGAGGTGGAGCTGATGCGTTCTGAGCAAAATGAGGCTAATCAATTAATCAGTCAAACCACTGACCCGGATGAGCGTCAGCGGCATATTGCCGAGATGAAAGTTCTTAAAGACGAGTTGCAATTAAAAGAAGAAAAACTAAAAACCCTAGTCAAGGAGTGGCAACAACTAATGATTCGGGTGCCTAATGTTCCCGATATGTCGGTACCGGCTGGTGATGATGATTCGGCCAATCAAGAAATTAAGGTTTGGGGGGATAAGCCACAATTTTCTTTTTCACCAAAAAATCATATTGATATTATGACGGGTTTAAAAATGGTGGACTTAGAGCGTGGCACCAAGGTGGCTGGGTTTCGTGGTTATTTTTTACAAGGAGCTGGAGTGCGTTTGTCTTTCGCTTTGTGGCAACACGCCTTCGCTATGTTAAGGCAAGCCGGTTATGAGGAAATGTTGGTGCCGAGTTTGGTGCGGCGTGAGCCGTTTTTGGGCACCGGCTACTTACCTCAAGGTGAAGAGGACCTGTATCAAACACAAGACGGCGATTTTTTGGCTGGGACCGGGGAAGTGGCGACGATGGGTTATTTTATGGATGAAGTTTTACCTCTTTCGGCTTTACCAAAAAAGCTGGCCGCTTGGTCTCCTTGTTTTCGGCGGGAAGCCGGTAGCCACGGTAAAGATACACGGGGGCTCATCCGCTTGCATGAGTTTTATAAGGTTGAACAAGTCGTGCTGTGTGAAGCTCGTCACGATGAATCGGTCCACTGGCACGAAGAATTGCTTAAGCTCGCCGAAAGCTATATGCAGTCGCTCAACATTCCTTATCGGGTAGTGGTTAACTGTGGTGGTGATTTAGGTTTGGGTCAAGTTAAAAAATATGATTTGGAAGCCTGGGTACCCCTAGAGGAGAAATATCGAGAGACACATTCCATTTCTTATTTTCACGACTTTCAAGCTAGACGGCTTAATACAAAGTATCTGGACGCGGAAGGCAAGAATCATTTTGTTCATTCACTAAACGGAACAATGGCCGCCACGCCCCGGCTATTGGTAGCTTTAATAGAAAATTACCAGCAGGCCGATGGCACTATTTTAGTTCCGGAGGCTTTGCAGCCCTACTTTGGACAGACCAAAATCGGTTTCGATAACTAGAGCCAATACTGACGCGCGGGAGGAGATTAAACGGAAGAAGCGCTTGCAGACTAGGCGAAAACGAGTTGTCCGGTTTTATACCACCGGCATTTTTTTGCTGTTATTGATTGGTGGTGTCTTTTGGGGCTTGCATCATGAGCGGTTTACTATCAGTGAAGTTAAAGTTGTAGGCAATCAAACCGTTTCCGCTCAAGTGGTGATGGAGATTGCGAGCAGGCACTTGCAAGAAAGTTACTGGTGGTTGATCCCTAAGTCCACGGCTCTCACTTATCCCAAACAAGCTATCATTAAAGATATTTTAGAAACCTCGGGGTATGTGGAGTCTTTGAATTTTAAAGTCAATAATTGGCAAGAGCTAATAATTGAGGTGAAGGAGCGGTCGGCGGCTTATATTTGGTGTGCCACTGGAGTTGAGCAGAGTTGTTTTTTGGCTGACTCATCTGGCTATCTGTTTTCCACAGCTCCCACTTTTTCCGACAATATTATGTTTATTATAAATAGCTCCTTACCGGCGTCTCCTTTAGGTACTAGACCTTTGGAGATAGCCAGTTTCCAGCGTTTAGTCCTAGCTATTGAAGCCATGCCTGAAATTTTACGGACAGCTAAGTTAAGCCGAGTGGAAGTCAGTGAAGTGGAGATTTTACCACTCGGCGACTACGCTTTTCATATCGTCGAGCGTAGCCCAATCAGTCGGGACCAGTGGCAACTTAAATGGAACGACCAACAGGACTTGTCGGTAGTTGCCACCTACTTAGCAGCGGTGTGGTCAGCCGCTGATTTTATCGATCAGAAAGGTCAGGCTGGGGCCAAACTGGAATATATTGATTTGCGGTTTGGTAAAAAAATATTTTATAAATTTACCGATCAGTTTTCTTATCGTCCTGGTCCCGCCAATACCGAGGGCGGAGACGAATTGGTTGCCACTAGTTCTGCTTCCTCTTTATGATCATCACTAAGTCTCATTTAATTAGTGGCGGCATAGTGATGGTCATAGTGGTGCTGTTGGTGACTTGGTGGTACTGGAGCTCTAACCATAGATCAAGGCTCCCGGTGCCTGTGGCTACCACCGATCAAATTGCCTGGCCGGATCAAACGGTGGTGTCAGCGGAGTTTGATTTTACGGCTAAGCCTTATAAAATTCTACTGGTTCCTGGTCATGACCTAGTGTCTCGAGGTGGTTTTTTTAAGGAGTTAACCGAAGAGCAAGTGGCCCGGGAATTGGCACGAGTTATTGCCAAAGAACTCAAAGCCGATGGCCGGTTTGAAGTTATTACCACCAGAGACTACGACACTGGTGAATACACGGAAGAATTTCAACAGTATTTTTCTTCAGCTGAAGTTCAGATTTTAAGCTTTCGTCGAACGGTGCGCCAAGCTATGGATCAGTTATTAAAAACCGGCGCCATTACGGCGACCGAACCCGCTGTCGACCATAATTATGCTCCCAACCAGACTGCTTTCATTTTATATGGCATTAATAAATGGGCTAATGATAATGAGGTGGACCTCGCCCTCCACCTCCACTTCAACGATTATCCACGTGAGTTAAAAGATCATATTGGTAAGTACCAGGGTTTTGCTATTTATATTCCGGAGCGACAGTTTACTAATGCCACTAGTAGTAAAATTGCCGGCGACAGTTTGGCGGCCGCTTTAGGTCGTGTTAGTCCACCTAGTAATTTTCCCCTAGAGGCGGATGTCATTATTGAAACTCAAGATTTGATTGCGGTTGGATCTCATAACTCCCAAACTCACCCCGCCCTGTTGGTGGAGTACGGTTATATTTATGAGTCTAAATATTATTTGCTGGCCCGGCGAGAAAAATTCCTGCCAATTTTAGCCGAGGCTACTTACCGCGGCCTAGTTGATTATTTTTCTAAGTCGAAGTAGTTTGGGGTTTAATCCTTGAATGGAAAATTTGACGGGCGGTCTTTTTTGATTAGGCTTAACAAGATGAGTATGAATATTTGGCAGCAACTACAGAAGCCAATTTTTGTTTTGGCACCGATGGCTGATGTTACCGACGCGGCTTTCAGGGCTATTATTAGTAAGTACGGTCAGCCGGACCTTTTTTTTACCGAGTTTGTTTCGGCCGACGGTCTGGTCCATCCGACCGGTCGGGAAAAGCTGAAACGGGAGCTCTACTTTACCTCCGCCGAACGGCCGATTATTGCTCAGCTTTTTGGTGGTGAGCCGGCTAAAATGAAAGCCGCCGCCGCTTATGTGGCTACTTTAGGCTTTGCCGGAATTGACCTTAATATGGGTTGCCCAGATCGGTCGGTCGAGCGCCAGCAGGCCGGCGCCAGTCTCATCAAAGATCCGGCCCGGGCGGTGGCCCTGATCGAAGCGGCAAAGGAGGGGGCTGGCGGTTTGCCAGTGTCGGTGAAAACTCGCATCGGCTACAATCACAATGAGCTGGCCACTTGGACCGAAAGTCTACTTAAGGCAGAGCCGGCGGCTATTACCTTTCACCTACGCACCCGGAAAGAAATGTCTAAAGTGTCGGCCCGTTGGGAGGACATAAAATTACCGGTGGCCTTAGCGGCCGACAGTCAAACTTTAATTTTAGGCAATGGCGATGTAAAGAACTTAACGGAAGCCAGAGAGAAGGTGCAAGAGTATGATGTGGCTGGGGTCATGTTGGGGCGGGCGATTTATGGTAATCCCTGGTTATGGTCCGAGCGGATTCCAGACTTGCCGGAGCGACTCGCAGTATTAAAAGAGCATACTAATCTTTTTTGGGATTTATACGGTCCGACTGAGACCAATCTAAAACTTTTTAACGGTCATCAAAAAAGTTTTGCGGTGATGAAAAAACATTTCAAAGCTTACGTGGAAGGTTTTGCTGGGGCGGCCGAACTGCGGTCCGACTTAATGAAAGAGGAGACAGCGGCTGGAGTCACGGCCGTTTTGGATTCGTTTTTAGCCACAGATTAAAAATGCTATAATCTCAAACGATGTCTCACGACGTACTTTATCGTAAATACCGACCCCAAAAATTTTCCGAAGTTAGTGGTCAGGAATCCATTATTTCTATTCTAGCCGGGGAAATTAAGTCCGGTAATTTTGCTCACGCTTATCTTTTTTCTGGTAGTCGGGGTACTGGTAAAACTTCGGTGGCCCGAATTTTAGCCAAAGAGCTGGGCTGTAGCTCGAAAGATTTATACGAAATAGACGCTGCTTCTAATACCGGGGTGGATGATGTGCGGGTGCTACGGGAGGGAGTTCGCTCTTTACCTTTTGAGTCGCCACTAAAGGTTTATTTGATCGACGAAGTGCATATGCTCTCCAAAGCGGCCTTCAATGCTCTCCTTAAAACGCTAGAGGAGCCACCGGCTCATGTGGTTTTTATTTTAGCCACCACCGAATTGCATAAAGTGCCGGACACGGTTATTTCGCGCTGTGAATTATACGCTTTCAAAAGGCCGACCATTGAAACACTCACCGAGACGGTAACTAAAATTGTTAAAAAAGAGGGGACTAAAATTGATCAGGAGGCCGCGGCCCTAGTGGCTTTTTTGGGCGATGGTTCTTTCCGCGACACCTTGGGAGTATTACAAAAAGTGTTGGCGGCCGGTGGCGAGCCGGTGATTACTCTAGAGTTGGTGGAAGCCGTAACCGGCGCCACTAGTCTTAGTTTGGTCCAGGAGTTTATTAAAGATCTACTGGCGGCTGATGCTGATCAGGCTTTAAAAATTTTGGCGCAATTAGTAGAGGCTAATTTAGACTTAAAAACTTTTAATAAGCGGGTGTTGGCCGAGCTTCGATCGGCGATGTTGGTGAAGTATGCTCCGGGTTTGGGTCCTGACATCAAAGCAGCCGCCGGCGCTGATCGTTTTGGATTTTACGAGACCATTGCCGCTCATCGTGAGGCGGGCAAGTTGTCGGCGATATTAAAAGAGTTGTTAGAAGCTCACGACTTAATTGGCAGTACATACTTGGCGGCGCTACCACTGGAGCTGGCCGTTATTAATATCACTGAGAAATTAAAAACTAATTTTAAGTAAAGTGGCGCTTAAAAATATTTATCTAATTCGCCATGGCCAGTCCGCCGAAAATGAATCGGGTATTTTAAGTGATGGCACGGCCCCGCTAACAGCCCAAGGCCGACAGGAAGCTACGACAGTGGCGGCTCGCGTCCAAACGCTTAAGCCCGACACTTTAATGGCTAGCCATTATCTAAGGGCCCAGCAGACGGCCGCCACAATTAGTGAAGCCACTGGTCTTCCGGTAGAAACTTATGATTTCTTATTTGAAAATCGTTATCCCAGTTGGACGATTGGCAAACATCATCGGGCGCCTGATGTTTTGGAGTCGGCGCTTTATATTCATGACCAGTATGTGGAGGAGGATTTTAAACAGGACGATGCCGAAAGTTTTGCTGAGTTGAAAGAGCGGGGACAGAAAACCTTATCTCTCCTTGCGGCCCATTCGGGGCAAAATATTGTGGTAGTGTCGCACGGTTTATTTATCCGCTTTTTGGTGGGCTTGATGATTTTTGGGAACGAGTTTACGGGTCGGGAGTTTAAAGCCCTGATTCACGGCTTTAACACTAAAAATACTGGCGTCACTTGGTGTTTATACGATGAGAGTTTCCACGCTAAGCCGTGGCGGCTCATGACCTGGAACGATCATGAGCATCTGGCCGAAACTAATGAATAGGGCTAAAAATAAGGGTATTTATAGCTACTAATCGCCCTCGGGGCGGTTTTTTGCTAAAATCAGGCTATGTTTATTAATCCTGACTCGGGCCGCCTAAATCGCCGCTTTCGCTTTCAAGTGGTTTTTGGCCTAGTGGTTTTAATTATTGTCGCCAGTGTTTTTTACTGGGCGGGGGAAGTTCAAGTGCCGGAGACGGAACTGGAGTCTGACATGATCTCGACCGTTGAAGAATTAGAAGAGGTCGCCGAGATTCCCGAAGTCATTTCTACCTCCGAGACTCAAGCGACCAAGAAGGCTCAAGTGGGCCCGCTGGTGCGGATTAAACATCAAGTGATTCCCGTCGAAGTGCGGCGGACGCACGCGGAACTGGCGGCCGGTTTGTCTGGCTGGCCGAACCTCCCGGCGGACGAAGGTATGCTCTTTATTTTTCCGGAGTTTAGTAAGCCGGCCTTTTGGATGCCGGATATGAATTTCCCAATTGATATGGTGTGGATTAGAGACGGCGAGATTGTGGGGATTACCGCTAATGTTTCTAATGAGTTTGATCAGGCTAACCCGGACTTTTATTATCCACCCGAGCCCATCAACTATGTTTTGGAAGTGAACGCTGGGTTTATGGCGCGGAGTGGTTTAACTGTTGGCGACCAACTCACTTTTGAGAATATATAATTTATGATTACTGTCTGTCCGGCTAGTGAAAAAGATTTAAGGGAGTGGAACAATTTTGTTCATAACAACTATCCACCCATTGGGGCTTTTATGCAGACGAGGGAGTGGGGCGAGTTTCAAGCCGGGCTTGGCCGGCCGGTGCGGCAGTACCTAGTTAAGCAGTCGAAGCAAACACTGGCCGTTTTTAATTTAGTCGAACATCATTTACCCTTGGGTTTTAGTTATGGTTACTTACCCCGTGGGCCGGTTTTAAAAGCTGGTCTTAGCCACCAGCAAATTTTAGAAATTTTTATAGCCATCAAGAAGTGGGCCAAGAAAGAATTATCGCATTTGGTTTTTTTACGTTTGGAGCCACCGCGGTCTGAACTGCCTATCGATTACGCTCGTTACGATTTTTACCGCCCACTTTACTATGTGCAGCCGCGTTTTAATTTGGCCATTCAGCTTGAGGCCGAACCGGAGGCGATTGCCGCCACCTTCCACCCGTCCACTCGGTCCAACTTGCGGCGAGCCACCCGGCGGGGGGTTTCGGTGCAGGTGGTCACGGATTTAGGAGTGGAACTACTTGATCAATTTTTAGCTATGAGTGCTGACACGGCCGCCCGGAACGGTGGCCAAAATATTTATCCGCCTCGTCAGTACTTTACCTCTTTTTTACAGTCTATTCCGGCTGAGCCCCTATCCAACCTTGATCCGACCAAACTATCGGTGGTGGCTTTCTGTGGTTACGAACACAATCAGTTGGCTGCTATTCACTTTGTTTTATTTTTTGGTAGTACGGCGACTTATATTTATGGCGCGTGTTTCCGGGCCCACTTGCCGTCGAAAGTTACCACCACTTTGCACTGGGAAGCCTTGTCGGCCGCGCGGGCGGCGGGCTTTCGCTATTATGACTTAGGTGGCATCGACTTTTACAAGTGGCCGAGCCTGACCGAGTTTAAGCGTCAATTTAGAGGGGAGGAATTTGAGTATGTGGGCAATATCGACCTACCCCTCCGGCCGACTATCTATCACGCTTACAACCTCTTGCGCCGCTTACGCCACCGTACCTAAATTGCAATTCCCGCCCAAATATTGCAAAATACAACAGTTGATTATCTATGGTGGGATCGCTCACCGTGGGCCGGGTTTAAGATTTTTAAGTGGAGTTTTCATAATATATTGCGGGATCGCCCGCCCGCAACGCCTGAGCTTGCGGTGGCGGACAGGTCTAATGGTGGGAATGAAAAGTGAACTGCTTTACTTTTCATCTGATCCGAAGGAATTTCCGTTGTTCTTCTGGGTAAAGCTGCGGGATCGTCTAATGGTAGGACATCAGCTTTTGGAGCTGACTATCTAGGTTCGAGTCCTAGTCCCGCAGCTTTGGTCGGAAGAACCGGAAATAGGGAGCTTTTGGAGCTGACTATCTAGGTTCGAGTCCTAGTCCCGCAGCAAAGCGAAAGCGAAGCGTGAGCTTTGCTGCGGGAAGGAGTGCCTGGGTGGCACTCCGGCTAGGACTCGAAAAGCTTTTGAGCCTAAAATTGAACTAGTGAAAATTTTAGCCAAAAGGTGTACAGTTCCCGTAGGGAAAGAGTCCTGAAAGCGAGACAACTGCTTGTCTCGCGTCTAGGACTCGAAGAGGCTGAACATATCGCAGTGAGCGTAGCGAAACGAGTTGTGAAGCCTGTACTGTTCCTGTAAGGAAAGATTCCTAGTCCTATCTCAGTTAATTTTTAACGAGCGAAGCGAGGTGGAAAAGTACCTGCCTGCTCGTGCCTTGCAGGGCAGGTGGATCAGCCCCCGCATTGCCACGGCTGATTTTTTGTTGTCTTCTTTACATTATATTTTTTTTGCGATAGTGTTTTTGCTAGAGTCGATTTTCGACCAGGCCAAAGCGTTGCCTCAAAACGCTTAATTTGACCTTTGAAAGGGGAAAAACTATGGAAGCAATCATTCCCACACCAGGGGAAGATCTCCTGGAGCTCGCCAAGCGCTGCAACGCCGTGTATATTTGCCCCAAGCAGGGCTCCGTCCGTACTGGACCTTTGGTCCCGTACGCAGGAAAGGACGACCAGGGACGAAATTTGGTCGGCGACATTTACTTAAACTTCCGCCGAATCGAACGTCATCCGAAAGTGGTTCTTGCCTTCGCCGAGGCCGCCTGCCAGAAGCTCAGTGATCAGGGACTGCTCGATACGTTTGAGACTGTCTGTGGCATTCCACATGGTGGTCGGACGTTCGGACAGATGCTGGCGCTCGTCGCCGGCAAAAAGTTCGTCTATGCGGACAAGAAGCCAAAACCGACGGAAGCGGGCAAGAAACAGGAATACACCTGGGACCTCTCGCAGTTCGATTTTGAGCCGGGGGAGCGGGTGGCAATCGCGGAAGATGTTTACAACAACTTCCAGAATACCGACCACACTCTCGCGGAAATCCATGCCACTGGAGCGAACATTGTGCTCCTAGTTGGGGCGCTCAATCGCTCTCCGATTTACGACACGACCTATCAGGGTCTACCTGTCGTTGCCGCCATTCGGCAAGCCTATCCCGAGTACAAACAGGACGATCCTGAAGTTGCCGCCGATATCGTGGCCGGCAAGCTCGAGCTCGAAGTGAAGAAGAACTGGGCACGCCTTGTGGCAGCCATGCAACAGTGATTCTCAAATGGGTACGAAAGGAGAAGGAGAATGAAAACACTGACACCGGCGGAACGATTGATCGTGGCCGCCGACTTCAAACCGCGCGCCATTATGGGGCAGGGTAGAGCCGATGTTCGGTCCCAAGTTCTAACACTGGCCGACAGTCTCAAAGGAACAGGGGTCATCATCAAGGTGAACTCTGCTCTGCGTGCCTGCGGCTACGACCTGATCAGCGAAATTCAGTCGCACGGTTTGCGGGTCTTTGCGGATCTCAAACTCATCGACATCGGCGAGACCTTATCCACGGACGGTGTTCTCTTGCGCGAAGCGAAGCCGGAACTGCTTACGACGATGTGTGTCGCCGGCTTCACTGCCATGCAGGCGCTCAAGGCCGAATTGCCGGACACGGAAGTTCTCGGCGTGACGGTTCTCACGAGTCTCAACGATAGAGACGATGGAAACGGCAATAGCACACGTACGATGTTCACCTGCTCGACCGAGGAAGCTGTTATGCGGTTTGCCAAAGTCGCAGCCGAGGCGAAGATCGATGGACTTATCTCCTCTCCTAAAGAGGCGGCAGTACTCCGCGCGAAATTCGGGCTCGTCTTGTCGCTCAACACCCCGGCCATCCGGCCGAAGTGGGCGATTGTTCCCGGCGATGATCAGAACCCCGATCGAATCATGACCCCTGCCAAGGCCATCCAAGCCGGCGCGGATCGTATCGTGGTCGGCCGGCCGATTCTTCAGGCCAAAAATCCTTACGACGCGGTCATGCGCACTCTTGAGGAGATCGCTTCGGCCGCGGCCTAGCTAGTATCTCCGGTTTCTGACGGTCACAGCCCCTGTACCCACCAAGTACATGGGCTGTTTTTTAAATAATCAGAAAGGTGATAAATAAAAAATAATAAGTAAGTCGCTGATGTTTTTATACCTCCTATTCTCTTATTCGCGCGAATAAGAGAATAGGGATATAATGGAACTATGAATAAAGTCAGAGAGGTAGAGCGAGTGCTTAAGGCTTTAGCCAATCTTCGCCGGCTAGAAATAGTGCGGTATTTGAGTCAGGCGAAAGAAGCGACTGTGGGGGAGATTGCCGAAAAAATCGACTTGTCGTTTAAGGCGACGTCTAAACATTTACAAGTTTTGTATGCCGTTGACGTTGTTGCTAAAAAGCAGAAGAATTTGGAGATGAGGTATCGCTTGGCCTCGAAGAGACATCCCCTCATTAAAACTGTTTTGTCTATTCTCTAATTCGCGCGAATTAGAGAATACAAAGGGTTACTCCTTACGACTTAAACGACTTAACGATAAACTAATGGTAAGACGCCAATAATTTAGTCATTATTAATGAACAGGTCCCATCACAAGTGGTGGCTTGGCGTATCTTATGCCCAAACCAAAACAATCTCTAGTGAGTGTGGTCGGCGTTGCCAAAACGTTCGAGGATTTTAAGGTTTTTAAAAATGTTGATTTTTCCATTCAGCGCGGTGAAAAAGTAGCCCTGGTAGGCAAAAACGGCAGCGGTAAAACCACTTTGTTGGAAATGATTTTAGGACATATTAAGCCAGACGCAGGCCACATTTATGTTGCCAAGGGGATATCTGTTTGCTATGTGGCCCAGGACTTTGATCATTTGGCTGACTGGTTGGTGGCCGACTTGCTGGAACATACAGTGGGTAAGAAAATAAGTCAGATCGAGACAGAGCTAAGACCACTTCTAGCTAAGTTGGGTCTTCAGCTTGGTTTGCTTAAGCGAACAGTTGGTAGTCTCTCGGGCGGGGAGAAGACCAAGGTTAATCTCCTACCAATTTTTTTAGCCACAGCTGATTTGTTGCTACTTGATGAACCCACCAACAACCTGGATGCCGAAGCCCTACAACTACTAGCAAACTATGTTAATGACAGCCGGCAGTCTTTTATTATCGTTTCGCATGACCGTTATTTTCTTGATCAAACAGTGACCCGGGTTTTAGAAATTGATGAACAAGACAAAACCACCCGCTTGTACGATGGCAATTTTTCAGACTACGTGGAAGAGCGTACCGCAGAAATTGGTCGCGAATGGAAAAACTATCAAGACCAAGCAGAGGAGACCAATCGTCTAGCCTCCTTGGTGGAGAAGAAAAAGAGCTATATTAGAAAAATCGAAACTACCAGAAAAAATATTAAGTATTTAAATCCTAAGTTATCGGAAAAGCCGGATGATGCTATTCTGCGAGATAAAGAAGGTCGCGCTGGCCGACGGACCAAAGTTTTGAAAAATCGCTTAGACCGATTTAAGGCCACCGAGGCGCTTGCCAAGCCGAAACGTGAGCTACCGTTAAAGGTAGCTTTACCCCTTTCACGGCCAAGTGGCCAGCAGGTTTTTGTTTTAGCTGGAGTGGAGAAGGGTATGCCCAGTCAGAAACTAGGGCCGCTTGATTTACGGATTGAAGCGGGGAATAGAATACTAATCACGGGTGACAATGGGGCTGGTAAAACCACGTTCCTTAAATTACTGATGGAGGAGATGAGGCCGGAGGCTGGTAGTATCGAGCGGGGAACTAGGGTGGATATTGGCTACTTGCCACAAATAGTAACTTGGCCTACCGGCCTTTCTGTGCGTGAGATTTTAATGCAAGAATCCCAGTTGGCCGAGCCGGTGGCCCGGCGTATTCTCAATCGGTTACGGTTGTCGGCTGAGGATATTCAAAAAGAAGCCTCTAGTCTGTCGGCAGGAGAGCGTTCGCGCCTAACCCTAGCTCTGTTGATGGTCAATGCGCCCAACTGCCTTATTCTCGATGAACCCTCCAACCACCTCGATTTAGAAGCCCTTCATTCTTTCGAGTTGGCTCTAGTCGAGTATAAAGGGACGCTGATTGTGGTTTCTCACGATCGCCGATTTGTTGAGCAAGTTGGTTTCGATCGCGTCCTTACCTTAGAAAATGGTCAGTTGAAGCAATAAGATCTTAAATATTGATGGTAGTTTTTATTAACTAGACTATTCTCTAATTCGCGCGAATTAGAGAATAGAAGGATAGGTGGGGATTTTAAATTTAAAAAATAAAAGAGGCTGCATAGGAGGCAGCCTCTTTTGGGTTGAGGGGGCATTCTACTACAAGGAGGCGTCGTAGAGCAGAAACAGCTGACCGTCGCGCTTCTCGTAGTACTCAAGTGTAAAACCGGTATGAACGCGCGGTGGCGGGCTACCGGGGGTCATGAGCTTCCATCCGAAGACGGCGACGGCCGCCGGAGTCGGGTATGACGGAACTGTTCGGCAGGAGTCCATCCGTAGGGACAGGCGTCCCATGGCGGCGCGGTCCGGATAGTGGGACTGGTAGTAAGCGAGGATATTAGCTCGCCCTACGATCCGCCCATGGGCGGCGGTGAGAAACTCAGCGTCTTCAGCGTAGAGGTCGCAAGCATTCTCCAGGTCACCAGTGTTCCAGTAGGACATAAAGATGTTACTAGCTTCCTCCACTTCTTGCCGGGTAATATCTATATTATGATCCATGACCAGTCTCCTTTTCTTGAGGTTGTGATTCAACTCTGGTGGGAGTATAGCCCTAAAGTTTGGATCTGTAAATATTAAAAAAAGATCCTTATCTTGATGTATTCTCCAATTCGCGCGAATAAGGGTATAAGGGTATGAATAAGAGAAAAGGGGGACGGGTGGGGAGGGAGGTGAGGTGGGGCGTTGAAAAAGGTGCGGGTTTATAGCGCTAATGATTTCGAATTCCAGTTTCGTAGCCGAATTTGAATGAGTGACTTCATTGTGGTTAAAGTGTCGGAAGTAGTTTTTTAAAAAAAACGACCTCCCAAAAACGGAAGGTCGTGGTGAATCTTCCTAAATGGAAGTTTCAGCGGATCGGAACACTTCCGCATCCTTGGCCAGGGTTGGCACAAGTCATAAGACCGACCCAGATGTCAGGTGGCTCGACGCCGTATGTTTCGGTGTAAATCTTGAGCGTATTGTTGCCGCCTTCAAGATCCACTTCATCACTGACACATGGGTCGTGATGAAGATAATAACCAAAATATAGGTCGCAGTCGCTCATGTAGTGAACGCTGTCTAGCATGTGGGCATGCCAGAGTTCGTCGATGGCTGGGGGTGCCGAAATCTTATGTTCCGGGTACGTCTTACAGAGTTGCAAGAACCGACGGTATTCCTCTTGGACTCTCTCCAAATATTCGTCGCTCCAGTCGGAATTCTTCTTTACAACTTGTGGGATCACTCTTGCCAGACTAATGTCTGGATAAGGTGCGAGGGAAAGCACAGCCATTCTGGTCCTCCTTATTTATGAACCATATCCAACACCATATTGGACATTTGTAAACATTATCAAAATAGTCTATAGTGGTCAACATGTCTAAAATAGGGTTAAAAGATTATTATGATAACCTCTACCAAGACAACCCCAACATTTTTGGTAATTCTAGTTTAATTTTTTTAAAAAAAATTTTACATTCTTGCACTTTTAATGACGGGAGAGCACTTGATATTGGTCCTGGTAATGGTCTAACTTCGCAATATTTAGCGGATGTGGGATTTATTGTGGATGCTGTTGATTTTTCTAGTAATGCATTTACTGCTGTTACTGATTTTGATCACATAAAGACCCATATCATTCCTATTGAGGACTTTAAAGTAAAATTTAAGTACGACTTAATTTTGTTTGCTCTCACTGCCCATCATTTGACATATAATGACTTCCATAAGGTTATAGCTGTTTTGCAGAAGAATACCAAAACGTCAGGTTTAAATTGTTTTAGAATTTTTACTAGTGACAGTGATTTTTACAGACAATCAGATAAAACTTTTTTTTATGATGATGGCGATTCCCTCGACTTACTTTACAAAGATTGGCAGGTTATTGAAGACAAATTGATTCTAGCCCAAGCTTCTACTTCTTCAGCAAAAAATGAAATTCGAGAGGTTGTATATCGAAAAAAGTATTAGGAAACATGCGGGTAAGTTAAGAATTATAATATTTTATTTTCTATAATCAGGTGTTTGGCGGTTTTATTGTTTTAATATTTGCTTATTCGCGCGAATTAGAGAATAGTGGGGAATAAGAAATAGGCTGGGGGATAAGGGGACGGGTGGGGAGGGGGGTGAGGTGGGTGGTAAAAAAAGGCGGGCCGGAATTAGAGAATAGGGGAACGTGATGAGAAAATGATGACTTGTTATAAACTGTAAACAGTGACTAATATGGACGAAATCAAAAGATTGATGGAAGAACATGAAGTAGACGAGTATATAGCGGAACAAGCGGAGGAGTTGATTGATATGGGAATCGATGAAGATGATGCGGTTGAGATAGCGGAAGGGATGTAATATTTGAGTATGATTGAGGACAAACACCAAGGGAAAAGACTGTTTATTTCGGGTATCCCAACTAGTGGAAAATCGTACTTGGCGCGGAAGCTGGCGGCGGCAAGCGGAGGTTTAGCAGTGTCTTTAGACGACACCAGGGAGGAACTAGCCGGAGACGCGCGCTATCGTAAGTGGGTTAACTTTTATTTGGATAAAAATGAAGAAGAATATTTAACGCAAGTGCCACCGGAGGAGCAGTGGCAAAATTTGGTGGCTCAATCGGAAGCCTTGTGGCCAGCTTTGGTGGCTGAGATTAAAAAATATGAGTTGGAAGAGCGGCCGGTTATTTTTGAGTGTGTGAATTTGCTACCTCATCTAGCTAAAAAGGACTTGCCTTTTCCCGGGGTGGTACTAATTGGTAAATTCTTGGAGGAAACATTAGAGCGAAACTTGGCGGACCCTCGCTGGGGTGAGACGCCGGAATTAATCCGGCTCGAGGCGAAAACTTTTTTTGAGGTGGAGCGACCACGGTACCAAGCTGAAGCCGAAAAGTATGGCTATCCGGTGTTTGAGTCGGCCGACCTGGCTTGGGAGACGGCGCTGGGGCTACTCAGTTAAATAGTAAGAGGTGGCTGTGTGTTGGGGAAATAATCGCTAGCGGTGTTTGCCTTGATTCTTATTAATAATACAAAAAAACAGCTCCGGTTGGACGATAGTCCTAGTGGAGCTGTAGGTAAGAGGGCCGACGGCCTTAGATGTCGCTCAGGCGTGTTTCCTGTTCGTACCGCAAGGCGGCATAGATCGAGGGGTTACGCATGGCGAGAATCTGCAGCGCGGCCAGGGTGGCATTGGCCGGGTCGAGGACGGTCATCACTGGGACATTTGACGGCGCTCGAAGCGAGGACCAAATATCGTCGGGGAAGTCCTGGTAGCCGGCCGGGACGGTGATCACCGGAATGGTGGCGTTGGCCGATAGAGTGGGACCGGCGCCGTTGGAGCGGCCAACGTAGGCAACAATGACCGTGTCGGGCACTTCTTGGAGGTGCTGTTGAAGCTGTCTGTAGGCGACGCCCGGCTGCTTGTGTATCGAACAAGTGAACCTGCTCGTTGTAACCACCGGCATCAAAGGCAGCTTGCCCAGTGGTTCATAGAAAGGCTGGAGGTCGTCTTTCTCGGAGCCGCGCCAGAAGGTCAGGCGCTGGAACGGGATGTTGAATTGACTGGTGAGTTCGGCCACTTGCTGGTACTTCGCCGTCACCGTGTTGAGGTCGCCACCATCGCGGTAGACCTGTTTGTCAATGTAGCCGCCGGCGCTATCCACCACTCGCCACGAGTCGTTGTCGATCACGTCGGCCAGTAGCAGGTTTCCGCTGGAGTTTAGGCCAAACTCGACTTTGAAGTCGACCAACCTTCCCCCTTGAAGTTGCCAAGCTTTCTCGAGGATGAGGAAGGTTTGGCGGGCGATGATCCCCATCTGCTCGATAATCAGGGCCTCATTGTCTTGGGTGAAAACTTCGGCCTCGGCAAGTTTCAAGAAAGACGTCGCCGGACTTTGGGCCAGATTGGGCTCCTTGGGGTTGTAGAGGCGGATCGCGTGGGCGTCCGCATCGTGGATCATGTATGGATCGTCGCAGACGAGTACGTGCTCTTTCCACCTCCGGCCGCTCGTCTTCAGGTAGAACTCCAACACCAGACGAGGAAACAAGTGGCCTTTCGGAAGATGGGGAGCGCGCTTGAGATACGAACCGTGCGCTTCACGCCGGATGACAACCTCGTACGGTAACATCTGGCAAGCTGGCGCTTCAAAGCCGTAACACAAGGAGTCATCGGGTCCGATTAGCTGGATTGCCTGATCGAAGGCGACCGGCAGGCCACAGGTTTTTAACAGATGAAAGACATTGCAGGTGGTCTGGGTAGCGAGCCGCGCCTTACCGCTAATGACGTCGTGTTTGGCGCCGTCGCCAGCGGTGATGTCGTCTTTGGAGATCACGAAGATCTTTCTCGCGTCGGCGGTCGACCTAAA
Organism: Candidatus Vogelbacteria bacterium RIFOXYD1_FULL_46_19; assembly: GCA_001824825.1. Taxonomy (GTDB): domain Bacteria; phylum Patescibacteriota; class Minisyncoccia; order Phycocordibacterales; family XYD1-FULL-46-19; genus XYD1-FULL-46-19. The sequence continues at coordinate 12,574 of MHTK01000008.1, read as the reverse complement.
GATCCGCTTGGTTTTGCCCTCCGCGATAGGCGGAAGAGACAAGGATTCATCTAGGACGTTCATAATTTAAGTCCTTTCTTAAGGTTCTTGATACGGACAGCCGTATCAGCTTTGGGGATAATTCCCACTGGTCTGGGGCCCATATTACTCAAAAAGTGACAAAAAGCAAGAAGTATTATATAGATTTGCTTTTTCTTCATATTTGAATAGTATAAGGAGCGGATGGTCTGGTAGTTTTGGTGAATGGGAGTTTCAACTAAAGAAGGGAACCTTGATATGAATCTTTCTCTGCCCGGTAATCCTCGGTATCAGCCGAAGGATTTGCAAGACTGTTTCGGCTACGACCACTTGTTTGGAGCTGTCGCCGAAGTGGAAATTGCCACTATGAAGACGTTGGCGGAAATCGGAGTTATTCCCGCCTCGGACATAGCCCTGCTTACGCAGGATGTAGCACAGGAGCTTCTCTATATTCCGACGACCGACGTTGACGAGATGGAGCGCCGGGTGACCAAGCATGACATTCGCGCTTGGGTGCGGATCGCTCAGAGTAAAGTGGACCCGAAGCTTCGGCGCTGGATCCATGTTCCGCTCACGAGCTACGACGCCCTCGACACCGCTCGTGCGCTGCAGTTTGTGCGCGGACATGAGGTGGTGAGGCGGCTCACCGACAAGGTGATTGGCCACTTCGTCGAACAGGTTCATTTGTTGGCGGCCCATCTTCAGATTGGCCGGACCCACGGACAGCACGCGTTGCCGATCACGGTTGGTTTTTGGTTCGCAACCATTCTCAGTCGGATTCTCGCCAACATTCAAAGTGCCAATGGGGCAGCGGCCAAGTTGGTGGGAAAAATTTCCGGTGCGGTTGGCGTCTACAACGCCCAAGTCGGCCTCGGCATCGCGGCACGCTGCGGTGGGAAAACTTTCGAGGAGCGGGTGCTCGCCAAGCTCGGTCTGGAACCCGCGCCCATTAGTACGCAAATTCTCCCACCGGAGCCACTGGCGGATTACTTGTTTGCCTGCGTGAAGCTCTCGGCTACTTTCGGCCAGTTCGGACGTGACGGACGTCATCTGATGCGGACGGAGATCGGGGAACTGGGCGAACCCTTCGAGCAGGGACAAGTCGGCTCGTCGACCATGGCTCACAAGAGGAACCCGATTAATTGCGAGAACCTCGAGGGGACTTGGCTCAAGAATCAAGCTGAATTCGGCAAGGTCCTCGCGACAATGGTGAGTGAACATCAGCGTGACTTGGTCGGCAGTTCGGTGGCTCGGGATTTTCCGACCATCGTGGTCAATCTCGTCAATCAGCTCAACACTTTGTTGCGAGAGGTAGGCGGTAAACCATTTATCTCCCGCCTTTCAATCGACGAAGTCTCGCTGGGGCGAAACTTTAAAGCCCAAGGTGACGCCATTCTCGCCGAGCCGATCTATATCGCTCTGCAAATGGCGGGCTATGAGGGGGACGCCCACGAGCTGGTCAACCATACAGCTATGCCGTACTCGAAGAAGAACGGAGTTTCGCTTCTTGAGGCCACCAAGCGGGCACTGGAATACCAGCACAGCCTCGCGTTCATGGGCCAGGTCTGGGAGGCAATTCCGGCCGAAACTCTCCAGATGTTGGAAAAGCCGGAGTTGTATACTGGCGCGGCCAAGATGAAAGCCCTCGAGATCGCCACTGCTGCCGAAGCCTACCTCAAAGGCTAGGGGCGATGACGAAGTTGAAAAAGTCAGAAGATCTGTTTGGAAAACCAGGCAGATCTTTTTTTCTTGTCTTTTTATAATTTTTGAGTAGTATACGTTCCAGGTGTGGTCGGGAAAGGTTCTCGATGTTAAGGGGTCTTTGTCTATTAAACTAAAGGAAGGGGTAGTTATGAGGAATGCACTGTTGTCCGTCTATCACAAGGAGGGCATTGTCGAATTTGCCCAGGCTCTCGTAGAGCTCGGCTTTACGATCTATGCCTCGGGTGGGACCTTCAAACATCTCACTGCAAATGGCATCTCGGCCCTACCAGTGGCGGACCTTGTTGGCGGGGAAGCAATTCTTGGCCATCGAGTAGTTACCCTGTCGCGCGAGGTTCATGCCGGACTGTTGGCGCAGAATACTGAGGCAGACATCGCCGAACTAGCGAGTCTCGCCATTCCGCGTCTTGATCTGGTCGGTGTTGATCTGTACCCACTCGAAGCAGAAATTGCCAGGCCAGGCAGTACTCGGGAGTCGGTGATTGAGCAGACGGATATTGGCGGACCCACCATGATTCGCTCCGGTGTCAAAGGTGGGCGCATCGTGATCTGCGATCCGAAGGACCGTCAAAAAGTCATCGATTGGCTGAAGGCTGGCGAGCCGGCAAACGGCTTCGTGGACGAACTTGGGGCCAAGGGCGAGTTTATAATCGCGAGATATTGCTTGGCTTCGGCTTCATACTTGAGTGACGGCAAGTACACCGGATTTTCCGGCGAACGAGTCGCTACCTGCAAGTACGGCGAAAATGCCTGGCAGGCACCGGCGCATCTCTACTCGACTGGCACTCCCGATCCCCTCGCGCTCGACAAGTTTGGAGTGATTGAAGGCACGCCTCCGAGCTACAACAACTGGTGCGATATTGATCGACTGATTCTGACGGCGACTCACATCGCCGAAGGCTATGCGATCAATGCAGCTAAAACTTCGCTGGCAGTCGGCGTGAAGCACGGCAATCCGTGTGAAGCAGCCGCGGGACCTATTCGGGCCGAATTGGTGAAGAAGATGATGGCGGGCGATCCGCTGGCAATTTTCGGCGGGCTGGTCCTGGTGAACTTTAAAGTGGACGAGGGTTTGGGTGAACTGCTGGCCGGCAAAATGTTGGACGGCATTATCGCCCCAGCTTTCACGGAAGGCGCCATCGCGATGCTTCGTCGCAAGGGCGACAAGTGTCGCTTTGTCGTCAATCCGGCGCTACTAAACGAACTGGTTGGCCATCTGGATCAGACACCGCGCTTTCGTTTTGTTCGTGGCGGATTTTTGGCACAGCCAAACTACACTTTTGTTCCCGACTTCAATCAGGGGGTGATTGTGAAGTATGGACAGGCGACCCCGATGCAAGAGTGCGATATGGTGCTCGCCTGGGCCATTGGCTCGACCTCGAACAGCAACACCATCACGCTGGTGAAAAATGGACAGCTTATCGGCAATGGTGTCGGTCAGCAAGATCGGGTCGGGGCGGCAAATTTGGCCGTTACTCGAGCGCGGCGTTCCGGACACGATGTGACCGGCGCTGTGGCTTACAGCGATTCCTTCTTCCCGTTTCCGGACGGACCGCAGACGCTTATTGAAGCTGGTGTTACCGCCATCTTCACTTCAAGTGGTTCGGTGAAGGACCAGGCGACGATTGAGGTGTGTGCCAAGCACGGCGTCGTCTTGTACATGATTCCCGATCAGGTGGGTCGAGGTTTCTTCGGCCACTGAAGTAATGTTGGATGACAGCAGACTTATACCTCGAGAGACAGACATCTCGGGGTATTTTATTTTGATAAAATTAATACAAATACTATTTTTGACATTTATAGCCACAGCTTATTAAGTGTGTCGGGAGCTAGAAAGGTGGGAGTGGTGGTGGGAAAATTTAATGAGACGATCAAAATTTTTACTTCCATCAACTTACAGCTAGCATTGTGATGATGGATTACCGCGCTTAGTGTCCACATATAAAGGCGGGCAAACAGTGGGAGGTTTGCCAGAAGTAAAATTTACTGACTTTTTGCAGTAGTGGTAATTTTTTAAACAACACAGTCCCTGGTTAGCGTTTTTTCGTTGTCTTATTCTAGTTGAAATAAGCTGTAACTCCGAAGGAAAGAAAAACCTCGTTGGCTTTGTATTAGGGGTATAAAGGTTGAAGAGACGCGCGATCACCTTTTTATTAAATAATTAATCTAAATATGAACAAGACAAAATTAGGATTAGGGTCACTGGCGGTGATTTTGGGAGTAACGGCTTTGTCGGCCGGTTCCGCTCTGGCTTACCAGGGCGACCCCTCGGTAGCCGGGCCAAACTGCTCGGCCGACCGTCAGGCAGAGATGCGGACAATCTTCCAAAATAAAGACTATCAAGCCTGGAAGAGTTTAAAGCAAAATCAAGGTCGGGTAACACAAATTATCACTGAAGCCAATTTTGCCAAATTGGTGGAAGCTCATGAGCTGGCTTTAGAAGGTAAACTGGAGGAGGCTCAAAAAATTCGTCAAGAACTAGGTTTAGGTTTAAAAAATGGATCAGGTAGGCAGGGTGGGGGTATGAATATGGGTATGGGTAGAGGTCTTAATCGATAAGGGAAATTAGGTAAACTAAACTCCGGCCTTGTCGGAGTTTAGTTTATGGGTGGAAGCGGTGTAAAATATACATATGAGCGACCCAGTGACATTAACTGATGAAGATATAGTGGACAGAATTCGCTCGGGTAATCGGGATCTTTACGCAGTGATAATGGAAAGATATTCCCAAAAATTAATGCGCTATGTCTTAAATTTAGTACATGACGATGATCAGGCTGCTCACATTGTTCAGGATACTTTCATAAAAAGCTATATTAATCTGAGCGGATTTGATAGCCATAAAAAATTTTCGAGCTGGATTTATCGTATTGCTCATAATGAAGCGTTGAATATTATTAAAAAGGGTCGGAAAGAAGTACCCCTTTTAGTAGAGTTAGAATTTGCCAGTGAAGAAGATCTGATCAAAAGCTTTGAGGAAAAAGAAACCAGCGAGCAGGTTCGAAAATATCTTAACGCCTTACCCCTTATTTACTCAGAGATTCTTAACCTGTTTTATTTAGAAGAAAAATCATACCAAGAAATTAGTGACATCTTGAGAATACCCGTGGGGACTGTCGCTATTCGTCTTAGTCGAGCTAAAAAGCTAATGAAAAATTTATGGACCAAAAACTAAAAAATATCACTGATCGGGTTATGGATCAGATCCGTAACGATAAAATAAAAATGCGTCCTCGGCTATATTTTATACTTGGGTCAATTTTGACTTTCGGCGGTCTGGTGTCATCGGTGGTGGTGTCTATGTTTTTTGTGGGTTTGATCCGTTTTACGTTTCGCTCTCATGGCCCGATGGGTAGCTACCGGTTAGAGCAGATACTGACCCAGTTTCCTTGGTGGGCTTTGGGGCTGGCGGTGGTTGGACTCATTTGTGGTATTTGGCTGATACGACGGTATGATTTTTCTTTTAAAATAAGTTTTAGATTATTGATTATCGGGTTTTTATTGGCAGTCTTGGTGGGAGGCTTGATTGTAGATATTAGCGGGTTAAACGACCTCCTGCTCCGGCGGGGTCCGATGAGGGGAATGATGCGTCAGTATCTTCAGGAAAATAGTATGGACGGCAGACCAGGAAAGATAAGAAATTAGAAAAGTTAGTTAAGTTCTGGAGCTTCTAATAGAGATATATTTTAGGTTTGATGAACAAAACCGAAGAGTCTAAAGTGCCAGCGGATTGGTAGCGGGGGAGCGTCGATCATAGTTAAAGTTGAGCGGATTTACCATTAGTTTAATTTGTGTTAGAAATATTGGTAGAGATAGAACGCTTGGGGGAAAGGAGGACCCGATGGCTGAAAAAAGAGCACCACTATCGCCGTCCGAGTTGATTGTGTTGTGGACCGACGAGTGGATTATTCGTTTTTATCGCTTGGCTATTGGTCGCGTAGCTTTGTGGAAAGTGCGTAGCCCGGCCGGGTTGAAGGTGAACATTAAACAAGCTTGGATAAACTGGATCTACTGGGAAAGCCAGTTGGTTCGTCGGGGCTTTCAGCCGCTGTCGCTCCAGGGCTGTATTACTCCAGAGCAAAAAGTCCTAGTCCCCAGAACTTTTTCTATGTTATTGGGCCGTCAGCCCGTGTATTACTCGAAGTATTTCAAATTGCGACAGCAACGGTAAATAGCTGGCCGGCTCTAAGGCTAGACTCGTCACTACTTTCTTTGGTGGCGGGTCTTTTATAATTTTTTGTAGTTAATCCTAATCCTAATCCTAAAAGTACTTTAAGAACTATCCTTAGAGTGCTTGATTTTCAGATCAAGACGTGTTATAAGTAGAGCTGGAGAACCCGTGGTGGGTTCTTGTTTGGTCTTCACAAAAGAGAAGAGTGGAGGTAGACGATGAAGATTTGGGGAGTGATGGTATTAGGAATCGTAGTGGCGGTGTCGGCGGGGGCGGTGCCCACCGCGTCGCCGTACGTAGACGACGAGCTTACGGCGCCCGCCGGCCTGGCGGTTGGACCGGTCGAGAAGTCTGGTGGTGCCAAAGTCGGGGCAACCTTGAATGTACCGGGGGACTTTCCCACGGTGCAGCAAGCGGTAGATGCCGCCGCGGCGGGGGATACGGTAGTGGTCTTTGGACCACAGTCGGGGCCGGTTTTGGTGGACAAAAATATCACCCTCGTGGGCGGTGATGCCACGGCCGCCATTGTGGCCACGGCGTCGATGCCTCTAGAGGCGGTTCTCGGCACGAATACTTACCACCCGACGCTTTATATCCAAAGCGCCACCGTGGCCGTCGCAGACATTTTGATCGACGGCGCGGGTCAAGGAAATACCAATTACCGGTTTATCGGTTTGTTGGTGATTTCCTCCAATGTCACGATTTCCAATGTAGCTATCGTGGGTGTGCGAAATACACCTTTCGATGGAAGCCAACATGGAGTGGGCCTGATGGCGGCCGTGGGTAGTGATCTTCAGATTACCAATCTGGACATCAGTGATTTCCAGAAGAATGCTTTCGCGGCTTTCCCAGACACGACCGTGACTTGGAATGGTGGGTCGGTGGTTGGAGCTGGACCGACGGGTATCACTGCCCAGAACGGGATCCAGTTTGGGACCTCGGCTGGGGCTAGTGGCACTGTTCGGAATGTCACCGTGCGTGACATTTGGTACACGGGGGCCACTTGGACAGCCTCGGCCCTGTTGACTCAGTATTCAAACGTAACGTTTGAAAATATGATGGTGGAAAACTGTCAGGCTGGCCTCTACGCCTACGCCCCGACTGGATTGGTGGTAAGTGAGTCGTCGTTTATTGGAAACGATTTCAATCTGGTGTACGGCGGTTCCGGCACGTTTACCGACAACACCTTTGCCGACGGCGCCGGCGATTACGGCATCGGGCTCTGGCTCTATGACGTAGTCTCCGCTGATGGTACGGGGAACACTTTTGAGAATAATCCCTACGGGCTGATCTCGGGTGGTACTAGTACCAACGTGGCCTTCCCCGGTTCCCGTTTCCTGGGAAATGGAGTGATTGGGGAGAACGACACGGGCAACGTAGTGGATGTCACTAATTCTTGGTGGGGCACTTCCGATGGGCCAGTCGACCTGCCAGTAGATTTCAACGCTGGGGGTTGGCAAACTACCGACCCGCTGGCACCGAGTGTGCCAGCGACAAATCTCCCGGGTCAACTCTTTTTGATTGGTCTCCTGGCCCTGATCTTTACTCACCGCCTGCTTCGACCGAAATCGGTTGAAGTTGGCTACCAACTAGAGCGATAGCAGTAACAACCGCTCTCGCAAATCCCCTGGCACGCTACGCGTCGCCGGGGGATATTTAATTCTAAGAACTAAACTAAGTGAGGTGATTGACGCCTCCTAATTAGGCCTCTATGATGGTATTAGGACTGGGAAACTGGACCATAGGTTCGGGGCAAGGAAAAGGGGGTAGGTATGATCTCCCGATTTTTTAGACAGTGTTGGCGATTGTTGAAGAGGTGGTTCATTGCGACTAGTGATGAGCCTCTGATCAAAGCGGCGGCGCGCGAGCGGGTTTCAACCGAAGATCGGTCGCCCACAAGGTGGGAACGAGGAGTTTGTCCTATTTGTGGTGACAAGGGACTATTCTTCAATACTCATACTGGGCAGACAGATTTTTGTCCGCGGTTCTCGGACCATTATGAAGGAGGACGAGTCCGTTGATTCAAATCTCTTTTCCGGATCATAGCCTTGGCGAGCATTCAGACGCCAAGGCTATTAATTTACCTAAAAGTGCCCCACAGTTAGTGCAAGTGGGCCGGGGCCCTTTTAACTCTGCTTTTGACTTGTCAGAGATTTGGCGGTAGTGTTTCTAGTAGAATGTTCAACCACAGAAAGGAGATAAATTGTGCCAATCAAGATTAAGTTGGGCCACCATTCTACCCCCATTCCAAAGGGAATTGAGAGTCTCATTGCCGGGGAGTTTGCTCGGGCTGGCTTAGATTTGAACTTGACCTGGATCATCATGCTTGGAGCGGCGGTTAAAGGTACTCATCATCTGAAGTCATTTCGTTTGATTGGGTTGGATAGGAAACATTTGCGAATATCTTTTGGAATTCAGTCGGGCGATAACACAACATCCCGAAAGTGTTATCTTCGGCCAGCCCAGAATTGTCGCTTAACTCTGGTTCAATTGTACAACAAGTTAGCCGTCGCGGGCGGAAAGGAACCGATCGTGGAGAAATCAACTGTGAAGGTGATGGAGAAGCTGGGATCAGGTGGCCGTAATGGCCACTCGGCACAAAAATCAGCGGGTCACAAAAAGGGTATTACCGTGTCCGAGATGTTTGAAGACTTGGATATCGTAACCCTTTTACTGCTAGGGGTTTGGCCCCAACCTACATCGCCGGTCTTGGTATCTGCTGTGTCGATCAAGTCTATTTTGAAAGATCTGATCGGTAAGGAACCAACTCCGGCCGAAATTGATCAAGTCCTGATCAAACTTAAGCGAGGTCAATACGTAATCTATCGGCGTAAGGTTGAACCTCGTACAGTTGAATTGACTGCGAAAGGTTGCGCGCTCTTAGGACGTCCGGCCCCGTCGATTCCTGAAGTCATTCAGGTGATGGAGGTCAAACGGGATCCAACTGAGCAAACAATTGAAGAGGCAAGTCTGGTGGTGTTACCGATGGAAGGGGCAACGGAAAACTCGACTGAAGCCATGTTGCTTCAGACAATCACACAGTTGGAAGCACGCGTCCTCCAGCTCCAGTATGAGATTGGAAGGAATCAAGCGGCTTTAAACGCCTTCCGAGAGTTTGCGGCAAGCTAAAATAACGAAGGAGACTATTAAGCCCGGACCAGTCTTATGGATTGGCCTGGGTATTTTTTTAAAAAATCTAAAAATTAAATATGAATTTTAAGTTCGTTTCTTTAACACATCAAAAATAACTGTAAAAAATCTTTCGCAGGCGCTCAGGGTTAGAATAAGAGCAATAATGGAAACGGTGACCGGAAAGAAGGCATGGCTGTAAACTAAAATGGCCGCTACCCAGACACCAGTACAAGAGGAGCAGTAAATTAAAGAACCCACCGCCCCCCGCCAGCCATAGGGCTTGGGTTGCTCGACCGACTTACCGTTTTTCTCGACTACATCCACAAAAGGGGCACGAACGGACTTGGTAATTTCTTCATTCGCTATCATATTAGCTCCGCGCCAAGCGGCGAGACCAAGGACAAATAAGCTAAGCCGGTCGATCGGCCAGAACAGGGTATTAGAGCGGTGTAAAAGATAAATCATTAAAACATTAAAAGCCGTAAACAGGCTCATATCGAGGAGGTACCAATTGTATTTTGCTTGCCAACGCATAGGATAAAGTTTACCACAAAATCAAGCTGTTTTTGAGGACTAGCTAATAACTAGTAGTTGGTTTTAGTTTTTATGCTAAAATAAACTTAAACAGGCGACCGGCCAAAATGGTCCTTCCCTGTATTATTAACAAAATCATATTAAATGTAATTTTATGAAAATTAGCTTATCTTTTGTTTGGTTGATGGTAATGATTCTGGTCGTCGGCCTGATTCCATCAGGTGCTTCCGCTCAAACTGCGACCTCAACAGCCACTACCACCGCCACAACTACCGCTACCTCCACTGCTACCACGACTCCAGAAAACGAAGACAGTGACAGTAGTACTCTGGCCAAATTGTTGGCTCAACTGGAGTCCTTACGGGCTCAAATTCAAACTATTCGGGAACGGATGACCAGTGGCGAGGCCCAAGGGAATATTGTTTCAAATTTGGCAAAAATTAAAATCGAACGAAATTTAAAGTTGGGTTCTAGTGGTGAAGACGTGAGACAGCTACAAAAACTGTTAGCGACTGATCCGGATATTTACCCATCGGGTTTGATCACTGGATTTTTTGGACCTCTAACAGAGGTGGCTGTTCGCCGGTTTCAAAATAAAATTAGAATCGAGCCGGTGGGAAGTGTGGGTCCGATGACCAGAGCCCAATTGAATGAGATTTTAAGCGAAGCAGGGATTGAAGGAGAAGATGAAATTCCGGTTGGTTTTCTTCGTGATCAGGTTCGGATCGAGATAAAGTTCAATAATGGTAATGAGGAGGTGAAAGTTAAGGTCAAGCCGTATCATCGTGGTGTAGGAAATACCGCAAGCTCTACTAGTGATGATAGTGATGATGATAGTGATGATGATAGTGATGATGATAGTGATGATGATTCAGAGGCAGAGGATGACAACTAATAAACAATAGGTAGATTAGTATCAAACAACACCGCTTGAGCATTTAAGTTCAGGCGGTGTTTTTGTTATAGTCGGCTTTAGTTAAAAATTTTGTTACACTAGGTGAATGTGGTTTCGGGTCTAGTTTAGTTAATACTTGGTAATTTAGAAAATAATTTTATACTGTTAATAGATTTATAATTTATGTCTAAAAAATTAATCATTGGAGTATTATTAGTGGTGATTGTTTTATTAGGTCTTACTCTTTGGCTTGGTTCATCAGGAGCTGGGGAAACTTACCAAAGTACAGTTTATGGTTACACTTTTTCTTATCCGGCCGATTACGAATTAGTGGAGTATCAGCCCTCATCGCTTGCCCTGGGTCGACGACAAGGAGAGGAGTTTGAGGCTTTGGTTAATGTTCGACTATACACCGCGGGGGCGGCTGTTGGTTTTAATAGTTATAACGATTTTGTGACCGACCAGTTGCGTAATATGTGTGCAGCCGATGGACCAACTGAAACACTTTATTGCACCGATATTGTAGAACGGGACAGTTTTATGACCGATGAAAATTTTCTTGGTGAACGCTTAATTTGGAATCGAGTCCATGAAAATTTTGAATCTGGAGAAGCTCTTAATGACCAGTGGGGACCAGTTTATGCTTTCAATTTTTCCCATCAATTGGCGGATCCAGAGTTAGCGATCTTGTCAGTAGAACCGGCTTTTTACACCGGTCCGGAGGCGGAAGATTTAGCCAAGCAGGTAGCGAGTTCATTAGAGATAGTCCGGACAGTGGGACAAACTGAGGAAAGGGTAGCCTTGGTGGAAAGAGTTGAGGTGGTGGCGGACGCTTCTCAAATCACCGTTGACTTTGTGGAGTTGCTAACAGGTGAGGTGGCCAAAGCGGCCGCCTTGGCCGACTGTGAAGCGGCTGCTGCTGCAGATTGTAACCAGGAACTTGAGCAGGATTATTATATTCGCAATCAAGAAGTAGAGACGGAAAATATTAAACTGACACCAGAGACTCAAATTATTTTACAGCAAGAGGCGAGACCGATTGGTGGAACCGTAGCGGAGTTGGAGGCTAGGTTAAAGGGTACCGCCGGCCCAATGTTGTTACGCTTATGGCTTCGTGGTGGCGAGGGAGTCCGACTAGAGGAAGTGTATTTACCGTAAAAATATCCAAAGTACAATCCGTATAACTTTAATATTTGAAAAATTAAAACTCATTGAAGAAACAAGCCCCAATCCGGTAAAGGATCGGGGCGGAGATGGCAGTCTCTCTTAGAGGCGAGCGAGCGTCGGATGCTTTTTGGAAAGTGGTTTTCCCAAACGAATTCCCCTTGCTCTTTCGGTGTCTATGATAACTTCCACTGGGTCTCCAGGCTGAAGGTTGTCACCGGGAGCAACCAGCACTTGCTCGTACTTGTCTTTTTCGCCGCGCACGGCAACGAATTGGAGAGGAGATTCATTGAAGAAACATACCTCAGTGACTGTTTCAACCACACCTTTGTCTATTGGCTCAAAGTTTGAGCCGGTCGACTCGATGAAGCGCTCGTCAAATGTCGCAGTGAGGAGTAGCTGCTGCTCTTCCTCTTGGACGGCCCATTTTTCAGCATTTCTGGCTCGCCGTTCTTCACGGGCGGCCGAAGTGCCGTTTAAGATGGGCGACACCACCTTAACCACCTGCCCGGGATAAGAATCGACCCAGATGGATCCGACGGCCCACCCGGTAGCGAGGATGATGCTCAAGAGCACTATTCCGCTAATGACAACCCTGAACATCTTTTGTTCAAACTGGCTATAGTCTTGCTGCGACATAACGAGTCCTCCTTGTTTTGCAAATTAGTCCATTGACTAAATTATCTAGGGTAATTATACACTAATTATTATATTAGTCAAGTATTAGAAATGGGAGCTGTGGATAGCTTAAGATTTGCTTGTATTTTACCCGCTTTTTTCCTTCACTCAACCATCTCATTCTCGAGTGTTTTGTGTAGTAATAATTTTATATAAATAATTAATATATTTCTAATTTGTTTGAGTAATAATTTTTTCTATTTCCCCTTTACTTTATCCACTATTTAGTTCATCAATTTATACAAAAACCCAAGCATTTC
>MHTK01000007.1 GCA_001824825.1 Candidatus Vogelbacteria bacterium RIFOXYD1_FULL_46_19 | reverse complement strand
GTCTATTTCAACGCCCTTATGGGGCTGCTTTTCACCTTTCCCTCACGGTACTAGTTCACTATCGATCACAAAATGTATTTAGCCTTACCGGTTAGTTCCGGTTGATTCCCTCAAGGTTATCATTCCTCGAGGTACTCAAGATCGTAAACAAGAAAGATATTTTGTTTTCGCTTACAGGGCCATTACCTTCTGCGGCGCTGCTTCCCAGCAGCTTCAGCTAACAAAATATTTTTTTACTTTCCTAGATAACTACGTTTACGTCTTACAACCCCCACAAGTAAACTCATGGGTTTGGGCTCCTCCCTGTTCGCTCGCCACTACTAAGGGAATGCTAAGAACCTCGTAGTTTGGAAGCCAGAAAGCTTTCCGCCTCCAAACTAGGAAGTTCATTTAGTCTCTTTTCCTCCAGGTACTGAGATGTTTCACTTCCCTGGGTTTACTCTCCGCTAAAGCGGAGTAATCGAGCTTTACTCGATTGGGTTTCCCCATTCGGAAACCTCCGGATCAAAGGTTGCTAGGCACCTCCCCGAAGCGTATCGCCGCCAAGCCGCGTCCTTCATCGCCATTTTGTGTCAAGGCATCCACCATATGCTCTTAATTTCCTATTAGGAAATTAAAAAACCACTTTTTTTGATTGCTTTTACTTACAATGTTTTCTACCTTCTGTCTCCGCCATCGAAAAGACCCCTAAAACATTTTTCTTTGAGAAGAATGTTTAGCGATCATCTGCCAAAGGCGAGATGATCTAGATTTATTCACCAAAAGGTAAAGAAACCTACTCATTGCTAGAATGACGCACTAGAGTTGATAACGGGACAGGATTTACCCTGTGGAATAAAAAATCCGAAGTTATCCTGACTATTTAAAATTCATAACGAATATTAAAATTTTTCAGGTCGTTCAGATACTTTATTCCACAGGGTGTAATTGTCAAAGGTCGATCGATCTGAAAAAATAAACCGCCCTGCGGGCGGAAGGTATAGCCCAATCTAAGATCCGAGCTATGTATTCCGCCTAGTTTTAAGGTTTATTTTATTGGTCATACTGACAGGGACCATTATATACGAAACAAAAAAAGCGTCAAGTTTTACCTTGACGCTTTTTTTGGCTTAGATTAAAGCTTATTTAGTGGTTTTACTAACGACTTTCAGAAATGTCTTCTCTTAGTTTATCGATATAACGAGCAGCCGCATCTCGCCCCCCTAAACCGAAGGCTAAGCCTCCCGCTAGCGCAAGCATTGCTACCAATCCCGTAAACAAGGTTTGAGCAAAAACGGCTCCAATATTTAGCTGATTAAAGGCAGCTAAAATGGCAAACAACCAAATCGCCCACTTAGTAATTCCCCCCAAGAGGTCGGCATACACGATGCCGGCGGCCCGAGCCGAACCAATTACTACATTACGCAAAACGTCACCAATGACCGCAGCCAACATCAAGATCAAAGCGGCTGCTAAAACGTTTGGCACATAAGACAATACTACCACTTTCAAAAACTCATTAATTTCCTGAAGACCTAAAACTTCAAGGGCGGCAATCAAGAACACCACAATCACAAACAACTTAACAATGGCTCCAATAAAAGCCCCCGAATCTAACCGGTAACCGGCTCGATTGACCAAGTCTTGGATACCCAAACTCTGCAAGGCGGTATCAATTTTTAGCGATCGAATCAGACTAGCAATCCATTTGCCAATCAAGCTAGCGAAAACCCAACCGACCACAAAAATTATGATCGACACCAAAATGTTCGGAACATACGCAATGATATCCTCCCATAGGTTTTGGAAAGAAGTAACCAAAACGTCGCTCCAATTTTGAAGTAACATATTTATCTTTAGAATTAAACTTAACTTACGACCTGGTAATAATTAAACTCATCTAAGGTAATAATAGCATATAAAAGGTCTTTTTCTAGCCCAATGTGGATAAGGTTTTTTGAGGACCCTAATTTTAAAAAACCAGCTTATCTACTACTTTTTCGTGGGGGTAGTCAAAGATATCACGAATAAACCGGTCGCTCGTGCCAGCCCGGTAAAGAAAATCTTCGGTTTCTAAAACCGCGTAAGTAAGCTCACGCCCCACGTCGGCCTCAATCGTTTTGATGGTTTTTTCGATGATTGGTCGTTTTAAGTTTTCACCAACAATTAAAAGGTCGAGACGCCGCTCGTCATCATCAATAAATATACCAGATACTACTAAGAGTTTAACGCGGCCGCAGTTTTTAAATCTTTTAGTAATATTGGTTTTACGTCTCAAGAAATCAGCATTGAGTAGCTGACGTAATATTTGAAGTAAAGGAAACGTCTGGTTCAACTCCCACACCATAACACTTGATCGACGTTTCCCTTTTTGCACTGACACCTTTCGAGATTTTATAAAATCGATCGAAATCAACAGATTCAACTCTCGCCGCAGAGGGGCGGCTGGCACTTTGCTTCGCTTAGCAATATCCTTACGCTCGAAGAATTTTTCGGGATTAAAAATAAACAAGCGCATCAATTTGACCCGATGTTTGCTTCCAAATAATTTTTCTAAAATTTCCATAGTCGGTAGACCGCTAGCTACTTTTAAACGTTGAGGGGATTATACCATAAGCTGAGGTAAGAAAAAGGGCTAGGAGTCTTAGCCCTGATCAGTCAGAAAGCTAAAACCCCAGACCGGCTTGCCGGTCTGGGGTTTTATGAATTTTAGATCTTCAGGCCTTATTTGAGTTCCGCTTTACCACCGGCCGCTTCAATCGCCTTCTTCATCGCCTCAGCATCCTCTTTCTTAACACCTTCCTTAAGCATAGCCGGGGCACTGTCTACCAGATCTTTAGCTTCTTTAAGTCCTAAACCTAGGATTTCTTTAACCGCCTTGATCACCTGAATTTTCTGCTCCCCAGCCGAAGCTAACTCCACATTAAAGGAGGTCTTTTCTTCGGCTCCGGCCCCAGCGGCCGCTCCCCCTCCAGCCACCATAGTAGCTTGGGCGGATACTCCAAAACGCTTTTCCAAAAACTTAACCAGTTCGTGGAGTTCTAGTACACTCATTGATTCAACTTGTTCAACCAAATCTTTGTACTTAGCTGGAACTTCTACTTCGGCCTCTGGCTCAGCCACCGGCGCACTAGCTGCAGCTTCAGTTTCTTTTTTCTCCTCTTTAGCTTCAACCGGAGCGGGAGCTACATCTTTTTGTTCATCACTCATATTTAATAATCAATAACTAACTCTTGTTAATAATATTTATTACTTAAGCTTCCTGCTTGGTAGCAATTTGATCCAGAGCTATCACCAATCCCTGAATTGGTGAGTTAAGCAGATTAACAAATTGACCATACAAAACCTTTTGGCCAGGAATTTTGGCCACTTCATTCATCTCTTCGGCATTCATAAATCGGCCTTCAAACACTCCCCCCACAATCGAGACCAACTTAGGATTCTTTTGACTAAACTCGTAGATCCCCTTGGCTGGCAAGATCAGGTCATCGCCATAAGCAATAGCGATTTCTCCGGGTAAATCGGGCACTTCCCCGTCTAGTTTACCTTCCTCCAAAGCCAGCTTCACCAAGGTTTTCTTAGCTACAGTGTAAGAAACGTCCTGCCCACGCAAACCACTTCTTAACTCATCAGCTAAATTTACAGTTAACCCGTGGAAATTAACAAAAACTAGTGATTGTGAAGATTTAACCACCTGTCTTAGTTTATCCAGGATATTTGCTTTTTTGTCTTTAGATAAAGCCATATAAAATAAAAAACGGCTAAAGCCGTTTGCAGACATTCGACCAGTCCCGCCACCTATATAAAATAGGCAAGAATTTGGTAATCGGGGCCTTGTTAGGTCTTATGAAAACTCTCATGAGCTTCGAGCCTAATGTCTACGGCGTTGGTAAAAGATACCGCTATTCCACTATAATGTCAACCTGGTCAAAAAAATCGGCCGGCTCGTCCTTAGAGTCGAGCACCGATATTAAAACAATAAGAACCACCCCAATAGTAATAATGGCTAAAAATCCACTGGTCATGCGCCAAAAGCTTGGAGTAAAATTACTCATGACTCCATTATAACCGCCCCTACCACAAATCTCCAAACCAGCTCAAACTTTTTTGGGGTAAGCTTAACAAATTGGCTAGGTGATTTTGAGGTGGACGAAGAACAATAACCGAGGTACTAGCCGAAACCAGAGAATCAACTGGTTCTTCTTTAATTACCACTGGATCTATTTTTTTAGTCGAACTAGTGGCTAAATTTTTTAAGGATGGACTAACACTCGCTAGCCCTAAGGGTTTAGACATCAAAGCCATTACTTGGTTTTTTGCTTGCTCTAACACAGTAGCCAGTTCCGGCTGGTCTATACTTTGATCCACTTCGACAGGAACCACTCGATTACCAGCTTCATTCACCAACTCCAACCCCGTTACCCCCACTGGCACCCAACCCATAATTGTGGAATTTAGATTGATCACTTGACCGGCCGCCACAATCGTATCAACTGGAAAAGTAAAGTTATAACCACCCTGAACCAGACGCCAGTTTCCAATGTTGGACTCATACTCACTTGAATTTTTTATCCCAATCACCTCATTACTAGAACTGGCTACAAACTCTAGTTGTGGCTCAACAACCCTAACCACCAGTCGGTCAACCGCCTCTACTTGCCCCGCCTTAGCATTGAGGATCACCTGATGTACCCCGGGAAATATAAATTCATGATCAACCTCTATCCCTCTAGTCGAGAGCCCGTCACCAAACGTCCAAGAAAAATTCGGCGATTTTGCCAAACTGTTTTCTTTTATTATTTCGGCTTTAAATTTTACCGGGCTTCCCACCAACACTAGTCGGTCCCGGCCCGCTTCAATTTCTAACTTAGCAGTCGGCTCACTTGTGCTTAGTCTAGACGGACTAGAATGGGAGGACTCACCAGTGGCATTAGTGTTATCATCGCTATCATTAACTTCATTTTCTTCTGTTTCCTCATCAACATTAAGTAATTCGGCGACCGGCACAGTCACCGACCAGGTTTCTACCCAGTCGGCAGCCGAACCATAACCAGCTTTTATAGTTACCGAATCAGCGGCCAAAGTGTTGCTCACGTAATAAAAATTACGATTAGCCTGATTAGTACTAATCCAAGCTTGAGGCAAACTCGTTCCAGCTTGATTGGTGAATTGCCCGGAACCAGAACTCTCAAAAGACAACCTAATGGTTTGATCCGCGACACACAAGGCGCCACCATCATCCTGAGTTTGAACGGTAAGGGAAGTCTGAGTCGTACTATTAGTCCAAGGACCAGGCAATAGAGCTATCTTACTTACAGTACACCCCGACTGAGCGACCGCGAGATAGGGCCCTAGTAGGGTGGTAATGATTACCAATAATAAAACTCTCACCCTTCCTCCACTCCACCACTTAAACTTAAAGAAGGGATCATATTTAGACTGAAGTATAATTTGTTTCATAAATAAATATTAATAGCTCACTTGGTACCTATCACCAAGCGCTTAATAATACCCAAGAGAAAGGCCCTCTAAACCCAATATACTCCGCTTCTACATTTTTTCACCACACTTATCCCCTGCCAATATTATACCACACCTCCCAAAAACCAAGGACCGTCCTTTGTAAATTTAGGATATTGTATAATATTCATTATACTTAAACCAATCATCAATAAAATCTGAAAAATCCTTTACTTTATTAAAGTAGTCTGGAAAATTTTCCCTATCTAAAATAATGCTTTCCTCTCTAGTAGACCCCAAATAATCTTCGTAACTAGAGTAATTATTGTTCTGTATACTAATTCTGGCTTCGTCTAATTTGTTCTGATCCAGCAGCTTTCGAACCGGATTTAAATGTATATACGCATATAAATACTCTAAATATGAATCTTCTCCCGCCCACTGGCTTCTAAAGCGACTTTGGAATAAAACACCAGTTCGATTGTACTTTTTGTTAAAATACATCGAGTATCCAGTTAGAAGTTTCTTCATAAAAACACTGATACCCCCTTCTACATCTTGTCTGATCAAAATATGGAAATGATTGGGCATGAGGCAGTAAGCACCAATACTAATAAGTTTATATCCTCTATCAATTTTTCCAAAAGGCAAATGTTCCAAATCTCTGTAAACTACAGGTTGGCTACTATTGCAAGCATACATCAACTTTAAGAACCTTCGATAGTCAGAAGGTTGTTTAAAAATGATTCGCTTATCGACCCCACGGTTATACAAGTGATAAAATTCACCGTCCTCAAAAAAACATAGTCTCTCCATCTCCAAATTATACCACACCTTTTAAAAACATAGGACCGTCCTTGGTATGTGGGAGGGAGGGGTTAGTAGGTGAGGCGGTCGACGAGACGGCCAGAGGCGTCGTAGAGGGTAATGGACTCGCGACGGTCGTCCCAGAGCTGCCAGTTTTGGCCTAAGTAAATCCGCCACTCCCCCGCATAAAAATCGGGGTCAGCAGCGTGAGCGGCCACGCAAGAGTTGTAGCTAAAGCGGGTGGTGACCCACTCGCGACAAGCGCGAGACAGGCCAGTGACACCGTCTAAGTGATTACGCACCAGCTTGCCCTCCCGATCGCGAAACTCTTCGGTGTCCGGCTCGTGACAATGACGCAGACGGCGCACAAAGTCGTAACACTCATCCGGTAAACGGTCGGCCCCTACCTCCTCCCGCGGAGCCGGGCAAGCGGCGCGCAAGCTGGGGGTGAAAGTATCGCGCTTAGCCTCGTTTAGGTAGCCAGTGCACAAGTTGGTGCGGAAACTCGTCTGCCAGTCGGGGCTACCGGTGGTGGAAATCCGACCAGTGGTAACGATAGCCTTGTCCCCCGGCTTGAGGATGATGGGATGAGGAGTTTGACGAGTATCTGGTAATAGAAGCTCCACACCATAAGGAAGAGCCACCTTCACCGACTGGCGAGTCACAAAGTGGCCACTGACTTCCCAGAGCTTGTCATCGCGGCCGTTTTCAAGGATCCAACCACTAATAGGTAAAGAGGTGTCGGAACGGGAGGAGTAGGACAAAGTGATGTACTCTTTCTGGGTTTGATAGGCGGAAGAGGCATTGCCCCGGCCGAGGCGAACCTGCTGGTACCAAGGGGACTTGAGATAGGTTTCACCGTCTAGGACTATCGTTTCCACCAAACCGGGGCTGGTGGAAAAAGCGGCCGGTTTGGTCCGGGAGCTAGAGCGACTGGGCTGCGATGGAGCAGATCGGTCGCTAGAATCAGAATCCGAATCACTCTGGAGTTTGACCGGAGAAATAAGGGAGCCGCTGCCATTTCGAGTTGGCCCACCCGAGGCCCACCATAAAAAACCAAGACCGACAAAAATGGCTAAAATCACCAGAAAATCACGTAAGGGTCCAGAGGACATGTATAAAATAATTTATTATTAATTGTACCCCAAATACTTGAGGTTTAAAATAAACTTTTCAAATTAATTAAAAACAACCTAAAAGCCCCTTAAGGGGCTTTTAGGTTGTTTAATTTTTAATTATCTCTCGTACTATCCCAACCTAGAGAACATTTACTGAGACAATGTCGGAAAGAAATTCGTCTAAGTTGAAGTCGTACAGATTAGCATGGGCATCCCCCGCATCAGTATCCCATTTAATACCAGTAATTTGTTGCTGGATGACACCATCTACACCAGCTTCTGACACAATTGTAATGGTAAACCGACGAGTATCTCCTTCATCCACAATGAAACTAGTACTAGTATCTCCTGAATCGGTATTGGAAGCGGTAATTACACTAGACACAGTTGTATCGCCGGTTGTGGATTGGGAAGTGGTTGCAAATGAGTGCCCATCCGTAGCTGTCGTCGGCGAAGCTTCCGCCACTACTTCTTTGTCTAGATAAACGTCACCACCAAAAGAGATAACATCAAAAACAAACTTGAAAGTTACTTGATCTTCTTCTCCAGCATCATCAGCTACTAAAGTTTTATTTTCAGTCACACTGACAAAATCCACAGTAATTCCGCTCAGGTATACAGCATGAGCATCACTTTGTGCTTGACCAGTCACCTCATTGTCTTCCAGGTCATTACCAGCTTCATCTTCAGCGTCAAAGTTAGCTGAATCGGTTTCTGTTTCAGTAATCCGAACCATAATGGTATCTCCTTCATCAAGATCTCCTGCTAAGTCATTGAAGTCAGCTCGAATTTCAAATTCCTCGGATTGACCGGCGGCAATTTCTATATCCAAGTCATCAAAGACAATTGTTTCATCAGTCCCCAAGCTAGAACCGAGGTTCTCTGACCCAACTCGTTCATCACTCATATACAAGTAAACAGTATTTACTACATCTTCCAAGTTAGTGGCCCCCGTCACATCGAAGCGAACTGGGATGGAATCGATAAAGATATCCGATCCACCTTCAGCTTCCATAGTAAATGACAAGATAGCAACATTATCGGTATCGCTCGATTCGTCTACTTCAATTACCTGCGTCTCATTTATTTCATCGTCAAACTCGTCAATACTCAACTCTACATTCTGAGCGTCACTGAATGACTCAAATGAGAACGATCGAGTGTCGGTATTCGGATTTTCCGATAGAGACGAGCCGACAGCATCTTCAAACCTAACATTAGTAAAATCAACAGTCCACGTATCCCCCTCATCAGCTGAATCTAGGTTTGAGATTCCAGAAACGGCAACGATTAATTCACCGGTTTCACCTCGGCGGATAATGGCGCTGTCGTCTAAAGTTAAAGTACTGCTGAAATTATTATCGTCAGTAAATTCTTGGGCGTCAATTCTCGCCACCTCTTCACCGTCAAGCCATAACGAAACTTCATCGGCATAGCGGTCAAAGTCACGATTAGCGGTACCTTCGTTAAAGACTAAACGCACAGCTACTAAGCGGATATCCGAACCAGCATCCACCTCAATCTCCAAACCAGCCACTTCAACGTCATCATCACCTTCACCCACTTCTTCATTATTTAAGCCCGAGATTAATTCATAATTATCAATTGAACCAGCACCACCTTCCAAAACACGACCGTCATCCATATCATCGTCTTCGTCCGGTGGAATTACAACCGGTGGTTGAGCTGCACACAAATAAATAGCTTTGGTTCGAGAAGACAAACCAAAGTAACCGGTTCCACGCACCAGACCCAGTGGAGCTAAAACGTCAGCTGAGTACCGCATCTGAAAAGCTGAAACCGCAGCCGCAGTTCGAGGTCCATAGTAAGTGGTTTCCTGACCCCGAGCACCAGCCCCTACGGTAGCTACCAAGATGCCCGGCACGCTATTTAAGAAGCGTTGCAAATTTTGCACATCGGTTCCCACCGAACCCTGACCTAAACCACGATTAAAGGAAAAATTACAGTAAAGGCCAGGATTCACCGTTCCAGCCAGCTGGACCCGCAAAGCCTGAACCTGGGCTAACAGAATCTGAATTTGGGCTTGCAACTGAGCATTAGTCTGAGCTGAAGCAGTAGAAGGAGCCACAATTAAAGCGAGAATAAGCCCTGCACTAACAGCTAAGCCAGCCACAGCTTTAACGCTTTTATTTAGTAATTCAGTCATAATTTGTAAGATTAGATTTAATAATTTTAATTTTATACAGCAGTCACCTCAGTAGTTAAATGGGTGTCACTGCTCTTACTTTTTGACGAAAAAAACTAGTTAATCTTACAATAAAAACACATCAATAAAGTTTACATAAAATTGAGATTACTGACTGAAAAAGCAAAAATTGGCCAAACAAAAACACCCCCATGGGGGTGTTTTTGTTAACTAGACTAAACTTGTTAGTTCAGTGGTTGTTAGATAACCGAGAGGTTCAAGAGACCAGTCTTGAAGGCGTCTAGGTTAAAGGTGTAGTTTTGGTCCGCACTAGTAGCAGCGGTGTTGTCAGACGTACTGACAGTACCCCACTTGACACCAGATAAACGAACTCCAGCCAGACTGTCGTCAGTTGGCTTTAGAACCACGGAAACGGTAAATCGACGGGTACTATCTTCTTCAACGAAGTAACCGTAAGCAGTGTCATTGGTAGAATCAGACGTTGAAGGAGCAATAGACTGAGCAATAACAGTCGTAGAGGTAGCGGTTGACTCAGTGGTGGTTGCCCATGAAGAACCGTCAGTACCAGCGTTAGGAGTTGCAGTGGCAACTGTATCAAGGTCAACATAAACATCAGAGCCAAAGGCAGTTACGTCAAAGGCAATGGTGTAAGTACCTTGGTCAACTTCACCAGCGGCATCAGCTTCAAAGCTCTTAACCGCGGTTGGGGTACCAACCAGTTCAACTGAGATACCAGCGTCACGTACAGTGTGAGCACCACCTGTAACCGAGCCAGTAATATCAGCATCAAGTAAATTCTCACCTGATTCATCTGCTACCTTAAATAAGCTAGCTTGATCAGTTTCAGCTTCAGTAATAGCGACCGTAATAGTGTCGCCTTCATCCAAAGCGTCGGCTACAGAATTGAAGTCAGCCCGAATTTCAGCTTCCACTTTCTCACCAGCTGCAATAGTGTAACTAATATCATCGAAGAGCCAGCCTTCATCAGCACCAACTGAAACTCCGTCAGTATCCTGAACAGCTTCACCTGTGGCAATCTCCTCACCATCAATCCATAGAGTGATGCTGTTAATCAAGTCGTCAACGTTGGAAGCGCTGGTAACTGTGGTACTAGCGTGGAATTTTTTAATCTCTAGATCGGAATCACCTTCAGCCTCCAGAGTGAAGGAAGCCAAAGCGACGTTGTCGGTATCATTAGTAGCGTGAACGTCAATCACCCGATCATTGTTGATTAGATCATCGTTGGCTCGGATTTTCAATTCCGAGTTGGCGGCGGTCGCAAAACTCTCAAAGGAGAAAGTGCGAGTAGCCAAGGTTGGGTCCTCTGAAGTAGAGTCCCCTGCGCCATCACGGAAACGAACTTGGCGAATATCAACGGTCCAAGTGTCAGTAGCATCATTGGTATCAAGATTGCTAATACCAGAAACAGCTACTGTTAATTCACCAGTTTCGCCAGCCCGAACAATTGCCCCGCTGTCTAAGCTAAGGGTCCTGGTCCAGCTGTTGTCATCAGTGAAACCATCAGCATCAACTCGGGCTACTTCCTCACCATCGAGGAAGATTGCAACTTCCGCAGCGTACTCGTCAAAGTCGCTCGCGGCTGTGCCTTCGTCAAAAACTAATTTAACAGCGGTGAATTCTAGGTCAGAACCTTCATCAGCGGTAATGTTTACCCCGATAACTTCCTGATCCTCTTCATCTTCACCAACTTTTTCGTTGTTAATACCACTTACGAGTTCATACTCTTCAACCGAACCAGCGTCACCTTCTAAGTTACCAGGTACAGCAGGAGTAGCCGGAGTTCCAGGAGTTCCCGGAACGGCTGGAGTAGCAGCGTTAACGTTAGCTCGAGTCATCG
>MHTK01000006.1:225679-326014 GCA_001824825.1 Candidatus Vogelbacteria bacterium RIFOXYD1_FULL_46_19 | reverse complement strand
ACTTATCCTGGGGCTGGAGAAGGTCCCAAGGGTATGGCTGTTCGCCATTTAAAAAGTTACGCGAGCTGGGTTCAAACCGTACTGAGACTAATTGCAAAATTGGTAGAAGTGCAGTTTGAATCCCTTCGAGTAGAAAGTTTTAGTTTTTTCGTCTATGAAATTAAGAATAGAAATCTGTCAAGGGATAAAACTTTGGCGGATGAGACAACCATAATCACGGCGGCCTAACATTTAAATGTTAGGACAAGCTGACTTATATCGGTAAAACCCTAAAATATTAACCATATTTGGGCGATACCGAGGGAAGCAGGCACTAATTAGTCCTTGTACCCGTAGAGACTGAATGTCAGACATCTCAAACTTTAGGCTAAAACAATTTTATAATTGTTCGCCCGAAGAGGGATGAAGTTACAGTCCAATGCACTTAGTAATAAGTGAAAACATGCGTGAGACAGGTTGGTCTCCTATCTGCTGCAGGCGTTGATACTTGAGAGGATTTGTCTCTAGTACGAGAGGACCGAGATGAACTGACCTCTGGTCTACCGGCTGTCGTGCCAACGGCACCGCCGGGTAGCTAAGTCGGGAAAGGATAACCGCTGAAAGCATCTAAGCGGGAAGCCAACCTCAAGATTAGGTATCGTTATGAGACCCGTGGAAGATGACCACGTTGATAGGCACTAGGTGTAAGCGCTGTAAGGCGTTCAGCCGTGGTGTACTAATTCGTCCATTCCTATTAGGAAATTAGAAAATCAATCTGAGCTGAAAAATTTAGCTTAGACACGATTTTTGATTGTGAAGTTTACAATGTTGTTTCAAATTATATTAAGTTAGGATTATGTGTTTTGGCGGTTTGACGCAGTGGTCACACCTCTTACCATTCCGAACAGAGAAGTTAAGCACTGTAGTGGCGATGGTACTCCTTTGGGGGAGAGTAGCTAGCCGCCAGAACACATAATCTTAACGATTTTAGGAAAAAAACCAGCTGGATAGCTGGTTTTTTCTTTTGTCTTAAGTTTCCATTTACATTTGGTGTCAGCCGAGCCCGTGTCTGTTATAATAGAGTAATATGACTTGGCGCTTTCGTCGACAACTGACTATCGTTTTTGTAATTTTGGTGTTTTTTGCTGTGATTTTTAGTCTGATTTACTTTTACACGCGTCCGGCTCCGACTTGTTTTGATGGGGTCCAAAATGGCGCTGAACAAGGAGTCGACTGCGGAGGAACCTGCGTTAAAATTTGTAGTGACCAGGCGATACCTCTAATAACTTTATGGACCCGACCCTTTGAAATTTCCCCCGGGGTTTACTCGGCTGTTGCTTACGTCGAAAATCCGAACCGTAATCTGGGTGTTCCTTATTTAGCTTACAAGATAGATTTAGCCGATGAAACCGGACGAGTGGTAGCTAGTGGTACTGGTTATACTTTCGTGAATCCTAGTGAACGTTTGCCAATTTTTATCGGTAATATCCGAGCGACAACGGGCTCAGTTAAAAGTGCTTACATCGAATTTACCGAACCGATTGAATGGAAGAAGCTAAGTCGGGAAGTGCCAAAACTATCAATTCGCCAAACGGGTTTAGAATTACTACCCACCCCGAGGCTCACGGCTGAAGTGACCAATGGTTCTATTTACGATATAAACAATTTGCCGGTCGTGGTG
The DNA here is from genome assembly GCA_001824825.1 of Candidatus Vogelbacteria bacterium RIFOXYD1_FULL_46_19. Taxonomy (GTDB): domain Bacteria; phylum Patescibacteriota; class Minisyncoccia; order Phycocordibacterales; family XYD1-FULL-46-19; genus XYD1-FULL-46-19. The sequence goes on along the minus strand of MHTK01000006.1, from coordinate 324,354 downwards.
GTCATTTCCGATCAAAACGGCAACTCTTTCACCGGTAGTGCCACTTTAGTCGACCGTTTGCCAGCCGGTGGACAAGCTCAAATTAGTTTTACCTGGCCTTTGTCTTTTAGTAGCGAACCGGTGCTATTTGACTTGTACCCCAGGACAAGTGTGTTCGATTTGCCGCAAATTTAGTAGTTATGACGATGAATCTCAGGTCCATTCTCGGACGGGTTTCCATTGATTGGATATTGGTTTCCGCTACCATTCCGCTTTTGCTGGCCGGACTTTTGACGATGAATTCCTTTACGGTGGATAGTTATTACTTCGATCGGCAGGTTTTTTGGATTATTGTTTCTTTTGCTATTTTTTTTATTTTCAGTTTTGTGGATTGGCGCTTTTTGCGTCGAACTGAGGCGGTGGTGATTTTCTATGTTTTAGGTTTAGTTGGCTTAGTGGGGGTGGCTTTGTTTGGGCAAGTCAGTCGAAATGTCCAGAGTGCCCTGTCTTTTGCTGGCGTGTCTATTCAGACCTCGGAATTTATGAAACTGCTGTTAATTATTATTCTAGCTAAGTATTTTTCCCGGCGCCATATTGAAATAGCCCGCGTTCAGCATGTGGTTATTTCCGGGCTCTATGCCTTTGTGCCCTTTGTATTGGTGGCGCTTCAGCCGGACTTTGGGTCCGCTATGGTAATTTTCTTTATTTGGCTGGGTATGACCATGGTATCGGGTATTTCCAAAAAGCATTTGGCTTTGGTGTTTTTGGTAGGCACTTTGGCTTTTAGTGGCTTGTGGATTTTTGCTTTTGCCGATTATCAAAAGGATCGGATTAAAACCTTCATCCATCCACTGGCTGACATTCAAGGGGCTGGTTATAACGCTTTTCAGTCCACTGTGGCGGTGGGGTCGGGTCAGATTTTAGGTAAAGGGGTTGGTTACGGGAGTCAGTCCCGCTTAAACTTCCTGCCTGAGCACCAAACCGACTTTATTTTTGCGGCCTTTGCCGAAGAGTGGGGTTTTATTGGAGTGTTGTTAGTTTTTTTGTTGTTCGGAATTATTATCTGGCGTATTGTACTTGTCGCTTTAAACGGAGCCACGAATTTTGAAGTCTTGTTTGGTCTCGGGTTGTCGATACTTTTAATGTCTCATTTTATTATCCACGTGGGGATGAATATTGGCCTCTTACCAGTGACCGGCTTACCGGTTTCATTTATGTCATACGGAGGGTCTCATCTATTAACCGTCTTTATGGGTCTTGGTATGCTGATGGGAATGAGAAAATACTCCAATGTTTTCCATCGGGATGATATTCACAATGAGTTTTTAGGACCGAAATAGTTAACGATAGTACAAGTTTATAGTAGCTTGGACCATCTGATTTTGGCTAAACTTTTCCCTAATATGTTTAGCTAATTGTTCGGCCATTTCTTTCATAACTTGAGGCTGACTAAGGGCTTGTTCCAGTTGGTAAGCCAGTTCATCAACGTGTTTAGACTGGAAAAGTAAGCCGGATTCCTGATGGGTTATGACTTCCGGAATACCACCTACTCGAGAAGCGATCACTGGCACCCTAGCGAGTCCAGCTTCCAGTAAGACGTAAGGGAAGGCTTCTGTGCGTGAAGCTATCAAGAATAAGTCCAAAGCTTTTATATAACCGCGGGCGTCTTCCAGAGCCCCGGCTAAATGAATCTGGTTGGATATAGTTAATTTGTCTGTTAAGCTGGTTAGCTCTTGTCTTTTTTCTCCCTCACCAATAATTACCAGGTGGGCTTGCGGAAATTTACTGGCTATTAGGGCAAAGGCCCGAATGGCAATATCTACTCCTTTATTTTGGTGCAATTCATTGATCATGCCGATCCAAATATATTCATCGGCTGGCTTGGCGGTGAAGTTGGTGGCCTTGGTTAGAGTTTGGCGAGCTAGGTGCCGATCAATCAAGGGGTAGGGGTCGAGCCCATTGTAAATTACTTCCACTTTACGCTTGGTTCCGGGCCAACTTTTAATTTGATCTTTTATTCTTTGGCACACTGCAATAACTTGGTGGGATAAAGTGATAGTTAGCCAGTGACCGATGGCAATCATTATTTTAGTGACAAGCGAGCGATCTTCATTAAAAGCCCAGCCATGGCCGGTAAATATTATTTTTTTAACACCGGTTAGCCGGCCGGCTAATGCTCCTAAGCCTCCGATTTTTGAACTATTTAGGTGGACAATGTCTGGCTGGACTGATCGGAATAGTTTAAGGAGTTGCCAGAAGACACGCAGGTCATTGAATAAGTAAATATCTCGCTCCAGATAGGGGATAGTAATGGTTGGGATTTCAGCTGCTTGCAGACGACGGGTGAGGAGGCCGCTACCACCACTAGCCACCAGGGGCTCAAATTCATCTCGGGGTAAGGCGGTAGCTAAATCATAGACATAACGCCCCGCCCCGCCCCAAGTAGACTTAGTGATTAAATATAATATTTTAATTTTAGCTGGCATGTTGATAATTAATTATGAAGGTGGTGGATGGGGAAGGCACCATAGCTATGACCACATAACGTAATTTAAGCATGATAAACCTCTGGCGGAAAGAGCAATTTTTAAATGGAGAAGGTGCTTGTTTGGGGGCTGATAGGGGATGGCGCTTGGGGGTATTTTGTTGTATTATCTCTACCAATGAAAATAAGAATTACCGGTCAGCCAGTATTGCTGGTGTTGGGGGATATTGTAGCCCTGGTTTTGGCCCTGTGGCTTACCTTAGTTCTTCGCTATGCTGATTTGCCTTCCTCAGCAGTCTTTGAAAGCCATTTGGTACCTTTTTCGGTGATATTTCTTATTTGGCTTGGAGTTTACTTCATTTACGACCTCTATAGTGAGCAAACCACTTTTTTTCAACGCCAGCTAGATTCAGTTTTAAGTAGTGCTCATATTGTTAATAGTATTATCGCCTTGGCTTTTTTCTATTTCATTCCTTACTTTTATATTACGCCCAAGACTAATTTATTCCTGTTTCTTTTAGTGTCATTTGTGTTATTAATTGGTTGGCGGCGCTATTTGGCCGTCTGGGTGATTAGAGGTAGTGAGCAGCAACTTTTCTTTGCTTGTGCCGGAGTGGCGGTGACCGAGCTGGTCGAAGAAATAACTACCAATCCTTTATATCGGATCAAGCTAATAGCTGAAGAAGAGGCCAAGTCTGAGCAAAATACGATGGAGCCTTTGGTGGTTATAAATACTCACGATAGCGATTCTGGACGCTTGTTGGGTTTTTATAATATGATGTCCTTTGGTGCTCGTTTTATCACTTTAGATAGTTTATACGAGACGGTTTTCGGACGGGTACCGGTCGCTAATATTTCGGAGCGTTGGTTTTTAGAATCGGTTTCCACTCAACCAAAACCGGTTTATGATTTATTCAAGCGTCTGATGGATATTCTCATTGCCGGTACCCTTGGTTCGGTAACCATATGGGTTTACCCCTTGGTGTGGATTTTAGTAAAGCTGGGTGACGGCGGGAGTTTGTTTAGTATCCAGGAACGAGTGGGCCAAAATAATCGACCGGTAAAATTATATAAGTTCAGGACCATGGAAATTGCCAATGATGGTGGCCACTGGCAGTCGACCGATAATCAGGTGACTCGACTTGGTTCGTGGTTACGTCGGTCAAGAATAGATGAGCTGCCTCAGTTGTGGAATGTGATAAAAGGGGACTTATCACTTATTGGCCCACGGCCTGAATTTGCCGAGGCCGTACGTCATTACTCCCAGGAAATTAAGTATTATAATATTAGACACTTGCTAAAGCCGGGTCTATCGGGCTGGGCTCAAATTTATGAGCAAAGGTACAGCGGGGAGAAAACTCATCATACTATAGGTATAGAGGCCACCAAGAATAAACTGTCTTATGATATTTACTATCTTAAAAATAGAAATATTTTACTTGATCTAAAAATTGCTTTGAAAACGATTAGAATTTTACTGTCACGGAGTGGAATTTAAAGTTACTTAATTTTTAACATATTTTATGAAAGTATTAGTTACGGGTGGAGCGGGTTTTATTGGGTCACATTTAACCGATAAACTTTGCGACTTGGGCCATAGTGTTCAGGTTTTGGACAATTTAGTGGGTGGCAAGGTTGGTAATGTAAACAAGAAGGCAGTTTTGCACCAAGTGGATATTTGCAATTTAGGGGCAATCCTACCTTTGTTTGAGGGTGTGGATTATGTTTTTCATCTCGCAGCTTTGCCAAGAGTAGCCTACTCCATTGAGCATCCGGCTGAGAGTAATGAAACGAATGTTACCGGCACGGTTAATGTTTTAATTGCCGCTAAAGAGGCTAAGGTTAAAAAAGTAATTTATTCTGCTTCGAGTTCCGCTTATGGTGATCAGCCGGTCTTGCCTCTTGAAGAATCTATGCCGGCCAATCCCAAGAGTCCTTATGGTTTGCAAAAATACATTGGCGAAATGTATGCTCGGGTTTTTAATAACGTGTATGGATTACCGACCGTTTGCCTACGTTATTTTAATGTTTATGGACCACGCTACTCGGCGGAGGGGGCTTACGCTTTAGTTATTGGAAAGTTTTTAGAGCAAAGACATCGAGGTGAACCAATGACTATTACCGGCGACGGCAGTCAGTCTCGAGATTTTACTCACGTTTATGACGTGGTGAGAGCTAATATTTTAGCCATGGAAAAGACAGAAGTGGCCGGTGGGGAAGTCTTTAATATTGGATCAGGTTGCAATATGACGATTAAAGAAATTGCAGAGTTAGTAGGTGGACCGGTTGAATACGTTCCGGCCCGTCTCGAACCCAAAGATACTTTAGCGGATAATAGTAAAGCTAAAACTTATCTGGACTGGCAGCCGACCATCAGTATTGAAGAGGGTATCAAAGAGTTAAAAAAACTAAGAGAAACAGCCTAATGAAGAACACTGTAATCGTAGATGGGCGCCAGATCGCAAGTCAGATTCAGAGGAAGCTTAGCCAGGAAGTGACTGACAACAATATCAAGCTTAAGCTGGCGGTTGTTTTGGTGGGTGACAATAAAGTTTCAGCTCGCTATGTGGACCGTAAGGTGGCATTTGGACAAGCTATTGAGGTTGAGGTGACAGTGAGAGAGTTTGACTCGTCCATTCATGAGGAAGAATTAATAAACGAAATTGAGCGGTTGACTATTGATCAGTCGATAGGGGGAGTGGTTGTACAATTACCACTACCGACTCATTTAGATACAGAAAAAATTTTGTCAGCCATTCCGGCCAGTAAAGACGTTGATGCCTTGGGCTTGGAACCAATGGTGGAGTCTCCGGTGGTGGAAGCGGTTAAGGAAATATTGGATCAATACAAGGTTAAAGTTACCGACCGGCAAGTGGTGGTGGTGGGAGCTGGTCGCCTGGTGGGGCGACCACTGGCTAAATGGTTTACCGAAGAGGGTGGGGCAGTAGAACTGGTCACTAAAAGTACCGATAATTTGGCTGGCGCTTTAGCCTTAGCTGATATTATTGTTTTAGGGGCTGGAGAGCCTGGTCTGGTGAAACCGGATATGATCAAGGAGGGTGCTGTTTTAATCGACGCTGCCACGAGCGAGGTGGCTGGTCGCCTAGCTGGGGATGCCGATCCTGATTGTGCTAAGAAATGTGCCGTTTTTACCCCGGTGCCAGGTGGGGTGGGTCCGCTGACTATTGCTATGCTATTTAAGAATTTTTTTGACTTAGTCAAAAGGCAGAGTTAGCTTGCCTTTTAGCCTTTTTAGCTTATAATTGCCAATGATGAATATCTATCGGGTGGGGGCGGTATTGCTAGTTTTAGGCAGCTTAGCCCTGAGTTATTTTGTTTATACTTCCGAACAAACTGAGGCCGCTTGGTCCCGACCTTTTCGCTTGGGCCTTGATTTATCAGGTGGAACCCACTTGGTTTACCGAGCCGATGTTACCGAAGTACCCGCCGGCGACATTGCTGAATCAATGGCGGCCCTTAAGGAGGTGATAGAACGCCGCATTAATATTTTTGGGGTATCGGAGCCCATCATTCAAGTTGAATCTAGTGGTCTAGGGGACGGAGCCAGTAATAAGCTTATTGTGGAATTGCCGGGGGTAACGGATGTCGAGGAAGCCCTAGCAGTTATCAGTAAAACCCCGCTTCTAGAATTTAAAGTGGAGGGGGTCGACGAAGCGGCTTTGGCTAGGAGTTTGGCGGCTTCAGTGTCGGCCGACTCGAATGCTTCGACTACGATGATTAGCCTGGCTTCAATGTATCAAGACTCGGGTCTAACTGGTAAATACTTAAAACGAGCCCAGGTAATATTTCCACCACCGGCCGCTGGTACTGCCCCAACTGGTCCGACGGTTTTGGTCGAGTTTACTCCTGATGGGGCGGAACTTTTTGCCACTATAACCCGCGATAATATCGGTAAAACGGTCGGGATTTTTCTAGATGGGGAGTTAGTGTCAGCGCCGGTAGTACAGGAAGAAATTACCGCGGGTGAAGCCCAAATTACCGGCAATTTTACTGTCGACGAGGCCAAGACGTTGGTGCGCGATCTTAATTTAGGAGCCTTACCAGTGCCAATCGAACTAGATTCTACACAAACCATTGGTCCTAGCTTGGGGGCGGACGTTCTTGACGCTGGTCTGCGGGCCGGACTCATCGGCTTTATCGTGCTCGCCCTCTTTATGATTTTATGGTATCGCTTGCCGGGACTGGTGGCTGTTTTGTCGCTTACGGTTTACGTGGTCATAATGTTGGCAATTTTTAAATTGATCCCGGTTACTCTGACAGCCGCCGGTATTGCCGGTTTTATTTTGTCGATTGGTATTGCGGTTGATGCCAATGTTTTAATTTTTGAAAGACTAAAAGAGGAAATGAAGCGAGGGCGATCAATTCCGGAAGCGGTTAAAGAAGGTTTTGCTCGAGCCTGGTTGTCCATTCGAGATTCAAACTTATCTGGCATACTGTCTGCTATTGTCTTGTTTTGGTTTGGTACCAGTTTGATCAAAGGCTTTGCCTTGGTTTTACTTATCGGTATTATCGTTAGTATGTTTACGGCTATCACGGTGACTAGGACCTTGCTTCTGGCCCTAGGGGTAAAGCATAAGGGCCGAGTGTCTACTTTCTTATTCAGTAACGGGTTCACTAAATAATATGTTTGTTATTAAACATCGCCGCAAATTTTTTGCTATTTCCGCTTTAGTGGTGGGATTGGCGGTGGCGGCCATTTTATACTTTGGTTTAAATTTTGGTACCGATTTTACTGGGGGTAGTATTTTAGAATTGCGCTATCCGGAGGGCCGGCCAACCGCAGGTGAAATTAAAAATTCTTTGGCTACGACTCCTTTTGCGGCTAGCCAGGTGCAACCAGCTGGTGACAGTAATGTTATTCTCCGTTTGCAAGCCATTGACGAAGCCGAAAAGGAGGAGCTTATTAGTACTTTGGCCGAAGTTTCGGCTCAGACGCTGACGGAAGAGCGATTTAGCTCGATTGGTCCAACCATTAGTGGTGAGCTGGCTCGCCGGGCGGGTTTGGCCCTGGTGATCGTGGTAATTTTAATTGTTTTATTTATTGCCTTTGTTTTTCGCCACGTGTCGGAGCCAGTTAGCTCTTGGAAGTATGGCTTGGTGGCAGTGCTCACTTTGCTCCATGACATTATTATTCCAACCGGGGTGTTTGCTGTGTTGGGCTATTTGTATGGAGTCGAAATTGACGCCCTCTTTTTAACCGCCATGCTGACTATTTTAGGTTTATCTGTTAACGACACAATTGTCGTTTTTGATCGCATCCGAGAAAACTTAAAAAATAAGGTCGCTCCGCATTTTGAAGACGTGGTAGGTTTGAGTTTACAGCAAACTTATGCGCGGTCAATTAATACTTCCTTGACCATTATTGTAGTCCTATTGGCTTTGTATATTTTTGGAGGTACCACTACTAAAGACTTTGCTTTAGCTTTAACTATCGGTATGACTGTCGGTACCTACTCGTCAATCTTCTTAGCCGCTCCGCTTTTAGTGACTTGGGACAAGTGGTCTAGTCGTCGGGGTTAGTTTAAAATTCTAGTCCACTTAAACGGTCTTATTCTCCCAGAATAAGACCGTTTAAGTTGGCTCTCCCGTCGCTTTTTTATGGCCTATTTTAAGGATTTGAGGGACAAATTAAGGCCCTATTCCACAGGGTTGACATCCATTTCGCTTCCTATATAATACCCTTACTACCTATTTCAATAGGTTGTTGTTTTATTTCGGTCATTGAAAATTTAGATCCAAACGCAAAAAAAGTTTCTGTTATTTTTTCTAGTGTTCCGTTCATGCGAAACTAGACTCGGCTGGCCGATTTTATCAGCTTGACCAGAGTCAGCTTTAGTTTACTCACTTTTAGTGAGTAAACTAAAACGTTTCGCTTTTCTTTGAGAGTTTGATCTTGGCTCAGGATGAACGCTGGCGACGTGGATAAGGCATGCAAGTCGAGGGCCGCCTTCGGGCGGACCGGCAAACGAGGTAGTAACACGTAGGAACGCACCCAGAAGTCATGAATAGCCGGCCGAAAGGTCGGGTAATACATGATGGTCCCTTAGGGGTAAAGATTTATCGCTTCTGGAGCGGCCTGCGGGATATCAGCTAGTTGGTAGGGTAATGGCCTACCAAGGCTATGACGTCTAGGGGAGGTGAGAGCCTGACCCCCACCGATGGTACTGAGACACGGACCATACACCTACGGGTGGCCGCAGTCGAGAATCTTCCACAATGGGCGAAAGCCTGATGGAGCGACGTCGCGTGAAGGATGAAGCACTTAGGTGCGTAAACTTCTTTTATGAGGGAAGAAGCTATATAATTAGTGTGACGGTACCTCATGAATAAGGGGCTGCTAAACTCGTGCCAGCAGCAGCGGTAATACGAGTGCCCCAAGCGTTATCCGGAATTACTGGGCGTAAAGGGTGTGTAGGCGGTCTGGTTAGTCTTTTGTTAAAGCCTCGGGCTTAACCCGAGAGATGCGAAAGAAACGGCCAGACTATTGAGAGTGCGAGAGGCCTGTGGAACTCATGGTGTAGGGGTGAAATCCGTTGATATCATGGGGAACACCGAAAGCGAAGGCAGCAGGCTGGCGCACTTCTGACGCTGAGACACGAAAGCGTGGGTAGCGAACGGGATTAGATACCCCGGTAGTCCACGCCCTAAACGATGTTCTCTCGCTTTTCGGAGTATCGACCCTCTGAGAGGCCAAGCTAACGCGTTAAGAGAACCGCCTGGGAAGTACGGCCGCAAGGCTAAAACTCAAAAGAATAGACGGGGACTTGCACAAGCGGTGGATCATGTGGTTTAATTCGTAACTAAACGAAGAACCTTACCAGGGTTTGAAACCCAAACGACGTCCCGGGGAAACTCGAGACTTCTTCACAAGAGACGGTTGGGCAGGTGATGCATGGCTGTCGTCAGTTCGTGGCTTGAGTTGTTCCCTTAAGTGGGGAAACGAACGCAACCCTCATCGTCTGTTACAAGTGTCAGGCGAGACTATCCATCTTTGATGGGAGGAAGCGGGGATGACGCCAAGTCAGCATGTCCCTTTGACATCCTGGGCTACACACATGATACAATGGCCACTACAACGGGTCGCGACGCCGAGAGGCTAAGCTAATCCTAAAAAAGTGGCCCCAGTTCGGATTGAGGTCTGCAACTCGACCTCATGAAGTTGGAATCGCTAGTAATCGCGGGTCAGCTATACCGCGGTGAATACGTTCTCAAGTCTTGTACTCACCGCCCGTCAAGCCAGGGGAGCCGGGAATACCCGAAGTCTCACTTATGTGGGCCTAAGGTAAGCTCGGTGACAAGGGTTAAGTCGTAACAAGGCACGGCTAGCGGAAGCTGGTCGTGGAACTATTCCATTTGGACGTTCGAATATTGAAAAATATTTGAGCTTATCCGGTTGATCATTCACCTTTGGTGGATGGAGTGATGATTCTATGACTCTAAACATGAATCGGTGACCTCGGGCGCACCTATCGCCCGAGTGAACGGAACACCGGAAAAGATCGCAGACTTTTTTGACCTTGGATTTAAATACTATAAGTGGAAAACTCCTAAAAAACGCCCAAGTTGGGCGTTTTTTAGGTCTAGCTCAGCTTTATTGACATAAATTTCCAAACGTGCTAATATTAAGTTAGAGTTTGAAAATGGGAGGATGAGGAATGAACTCAATAGTCAGGAAGCAGTCGGCTTCCAAAAAGTTTTTGAAAGGTGTTTTGGAAGCCTCCGCCGGAGTCGGCATCATTTTGCTGATGACGGCAGTGCTTGGTTGGTTTGTTGTTTCGGCGATGGATCAGCCGGTCGTTTATCGGACCCACCCCGACGGGGAGGTCCAGAGAGTCCTCGTCGTCGAAGACGGCGAGGAGAGGGAATACGGCCCGGAGTGGCTCGAGGCTAATCCAGGGAGCTACCAGGAAGTTTGGGTAGCTCCGGCCCACTTAAGGGCCGACGTAGAGTAATTTTACCCGCCAAGTAGCTGTTGTGTTATGGTTACTTGGATCGGCGTGTGCGTCTTGCCTTGGCGAAAAGCCGGGGCAAGACGCTTTTTTGTTTCAGTCAGCCGTTCTTGTTTTTAGGTTGGATTTTTGGTATATTTCGTGGTGTTTGTGCGATTAGCTCAGGTGGTTCTTTTAAAAAATATTAGCTCCAATTTGATTGGTAAAGTGCGCGATTAGCTCAGGTGGTTAGAGCGCGTCACTGATAATGACGAGGTCCCAGGTTCGAGTCCTGGATCGCGCACCTTACCCGGCAGTTAGCTAATATTTTTAACAGAGCGGTAAAAAGCTTACGAATCTCGCTTTTTACCTAATAATGACGAGGTCCCAGGTTCGAGTCCTGCTTTGCCCGCCAAAGCTTTAGCGACGGAGGGGTACGTGCACCAAGAGATTATAGAGTGATAAGTTTAAATAAATCTTTTATAATATGACAATATTAGATAATAAAGTTTTTGCATCAATTCTATTTGTTTTTATTATAGTAACCTTGGTTATAGTACTTAGGATTCAAGAAAAAATATTAAAAAAAATTATTAATTTATTTGAAACAAAATACACTAATTTAAATGTACTTCCTAAATCATATTTTGTTAAACTCAAACAAAGTAATTTTTTTTACTATTCTAATATTGCTAGTTGGAGTAATTGGTATTTATTAAAGAACTATTCTAATTTACCTAAAGATATATCCGAATTATTCAAAAAAATGATTTTACTGTGGATAATTACTCCAATAAGCGTAATAGTAATTTTGATATTATTATTTTTAATTTTTTAATTAAAGATTTTTAATGTGGGACACTTTTAAGAACTATCCCTTAGGTCGGTTTCCTTGCGGACTCTCCACATAGCAGTACTTTAAAGGAAATTTCTACAAAATTTTTTTAAATAATTTAATCTCCAAAGCCTTACTTTACTCACCAGCTCTGTTCACCCTAACTTTAGTGTCGGGGGAAGCTTTAGTTACAGCAGAGACTGCGCACCACTTTTTCTCTTTATTCCTTGTGGAATAAAGTCTTTGATTATCACTACTTCCACCGCCATACTAAATACAGTGAGGATTTTTGGTTGAGATTAAAAGGCGAGGAGGAGGTATGAGACTGAAGATGGTGGTTAGTCAATTTGACCGGCAATGTCAATCAGTCGAGTTTACCGCCGAGGTCAGAGAGTTAGTGGTCCAGATCCAAGGACTACTTGAACAAAAGTGGGGTGACACTTTTGTTGTATATAATCACTTCAATTCTATAATCCCGTTCTTTGAAGTTTACAACTCCAAAGAGCGGCAATCAGTATTTATGATTGAAAGTAATTGTCGGGTGACCAACTCTTACCGATCGCTTTCTTGTGCTTTGTCAGTTTTAAACAAAAATCCGGATCTTTTGTTTTTGAGTAGACTGGAAGAAGAACTGAAAGCTTTTGGAATTAAGGAAGGGCTAGACGAAATTAGCTGCGTCTTACTCTATGACTAGGATTCAAGTCGACCTCAGTCGGGGTGCTAGTGTGGTGCCCCGATTTTTATGACATTTTTGGGCGGTCGTAGGGCTTGTTTTTACATTTCAATTTTTTGACTTAGCCTGCTACAATCTGGGGATGGATGATAGTGATTATTTTAGAGGCAGAAAAATAACTATGCTCGGTCTTGGCCTGTTAGGGCGCGGCATCGGGGTGACTCGTTTTTTAGCGGCAGCTGGGGCCCAACTTACTATCACCGACTTGAAATCGGCTACTGATCTTAAAGATTCTTTAGACCAGCTGTCGGAGTATGACAATATTACTTATGTTTTAGGTGAACACCGCTTAGAGGATTTTACTAATCAGGATCTAATTATCAAAGCCGCTGGGGTACCACTAAATTCGCCTTTTATTGCGGAAGCTAAAAAAAATGGTATTCCAGTGAAAATGGATGCTTCACTTTTCCTGGAGCTGGCGCCACCTGGAGTGGTGACAGTGGGTGTTACTGGTACTCGTGGTAAAAGCACGGTGACTCATTGGTTGGAACAGGTGTTGAAAGCGGCCAACCAGGTGGTTTACTTAGGTGGTAATGTGCGCGGTATTGCTACTTTACCCTTACTGTCAAAAGTCAAAGCAGGGGATTATGTAGTGTTGGAGCTGGATTCTTGGCAGTTGCAGGGTTTTGGTGAAGCGGGTTTAAGTCCGCAGGTGGCTATCTTTACCACTTTTATGCAGGATCATCAAAACTATTATCAGAATAATATGGATTTGTACTTGGCTGATAAAGCTAATATTTTCCTCAATCAACACGCGGAAGATTTTTTGGTTTTAGGTGAGCAAGCCGAGTCAGCTGTGTTAGAGCAGTATAAAGATAAAATAAAAAGTCATTTAATTATTGCAGGTCATACTTTGCCGGTTGGCTGGGCAGTGAAGTTGCTGGGCGCCCATAATCGTTACAACGCCTCTTTGGTTTATGAGGCAGCGATTGCTTTGGGTCTTGAGGTTGAAGATGTTAAACGGGGAATTGAGACTTTCCCCGGCGTTCCTGGTCGCTTGGAATACTTAGGCGAGAAAAAAGGTATCAAATTTTATAACGACAACAATGCCACTACTCCCGACGCGGCGATGGCGGCGGTCAAAGCTTTTCCTGACTACCAAGGGAAAATTATCTTGATTGGTGGTGGGGCGGATAAGGAACTCGATTTTTCAGAGTATGCCAGATTAATGCCGACTTATGTGAAGAAATTTATCTTATTTAAAGGCAGTGCCACTGAAAAGATTAAAGCGGTTTTGCCGTCTGAAATCGAAGTGGTAGAGGTGACCTCCATGACCGAAGCTCTTGATCAGGCTCAAATCTCGGCCACCGCAGGCGACCTGATTTTACTGTCGCCCGGCGCGGCCAGTTTTGGGGTTTTTAAGAATGAATATGAGAGGAATGATCAATTTGTTACACTGGTAGGGCAAATTTAATATGGCCAAAATAAAAACCAAAAAGCTTAAAGTCAAACCACTTACTCTCGACACCCTGCTTACGGTGGTGGAAAAAAGTGTGGGCACGAAAATGTTTCAGACCATTTACGCTGAAGTAGATGGACAGAAAAAAGATATCACTCGGGCTGGGGATTTATCTTGCGCTTTTTTTGTGTCGGGTGTGCTCAGTATGTTTGGTTTGGTTGACCGGCTTCACTCTACCGTGACTGGAACGGTGAAAGCTTTGGAAATAGCCGGTTGGAAAAAAACTAAAAACTTAGAGCCGGGAGCGGTCATAGTTTGGGGTCCTTCGGTTGATGGCAGTTTTACCCACGATCATCTGGGATTTTATTTAGGCGCTGAGGAGGCGGTCAGTAATATTTGGCAAAAGCATGTACCGGGGAAGCACTACTACACTTTCGCTAAAACAGGCAGCGGTAAATACCGGCCGATTCTTGCTATCTATCGCCATTCTAAATTGAAATAAAATGAAAGTTGCTGAGTCAATTTTACTCTCCCAATATTTAGATTTGAAAAATAAAAATTGGCAAAAGGCTGGTTGCGGAGTGGTCAGTCTCTTGATGCTCATGCGTTGCTACCCACCCTCTGGGTCTCAGCCGAAACGGCCTTTGCCGGATTTAAATAAATTGTATCAAGTAGGGTTAAACCGCCGGGCTTATATAAAAGGCGTGGGTTGGCGACACTCGGGGCTCGTGGGTTTGGCTAAAATTTACGGCTTTAAGAAGTCTCGCGCTTATGATTTAGCCAAAGAAGAAAAAGCTAAGGCTCTAAGTCTTCTTAAAGAAGAGCTAAAGAAAGGACCAGTTATGGCTTCTGTTTTTTCTAAATATGAGCCAGGGCGAGCTGGGCACTTGGTGGTCTTGCTATCGCTTACCAACACCACGGCTGAAGTTTTAGATCCTGATACTGAGGAGCGGCATAAAATTTACCAGCGCTTGCTGGCTAAAAAGTTCCTGACTGCTTGGAAGGGGAGATTTATTGCTGTGCGTCCTTAATTTTACTCTGCCAGTGGAGTTGCACATCATCCAGTTCTTTTCAGTAGTCCCTTTTGTGAAAAAAATTGACAGATTATGTCTTGTACAGTATAACTAAGGAGGAAAAGTCTTCTGGGGTTTCGCATAGGGCGAAATGAGGGAAGACTGAAAGGAGTTTGATATGCGAGATGAATGGAAAGAAGCCAGGCAAGCGGTAGCCCTTGCTGGCGAGGTGTTTAATGTCTTCGCTCAGACGATGGCGCGGCGGGGAGTGGAACCGGAAAAAATCCTGAGGTGGTTAAATACTCCTGAGGGTCTGAGAGTTATGACCGAGGGGGTTGATCGAATTTGTGATGAATATTTAAGGTCGACGGAAAAATCTCGAGCTGACCTCCTCGAGTTCGTCGGCACTACCATTATTCCCGCTACCACGGAGCCGTTCGTTGCCAAAGACAGATTCCTTCTCAAAAAAGACGGAGGGATTTGCTCGAATTTCAGCAATAACTTCACCACCTGGTTCCTGTCGGGGAAAGGCAAAATCGAAGAGCCGATATCAGAAACCACGCTCCACTACGACAAGCTTCGGCAGTCCTCCCTGGACATACAGATTATCGCCGAACTTGGCGGCAAAACAAAAGCCGAAACCACCTTGACGGAGATGTTCTCCTTGATGGAGAAGCAGAGAAGCGGTGAGTCTGGTCCCTTGCTTAACAACGGCCGAGCCAACATTTTCTACGTCAAGGACCAGAATAGTTTGCTTTGTACGGTCTACGTGTACTGGAACGGCGACGGCTGGTTCGTCTCTGCGCTCTCTGTCGAGCGCTCGAACGGGTGGGGCGATGGTGGTCGTCAGGTGTTCTCTCGCCTGCCTGCGTCACTTTAATCATTAGTCTGTACCGAAATTGTATAGACTCTAGAAACCCCTGACCTGCTTAAGCAGGTCAGGGGTTAATTTTGTTTTAGTTATCAGAAAATGTTTTAATTGAGCGTATGGTTGATTTAAATAATATAAACATTCCTTCGCTTGAGCTACGGCGGACAAAGCAAGTTCACTTTATTGGTATTGGGGGGATAGGTGTTTCAGCTATCGCTCGCATGATGATGTTGGAGGGCAAAATCGTTAGCGGTTCCGACCAGTCGGAAACTTTAGTGACGGAAGAATTAAGAAAACTAGGTGCTACTATTTACATTGGCCATAAGGCCGACCAGGTGCCAGCTGAGGCGGATTTGGTTATTTACACCATTGCTGTGCCCCCCTCGAACCCGGAATTTGCCAAAGCGGAGGAACTTGGTTTACCGATGCTTACTTATCCTGAAGCCCTGGGGATGATCAGTAGCGATAAATACACGATTGCGGTGGCTGGCACCCACGGTAAGACCACCACCACTGGCATGTTGGCTAAAATTTTTCTCGACGCTGGACTTGATCCGACGGTGGTTGTGGGCAGTTTTTTGAAGGATTTTCAGTCAAATTTTGTGGCTGGAACTGGAAAATATTTCATTGCCGAAGCTTGTGAGTATCGTCGCTCCTTCTTAAATTTAACACCCCAAATTCTGGTTATCACTAATATCGAAGCTGATCATCTGGATTACTACAAAGACTTGGCTGATATTCAGGCGGCTTTTCGGGAGCTAGCGCACAAAGTACCGGCCGATGGTTTTATTGTTTGTGATACAGCTGATCCTCATCTAAAACCAGTTTTAGCGGGAGTGGTAGCGAAGGTGGTAGATTACCCAACCCAAACTGTCGAGGGCTTGGCTTTACGTTTTCCTGGGGCTCATTTGGTGGCTGATGCTAAAGCGGCCCTGGGTGTGGCCCTGGCTTGCAACTTAAACGAAGTTGAAACAGTCAAAGCTTTAAATAGTTTTTCCGGAACCTGGCGGCGGTTCGACTTTAAAGGTGTCACGGCCACTGGGGCGCGGGTTTATGATGACTACGCTCATCATCCGGATGAAGTTAGAGCTACTTTGCAGGCGGCCCGCGAAGAGGTGCAGGGTGGGCAAGTGGTGGCTATTTTCCAACCACATTTATACTCACGGACGAAAGATTTTTTATTACCATTTGCCGAGGCGCTGGTGCTCGCGGACCGGGTAATCCTGTTGCCTATTTACGCGGCGCGGGAAACCAGTGATGGCAGTATCGACAGCGCTGACTTAGCTAAAGCTATAAGGGCCACTGGTCATCAAGCGGTGGAAACTGTGCCGGATTTTACCGCCGCTGCTGAGGCGGCTGGGGTCGCCGGCCAAGGTGATCTTATTATGGTGATGGGGGCGGGGGATGTGACCGCCGTGTCGGAACTTTTAGTAGCTTGAAATAGTCGCCTGGTTTAGTAGAATGAGCTTTATATGAGAAGCATTATATTACGCAATCGGGCTAGTGCGATTTTGGGTTTATTAATTGTCGGGCTGGTATTTTTTAGTGGTCTGCCGGACGCTTGGACCAATACCTTGTATGTGGCCTTGGGCTTACTAATTGCCATTTTGGGTTTTACCGGCAATCATTATGCCAACAAGCTTTACGAAGAGGGCTATGACGAATTGGTGCAGAAAAATTTGGCCGATCCGGAAGTGGCGGCCGTGGCCGAGACCGTGGTGATAGAGGCCGAGGATTCATTACCAGACGATAATAGTCGCTCGTAGGATACGGGCTTTCCCTTTGAGCCTCATGAAGACCAGCTACAGCAGCTTGGCCGTAATCATTGGTGTGGCAATTCTAGTCGCTCTGGCGGCTTTTTTAGCTTGGCAGTTTTTACAGACACCAAACATGGAATACACTATGCCGGTTTATTCTAGCCAGGCTTGGGCTTTGGGGGCAGACAAGGAAAGTGAACCCGAACCGGTGCCTCATTTGGAAACTCCGGAACCTTTGAAAGCTGTCTATATGACCAGTTGTGTGGCTGGTACCCCGAGCTTGCGTCAAAAATTAATCAACTTAGTGAAAGAAACCGAGTTAAACGCTATCGTAGTGGACTTAAAAGATTATACCGGTGCGCTTAGTTTCAACCCCCAGAACGAAAGCCTCCAGTCTTACGCGGTGTCCAAGTGCCCGCTGGGTGACTTGGCCGAGCTTACCACAGCCATGCATGCGGAAAATATTTACGTCATCGGTCGCGTAACTGTGTTCCAAGATCCACTTTTTGCGGGGCACCACCCGGCGGAGGCGGTAAAAAACGAAACGGATACCAGCCGTTTGTGGGCTGATCGGAAGGGGATCAACTACATCGATCCGGCTTCGCGCTTGGCGTGGGATCATATTGTGGATATTTCCACTGATGCTTATGAGCAAGGGGTGGATGAACTAAATTTCGATTACATCCGCTTTCCCTCGGACGGTAATATGCAAGATATTCATTTTCCTTTGTCCGGGAATAGACCCAAGCCGGCCGTACTGGAAGAATTTTTTGTTTACTTAAATCAAAAGCTCAAGCCCACCGGGATGATTATTTCAGCTGATGTGTTTGGGATGACCACCTCGAGTTTTGTGGACGTAGGTATCGGCCAGGTGTGGGAAAGAACTTTACCTCACTTTGATTATGTCGCCCCCATGATTTACCCTTCCCATTATTACAATGGTTTTGGTGGCTACGCTAATCCTAATTCGTATCCTTACGAAATTATTACTAATGCCCTCACCACAGCTATCAGCCGAACCGAGGCCACTTCCACTAAAGTCGCCACGCTGGCTGGCGAACCGATCGCTTCTACTACCCCTCAACTTTACACTAAAAAGGCTTATAATCGGTCCAAAATTAGGCCGTGGTTGCAAGATTTTGACTATCCAGTAGTCTACACGCCGGCCATGGTCACCGCTCAGATTAAGGCCACTTATGACCTGGGTCTGACCTCTTGGATGATGTGGGATCCATCCAACAAATACACTCGAGAAGTTTATAAAGCGGAGTAAGGCGTGAGAAAATGTCGCTCTAATTGATCAGCCTTATGGCTTTTTCCCTTTGTAAATATGGGAGTAAGCGTTATACTTTAGTCTAGTCTTACTCTTATTTATGGATCAGTCTTCTCACATAAATTATTTTGCTCAAACCGACTTTCGGGGCCGAAAAATTACTTTCGGTATCAAGTCGGAAGATCGGGCCCGTCATATGTATGTGATCGGGAAAACTGGTATGGGCAAATCGACGATGCTCGAGAACCTGGCCATTCAAGATATTAAAAATGGCGAGGGGATGTGTTTTATCGACCCGCACGGTAAAACGGCAGAGTTGTTACTCGAATACATTCCGAAAGAGCGTCTCGACGATGTGCTTTACATTGCGCCGTTTGATTTAGATTACCCAATTGCCTTTAACGTGATGGAGGATGTGGGTAAAGACCGCCGCCACTTGGTGGCGGCGGGTCTCATGAGTGCCTTCAAAAAAATCTGGGTCGACGCGTGGTCGGCTCGGATGGAGTATATTTTAAACAACACTATTTTGGCTTTGCTAGAGTACCCGGGCTCAACCCTGCTTTCGGTCAATAAAATGATTTCCGATAAAAAGTTTCGGGAAAAAGTGGTGGCTTGTGTCACCGACCCGGGCGTTCGCTCCTTCTGGGTCGACGAGTTTGCCAATTACACCGAGCGCTTTGCCGCCGAGGCGACGCCGGCTATTCAAAACAAAGTTGGGCAGTTTACGTCCAATCCGCTCATTCGCAACATTTTGGGCCAAACCAAATCATCTTTTGATTTTCGGGAATTAATGGACCAGAAAAAAATCGTCATCATTAACTTGTCCAAAGGTTTAATTGGGGAGGGGAACGCTAACCTGATCGGCTCAATGCTCATCACCAAAATTTACTTGGCCGCGATGTCCCGAGCCAATGTGTCGGACGCCGAAATGACCAAGCTACCACCTTTTTACTTGTACGTAGATGAGTTTCAATCTTTTGCCAATGAAAGTTTTGCCGATATTTTATCCGAGGCGCGTAAATATAAACTGTCGCTCACGATTGCGCACCAGTACATAGAGCAAATGCCGGAAGAGGTGCGGGATGCGGTTTTTGGTAACGTTGGTACGACGGTGGTTTTTCGGGTAGGTCCTTTTGATGCGGAAGTGTTTGAAAAAGTTTTCTTTCCCACCTTTACCAAGGAAGACTTAGTGAGCTTAGGGTTTGCTCAAATATATATGAGTCTGATGATCGATGGGATTGGGTCTAAACCTTTTTCGGCTGTAACCTTGCCCCCGATTCCCGCTCTGGAGACGTCTTTTAAAGAGGAAGTGGTGAGGCGGTCGCGCAGTAAATTTACCAAGCCCCGGGCGGAGGTGGAAAGTGAGGTCATGGAACTTCACGCGACCTCAAGTAGTCAGAGTAATCATAATTCTGCCTCAAACCGTCCTAGAACGAGTTCTAACTCAGCTCCCAGTAATAATGGCCGGCGGGCTGAGGAACGGCCCCGTGAGTCTCGGCCTAAGGTGGAGCCGAGCCCCCAGTCTAAACCAGCCCCGACTCATCAGCCGGCGCCGTCTAATAATCAGCGTCAGGAGCCGAATCTGGCCCCGGTGGTCCCCAGCCATCAGGCCATTAAAATTACCGAGCGCTCGGCCGTCTCTTTAGGTCATTTGAAAGAGCGTTCCGTGCAAGTTGCTAATAATTCCAAGAGTACTGAAAAAAGTCGAGACGCTCTGCGGAGTGCTCTTCAAGAATTAATGCAGAACCGGTCCGATCAACCAAAAGTAAAAACTGTTCCAGTGGAGAAACCGGTAGCACTGGTGGACCAGCTGTCGACCTCGACCCCCGCTCCTAAAGGGCCCACTGACAAGCAAGAAATTCCAGAAGAGGTGTTGCGACAAATGTTGGATGTTAAAAAGTAGTATGGCTGAAGTTAAACGCCAGAGAATTCTAATTTTTTCCACCGCTTACTTACCACTCGTTGGCGGAGCAGAAGTGGCAGTTAAAGAAATCACCGACCGCCTAACGGAGTATGATTTTGATGTGCTGACGGCTAGGCTCGACCGTAAGCTACCCCGCCGGGAGCAGGTGGGGCGCGCAACAGTGTATCGCCTAGGTTGGGGATTACCGGTGGATAAGCTGTGGTTAGCCTGGGGAGGAGCCTTCTTGGCCACTCGGTTGCACTCGAGAAAGCCCTACAACGGGGTCTGGGCCATTATGGCTAGTTTTGGTGGTTTGGCGGCCGCCCGGTTTAAAGTTCGGTTTCCGAGGGTGCCTTACCTTTTAACCTTGCAGGAAGGGGATGATTTGGCCGAAGTGGAAAGAAAGGTTCGAGTGATTAAGCGTTGGTGGAGTAGTATTTTCACTCAAGCTAACAATATTCAGTGTATTTCCACTTATTTAGCCGTGTGGGCCCGAAGGATGGGGGCGACGGGCGAAGTGGTGGTTATCCCCAACGGTGTCGATTTAAATAAATTCACTCGAGACGAACGGGGGGGTAATCCGACGGAGACCGGTAAAAAAATAGTGACCGCCTCGCGGTTGGTTCATAAAAATGGTTTGGATTTAGTCATTAAAGCTTTGCCTCTGTTGCCGGCTGATGTGACTTTTCACATTGCCGGGGTGGGGCCAGAGGAGAATAAACTCAAAGCTTTGGCGGATGAGTTGGGGGTAGCTCGGCGTGTGGTTTGGCAGGGGTTAGTGTCCCAAGCCGACCTACCGGCTTTTTTACAGTCTGGCGAGGTGTTTATTCGACCATCTCGGACGGAGGGTCTCGGTAATGCCTTTTTAGAAGCAATGGCGGTGGGGGTACCGGTCGTGGGAACCTTGGTGGGTGGTATTCCCGATTTTCTCACTGATCGAGTCACTGGTTTTGCAGTTGAACCCGACAGCCCGGCGTCGATTGCCACTGCCTTATCTTTCGTGTTAGATGATAAGAATAAAGAACAAGTTGGACCAATAATACATCAGGCTCGGCAGTTGATTGAAAAAAAATACAGTTGGGAGACGATCGTTAAAGACATGAGTTTGATTTTCCACACCTTTTTTTCTAGATAAACATTATGAAAATAGTTATTGCCACCCCTTTATACCCCCCGGACATTGGCGGCCCAGCGACTTACGTCAAAAATTTAGAAAAAGCTTGGAAAGACAAGGGAGAAAATGTGATCGTTGTTGGTTTTGGCGAATTTTTA
This sequence comes from Candidatus Vogelbacteria bacterium RIFOXYD1_FULL_46_19, assembly GCA_001824825.1. Taxonomy (GTDB): domain Bacteria; phylum Patescibacteriota; class Minisyncoccia; order Phycocordibacterales; family XYD1-FULL-46-19; genus XYD1-FULL-46-19. The sequence goes on along the minus strand of MHTK01000006.1, from coordinate 302,885 downwards.
AAATGGCCGGTAATAATTCGTCATATTCTCTATCTTGTGAGGTTGGGTCGAAAAATTAGAGGGGCAGACTGTATTTTAGCCCTGGATACTTTTAGTGTGGGACTGCCGGCGGCAGTTGTTAGCTTTCTGTTTGGGAAAAAGTTGATAATAAGGATTGGTGGGGACTTTTTGTGGGAGAGTTTTGTAGAGAGAACTCAGACCAGAATTCAACTGTCAGAGTTTTATAAGAAAAACTTTAGGGTTTCTTTTAAAGATAAAGTGGTTTTTTTTATCACTAAAAAGGTAATTAAAGCAGCTAGTTGTGTTGTTTTCAGCACTGAGTGGCAGTCGGGGATTTGGCAAGGACCCTATGAAATACCCAGGTCTAAAATAGTTATTATTCAAAACAGTTTTGTGTTTAGCCGAGCTGGTTTAGGTTTAAATAACCAAGGGTTAGCGGAAAAAGTATTTATAACCGCCGGGCGGGATATTTTTTTAAAAAATCTATCTGGACTTAAAGAGGCATTCAGCCAGGCTCAAATAAAAGACAAAACTCTTAAATTAAAAATTTTAAATCAACAATCCCAAGAAGACCTTTTTCGGGAAATAAAAAACTGTTACGCCGTTATTATTCCTTCTTTTTCAGAAGTTAGTCCTAATCTAGCCCTTGAGGCTGCCTCTTTTAATAAACCCGTTGTGTTGACCAAAGACAATGGCATCAAAGATATTATGAAAGATGGAGCTTTATACGTGGACCCTTTTGATGCTAATGATATATCGGATAAGATTTTATTAATGGCAGATGTTTGTCATTATAAGCAGTGCCAGGAAAATATATCCAAGTTCAGCTTGACCTGGTCTTATGACGACATCGTTCGTCAGTTTGAGCAATTAATATGAAAATTATAAGCTTAGGTCTTGATCAGAGTGCCCTTACTCCCAGCTCGGGACTGGCGAAGCGACTATTGGCTCAGAGCCAGTTTTTGACAAAGTATCTAGTTTTTGTCCCTAGTCGTAAAGATGAATTCGTTGCTTTAAGTGATAAAGTGGCGGTGTCTGGCCTAGCGGGGTCAAATAAAATTGTTCAGTGGTTCCGCTTATATGCCAGATTAGTTATTACTGCCAGAAGGGGTTTTGACATTATCACTGTTCAAGATAATTACTATCTAGCTTTTTTAGCGTGGCTGATTGCTTGGAGGTATGATTTAAAACTAGAGATTCAAATACATGGATTTGAAAAAGGGAATTTTTTTAGACGGCTAATCTTTGCTTTTAACATTAAAAGAGCTGACGGTATTAGGGTGGTGAGTCAAAGGCTCAAACAACATTTAATAGACAATTTTAAAATCTCAGAGTTTAAAATTTACATTATTCCGGTCTACTCTTCATATCCTCACACTGTAGAAGGTAAAAAAGATTATCTGCCCCATGATCCATTTGTTTTTTTTACAGTTGCTCGTTTAGTGCCCGTAAAAAATATTTCTTTGCAAATAAAAGCGATGGCTGGAGTGGTAAAAAGGTACCCCAATGTTGTTTTAAAAATAGCCGGAGATGGACCAGAAAAAAACAAGTTGCAACAGTTAGTACGGGGTCTAAACTTGCAAGATAAGGTGATTTTCCTTGGCCAAGTAAGGGAGATGAGGAATCTTTACAAGTCAGCTGACGTTTTTTTACTTACTTCTACTAGTGAAGGTTGGGGTTTGGTGGTGGTAGAAGCCGCCAGTTTTGGTTTGCCTATCATTATGACTGATGTTGGTTGTGCTGGGGAAGTTATTCTTGATCAAGAAAATGGACTAATCGTAGATTCAAATGAGGAAGAGTTGGTCGCGGCCATGGCCGGTTTGATGCTGGATGAGAAAAGGAGGGAAAGTCTGGGGAGTAAAGCCAAGGAGGCTGTTTCTAACCTGCCAACGGAAAAAGAAAATCTGATTCTTTACAAGGAGTCTTGGGAGAGGTTAATATAGAATACTATGAATTTAAAGATCGGATTTATTGGTCAAGGTTGGATCGGTAAAAATTATGCTGATGATTTTGAGAAGAGGGGATTTGTGGTTACTCGCTATGCGATGGAAAAACCATATATCGACAATCGAGACGCTATAGCAGAGTGTGACGTTGTTTTTATTGCCGTCCCCACACCTACTACACCCGAGGGGTTTGACTACTCCATCATAAAAGAGGTTTTGGGGTTAGTTGGTAAAGACAAAATTGCTGTTATCAAATCTACGATTTTACCGGGTACCACTGGTCACTTGCAGGAACTTTATCCTGAGATTTTTGTCTTAAACTCGCCGGAATTTCTAACTGAAGCTACGGCTGCTCATGACGCGGCTAACCCGGCGAGAAACATTGTTGGGGTGCCGCTGGGTTCTCCTACTTACCACGAGAAAGCCAAGTTGGTTATGAGTGTTTTACCGAAAGCGGGGTACGAAAAGATTTGCTCTTCGGTTGACGCTGAAACGATTAAATACGGCCGCAACGTTTTAGGATATGTCAGGGTTATTTTTTCCAACGTCCTTTATGATCTATCTACGGACATTGGGGCTGACTGGGAGGTGGTGAAAGAAGCTATGAGTGCCGATCCTGATACCGGGCCGACTTACTTGAATCCGATTCATAAAAGTGGTCGCGGCGCCGGTGGCCACTGTTTCATTAAAGATTTTGCTGCTTTTGTGGATTTTTATGAAAAAAATAGACCTGATGACGTGTTGGGGCTACAAGTTTTGAAGGCCAATGAAGAAAAAAACAACTCATTGTTAATAGAAACTAAAAAAGATCTCGATTTGTTAACAGGAGTTTATGGTAAGGATATTCTAACGAGGAAGAATATAGAATGATAAATGAAACTACTAATTATAACTCAGTCTGTTGATGTAAATGACCCGGTCTTGGGTTTTTTTCATAATTGGCTGAAAAAGTTTTCGGCCAAATTTGACCACATCACCGTTATTTGTCTTTTCACGGGTGAACATAACTTGCCGTCTAATATTAAGGTTTTATCGCTTGGCAAAGAAGACGGTTTGTCAAAAATCAAGTACACCCTTAGACTTTTTAAATATATTTGGAATGAAAGAGCAAACTATGAAAAGGTTTTTGTCCATATGAATCAAGAGTATGTTTTGTTGGGCAAGCCCTTATGGTATTTACTAGGTAAAGAGATATTTTTCTGGCGTAATCATCGGCAAGGCAACTGGCTAACTAGGCTAGCGGTTTACTTTAGTACTAAAGTTTTTTGCACTTCACCGGACTCTTACACCGCCCGGTTTAAGAAGGCTATTTTGATGCCAGTTGGTGTGGATACTGATTTTTTCCACCCTCCTCATAATAATAAGCGGGAAGGGGGATCTGTCTTCATGCTTGGTCGAATATCTCCAGTAAAGAGAGTGGATTTATTTATTGAAGCTCTAATCGGCCTTAAAAATTTAGGTCTTGATTTTAAAGCTTATATAATTGGGTCTCCTGCTAATGAAAAAGATCAGGTCTATGCACAAAAGTTGCGCCAAATGGCTATTCCTATTTTAAATTCGGGACATCTTATATTTATTCCGGCGGTTAACCAAGAAGAGGCTCGAGATTTTTTTCAGAGCAAGGATGTTTATGTCAACTTAACTCCGACAGGGAGTATGGACAAGACTATTTTCGAGGCTATGGCTTGCGAGGCTGTGACAGTGGTTGATAATAGTGATAATATTCGTCATTTTGAGAACAAATTAGAGCAGGCCCTCAACACCGTAGAAGAAACTAAAGCTAACTTAAGAAAGAGTAATAGAGAGAAGGTTGTAGCCGAACATAGTTTGAAATTGTTAGTAGACAAGTTGTCTAACACTATAACCAATTAGCTTTATGAAAAAAGTGCTTTTTATCACCAGGGAATCATTAGCTAATCCTAAACGAGGTACACCTATTAGGATTTGTGGTTTTGTTACAGAGTTACAAAAAGAACATGAGGTTATTTTATCGGCTCCTGATTCATGTCGTGGTTTTACCGGTCTCTTCTTTAAATATCCCGAGATTGGTTTGCTACAAAAAATTAAATTTTTTACCAGGCTGGTCAAGACCGAAAAGATAGAATTGGTGGTGGTGGCCACTGATATTGAAATTGATCTGCCGGTGTGGATCAAGTTTTTTACAGGAGTTAAAATAGCAATTGACTTACATGGACTCTATGCCTCAGAAATGCATTATCAGGGGCTCATGAGTCGTCCTAAAAGCGAGCTCTTGCAGAGGAAAATAAATTTACTGATAAGGTTTTACGATTTAGTTTTTGCGGTATCACAGAAATTAGTTGATTTTTACGGACCAAAACTTAAGAAAGCGGTTGTTGTCTACGGTGGTGTAGCGGAAAATCAGGTCAATATGGAGACGCCGGTGGAGGACAATGATACCTTTGTTGTTGGCTATACCGGCAATGCTAAAGCCTACCAGGGTTTGGACCAGTTGTTGAATGTTTTGTCGCGGATAAAGGAAAAGAACCTTTTTCCGTTTCGCCTTAATATGATTATGTCGAGTGGTCAGGGAGAGATAGAAGAAACTCTAAAAAAGTTGAATTTGTTGGAAATTTCAGATCTTTCTTTCAAAATTCCTCACGATGAAGTTCAACCTTTAGTGGTTAGATCAAGCGTATTGGTTTTAGTGAGGCCAAGTATTCCTATGACCGAATATGCCTTTCCCTCTAAGTTGCCGGAATATTTAGTCACTGGTTTGCCGGTTATTACCACTAGGGTGGGGCCGGTTTGGGAGTTGTTTGAGGGAGAAGATTGCCCTATAATTATCAGTCCGGATCGGATTGAAAAAGAATTAGAAGAAGCTTTGGTTAAATTGTTTGAAATGTCGGTAAGCCAGAGGCGAGATTTGGGGCGAAAAGGAGCAAAATATGTGCGCGAAAATTTAACTTGGACGAAGCTTGGAAAAATTATCAATAAAGCAGTTCATCAAGTATAAATAATGGTAGACAATAATTATAAAGAAATGTGGGAGGATATTGGTGGAGATGCCGGTGGTAGTTACCTCCAAATCAAATTTCAGCCCACCTATCGCATAGGATTAACTAATTATCTTCGAGAAGGAGAGATTTATAGGTTTGTTAAACCTCAAAAAACAGATAAGATATTGGATGTTGGCTGTGCTTCCGGTCGGCAGGTCTTTAAGCTTGCTCAAAGTATTGAAGAAGGGCATGGTGTTGATATTGCGGATAGTTTTATCAACCAGGCTAATCAATTTAAATCAGATAATAACATCTTAAATGTTAACTTTAAGACGGCGGTGATAGAATCTTTGCCGTATCGTGATGGATATTTTGATAAAGTTATTTGCGGAGAAGTCCTTGAACATGTTTTCCATAAAGAGGAGGCTCTAAAGGAATTACTGAGAGTTCTAGTTCCTGGAGGCTTGTTGGTAATTTCCGTGCCTAACTTAAATGCCGATGGCACTTGGTGGGGGAGGTTTTTGCGATCAATCAGGGTGCGAAAGTTTTGCCCCATGAAACATTTCTCTCAGGATAGTCTTAAAAAACATGGAGACTCGCATGTGAGGGAGTTTACAGCTAAAACGATGAGAGAATGGTTGGAATTGAGTGGTTTGAGGGTCGAAAAGATAAGTAGTGTTTCTTGGATTGACGGGCCCTACATGGATTTTTTATTAAAGGTGCCTCTACATATTCCGCCACTTAGAAAATTGACTATTTGGTTTGAAAAGCTTCTAACTAGGTCAGGTCTGCCATTTGGGCGCCACTTGGTATTAAGAGCTATTAAGAAATGAAAAATAAAAGGCAATCGAATAGTTTATTGATCACTCTCATTAAATGGATTGGAAAAGGTTTTAAGACTTTGCGGGTGCCGCTTTTTGCTTCTGACTTTATGACAGCAATGGCTTGGAAGGCTCCCAATGGAGATATTTATACGATGGTTAAAACGGCACCGGCTGTGGTGGTGCTTCCTTTTGTAAAAAAGGGCAACAACTACGAAGTGTTACTTATAGAGCAAGTTTGTTCGGAAAAAATGGGTGTAATCCTAAAAACAATTGGAGGATATATAGGTGAGACGGAAACTCCAGAACGAGCTGTGGTCCGGAACTTGGAAAACAAGGCTGATTTGAAGATTGAGCAAGATCGTCTTATATCTGATGGTAGAATGATTGGCTATACAGTTGTTGAAACGCCCATATCCATATTTAGACTAGAACTCACTTTAAAAGAAGCCAGCCAGCTAACCCAGTTAAGTGATCCAGGAATTTCTATATGTTTAATGCCGCTTGAAGACGCTGTTAGTCTAGCTAAGGCTGATGAAGTAGGAGATGACTCCACTGCTATTCCGCTCTATAAACTTTACTGCGATGTAGTGCAGGGTCTCATTAAAAATAGAGAATAGTTGACTCGAGTTTTTATTGTGTATAATTAGCTTAATATTATGGCAAAAATACTTATAACCGGAAGCCGAGGGGTGGTTGGTTCTTGGCTCAAAACTAAGCTGTTAGAAAGGGGCCACTCGGTTTTTGGGTTAGATCTCGCACATCATTTAGGAGAACGGGGTTGGGAACATGAGATGTCGAAGGGGGATTTTAAATATTCAAGGTGCGACGTAGCTGATTATCGCCAGCTTGAGAGGGTTTTTGAAGCGGCTGGTCCTTTTGACTTGGTCTATCACTGTGCAGCCGAGTTTGGGCGATGGAACGGAGAAGATTTTTATGAACAAGTGTGGCGAACCAATGCTATCGGGACCAAGAATATTATTCGACTTCAAGAGAAGTTGGGGTTTAGGTTAGTCCACTTTTCTTCGTCGGAAGTGTATGGGGATTACCCTGAGGTAATGACGGAGGAGGTGATGAACACTATAGAGGTTAAACAACTTAACGACTATGCTCTCTCTAAATGGGTTAATGAGCAACAAATAAGAAACTCAGGCATTAAGCATGGCACAGAGACTGTCATTGTTCGTTTGTTCAATACCTATGGGCCGGGAGAATGGTATCATCCTTACCGCAGTGTCAACTGTAAGTTTTGCTACCATGCACTTCATGGTCTGCCGGTTACGGTCTATAAAGGTCACACTAGAAGTTCAACATATCTCGAGGATACCTGCACTACTCTCGCCAATATTGTTGATAATTTTAAACCAGGCGAAGTTTACAATATCGGCGGCAAGGAAGAGCACGATATTGAGACTCTAGCTGATATCATTTGGACTTATACTAGAGCGCCACGCGAGTTGATTACTTATCAAGAGGGTGAAATTTTAACTACCAAAGACAAACGAGTTGATACTTCTAAAGCTGAACATGATTTGGGACATAAGCTGACTGTGGATCTCGAGACTGGGGTTAAGAAGACGATTGACTGGATGAGGCAATACTATGGCCTTTAAAAATTTGTGTTATGAATTTATTTTCACGTTCCAAGCTTCGCTTTGCGGTTATAGTGGGGACTCGGCCAAATTTCGTTAAAGCAGCTCCTTTTTTACGCGAGTCGGTGAAACATCCTCGATTTGACTGGGTGGTTATTCATACTGGCCAACATTTTGATCGAAATATGTCGGAAGTATTTTTTGAAGAACTTGGCATTCCTAAACCGGACATTTTTCTAGCTCCGGGTGGGGAACGGCACACAGAAAAAATTGCCTTGATGTTTGATAAGATGAAGGAGGTATTTAAGCACCATAAATTTGATGGAGCGATTGTTTTTGGCGATGTAAATTCAACTTTAGCCGGCGCTTTGGCGGCGATCAAATATAATGTCAAGTTAGTTCACATTGAAGCTGGTTTGAGGAGTTATGATCGACGAATGCCAGAGGAAATTAACCGGGCGATTGTTGATCATTTATCGAATCTACATTTTGTGACTGAACAGTCGGGAATAGATAATTTACTTCGAGAAGGAGTAAAAATAGAAAAGATTCATTTAGTTGGTAATATCATGATTGAATCATTAGAGATTTATCGTGATAAAATAATGTCCTCTAAAATCGTGGAGGATCTTGGCTTAACTTCTAAAGGTTATGTTTTGGCAACCATTCATCGTCAGGAAAATATCGACAGTAAGAAAGATTTAGAGAGGGTACTCTTACTAGTTAATGAGATTGCTAAAGTTTGGCCGGTAATTTTCCCTTTGCACCCTGGTACTCGCAAAAAAATTGAGGAGTATAAATTAAAGCCACTTATTGAAAATTTACTAGTAATTGAGCCGACCGGCTATTTTGATTTCGTTAAATTAACTAAGGAGAGTATTGGGGTGGTGACTGATTCTGGCGGAATTCAAGAAGAAACCAGTCACCTCGGTATCCCTTGCGCGACCTTGCGCGATAATACCGAACGACCCATCACTTTAGAGCTTGGTTCTAATAAATTATTTCCGATTGACGAAGCTTCTAGCCAGGACATTATTAATCACTTAAAAAGAACGGTTTTTGTTCCCGGTAAAATACCCTTATGGGATAAGAGAGTCAGTCAAAGAATTTTTGAAGTTCTCGACCAGTGGAAAATATAACTTATATATGGAGGGATAAGATTATTTACGAGATGAAACGTTGCATACCAATCCAACTTATTTTTTATGGTTTATCAGGAGGGGCTGCTTTTTTATTGAACTTGATAATAACTTTCTTCTTGACTGAATATTTAAATTTTTGGTACATAATTTCTGTAGTGATGGGCACAGTTGTCAGTTGGACTGTTATGTTTATTCTAAATTTTTTTTATACTTTTCGAGGGCATCGGTCAGAACCGCTAGCTAAACAATATTTAAAACACATTTTAATGTATGTTGTTTCTGCCCCGATTGGTTTAGGTTTGATTTATCTTTTAACATCGATTTTTGGTGTTTATTATCTTTTGTCACAGACATTGGTTGTTGGTACAATGGCTGCGTTAAGTTTTATTTTTAGCAGACGTTTTATTTTTCGTTTTGATTAAAATTTATGAAAGCTGTAATTTTAGCGGCTGGGCGTGGCCGGCGAATGGGACGTTTAACTGACACACTACCCAAGCCTCTTATTAGTGTTTTGGGTAAACCTATAATTCATCACATTATAGAATCTTTACCACCATCGATAGATCACATAATTGTAGTTATTGGGTACCAAGGAAATAAAATTAAAAGATATTTAAAAGAAAAGTTTCCACTCGTGTCGTTTTCTTTCGTTAGGCAAGATCGGTTGGTTGGCCCAGCGTATGCCTTATTACAAGTAAAAGATTTTTTCACTAAACCGCAAGAAAGATTTATTCTTATTTATGGTGATGAGCTTCCCTCTAAAACTGAAATAAAAAAATGTTTATCTCATAATTATAGCTGTTTATGTCACTTCATATCAAAACCAATTCCGACGGGGGTTGTTAAGGTCAATAAAGACGGTATGATTATCAAACTAGTTGAGCATAGAAAACCAACCAGTAAGCCAGTAATGGCGGCTGGCGGAGTGATGGTTTTAAATTCTGATATTTTCAACTATCGTAAGGTTCTTCATCAAAAAAGTGGCGAATATTATTTGACCCCAATGCTTAATCGGTTTAACAAAGCTTATCCTATGTATATAGTGTTGGGACAAGATGACTTATATTTCACCACTCCCGCTGACATTGAAAGGTTTAGTAAATAATGTTATAAGATACAGTAGAAATTTAGAGCGGTCTTTATCAAAGAAAAGGAGACTCAGTGTGAGGAGACAAAGTGTCAAAGTGTTGCTGGTTTATCCAGCTAATCAATTGATGTCAATAGAAACACCCAGACCTGACGGATCGCTCGGACCGCTTTATTTAGCTTCGGCTTTAGAATCGGCTGGGTATGAGACTGACGTTCTTGATGCTTCGGTTGGTACAAAAGAAAATAGTTTAGAGGAGACATTTTATCGATCAGAGGTTCAAGCAAATGGTCTCATCAGGATAGGGATGAATAAAGATCAATTGGCATCGGAGATTGCCCGTGGTGGGTATGATGTGGTTGGCATAAGCTCGAATTTTACTCCCCAAACACGGTTGGCTCTTGAAGTTGCTGAGGCTGCAAAAATTGTCTCACGAGACATCCTGGTTATTGCTGGTGGTGTCAACGCTAGAAATTTGCCAACGCCTTTTTTCCGAAGTGGTAATGTTGATGCGATATGTTTATCCGAAGGGGAAAGGGTTGTAGTTCGTCTTATTCAGGCTTGGCAGATTGGTATTGATTTGGCGGAGGTGCCGGGTGTGATAACCGAACGTGGTGGCTTGACAGTCTGTTGTCCAGTTGATCCAAACGATATCGATTTGGATCTTGACCGATTGCCATTTCCAGCTTGGCATAAATTGCCTTTTCAGCATTATGACAAGATCTCTTCCCCGCACGGGGTAATCTCCAATGGTCACGATCGGTATGCGCCTATTATGACCTCACGGGGTTGTCCTTTTCGTTGCAAGTATTGTCATATTTCTGTGGAGAAGAGCCAGCCTATCACATTTGGTAATATAGGATCACTTCGTTTAAAATCGATTGATCGTGTATTTGCTGAAATTGATAGACTCAAAAATCTTGGGGTGTCCAAGATTTACTTTGAGGATGATTCATTGTTGGCTAAAAAAGACCGAGTGCGTCGTATTTTCAGTCAAATCAAGCACAAAGGTTTGAAGATAGCCGATGTGAATGGAGTCAATCTGGTGCACTTCTTAAAGACTGTATCAGGAGGCTCTCATGTTATTGATGTGGAATATTTAGAACTTCTAGCAGATGCTGGATTTGATCAGATTGTTTTCCCGGTCGAATCGGCGTCTCAGCGGATTCTAAATAAGTACGCGACCGGCAAACTTAACCACGAGCATTTGGATGTCGTCGAACTGGTGAAGACGGCTTCCAAGATTGGTATAACTTGTCCTGTCAATATAATGATAGGCTTTCCAGATGAAACAGAGGAGGAAATAAGAAAAAGTATAGAACTAGGACGATGCTTAGTGTTAGCTGGGGCCGCTTATTGTACTTTCTTTATCCCCATACCTTTTCCTGGAAGTCAATTGTATGAGATCGCGTTGAAAGGTGGACATATTGATCCAAGTTTCGATCCCGATCTTTTAAATTGGAAAAATGCGGTTATGAGAAATACGACCGTTTCGCCAGAGAGGGTGTTGGAACTTCGTGATTGGGGTTGGCGTCATGCTAATACGGACGATCACGTCAGGATGCGTCTTGAGACGAGTATAGGGAGTCGTTGGTCTGGTGGCTGAGTCTAGTCTGGGCGGGGTTGATAAAGCCTCGCCCTTTATCTATGATTAGTTATATATTTTCGCAACTAGTATGATTTCTATTATTGTTCCAATTTATAATGAGGCAAAAACCTTGGTTGCTTTGCATGAGAAACTTTGTCAAACTCTTTCAAAACAGTCTGATAATTTTGAAATACTTTTTATTAATGATGGTTCACAAGATAAGACAGAAGAAGTCGCAAGTAGGTTACAACCACTCCGTCTCATTTCTTTACAGCGTAATTATGGCCAAACGGCAGCTATTGATGTGGGCATTCATAATGCCAAAGGCGACATTATTGTTTTGATTGATGCTGATTTACAGAATGATCCCAGGGATATTTTAAAATTATTAGCCAAGCTTGATGATGGTTATGATGTTGCTGTCGGTTGGAGAACAGAACGACATGATTATTGGACGAGGGTTTTATTTTCTAAACTAGCTAACTTGATTGCTCGTTGGTTGCTTAATTTACCTCTTCATGATTTTGGTTGTGGATTGAAAGTTTATCGGTCTAAATTCATTAAAGATTTCCGTCTATGGGGGGAAGCCCAGGTGTTTTTGCCGGCCGTCGCGAAAGAACGGGGGGCAAGATTAGTGGAAGTCCCAATTCCTCATTTTGTTAGAGAAACTGGGGTAGCTAAGGTTCGTATTTCTAAAATGATTCGGGGGATTTTTGATTTGTTAGGAATTGTATTTTTTGTTAAATATTTTGCCCGACCATTGCGCTTTTTTGGCGGGGTGGGTTTGTACATGGCTGTATTATCCGTAGTTACTTTCAGTGCAGCTGTTTATCTTAGAATAGCGGGTATTTTAAATTTTACAGAAACACCACTTCCGGTCATTGGGTCATTATTTGCAATTTTAGCGGTTCTTTTGGTTATGTTAGGTCTCATGGCCGAAACGATGTTACGGTTGCATTATTCTATCACTAATCTATCCCCCTACATGATTAGAAGTGCTAGTGAAAAATAATATGTATAAACGCTTGCCACGGATCATACTTGTTGGAGTGGGTCGCTTTGGTGTTCACCACGAAAGAGTGTTGAAACAATTTCATAAGGTCGGAAAAATTGATTTGGTAGGCATTATTACTAAGTCTCAGGGTCCCAGATTAACTACAAATCTTTTAAAATCAGTAGATGCGGTTGATATTGTTACTCCCGCTTCAACTCATTATCGGTTAGTTAAAAAGTGTCTACCTTATTGCCATGTTTTTGTCGAAAAACCGCTTGCCTTAAACTCTAAACAAGCTAAAGAACTTTTATCTCTAGCTAAGAGGTATAATCATTCGTTGGTAGTTGGTCATATTTATCGATTTCACCCGGTTACTTTAAAGTTAAAAAGTTTGATAAAGAACGTTAATCCAAAAACTTGTGAAGTGACCGGGCGGTTTATTAGTCCGGTTGAAACTTGGCGGGGCGAAGATCCAGCGTTTGAAAAGCTTCACTTTTTTGATGTAGTAGATTTTCTTTGGGGAGAGAAGCCCGACATTGTTTGGACGCGAGGAACAAATAAAATTAAAAAAATTAATCTACGCTATCCTAATGGGGTGTTAGCTAATTTTGTTTTAGGTTGGCAGGATGAGATTAAAGAAAGGATCTTTACTGTTCAGTCCAAAAACAAAATTTTTGACTGTGATTTTCAAACTGGTTCGATTATTATTAGAGAGGGGTGTCGTCATAAGACAGTTCTTTGTTCAATGAAACCTGATCCCTTGGAGCGGGAGTTGGAAGTATTCAGACAGTTTTTGACAGGACAAACTGTGATTGTTCCTAAAGCTGAAGTCGGGTTGAAAATCATTCAAATCGCAGAAAGGGCCACTCTTAAAGCCAAAAAGTTGTCTAGGCCTAAAATTGCAGTGATTGGAGGGGGTATTTTTGGTTTAACAGTTGCTTTGCACTTAAAAAATATCGCTGAAGTGACAGTTTTTGAACGCGAAGCACAGATCATGCAGGGAGCTTCCAAAGGCAATCAATATCGGCACCATATGGGGTATCATTATCCACGCAGTCGGGAAACAATCTCTGAAATTAAATTAGCCACTTCAGATTTTGAGAAATTTTACCACCAGTCGATCATCCGTTCCTTTCCGGCTTATTATGCAATTGCAAAAAAAGGGTCTTTAACTTTGCCTAAAGAATTTATGAAAGTTTGCGATGAGATGAGCTTGCCTTATGAGAGAGAATATCCGCCATCGGAATTTTTGAATGCTGACACAGTTGGTTTATCTCTGAAAACTCCTGAAGCGGTATTGGATTATGATTATTTAGTTAGAGACATAAAATCAAGATTGGTAGAAAACAAACAAATTAAAATCAAACTTAAGACAGAAGTAGTTGGTGCTAGTTTATCTGAAGATGGACAGAAAATTTTAACAATAAAATCAGACAATCGGCGATACAAAGATAGTTTTGATTTTGTCCTCAATACTACTTATGTTGACCACAATAATTTTTGCTCTTGGCTTGGTTTTAAAGAGAGAAACTTGGAATTTCGCCTGAAAGAAATAGCTATCATTCGCTTGTCAAAAACTTTACCTAGGACGGCGGTAATGATTATGGATGGTCCTTTTGCAACTCTAGTCCCTTTAGGTAATTCAGATTTATATACCTTTGGTGATGCCCCTTTATCTATCCATAAAATAGGAAGAGGACATAGAGATTTGTTAAAACTTAAAAAGGTACTTAATAAAACAAAAAGTCATTGGCCGGAGATGAAAAAGCGCTGTCGAGAGTGGTTTCCGTTTTTAGAAACTGCCGAGTATGTTAATTCCATGTTTGTCATTTTACCTATAGAAAAAAACAGCTTGAAAGATGATGCTAGACCAACCGAAGTTACCGATCATAGTTTCGGGTGCTTTTCAGTTTTGAGTGGAAAAATTATTACCGCTGTCAGTGTCGCTAGAAAAATCAAAACGATGATTCAATAAATATAGTCAAATGATTTCTACTAAAACACAACAAGTTGTATTTTTAGATCGTGATGGTATTTTAGTAGATGTTGTTTTTGATGGGGGTCGATTAGTTACTTGTCGAAATATAAAGGAAGTCTCTATTCTAAATGGGGTAAAGGAAGCCCTGGTTGGTTTTAAAAAAGCCGGGTATATTTTATTGGTAGTTACCAATCAGCCCAATATTGCCAGAGGAGAAATGACTAAGGATGATACAGAAAAAATTCACAATCACTTGAAATACAACTTAGGTTTACCTATCGATAATTTTTATTATTGCCCGCATGACGACGGGGAAGCAGAGTGTGATTGCAAAAAACCAAAGTTGGGTATGGCAACCAGACTCGCTAAAGAAGACTTTCCTGATATTAATTTTAGCAAATCTTATATGATCGGGGATCGATCTGGAGATATGGAGTTTGGACGTCAGTTGGGTTGTTCAACCATTCTTATCTCAACCGCCGCAACTACTTGGGGTGGGGCCGTCAAGCCCCAAGCTGATTACGAAGTTTCTAATTTATCAGAAGCGCTTAGTATTATTCTGAATCGTTTAAATATCTGACCTATGTCATCATATCCAATAATTTTATGCAGGGTACCTTTTCGTATTCCTTTGGGTGGCGGTTCAACTGACTTAGCTTCATATTATGAAAAATACGGTGGATTTATTTTTGGTTTGACAATCAATTTGTATATGGACGTACTGATTAAAAAAACTCGTTCCGATGATTTAATCCACGTTCATTATAAAAATTTTGAAGCAGTTACGACTGTGAGCCAAGTACAGCATGAATTGGCTCGTGAAGCTTTAAAAATGAGAGGGATAAAATCTAATGTGGCTATTTCTTTTAAAGCGGATACGCCGGCGGGAACTGGTCTAGGTTCTTCGGGGGCTTGTTCGGTGGCTTTACTTAAGGGTCTAGCCGCTTATAACGGTCAGAGTATTTCTAATCTTCAGGTGGCCGCTGAATCATTTCAAATGACCCAAAATCTGGGTTTGCCGGATGGTGTTCAGGATCCTTACGTGTGCTCGCTTGGTGGGGTAGTTGTATTTGATATAGCCCGTGATGGCTCTATTGAATTACGTCGTGCAGGGATAAAATCGGCAACCATTAAAGATTTTTTTGAGAAAACTTTGTTTTACTATACCGGTGTGTCCAGACCAAGTAAGAAAATATTAACAGCTCAAAATAAAGACAAGGTTTTACAATTAAAACATCGAACTAAAGAAATTGGTCAAGAGATTTGGACCAGTTTTAAGAAGGGTAATTTAGATGATTTTGGTGAACTGATGGATGAACATTGGCAGATCAAACGTTCTATGTCTAACAAAATGACGTCGAGCATTTTTGATGAGATTTATGATGAAGCAAAATCACAGGGCGCTTTAGGTGGAAAAATCATGGGCGCTGGTGGAGGGGGATATTTGATGATTTACTCCCCATCTCAAAAAGTAAAAAACAAGGTCAGGCGAGCTCTGGAACGCTTTAATATGAGGGAGATGAGTTTTGATCTTGATCCGAATGGGGCCAGAGTGAAGCATATTATGATTTAGGGAGGCCGTTGTTTTAGTAGTTGCCAATTAAGAGAGTAAGCACTATAATCTCCTAATGTCATCATTATCCTTTATAGTGAGCTACTTGCATGAATCAGCCGAGCTGTCTTTGAAACTCAAAGAGCAGGAGGTACAGATTGAACAAGCAATCGACGCTATCTTTAAAGCCTGGCTGGCTGGAGCTCCAGTTTTTATCATTGGTAACGGAGGTTCGGCTAGTACAGCTACTCACTTTGCGGCTGATTTGGTTAAAACTGTTATTAATAATCCAGATCAACGGGGGGTAAAAGCCCTAGCTTTAGTTGATAATATTCCATTAGTGTCGGCTTCCACTAATGATTGGGGTTGGGGGGAAGCTTATACCGCTGCTCTCCAAGCTTATTGGCAGGAAGGTGGAATTGTAATCGGTTTCAGTGTTCACGGTGGTTCTGGTGGGGAAGCTGGGGGCGTCTGGTCTCAAAATTTACTCAAGGCAATGCAATATGCCAAGGATCATAGGGGTACCGCTATTGGTTTTTCTGGTTTTGACGGTGGGGCCATGAAAAATTTGTCTGATATCTCAATTATAGCTGAAGTAAATTCAACACCACTTGTGGAATCTTTCCACGTTGTATTATTTCATCTGATCACCTTCCGTCTTAAGGAAATGATTGCTGATTTTTATACAAAAGGGAGTAATAAATAGTTAAAAATGAAAATATTTGTTGATACTGCTAATTTAGCTGATATAGAAGAAGCTCTAAAAAGAGGGTTTGTCAGTGGTATAACCACAAATCCTTCAATCTTAGCCAAAGAACCGAAAAGTGGTTTGGAAAATCACGTTGGTAAGATAGTTGATCTTATAAAAAAATATGATCCTAGTGGCAACCTACCTCTTAGTATTGAAGTCTTTTCTAGAAACCAGGAAGAAATGATTGCCCAGGCTGTTAAATTTAAGGAGTCATTTGGCTATCCTGGTCTTTGTGTCAAAGTGCATGTTGGTTGGGATGAATTGGCGGTGATTAATGATTTATCTCGCCAAGGCATAGATGTAAATTGCACAGCTGTGATGACAGTTACTCAAGCTATTATGGCTGCTCGAGCTGGAGCTAGATATGTGAGTCTTTTCTGGGGACGAATAGGTGATGCTGGTAAGGATGAAAAATTTGCCAGTGACAGAGAGAAAATGTTTGCAGATAAAACGATTGATGATAGTGATTTTAATCCAGCGATAGCCGTGCGTCGTACTCGTGATCTATTAGATAAGTCAAATTTGACGACGGAAATAATAGTTGGCTCTATACGAAATGTTGTTAGCATTCGGGATGCTTATTTAAGTGGCGCTCATATTGTCACCATACCGCCTAAATTTTTTAGTCCGATGGTTTCTCATTACAAAACCAATGAAGTGGTAGAAATGTTTCTGAACGATTTTAAAAATTGGTTAGCTTAATTATGGCAGGACTTCAGGCAGTGGAGGATTTAATTAACTGTCCTTATTGCCAGGCTAGGCTTAAGCGTCAGTCAGCTGGTTTTTGTTGCGAGTTGTGTGATCGTTTGTATCCTGTTCAGGGCGATAAAATCTTTTTTCGTGATCCATCGAAAGATAATAAATTAATAAATGGTGAGACAGACTATCATCGGGGAGATAATTTAATTTTAAAATTAAAATCTATCGTTAAACGTAAGCCCGAATTTTTTATTTTTTTGTATAAGGTGGCTGCACCTTTTGTTGGGTTGACAGCTGAACAATTCATAAAAAAATTTACATCTGATAAAGTTGTTCTTAATCTTGGTTCTGGCTCGAAAATTGTTAACTCTTCTATTATCAATATTGACTACGATCCTTTCCCTGGGGTTTCTATTGTGACTGATATTAAAACTCTGCCTTTTGCGGACACTTCAATAGATGGTTTGATTTGTGAGTCAGTATTTGAACATTTACCGTCGCCAGTATCAACTATTAATGAGTGTAGACGAGTCTTAAAGCCGGGCGGACAATTATACATTGTTACGCCTTTTATGCTTGGATATCATGCTTCACCTAGGGACTATTATCGTTGGACTGAGTATGGTATGGCGGAACTTTTGCAAGGATTTAAAATTGTAGAATCTGGACCAGCTTGGGGCCCAACGGTCGCCGTTGTCTCTATTGGTGGTGCTTGGTTGTCTCTTTTTCTGTCTTTTGGATCGAAAACTTTATATCAAGTCTGGCTGGTTTTTTTCATGTTCTTACTCAGTCCTCTAACCAGATTGGATCATCTTATTGCCCGACATGTCCGAGCAGTTGATAATGCCCACGGTCTTTATTTTATTGCCGAAAAGATATGATAAGTCGTTTAACTTCTAAACTTAATCATCCTGTTTTTTTCTTCGCGGTCCTTCTATTTTTATGTAGTTTTTATATTTATGAGAATAAGATGGCCACGATTGGTGAATTAAGTAGTGATGTCTGGGGGTATCAATTTTTGGAAATGCAGGAGCGGTTTCAATATTGGGAAGATGTACCACCATCTTATAATCAGTCAGAACTATATATTGGTTTTCCACTTCTATATTATTTAAGCCCAAGTCTTGAAAATGGGGTTATTGGCTACCACATATTAGCCGTTATTATTATTACTTTAACTTTTTTAATTACTGGTTTAGTGGGGCGGGATTTGTTCGGTAGCTGGTTTTTTGCGGCTATCTTAGCGTCTTTGATGATTATTCCAAGATTTGTTTTTCCAACTCGGATTGGGTTACTTGATATAGGAGTAGTTAGAGGGAGTATATTAGCTATGCCTTTCTATATACTTTTAAGCTACTGGTGGATAATAAAAGGATTAAATCGTCCAAAAGTGAATATTATTTTGGCGGCTGTTGCCGGACTTACTGTTTACTTGTATCCACCGTCTGGAGTTATTACTGTCGGTAGTTTTATTCTGACAGCTCTACTAGTACGTGGACGAGAAATGCTTAAACCAATTATAGTTTTTATTGCAGTTTATTCGCTGGTTGTGTCGCCGTTTGTTTTGAACCACTTGTTTAGTCCCAATACCGGTATGTTGGATGAGCCTAAGGTGCTTTCGACGGTAGAAGAAAAATTTCAGTCAGAAATTATTCAGTACAAATTTCGTGGCAGTGGCTTTTTAAGAACGGTAGATATTGCTGATATTAAACGGTCGGTTTGGGACGAAACTATTATTCTAATTTTGTTTTTGGCTTCTTTGTATTTATTATGGCGATCAAGAAAAGATAAAGATCAACTGCATTGGTTTTATCAATTTACAGCTATTACAGCTGGGGTGTCTTTAATAACCATTTCTTTTTCTTTGGTTGTGGAAATTGCCAACTGGTGGGCCGTAGTTCAAGGAAAAATTCCTTTTTTTGTTGACCATCTCCGTCCGCTGAGGATAGTTGGGGTGGTGCTTCTAGCCCAGTCGGTCGCTT
This sequence comes from Candidatus Vogelbacteria bacterium RIFOXYD1_FULL_46_19, assembly GCA_001824825.1. GTDB lineage: Bacteria > Patescibacteriota > Minisyncoccia > Phycocordibacterales > XYD1-FULL-46-19 > XYD1-FULL-46-19. Next base: position 283,796 of record MHTK01000006.1, on the reverse strand, counting down.
TAATTACTATAGTAAGTCGAAAATATCGATATGGTCAGGTAATTGCGATTGTGATTGTTTTGTTGCTTGTTATCACCCCGATTCGTTTCTTTGCTCCAGTGATAAGAACCATAGTTCGATCAATTATACCAGAGTCGGTTCGAATTACTTATAATCTGGCACCAATTGTTCCACCAGAGGACGTGCGCACTTTTTCTAATGCTGCAGCTGCCGCAACCTTCGCCCGTGAAGAACTTGAACCAGCTGAGACTAAAGTTTTTGTTTTCAACGATATGCAGAATGATTTTCGTTTTAAAATTTTAAGTCGGCATGATACTAATCTTACCAATAAAGAAGGAAACCTTTGGGTTACTACTGGGTTGGATAATAGTCGGCATTGGTATAATGAAAGAATGCTCTATAAAAAGTACGTGGATCAAGCAGGAAGTTTTTCTGGTATTGAGACTTTTGCTCGATCACTTGGCATGACTCATATGCTAATACCGCGTGGGAAGTATGAAAATTTGTTCCAATCGTCGAATCTACATAATAAGACTTTGTATCAAAATGATGACTATCGTTTGATTGAACTATAAAACATGAAATTTATTTTTATTGCGCCGCGGTTTCACACCAATTTCTATTATCCAGTTAAGACCTTGCTAGATCACGGTCATAGTGTGGATTTTTTGGTTTTGTATAAGGGGGTATCCGAAAGTCATGATCTGGTCAAACCGATTTCTTTGGATTACGCGCCAGTTTTTAGGTGGTGGAGTAAGTGGCGTCGTAAAGAGGGTAGGGGGATCATTAAAAGTCAATATGAATTGCGCTACGGGTTTCCATCACCTTGGCGGCTAGTGACAGGCATAATAAAAATTAAGCCAGATGTCTTACTCGTTAAAGATATAACGACAGTGTATTCTCTTATGGCTCTTGGTATTGGTTTTTTGCTGGGGAAAAAAATGATAGTCATGACGCAAATTCCTAAACATCGGAGACAAAGACGAAGTGGTTCGGTTAAGTGGTTGTGGCGACTATTTGGCTCTTACGCTATTACTCCGGTTTTAGGTGAAGAAAAGTTTCCTAATGACAATCATAATTTAATTTACCTGCCATTCGTAGCGCCCACCGAAAGCAGCGGTAGACTTGGTTTGGGATCAAGTGAAAAAATTGTAATTTTGGGTGTTGGTAAATTTCAAGCCAGAAAAAATCAATTATTACTGCTTCAAGTAGTTAAACAGTTAAAGTCCGATTTTTCACTTAAGTTGTGGTTGGTAGGTCAGGATGACGAGGATGACTATTTAAGTAAAATCAACACATATGTTAAAGATCACAGCTTGGGGGATGTTGTTGAAATATTTCGCAATGTGGAGTGGTCTGAAATGGCAGGGTTTTATAAGAACAGCGATATTTTTGTTCTCCCCAGCTTCAAGGAAGCCGCCGCCTACTCGCTGGTGGAAGCTATGAGTTATGGTTTAGTTGTGTTAAGTTCAAACGATAACGGTACAAAATGTTATGTTAAAGAAGGAGTTAATGGATTTATTTTTGACCCCTTGGAACCAGCTGATCTGGCGGATAAGCTAAAAGGGGTCATGATAGATAAAGAACGACTTCTTAATATGAAACAAAAAAGTTTGGCCGTAGCAAAAGAAGAGCATAGTCCCATCAAGTTTTATCAAAAAGTTATGGAAATAATAAACTTATGATAAAAAGTTTTCCTAGACAGGCTTTAGGGGTGCTCCGTTGTCCTTGTGATAGTGGACTATTAGAGATAAATAATGAAGGCCAGTTGATAGAAAATGGACAAGTACTTTGTGCTAAAAACCCTCAGCATCGGTATCAAATTATCGACGGTATCCTACGGCTGATGCCGGCTCTGGATGAACTTAAACCTGAGTTACAGTCAGAAATAAAAGCCCGAGACCAAGAGGCGTCAACCTACGATAATAAATTATCTTCTCGTTTTGACAAAGAACTGCGGTCTACCTTAGAGGTTATTCGGTCGGTTCGCCATAAGAAGGTCATCGAGTATGGCTCGGGGACAGGTCGGGTCACGGTTCATCTGCTTGAGGCGGACCTTTTAGTGGCAGTAGATTTTTCTTATGAGTCTCTTGTGATTTTGGCCCAAAAAATCAGTGATAGAGACAATATAGCTTTAGTGCAATCCGAAGTTACTTCACTTAAAACCAAATCTTGTACTTTTGACGTGGCGGTATCCATTCAGGTGGTGGAACATATACCGACTCGCCAAATGAGATCGGATTTTTTCCGATCAGTAAAGCTGGCTTTAGCCCCCGCGGGGGTATTTATCTTATCGGCTTACCACTTTGATTTAAGGCGTAAAATACAAAACAAACCTAAAGTTGGGGTCCACTCTTCAGGGATTACCTTTCTTTACTTCAGAGAGTGGGAACTAAAAGAGGAAATGAGGTCTTTTTTTGATTTTAAGATAGTAAAAAAAATAGATATTACCTGGCCTCTTGAAATGAAACTTGGTTTGAGCAAGCACTGGGGCGGTTTTTTGTCTCGGTTAGGGGAAAAAGTTCCACTAGTCAATGATTTAGGTCATCTGCTTATTGTGAAGACCAAGAAAAAATCAGATGTCGTTCATTACCGGTGGGGCTTGGTCTACAAATGGTTTTTGGTTAAACATTGGTTTTGGTTTTCTGACCCCGAAGAAGTTAGTGGAGCAGCTATGGTGAACTTTTTTTCCTATAATGATACCGAACTGCCAGGTTTCTATCAGAAAGTCGGGCTTACTACCATTATCAACTTAACCGATGATCTGAATGATATTTTCAGTAATTTCCGCCAGAAGTTTATCCAGAAGCAAATTCGGCGGGGAGAAAAGAATAAGATCTTAGTTAGGTGTAGTCGGGATACAAAAAAGTTCAAGCAATTATATAGGCAGTTTCGTGGCTTTAATAATTTACCAAAAGAAAGGCTGGGCCCGGTAGTTAAGGCGGGGGATATATTTTTAGCTTATTATGGTAATAAGCTGGTGGCTGGTGGTTTGTTTTTAGGGAATGGTACCATAATGAGAGCTTGGGCTTTGGTGTCATATCCTAAAGATGATGTCTCTCGCGAAATCGTCGGCCAGGCTAATCGCCTTCTCCTGTGGGCAGCCATTGGGTATGCCAAGTCTGTTGGTTATACCAAGTTTGATTTAGGAGGTATTTCCCCCGATTCAGCCAATAGTCACCTGAGGACTTTAGCTGAGTTTAAGGAGGCTTTTGGAGGAGAAAGACAAAAGACTTATTACTACTATAAAGTTTACTCTTCTGTGATTCGTTGGTGGATGCGTTGGAAGGGATTTAAGCATGTTTAAAACAAAATTTATTATTACAGTTGATACCGAGGCAGACAATCAGTGGGCACGTCCCTCTGGTGAAAAAGTGGATAATATTTATCTTTTACCTCGTTTCCAGGAACTTTGTCAGCGTTTTGGTTTGCCGCCAACTTATCTTGTTACTTATGAAGTAGCCGCCGACTCACGATCGGTTTCTCTGCTCCGGTCCTTTCAAGATGAAGGGGCAGAAATTGGGGCACATCTCCACCCTTGGACTACTCCGCCTTTTATTTTGGATAGAGACTATGAAAGGATTGCCCACCGCTTTCCCCACGAATTATCTGATAGTGAGTTGAAGGATAAAGTAGCTGCCTTAACTCAGATTGTCGCGAAAAATTTTGGACAGCCGGTAAGTTTCCGGGCTGGTCGTTGGGGCTTTGATGATCGGGTGGCTAAAGAAATTGTTAGACAAGGATATTTAATTGACTGCTCTGTGACGCCTAAAATATCTTGGCGTACGACCAGGGGTGATCCGAATAAAGAAGGCGGACCAGATTATAGTAGAGAGTCACTCTATCCTTATGACAGAGAGGGTATACTCGAGGTTCCCTTAACAGTGGTCTCTACCAATCTTCTGATTAAAGAGAATGGTTTATTTCTTAAATTATATAATCAATGGCTTGAAGGTTTTATAAAAAGGGTTTTTAATAAATTAATCTTCAGGATCAGGCCCTTGCGCATTTTTCCTGAAACTACAAAAAGGGATTTGGAGTCTATTGTTAAATCAGCTATTCACAATAAATTGCCGGTAATTCAATTTATGATCCATTCGAGCGAGTTGATGCCTGGTGGCAGTAAGTATGCTAAGACTACTGATGATGTTGATAGAACGTACCAAAAACTAGAAGATCTGTTTTCTTTTGTGGTAGAGAAGGGAATAGAGGGGGTGACTTTAAAAGAATATAGGCAAAAAAGTAGTGACTAAAATGATTAAAGATTATATTAAAAAACAGGTATATAAGCACCCTACGTTGGTGCGGATGATAATTAACCTCTTGGCTAGGTGTCATAATTACTGCCATCACAAAATTGCTGAGCTTGCCAGTATCTTGGAGGGAGGGTTCCACCCAAAACATCGAATTACCCAATATCATAAATTTTTTGTCGATCAGGTTGAATCAGATGACTCGGTGTTAGATGTTGGTTGTGGTATTGGGCTGCTGTCTTATAAAGTTGCGCAAAAGGCAAAAAAAGTAGTGGGAATTGATTTTTCAGAAAAAAATATTAATTATGCTCGGAATCACTACCAACATTCTAACCTCGAATTTGTTCTAGGGGATGTCACGACTTATAAATTTCCTGGTCAGTTTGATAAGATTATTTTGTCGAATGTTTTGGAGCATATTGATGATCGGGTGAATCTTCTCAAGGTTCTTCGTCGGATAAGTAATACTATTTTGTTTAGGGTGCCGATGGAGGATAGGGACTGGCTGACCGTATATAAAAAAGAGTGTGGACTCGAGTATCGACTCGACATCACTCACCGCCTAGAGTATCGACTAGAAACAATTGAAGAGGAACTGGCGGCGGCGGGATGGAAAATAGACAAGCACCGGGTGGTGTGGGGAGAATTTTGGGCTATTTTAGTGAAATCAGATGACCAATAAAATACCCCAATGTCGAATAGTTATGATTATTAATGATCTGTTAATAGGCGGGGCTGAAAGAGTTTTTGTGTCCCAGGCCAATGCTTTGGTGTCCAGAGGGCACCAGGTTAGTTTGGTGGTTCTAAATAAGAATCAAGTTGATGTCGACTTAAAAAATGAATTAAATGATCAGGTACGTTTCGAGCAGATTTGGTTACTCTCGGTTTGGAATTTTAGAGAATTCAGGGCCCTCATCGCTCTTTTAAGAGAAGTGCGGCCAACTGTCATATATTCTACTCTTGACCAGGCAAATCTAGTTTCTAAAATTTGCAAAATAATTTTTCCTAATTGTAGAATCGTAATTAGGGAATCTGGTATGGCTGATCGCAAAAGTTTTAAGGTAAAGGTTTTTGACCTAGTATTTAATTTTTTTGTAAATAAAATTATCGCTGTTTCTCCGGGAGTTGCTGAAAGCCTAATTACTTATCAGCCTTTTCATAAAGGCAAAATAGAAGTTATTCAAAATGGAGTATTTATCCCACAACTTACTGCTGAATGTGGAAATTCGTTAGTTAAAATATTACACGTTGGGTCCATGAATAATGAGAATAAAAATCAGAGATTTTTGATCGATATTATTGCGTTATTGCTGGAGCGATACCCAGCTGCTCAGGTGGAACTTGATTTAGTAGGGACGGGAAAATTGAGTCAGGAGCTGGTAAAATATACTGAATTGCGTGGGGTCAGTAACCATGTTAAGTTCTTAGGCAAATGCTTACCTAGAGAACTAGATAGGGTTTACCGGGATTCCAATATTTTTGTTTTTGCATCTTATAGCGAAGGTTCTCCGAACGCTGTACTTGAAGCGATGAGTTATGGTTTGCCGGTAGTTTCAACCGACGTTCTAAGCTTAAGGTCTGTTATTGTAAATGAACAGAACGGATATTTAACAATCGCTGGTGGTCAAGATGAGTTTTTATCAAAGCTTTACCAATTAGTGATTAACGAAAGACTTAGACATGAATTGGGACATAATGCCAGACAAACCGTAATCCAAGGACACTCTTTGGGTGTTGTAATAACTAAAATAGAAAATATATTATGCAGTTAGATAATCAAGAATTAAAAACCAAAGCCCTAGGAGTAAAGCTGGAAAAAATTAATTCGAGCAGTTTTATTTATCGTTTTCAACGGATGATTTCTTTCTCCGTGAGTTGTTTTTTAACTAAATTTTTTCCTACAGTTAGACCAAACCACGTGTCTCTTTTGGCTATTATTTCGGTTTTAGTGGCCATAATTTTAGGTTTAGTGGTTGAATATCTTGATCCGTATCTTGTGGTGCTTATACAGCTTTTGGTGTTATTTGTAAGTGCAATTTTAGACAAAATAGATGGGGAACTAGCCAGAATACAGCAACGATTTAGTCAGCGGGGTATTTACTATGATATTGTATATCACTTACTTTATGTTTTGGCTCTATATTTCATAATTGGACTTTTCTTTTTTGTTGTCTCGAGTTCCTTGAGCTTTCTACTGGGGTCAACCTTGCTCGGGTTCCTAATGGCCATGCATAAAATTAGTGGCAAGGTTCGTCATCATATTCGCTTTAAAATCAATTTGGAAGGACATGAGAAAGATATAGTTGACTTTGGTCGGGAAACTCAGAAAGTAAAACTACGACCTGTTCGATGGGTTCGATACTTGGTTTTTATGATTTATGACTGGGTGTGGATCTGGTATGTTCTTCTCGTTTGGACACACTTTTTCAACAAGCCCGTTGGAGAGGTTATTTACATTGTCTATACATTATTAGCTATTTTGATGGTCTTAATAGATTTGTTGTGGAATTATCCAAAGCATAGTTTGTTTACGAGAGAGGAGGTGTAGTCTTGGGAAAAGCTTTAGCAAAAAAATAGGTATAAATAAGAGAGGTTAAAGCATTACCCACTATTGAGCCAATAACCGCTCCCCACATTCCCCAAATAGGTAAAACTAGTAAAAATATAATTATCCTCAAGGTGGGGGCAATGATTCTTATAAAATAAAGCTCTTTTTGTTTAAGTTGGGCTGTCATGGCGGTAGATAAAAAAGTTCTAGGGAAAAATATTAGAGACAGCGCATAGACTTGAGACAACAAAATGGCGCCTACGTATTTGGGAAAAAACAGAGGGAAAAACACTGGTGCCGCTAGCCAGTAGATTATAATTAAACCTATAATTACCATTTCTAACCGGAATAACTTATTTGGCAGAGTCTCTCGGAGACTGTCAGCTGTGGCTGTGCTCATTTTAGGGAAAGCCAGAGTAGTTAGATTTTGCATTAGGTTTTTTATTTGGCTGGGGGGAGTTGTCGCAATGGCGTAAATTGCCAACTGGGTGGCGCCTAAATAGTGGAAGACTAACATTTTGTCTATTTGACCTGCTACTGTCTTTAGAACATCCATCATACTTAGGTGGATACCAAACTTTGTTAGCTGGTTATTAGTGCTGGGAGCTCCTCCAGTAGGTCTTTTTTTAAAAAAGTAGGTGAGGTAGATTGTCTGGATAATGGTTTCGGGGATGAAATATGCCAGAATCAAGATTATGATATTGTCCGTGAAGTATACCGTTAGGACCAAGAAGGCGGTAACTATTATCTTATTTAACATGTTTAACTGAGCGGCTCGTTTGAAATTTTTTCGGCCGTACAATAAAGCTTCATACATGCCGGAGGTGTAGACGAGAGGTAGGCCAAATCCGACAATTAGAAAAGCCAGGGAAAGGATTTCGTTGTGATTAAGTAAATAGTAAACTGATGTTAGGAAAGACAGTAAGCTGCTCAATAGAGAGAATAAAGCCTTTTTAGATAGTAGTTGCCAGTACTGCTCTTCATTTTCTTCGGCGACAGTTTTAATGGATACTACATTAATCCCTGGAAAGGTTCCGATGACTATTACTCCCAAGATGGCTAATATGTAACGGTAGGTGCCGTAGGTTTCTGTTGGCAGTAGGTTGGCAAAAGAAACTAGCAATATAAAGCCAGCTAAAATTGAAACCCCTTGACTCGCGGTTAGCCAAAATCCACCCTTAGCCAGGTAGACCATGTCCGTTTTCGTATATTTTTGACTCCAGACTAGTAAAGATTTAAACTGGCCCTTTAAGTTATCTAGGTGATCTGGTATTTTCATAGGTAAAGATGGTTGAATCATAAGTCAAAATCGGCTCTTTTACTAGGGCTTAGGCTGTGCTAAATTACTAAGTATGAATATTAAAACCTTGGAAAATGTTTTGCGGCCGCTGGTGCTGGCGGGTATTTTTGTGGTGCCCTTCATTGTTTTGTATGTGGCTAATTCGTTATTTTTTCCTTACATCACGGGTAAGGCGTTGGTGTTTCGGCTGGTGGTGGAAGTTATCTTTTTTGCTTGGTTGGTGCTGGCAGCGACTAATAAAGAGTATCGGCCTCGGCGATCAGCTCTCCTTTACGCCGTCGTGGGGACCTTTGGCTTTATGGCGGTAGCAGCTCTCGTGGGGGAGGAACCGGCCCGGAGCTTTTGGAGTAACTTCGAGCGGATGGAAGGGGTGGTCACTCACCTGCATTTACTGGCTTATTTTATTGTTTTAGTGTCCGTTTTGAAGACTGAAAAATTGTGGGTTTGGTTTTTAAATACCAATGTGGTGGCTAGTATATTGGTGGCCGGTTATGGTCTGATGCAGCTTTTGGGCGTTTATGAAATTATGCAAGGCAGTGTGCGGGTGGACTCGACTTTAGGTAATGCTGGTTATTTTGGGGGCTATATGATGATGGTGTTTTTTGTGACGGCTTACTTATTGGTTAAGGCTTGGCCGGACAAACTGTGGCGCTATGTTTATATCGCCGTTATGGTCCTGCAAGTATTTATGGTCATGCAGTCGGAAACTCGTGGGGCCATTTTAGGTTTAATAGGTGGTATTGGCCTGGCTATAATCGTGGCTCTAGTTCTGGTCAGTCGACACCAGCCGGCTTTCCGGCGCTGGGGCGCTGGGGCGCTGATTGCTCTCCTTGCGATAGCTGGAGCCTTCTGGCTTAGTCGGGACAGTGCTCTAGTTCAAAATACCCCAGAGCTGGCCCGTATTGCTAATATTTCTTTAGAGGACAATACGGTCAAGGCTCGGTTTATGGTTTGGGGGATGTCGCTGGAGGGAGTCAAGGAGCAACCAATTCTAGGTTGGGGACCGGGAAATTTTCAATTAGTTTTTAATAAGTACTATGACCCTGGAATGTACGGCCAAGAGCCATGGTTTGATCGTAGTCACAATGTTTTCTTGGACTGGCTGGTAGCTGGTGGGCTAGTGGGCTTGGGACTGTACTTATTGATGTTTGCTTTGGCTATTTTTTATCTCCTAAAGCCCGGAGTGGCTAAAAACCAAGGAGACGTTGAATTAGCCTGGGAGCGGGCAGTTCTACTCGGGTTACTCGCGGCTTATGGTTTTCAAAACTTTTTTATTTTTGACAATGTCATTAGTTACTCTCTCTTTCTAGCTGTTCTAGCGTTGATTGCTTTTATAACAATCGAGACTAGTGATGACGCTTTAGTTAAAAAGAAAAAGTCAGCCTCTTCCGTTTTGCCGGCCCATCATATCTTAGTCGCCGTCTTAGCTTTGGTCTTATTGGCCAGCTCCGCTTACTTCGCGGTTATCAAACCGACTTTCGCGGCCAGTCGGTTACTCCAAGCTTTACAAGGAGCTAGAGAAGGTCGCTTTGACGACAGTTTGGCTTCTTTTAAGCAAGTCTTCGACTATCGAAGTGTGGGTCAGGTGGAAGCTTTGGAGCAACTAATGAGTGTGGGCAGTGGACTATTTAGAAATCAGGCGGTGTCTGACGGTTTGAAACAGGAATTTGTGAGTTTAGTCGAAGTTAAAATGAGTGAGCATTTGGCTGATAATCCGACTGCTGTTCGTCAAAGAATTATTTACGCTCAGTTTTTAGTTGGCGCCGGCAACCTCGACCTCGCTGTTAAAGAATTGGAAACAGCGCGCCCCTTTGCTCCCGCCAAGCAATCATTACTCTCTCAACTGGCTACCTACTACAGCTTGCAGGGCAAAGCCGAGCAAGCTCTCGCGACCGCTAAAGAGTCGTTTGAATTAGAGCCTGCCAATGATGAGGCCCGTAAAATTTATGCTTTGATGGCGCTCTTGGCCGATCAGGAAAGTTTGGCGGTAGAAATTTTAACCCCAGTTTATGGGGGACTCGCGGTGCCGGATGATCGCTTTATCAACTTTTTTGCCGGATCCAAGCGTTATGACATTGTGTCCGAGATTTGGTCCAAGCGAGCTGAGGTCGAACCCCAAAACGTTGAGGTGTGGCAGAAGTATGCCCTGAGCCGGTACGCCGCCGGCGATCGGGCTGGGGCCCTCGCTACTTTAGAGCTTACAATTAAGAACAATCCAGATTTCCAGACGGAGGGGGAAAAACTGATGCAGGCGATTCGGCAGGGCTTGGTTAAGGTGAACTAAAAGAGCCCCGAGATTTACCCTGTGAAATAGGTAGCTTAAAAGTCTCACTGTAAGCTCATAGTGATTCGGGATACTAAATATAAGTACAATATTACAATAGCTTATTTCACGAGGTTGACATTTGGTCCCTTTTCTGCTAGACTCTTCATGTGAGTGTTGCTTATTCTAATTCTAGATGAGCGACTTCAAAAGTTTAAATGTCTTACAACAAAGCCCGCGCAAGCGGGTTTTGTTGTACCAGAGGGGTCACGAGCTGACCTAGAAGATAATACCTCCAGACCAATAATTGCAGATTTACTGATTAATGGTTATGATGAGTGAGTAATTGCCGGTGTTTATAGCCGGCGGTTGCACTCACATTAAGACATTTTGCCTTTGGAGTTACGCCCCCGCCGGCTGTAAGTGGCGGCAATTGCAAAATCAAAAATCCCGACCGCTTGGCTTGGGATTTTTGTTTAAAAAAATATTTAATGATGACGACAAGAATTTAAAGTCCCAAAAATTTTTATAATTTAGAATTAATTAGCTATAAAAAATTAATTTACTTAAAGAAAACTTTTTTTAAAAATTTACTAAAATTATTTTTGTAAAATAAATTTTTAGTTATCCACATTTTTTTGTCAAAAAACATTGTGAGAGTTTTTTGTTTAAACGATAATATAAGAAGTAATGTAACAACAAAAATTTTTTTATCGACACATTCAGAAACAAAAAGGTCGAGCGTTGTTACAAAATTTTAAAAATAATTTTTTAGTTCAATATGGCAACAAAAAAACGAGCCGCTAAAAAGGCAGCCAAGAAGCCAGCTAAGCGAAAAGCTGTCAAGAAGACCGCCAAGCGCAAGACTGCTAAAAAAGCTGTCAAGAAGACCGCTAAGCGAAAGACTGCTAAAAAGCGACGTTAGTTAAAATGAAAAACCACTCCCTGATAAAAAGGGAGTGGTTTTTCATTTGAGGGACTTATAAGTAGCTAAATTTAGACAGCCAGAACTCTAAAATTACCGTCTATTTAAACCCTATATTTTATGCTAAGATAGGGCTCTAACTCACTTTAATATGAAATTTTTTCCAGCCCTTTTTAGTCGTTATGACGATCGCCAAATAAAGCTGCTGCGGCCCTTGGTTGAAGAAATAAACTCCCTAGAGGAGGGGATGAAGGCTTTATCCGATGAGGCGTTAAAAAATAAAACAGCCGAGTTTAAGACCCGGCTCGTGGCCGGCGAAGCTTTGGATGATTTGTTGCCTGAGAGTTTTGCCGTGGTGCGGGAAGCGGCCGCTCGGACTTTAAAACAGCGCCACTTTGACGTCCAACTTTTAGGTGGCATTGCTCTCCATCGGGGCAATATTGCTGAGATGCGGACCGGTGAAGGTAAAACTTTGGTCGCTACCTTACCGGTGTATTTAAACGCCTTGACCGGCCGTGGTGTTCACGTGGTTACGGTTAACGATTACTTAGCTCGGCGTGATGCGGTCTGGATGGGTCAAATTTACTCCAAACTAGGGCTATCAGTCGGAGTGGTCAATCAGCAGGAAGCTTTTCTTTACGATGAAACCCATACTGAGGTTGACGAAGAGCGTGACGCCGTCGGCTCGTTTAAAGTGATGTATGAATTTTTACGCCCATCTCCTCGGCGCGCCTCTTACGGGGCGGATATTACTTACGGCACCAACAATGCTTTCGGTTTTGATTATTTGCGAGATAATCTGGTCCATAATCCCAGCCAGCTGTCACAGCGGGAGAATTTGGCCGATCGGCATCATTTTGCCATTGTGGATGAGGTCGACTCGATTTTAATTGATGAGTCTAGAACGCCACTGATTATCGCTGGCCCGACCGCTGAAGCGGAAGATTTTTACACTACTTTTTCTCAAATGGTGCGCTCGTTTGAAGAGGATAAAGATTATACGGTTGATCATAAGTTTAAGTCGGTCCTAATTACTGAAGAGGGTATCACCAAAGCGGAAAAAGCTTTGGGGGTTGATAATATTTATACTGATAAAGGGATTAAGTATGTACATCACCTAGAAACGGCTGTCCGGGCCAAAGCTTTGTTTCAGCGGGAGAAAGATTATGTGGTGCGAGAAGGTGAGGTAATAATTGTGGATGAATTTACTGGTCGGCTCCAACCCGGGCGTCGTTGGTCGGAAGGCTTGCATCAGGCCGTGGAGGCTAAAGAGGGGGTAAAGATTCAGCAAGAGTCTCGCACTTACGGCTCAGTTACTTTGCAGAATTATTTTAGGCTGTACGACAAATTGTCCGGTATGACCGGGACGGCTGTGACCTCGCGCGAAGAGTTTGAGAAAGTTTATGGTTTGGATGTGTATGTCATCCCGACCAATAAAGAGCCGGCCCGCCAAGATTTTGACGATTTGATTTTCCAAACCGAAGCCGGCAAGTTCAAGGCGGTGGCTCAGCGAGTTCGAGAGCTACACGATAAAGGCCAGCCGGTGTTGATTGGCACGGTTTCTATTGAGCGCAATGAGCTCTTGTCGGCCTATTTAAAAAAGGAAGGTATTCCCCATGAGATATTGAATGCCAAGAATCATGAACGCGAAGGTGAAATCACAGCGACAGCCGGTAAAAAGGGGGCTGTGGTGATTGCGACCAACATGGCTGGCCGCGGAGTCGACATTAAATTAGGTGGCCCGACGGCCACCGAAGCTGAAGCCGAGGAGATAAAAAATTTGGGCGGCCTGTTTGTTTTGGGTACCGAGCGTCACGAAGCTAGACGTATTGACAATCAGTTACGTGGCCGGTCGGGGCGTCAGGGTGATCCGGGTCAAACGCAGTTTTTTGTGTCACTAGAAGATTCTTTAATGAGAGTGTTTGCGTCTGACCGAATTAAAAGTATGATGGGCCGGTTCGGTATTCCGGAGGATGAGGCCATTCAAAATCGGATGGTGTCGCGGGCGATTGAAACCGCTCAGACCAAAATTGAAGGGATGAATTTTGATATGCGTAAGCACTTGCTGGAGTATGATGATGTAGTCAATCATCAGCGAGTGACGATGTACTCTAGGCGTGAGGCGGTGCTCGCCGGCAACCGCGAAGCGGTGTTGGCTTTTTTTGACCGCGCTATCGAAGGCTTGAATTTGTCCGAGGACGAGGCTGGTAATATTAAAAAGTTGTTGGGGTCCAAAGAAGCGACGACTGGTGAAGATTTTATAACCAGTGCTAAAAACTTGATTTTGCAGGTGATCGATATGTATTGGATGGAACACTTGGAGGCGATTGAGTATATGAAAGGTAGTGTCCGTTTGCGGGCTTATGGTCAGCGAGATCCGCTGGTGGAGTTTAAGCGTGAAGGCTTGCGGATGTTTAAAGACTTAGAGCTGTCGATTTTTGTGGATGTAATCAAACTGTTTCCTAATATTAGCACTACTATCAAAACGACCGAGGTGCCAGCGATGCAGGAAGTGCACGCCGATATCTCGGCTCTACCTGGGGCGGACCCACTACTAGCAGGAGATGTTAATAAAAAGCCAAGGTCCGTCAATTCGGCCCCAGTCGGTTCAGCTTGGCCAAAAGTGGGTCGCAATGACCCGTGTCCGTGTGGAGCCACTAAGGCTGACGGTACGCCGGTTAAGTATAAACATTGCCACGGAAAATAAGTTTCTTAATCTAGACTTAATTTTAAAAAATTGACAATAGACACAATATAAGGTAAAATGCAAACAGTGGAATCAGAGGTCTTTAATTACTATCGCAGGAACGTAGAGGGGAGGTTTGAGTGTTAAGCCGAGCGAAGAAGAACGAGGCCAAAAAGCTGTGTCTACTTTTTCTCGTCGGAGTCTTGATCATTATGATCGGACTGCGCGAGGGGGTGTGGGCGACCGACAAAAACCAGAGTCTGCCCGCGACTTTCTTCAGCTTCGATCAGGACGAACGCAATCTCACCTTTTACTATGGGGGAGGGATGCGCGGCCCCGACAGCCTCTATCGGGAATTGAACAAATAGTCTAAATTTTTTGTTTTTTATTGTTGAGTTCGGATAGTAATGTCCGGACTCTTTTTTAATTCTTAATAATCCCTATCTTTTAAGAGTTTTTGATTTAAGTTGACGGTAAAAAATCATATAGGACATATCTCATAAATTGTCCTATATAACCGACAGCCAAGGCTTTTTATAGGACAAAAACGTGGATAAGGGGTCAATTTTAATTTCTTGATCACCCTACTAATTTGAGGTGGCGAGGGTTTGTAAGTTATGACCAGTCAAACAGTTTATTAGTCGAGAGGATTCTTTTTCTAGCTAGGAAATATAATCGCTTTATACTTGACAAAGTTGTTTAGAAGTACTAGTAATATCAATTAAGAATATAGTTCTTTTGGGTCGGACGATGATAGTGAATTTCTTCTCACTACGAAGGTAGGGCCGATCGCTTTTCTTTACAAAATTTTTTCTCCAGTTTGTCCTTAAACGAAGCCGTTTCGTCGCTTTTTTATATTTATGTTTACTACAAAAAATTATCCACTTTATTCCATTTTTATTACCGTAGCGGTAGCTTTTGGGCTGTTTGCGGTGGTTGGTTTAACTCCAATTTTAGCCGAAGCGGAGAGTGTTGATCAGGCAGTAGTGGAAACAGTAGCACAACCAGAAACTCAAGCCCAAGAAGAAACAAATGATGATATGGTTGAAGATAAGGATGAGCAGCTTCCGCTTACTGGAGGGGTTGAGTCAGAACTGGCTCTTATTGGTGAGACAGAGGAAGGGCAGAAGGCCCTTGGTGGGGAGGAGGATCCAGCTACTTTTGAGGCAGAAAAAGTAGAGGTGCCCCCGGTGGCTTCAAGTACTCCTATGACCAATATGACCGAGGAAACCGATAGTGCTACTTCCACTTCTGCATTGGAAAATGACCAAGCAATACTGATACCGCCGATGGCTTCTAGTACCTCCGAGCTAGAAACTGAAGGAGAAGACGTACCATTTGTTCCTCCAGTGGCCTCTAGCACTCCTGGTACACCCGGTGGGATGACACCGCCATCGGCTGACCCTTTTGATCCTGATGCTGATGGTGGGGATAACCTAGGATTTGAAATTGTTTCCTTGGAAAATAGTTTCACCACTGCCGAGAATTTGGATGACAATGAGACTGAGATCGAGGTGGTATCGGCGGAAAATACTTTTAATACTTTGTCCGATAGCCAGGAACCAGCTTTAACCGAGGCAGTTTCTGGGGAATATGACTTTACTACCCTTGCCCTTACTGAAGAAGCTGGGGAAGTTGTTTCCTTAGAGCATACTTTTAATACTTTGTCCGATAGCCAGGAACCAGCTTTAACCGAGGCAGTTTCTGGGGAATTTAACTTTGTTACCCTCCCTGGAGATGTTGAACCACCCTTATTAGACGAGGTAGTGTCGATGGAACACTTCTTTACCACTGATGGTGGTGGAGAAGAACCACCACTTGAGGAAACTGTTTCCCTGGAGTATTCATTTACCACTTTGTCTGATGGTGGAGAACCACCGCTTGATGAGGTGGTGTCTGAGGAGTATACCTTTAGGACAGATTCTATAGGACAAGAAGTTGTTTCCGTGGAATACTCATTTGTGACCGATAGAGATGATGGGGGCGAACCACCGCTTGATGAAGTGGTGTCAGCTGAGTATGCATTTACCACTACCAGTGGTGGCGGCGAACCACCTATTGATGAAGTTGTTTCGGACGAACATTCTTTCACTACAACCGATGGTGGTGGCGGCGAACCGCCACTAGATGAAGTGGTGTCAACTGAGTACTCTTTTACTACATCTGGTAGTGGTGAGCCACCGCTTGATGAAGAAATTTCCGATGAGTACTCGTTTACCACCTCAAATGGCGGCGGCGGAGGAGATGATGATGACGACAACGGAGGTGGTGGCGGAGGCGGTGGCCGTCGTCGGGTTGATCGCGATGAAGTCCTCGCTTCAGCTTGCCCGGTTTACTTGCGCGAATTTATTCGCTTGGGTCAGGCTAATAATCCGACTGAGGTTTTGAAACTGCAGTGGTTCTTACTTAACTATGAGGGATTTAATGTACCACTTACTGGTTATTACGACTTGCAAACTTTTGAGGCGGTGAAATCTTTCCAATTGCGTTACGCCGAGGATGTTCTGCACACTTGGGGCATTACCGATCCGACCGGCTATGTGTACATTACGACGATGCTAAAGATTAACTATCTGTACTGTGAAATTGATGACCCGATTCGTTTGGAACTTCAGCTACCGGCTGGTGTTATGGCCGGGGCTGGCCACGTTGCTTGGTCAGGTTACGGAGCGACGGGTCTTGGTAAGGGTAGTGGGGCGGAACTTTTGATTTACCCACCGTTAGTGCGGGAAGGTCAAGGTTTTGCTCCTCTCGATTTAGACTTACCTCAAGCGGTGGAAACTAAATCTCGCAATCTAATTCACTTGGCGGCGGCGGGCTTCAGCTCGATTTTTTCTAGTGATGACTGGGATTTTAGGGCTTGGCTCTTGGTTGGCCTGATTCTACTAGCCCTTGTCCTCGTGGGTCTTATCGGTTGGTTGGCATACCGTTTATCTCAAGTTAGGAAGGAGCGAGAACTCTTGGAAGAATCTAATAATTTAATCAATGAAGCCGAGGCCGAGCTGGGGGCTTTTCCACTGGTTGGAGAAGGAGCAGAAACGGCCCCGGTACAGGAAGAGACTGATGAAGTAATTTCTGAATACAATCAAGTTAATGGTAATGACGCGGAGGCGATGGTGGACGGTGGGCAAGCAGCCATACCTTTAGGGGCTGCTTCGGTGGATAAGAAAGAGGCCGAAGAAGAATTGGAAACCGTCATTGTGCCGGAAAAATACTGAGGCTAATTCCGATTGATGACGGTTTCACTTGGGTTAGTATTAGTCTTTGGTTTGATTTTAACCACCACCTCCGGGCAGCCCTCGGGCTGTCCGGAGGCGGTGGTTTAGGCCAAGGTAGAGTTAAAAACTTTACCCTTGACAAATCCACCAAAAATGCTAGTAATGTTGGCAGTGACAAGTAGCATCTTTGTCAAATATCCTTTTAGTTAAGTGGCTGGAGGGATTAGAGTTTAGAGAAAAAAAGAGGAGGACGTGCGATGGACAAGCGGACAGTGGTTTTTTTGGCGGTAGTGGCGGCAGCTCTGGCAGTTTTGAGTGGTTGCCCGAGTCCGCCGGCGCCGGTACCGACACTTGGGGTGGACGTTTACACGTTCACTCAGACAGTGGCTGGTTGCACTGAGCAATATATCGGGGCTGAGGCCAGTAAGCCGGCCGCTGGGGCTACTTTCCAACTGCTCAAAGAAAACGAGCAGGGGGATCTGGTACCCTGGGAGCAAATCCGCTACGAAAGTACAGGGGACTCCCTACAAGCGCGACCAGTTGAGGTGATTTTTAACGATTCAGCGGCACAAAAAGCGCATCTGGAGTCGTTGGAGTCACTAAAAAGTCTCGGTGGTGGGTCCATCGTCGAGATTGGTGGTATTTACGGTAATCTGTGGATGCCCACCTTGTTTGCTTCTCGGGTGATTTATACCCGATGGACCCCACGCCCCCCTTATACCTACCAATACACTGTGGGAGTTAATTACTTCTCGGTGTGGATTTGGTCGGCCTTGCTTGGTCAGATTCACCGACCGGAGTCGGATTATGCGGTGCCGGACGATGGGGATGGAGCTCCGCTGGCTCCGCCTTTCGCAGTTTTTAGAATCTTTGATGAAGTGCCTTCGTGGTACAACATCCGAGTGACTTTGGACGGCGAGACGGCGTTGGGAGCCGATGACTATCGGCTTTCAGCGGCTGCTTGTAATCCGCCTGATCCCACCACCGGCTCGGTGCCGGAGGTGGTTGGTCGTCCCGAGCAGGAAGCTCGGGATATAATCGAGGATCACGACTTTGTCGTGGGGGCAGTGGCCCGCCAGTGTAGCGACACTGTTGTTGCTGGTCGGGTCATCAGTCAAAATCCGGTCGGCGGTCGTAATTGGCCGTTTGGGGCGGAGATTGATTTGGTCGTATCCACGGGGCCTTGTCCGGTGGATCAGTTTCAACTGACCATTTTGGTGTCACCGCCGACCACTGGTGGGATGACGACCCCGGCTCCTGGGGTGTACTACTACGACGAGGGAGAAGTGGTTAATCTCTCGGCTGAGCCTTTGGCCGGGTGGGAGTTTGTCCGCTTCGACGGCCCAGTTAGTAACCCCGACCGAACCCTGGCCTTTAACACTGTCATTATGGACCGTGACCAGACGGTGACAGCCGTCTTCGAAGCGGTGGGCGGTGAGGGCGAGGGAGAAGGTGAAGGGGAAGGTGAGGGCGAGGGAGAAGGTGAATGCCCGGAGCTTGAGCTTTCCTTCGCTACCCAAGGCGGACGGACCGAGTTTGAGGTGGGAGACACGGTTGTCTTTATCTTTAACTTTGGCCCGTCGACGGACGACATTAACGTCCGTCTGCAGACCCCGGATTCCCTCCAGATGGACTTCGTCTACTATGAAGACGGGTCGATTGTGGTGGAGAGTCCAGAGGACCTGGACGAATCGTTCGAGACGCCCACAATGCTTACTGACGGGCGAGTTCAAGTGCTTAAGAAGTTCGCGTCCGCTATTGGGCCGGAGGATAATCCGGTCCGAGTACGGGTATCGGATGAGTGTGGGCAGGTGGCCGAGGCCAGTCTTCGGCTTACCGTTGTCGAGCCCGAGCCGGAACAGGCGACAGTACCTGGTATTGTCGGCCTACAACAAGCGGCTGCGAACTCTGCTTTGACAGCGTCCGGCTTAATAACCGGCACCGTCAATCAAGTGTTCAGCTCCCGGCCGGTTGGCGAGGTTCTCTCGCAAAGTCCGGCGGCTGGCACTTCTGTGGCCCGTGGTAGTGCGGTGAACTACACCGTTTCCAAGGGACCAGATAATGTTAACGTCCCCAATATTGTCGGTCTGCAACAAGCAGCCGCCAATACATCATTGACGGCAGTCGGCTTAACAACCGGCAACGTCAATCAGGAGTTCAGCTCCCGGCCGGTTGGCGAGGTTCTCTCGCAGAATCCGACAGCAGGGACTCAGGTTCCTTTGGGCAGCGCGGTGGCTTACACTGTGTCCAAAGGGACCGAGCCCGACCCGGAGCCACTCCAGATTGAGGTTATCATTACTGACACTGTGCACCGGCTGGTGGGCAGCGTTCCGACCTATGCCACCGGAGAATTTGGTGAGCTTGAAGTCATGATCTTAAATGGCCTAGCGCCGTTTGATATCGTGGCCCAGGCGCCCGATGGTCAGAGAATTCAGTTTAGCTTGTCCGCCAGTGGACAAGTCACTGAAAACCTCGGTGGCAGTGTCGGTTCGATGTGGCGCGTGTATCCACATGCGTCCAATCCGCGTCAGGTTATTCTGCGTAAGGAATGGCAATCGCGTATCCAGTCGGGAGACGGACCACTCCGCTTCTCGGCCGACGACGCTGACGAACGGGCGACGACCTCGCTCCTAATTGTCGTCGAGTAATAGATCTTTGTATTCTTGTTTACCCTATACCCCCCGAGCTTCGCGCTTGGGGGTTTATTTTTGCCTAAATTTAGGGCCAACTTAGCCATTTTTAGCCCCAGTCGGCTAGGGGCCCTGACCCCTTGCATATTTTTTATATCCGTGGTAGTAATGGATGATCTTGGAAATAGGCCTTAACCGTTAGTTTTGGCTGATTTCAACGTTATAAATAGGTAGATATTAGCAAAGTTAAAAGATTTTAATTATGAAAAATGTAATCAATACCTTGATGGGCGTGGTGATGGCAGTAGCCATTATTGCTCCATCTTTGGCCGCGGCTCAGTCGCCGGCTTTGGTGGCTTCTATCGACAGTCCAGCTACTGGCTCAACTTTCGATGTGAATGAGACCATTTCTTTTACCGGATCTGCCACTGGTGGTTCTGGGGTTGAGTCCAATTATGACTACAACTGGACTTGGGGTGATGGCACACAGGATGCTGGTCAGAACGAAACCCATAGCTATACTGCTTCTGGGACCAAAACTGTTACCTACCGGGTAACCGATTTCGCTACTGGTCAGACTGATACTGACACCATTTCTGTTACGATTGGTGAAGCTGATGAGGAAGACCTTTTAATCACTAATGTTCGGGTAACCGACATTACTCAGTCGAGCGCTATTGTTCGTTGGACTACCAACCGACCAGCGACTAGCCGAGTTATTTACGACACGGCTTCCCGCCGGGCCGAGAATGGTGACACTATTGGATCTGCTCCAAACTATGGTTATAGCAACTCCACTTCACGTGATGATAACAAAGTCACTGAACACGCTGTTACTTTAACTGGTTTGTCTGCTAACACTCAGTATTTCTTCCGTGTTTTGTCCGCTGAATAAAGGACTTGCGTTTAAGTTAAACTAAAAACCCGCCCGGCTTTAAGCCGGGCGGGTTTTTTTGTGGCGCTGGTTTTCTTGAGTTATACTGTTGGACCATGACTGTTAAAAACTTGAAACAAATTTGGCCGACTGGACAAACTAAAGTCTCTTTAGCCGAGCTGACGACTTTTAAAATTGGCGGCGTAGCTCCCTTTTATTTAGCAGTGAAAGATAAACAGAGTTTAGTGGAGGCGGTTAAAAAAGCGCAAACCACTAAGATTTCCTATGTCATTTTTGCCGGGGGGAGTAATGTGGTTTTTCCTGGTCGCCCGTCTACTAAATTATATATTCATTACCTGACCAATCCTTTAGCTAAAGACGCTTTAACCATAGGACCCACTGGTCAAGTTTATGTCGAGGCAGGGTTATCTTTAGCCAGTTTGATTAAAAAAGTCATAAGCCAAGGTCGTGCGGGCTTAGAATCATTATCTGGTATTCCGGGCACAGTGGGCGGAGCAGTGGTGGGCAATGCCGGTGCTTATGGTCAAAGCATTAGTGACCATTTACTTGCGGTAGAAATATTTGATGGACAAGTCATCCGATGGGTCGATCGAGTGACTTGTCGGTTTAATTATCGCGACAGTATTTTTAAGTATAAGCCATGGCTAGTACTTGGTGTTAAATTTAAATTAACTAAAGGTAATACTGAAACCCTTACCAAGAAGTCTCGGCAAATTATAAAAATAAGGCAAGCTAAGTATAAGCCGGGACTGGCTTGCCCGGGGAGCTACTTTAAAAATCCTTTAGTAAGCAAAGTGTCGGCGCGATCGTTAAAACTGGTTGATCCGACCAAAATTATTGATGGCAAAATTCCAGCCGGCTATTTACTAGAGGTGGTGGGGGCCAAAGGTCTAAAACAGGGGCAGATGGCCGTGGTCGATTTCCATGGTAACTTAATTATGAATTTAGGTGGTGGGACGGCGAGCGATGCTAAAAAACTAGCCACTCGCCTCAAACAAAAAGTGCAAGACCGGTTTGGTATTACCTTAGAAGAAGAAGTTCGTTTCCTACCCTAACTAAAATTACACCATGTCCATCCCACTCCAAGGTTTAACCCCTGTACTTCCCAAGGTCCGACCTTGACCTTGGGAAGTGGGGGTGGTGGGGAAAATGACAGAACTCGGCTTTTTAGCTATACTGCGGCTAATATTATGCCTCAAGATAAATACACATTAACGGTGGGTCTGGAAGTTCACGTGGAGTTGTCGACCAAGACCAAGATGTTTTGTCAGTCCAAAAACGATCCCGACGAAACGCGCCCGAATCAGAACATTTGCCCAATTTGTATGGCGCACCCAGGCACTTTGCCAGTGATTAATAAAGAGGCGGTCAAGAGTGTACTAAAGGTGGGGACCGCTTTGGGGGGCACACTGGCCGACTTTACGGAGTTTGACCGCAAAAACTATTTTTATCCAGACATTCCCAAGGCTTACCAAATTAGCCAGTATAAATACCCGTTGGTTACCGGCGGGAGTCTCGCAGGTGTGGTCATTACGCGGGTACACTTGGAAGAGGATACGGCCCGGTCGCAACATGTTCCTGGTGGGGGTAGTTTGGTAGATTACAATCGAGCCGGCGTACCCCTAATGGAGCTGGTCACCGAGCCGGTGATTCATAGTGCGAGAGCCGCCGGGGATTTTGCTCGCGAGCTTCAGTTGTTGCTGTCACCTTTATATCTCAATGTGTCTGAGGCTAATATGGAAAAAGGTGAGCTGCGAGTGGAAGCGAACATTTCCGTGAGCTGCGACGATAAATCTTTGGGCACCAAAGTGGAGGTAAAAAATCTCAATTCTTTTCGGGCGGTGGAGCGAGCCATTGAATTTGAAGAAGCGCGTCAAATCGAGTTGTTGGAAAAAGGGGAAACAGTCATTCAAGAAACTCGAGGTTGGGATGAGAATAATAGTCGAACCTTTAGTCAGCGGAAAAAAGAATTTTCTCACGACTATCGCTATTTTCCTGACCCGGACTTACCTAAATTATATATAAGTGAAATTGTCGAGTTTCAAAATCTAAAGGATTTATTGCCCGAGTTACCGGCGACTAAGCGTGAGCGTTACCACGACAGTTTCGGTATTAAGTCTGAGGATATTGAAACTTTTGTGGGGAACCCGGCCTATGCTGACTTGTTTGAAGCGAGCGCCAAACTTTTAGAGTCGGACCAAAAGCTGGTGCAAGTTTTAGCCAATTATCTAACTTCCGATTTAGCTGGTTTACATAAAAATGGAGTTACCGGCTGGCCCGAGGCTAAAGGCTTGGCCGATTTAATAACAATGATTGCGGGCGGAGAAGTGTCTTCACGGGGAGCTAAAGACATTCTGCTCGCTATGGTGACCGAGGGTGGAGAACCGAGGATTATTGCTGAAGCTAAAGACTTGTTCCAAAAAAGTGAGGCCGGGGAACTCACAGTCATTATCGACGAGGTGCTTGCCTCTAATGAAGCGGCGGTCGCTGAGTTTAAGTCGGGGAATGCCAAATCTCTACAATTTTTAATTGGACAAGGGATGAAGTTGTCTAAAGGGTCGGCCAATCCGGGCGTTTTAGCCAAACTGTTAACTGACAAGCTTAAATCTTAAGTCGATTTCCCCATTCACTCGCCTACATCTCTTAGTTATTTGCTATACTGTTATTAAGAATAAAACAGTGGTGGTTTTTTACTAAAAACAACTAACAAATTGTTTCAAGCACTCTAATCTCATGAAAAAAACTCGGGTGGCAATAAATGGTTTGGGGCGCATTGGTCGGGCGTTTTTAAAGTTGGCCTTAAAGCGGCCGGAGATTGAACTGGTAGCGGTGAATGATTTGGCGGACTTGGACAACCTGGTCTATTTACTTAAGTATGACACGGCTTATGGTCGCTCTAAATTAGACCTTGAAGTTGGCGAGGGTAAGCTATTGATTGGTTCCCACCAGATAAAAGTACTGCAAGAAAAAGACCCGCAAGCGCTACCGTGGCGAGAACTGGAGGTGGACGTAGTGGTGGAATCGACTGGAGTTTTTGATAGTTATGCTAAAGCCCAAGCCCATCTGGAAGCCGGAGCGCACAAGGTGGTCATTTCGGCTCCAGTGAAAGACCAGCCACCGACCGGTATTCCAGGCGCGACCGTGTTAATGGGGGTGAATGATGAGAAATTGTCGACCTGTGTTATTACTTCCAATGCCTCTTGCACCACCAACTCGGTGAGCCCACTGATGGCCATTTTACAAGCGGAGCTAGGAATCGACAAAGCCATTTTAAATACTGTGCATGGCTATACCGCCAGTCAAAAATTGGTGGATGGGCCGGATGGCAAGGACTTCCGCCGGGGTCGGGCCGCCGCCCAAAACATCGTACCGTCGTCGACCGGGGCGGCGATTGCTGTGACTCAAGTCTTGCCGGAACTTATCAATAAATTCGACGGGATTGCCCTCCGAGTGCCGGTGGTCACTGGTTCAATAGTGGACCTAACTTTTATTGCCAAGCGCGCCACTTCGGCTTCGGAAGTTAATGAAATTTTAAGCCAAGCCGCCACTTTGCCTCGCTGGCATAATATCTTTACGGTGACGGAGGAACCCTTGGTTTCAAGTGATATAGTGGGCAATACTCACGCGGCTATTGCCGACCTGGCTTGCACGCGGGTGGTGGATGGCAACTTGGTGAAAGTGTTGGCTTGGTATGACAATGAACTAGGGTATGCCAACACTTTAGTGGAACATGTCCTTAAAACCGCCGGGCACTAATAATTATGGATGAACTAATCAAAGATTTAGAATTAAAAACAGCCGCTGCTCGCCAGGCGGTGGATCATAAGCGGAAAACTATTCTTTTGGCTGCTGACCACGCCGGGTGGCCACTAAAAGAAGACCTTAAACCTTTTTTAAGGTCGGAGGGTTATGAGGTGGAAGATCTGGGAGCTTATACTTTAGAGCCCGAAGATGATTACCCTGGCTATATGCATCTAGCTGGCAAACGGGTTTCCGCCGAACCTGGCCATTATGCCGCCATTATAATCGGCGGCTCGGGTCAAGGGGAAGCGGTAGTAGTCAATCGTTACCCGGGGGTGCGAGCGGTAGTTTACTATGGTGGCAATGAAGAGATACTTAAACTCTCGCGACAGCATAATGATGCTAATATTTTATCTTTAGGCGCGCGTTTTATGACCGACACTGAAGCTAAAAATAGCGTGAAGCTCTGGTTGGAAACAAGTTATCCGGAAACTCCGCGCCATCAGCGCCGGATCAAAAAGATTGATAGTGATACCACTGAGGAAAATTATTTCTAAACAGACAAATTAGTATGGTCAATATTATGCCGGCCGTTCTAGCCTCGACTTGGCTCGAAATTGAAACCAAAATTAAACAGGTGGAAAGTCAAAGTCCCTGGATACACTTGGATGTGGCCGACGGCGATTTTGTACCGGTGACAACTTGGAACACTCCCGACGACTTATCTTTGCTACCTGGGCGGATTATGGCCGAAGTTCATTTGATGGTGGAAAAACCGGAAGAAGTTTTACCTAATTGGGTTTGGGTAGCTGATCGAATTATTGTACAAGTGGAAAGTACGGACGTTCTCGCTGATATGGTTACTACTATGAAGGGAGCTCAAAGCAAGTTGGCTTTATCTCTGTTGGTTGACACGCCACTGGAGGAAGTTCTGCCTTATTTGGAAGCAGTGGAAATGATTCAGCTGATGGGGATAAAAAAAGTGGGTTTTCAAGGCGAAAAGTTTGATTCGGCTGTTTTAGATAAAATTGCCACTTTAAAGAGTCGCTGGCCCACGGGGGTGATTCAGCTTGATGGCGGGGTTAATTTAGCAACAGCACCGGATATAATTAAAGCCGGGGCGGCCAGCTTGGTGGTGGGCTCGGCCCTCTGGCACAGCGGGGACATTGTCGGTACCTTGGAGGGGTTTAAAAAGTTATAATAAAAATATTCTCGCTCCTGTTTGAAAACCTCGCGCAGCGCGACGGCGCGAGCGGAACAAAAAGTCAGCAGACTTTTATGAGTGTTTTCAAACAGGAGCGAGAGGGAACATATGGAAACTTTAACAGATGAAAAAATTGAGTTGTTGACGGAAACGGCGAATAATATTCGTCAGTCTATTATCGGGTCTTTGCTCGAGGCGCGCTCTGGCCATACCGCCGGTCCCTTGGGGATGTCCGATATTTTTACGGCTCTCTATTTTCACATTTTACGCCACGACCCGGCTCGGCCAGACTGGCCCGACCGCGACCGCCTGGTTTTATCCAATGGCCATATTTGTCCGGTTTATTACGCTACTTTGGCGCACGCGGGTTATTTTCCGGTGGCGGAGTTAAAAACTTTGCGTCGGTTTGGTAGTCGTTTGCAAGGTCACCCGCATCGGGAATTTTTGCCATACTTAGAAACCAGTTCCGGCCCCTTGGGCTCGGGCTTATCACAAGCTTGTGGGATGGCGCTGGCTGACCGGATGGATCATGGTCTTACTTCAGACCGCTATATTTACGCTCTGTTAAGTGATGGGGAACTAGAGGAAGGTAATACTTGGGAGGCGGTGATGCTCGCTGGTAAATATGGCCTAAGCAATTTGATTACTATTATCGATCGGAATGGGATCCAGATCGACGGCTTCACTAAAGATATTATGCCGCTCGAGCCACTGGCCGAGAAGTTTGATAGTTTTAATTGGCATGTAGTGGAAATAGACGGGCACAATTTTGAGGAAATTGTAGCCGCCGTGGGAGAGGCCCAAGCGGTGTTTGGCCGACCGACGGTGATTATTGCTCATACCATTCCTGGGCGAGGCGTTAAAGCCTTTGAACGCCAGTATGAGTGGCACGGCAAGCCCCCGAGTGAGGAGGAGGGGAAGAAAGCTCTAGCGGAGCTTCGTACTTTAAATGGTAAAATAAAAAGTGAAAATGATTGAAAAGCTCCAAGTTGAACATTTTCCTTTGATAGACCGTTTACATACGGATGTTTTGGAAGAGAAGTATGGTAAGGTTCATGCGGAAATTTTAAGACACGACGATCAAATTAGAGAAATTCATATTTGTGATCAAGAAGGTATTTCTAGAACTTATGCGCTTACTTTTTTAACCTTTGATAGTAAAGATGAAGAGGTTACTAAAATTAATGAGGAAATCAAGAATGGTGAACTGATAGGTCAAGCTTTTAAAAAATATGGGTATAGTATAAGAAAAAACGTGGTCACGGTTTATACCTTAAATTTACCAGAATGGCTGAAAAATGAATTTAGAGTGGTGGATGATAAAGCTAAAGCACGGTTGTCTGAATTTTATGCTAAAAAAGAAGGAAAGGAACCCTTTATATATGGAGTAGTTACGGAAATATACAGCCCTGATTTTAGACCAGCAGAAGTTAATGATATCGATGTACAACAAGATAATCCTACAACTAATGCTTTAGAAAAGGTTGGTTTTACTAAAGAAAACATCTGGGATCGATTGGGTTCTGGTAATGAGTGGTTAGATGAAAAAGATAAATTTGCAAAAGCTCAAGAGTTGGCTTCAACAGAGGAACTAAATTTAGAAGATCGAGTTCGGAGATTTTTAGATAGTAAATAAAATGATTAATAAAACCCAAAAATTAAATCCGAAACTTTTTGATTTACAGATCGAGCAAGAGGCGATTCGCGATGGTTTTGGTCGTGGTTTGGTAACTGCCGGCGAAACTAATGAGCAAGTGGTAGCTTTGTGTGCCGACCTCACCGAGTCGACCCGGATTGAAGCTTTTGCCAAAAAATTTCCGGATCGCTTTATTCAAGTGGGGGTGGCGGAACAGAACTTGGTGACGGTGGCTTCGGGTCTCGCCACCATGGGAAAAATTCCGTTTGCCGCTTCTTACGCCATGTTTAGCCCGGGGCGGAACTGGGAGCAAATCCGCACGACTATTTGTTATAATAATGTGCCGGTTAAAATTGTGGGAGCTCACGCTGGAGTCTCGGTGGGGCCCGATGGGGGCACACATCAGGCGATTGAGGATATGGCTTTAATGCGGGTGTTGCCACGCATGACGGTGGTGGTCCCGGCCGATAGTTTGGAGGCCGAGAAGGCAACCTTGGCGCTCGCTGACTCCGGTGGTCCGGCTTATATTCGCTTAGCGCGTAATAAAAGTGCGGTGATTACGACCGAGGCTTCACCTTTTGAACTAGGGCGGGCAGAAGTTTTGTTTGATTCCGACGAACCGGCGGCGCTCATTATTGCTTGTGGGCAAATGGTTTACTTTTCACTACTGGCGGCTAAAAAACTGGAGGCCGAAGGGGTGGCGGTGTCGGTTATTAATTTACATACTATCAAGCCTTTAGATAAGGCTACGGTGATCAAATACGCCAGGCAGGCGGGGGCGGTGGTAACAGTGGAAGAACATCAGGTGGCCGGGGGTATGGGGGGAGCAGTGGCGGAAATGCTGGCGGCTGAGGCTCCGGTGCCGGTGGAATTTTTAGGAATTCAAGATCAGTTTGGCCAGTCGGGGGAGCCAGGGGAATTACTGGAGCATTATAGCTTGGGAGTGAAAGATATAATAATGGCGGTGAAAAAAGTAATCGAGCGCAAAAACGTTTAAACTTTTCCAAGGACGGTCCTTGGTATTTGAAAAGTGTGGTGTAATTTGATGTGGGTTAAGGGTCGGGTCAACTTTAGGCTTGATTTAGAATTAATTTTATGTCAGAAATGCTTCAGTTAAATGGTAGTTATAAAGCGAGGAGGAGTGAATATGACCCAGGTTGTGGAAGGAGTCACAGATGAATTCCGTGAAGCTTGCGCTCAACTGAAAGCAGGTCGGGTTTCTCGAAAGGAAGCCAATCTTATTTTGAGGGACGTTAGGAAGGCTGTCGGAGACGGAGTCGATATTCTTTGTCTTGGTTTCCGAGATCTTGACCAAGCTGTGTTGTGCTGGAGCCAGTGTTCCTTCTTCATTCGGCAGGACTAGGTCATAGTAAGATAGCGGATCTAAGGCCATTTGGATAAAAACCAGATGGCCTTTTGTTGGGCTTAATATATAATATTCGGCATATGACAGACAACATTTTAATTATTGGCGGGGGCGAGATTGGGCAGGCAGTGGCGAAGTTGCTATCAGTTCATCATCAGCCGATTATTTTTGACCGTGAACAGACTAGAGGTAATACTACCCAGTCTTTGGCGGAGTTGGTTATCGGGGCTCAGATTATTTTTTTAGCTGTACCAGCTCGAGCTTTACCCGAGGTGTTGGCGGAACTTGGTCCGATATTGGACCCCGCGACCACTTTGGTTGGTTTGTCTAAAGGAGTAACGGACGAGGGGGAGTTCGTGGGAGAAGTTTTAGCCCGCACCCTACCAAAGCAGCCCTGGGTGATTTTGTCCGGGCCGATGCTCGCGGAAGAAATAATGGCTGGTAAGCGGGCTTATGCTCTGGTTGCCAGTTCAGATCAGTCGGTGGCTGATCGGGTGGTGAATTTATTTCATCAATCGCTTCTACGGGTAAAAACCACCAACGATGTGAGAGGTTTAAATGTCGTGGGAGTAACCAAAAATATTTATACTTTAGGTTTGGCGATCGCCGATGCCTTAGCGTTGGGAGCTAATAGCTACGGAGTATTGGTAGCGCAAGCGCTCTTGGAAATGACTTTAATTATCACTCACTTGGGTGGAGCGGAGGCCACTGTGTGGTCTTGGGCCGGGGTAGGCGACTTGGTAGCGACCGCCGGCAGTGAACACTCACAGAACCGTGCGGTAGGGGAAGGTTTGGTGGCAAACAGTCAGAGTGAATTAGCGAGCGAGGGAAGCTTAGCCTTACCTCTACTCTTGCCTCGACTGGATCAGATCAAGGCCGAGCTACCCTTTTTAGTGGCTGTGGCGGCAGTCATGGTCCGCCAGGAGCCATCTCAGGAGGAATTTAATAAACTGTTGCAGAACTTGTAAAAAGCTTTATAAAATAAAGCTTTTTTAGGAGGAGCCGAGCTCAAAATTAAAACCAACTACTAGAGTTTGACAAATTCTGAGGTTGTGCTAGGATATTCTCATCACGACTGGCTCAAGCTGGTCGCAGTAAAAAACCGCTCCCAAGAGAGCAAGGAGGAATGTGTGATGAAACATATCTGGTGTTGGGCCTATTCCGATCCTTTTATTTTGGAAAATTGCGCGCGTTCCGCGACGACGACGTTCGCCCACGGCACCTAGCCGAGCGACGACACGTCCGCTCCGGCCACATGGGCCGACCAAGCGGGCGGTTGGGTCTCGCCGGCCACCAGCCCGAAAGTGTTGATTAAACGGAGCTGGTGGCCTCGAGACCCCCTTGATCTTTCTTGTTTGTTTTTTCAAAAAAACTTCCAACGACGCTGCTGCGACGACAAGGCGATGCGGCCAAACGGAGGAAACCACCATGCGTCAATGCGTCCGTGCGAGAGCACCGACCTAGGTGCAGAGGACCAACCCAGCGAAGCTCGGTTGGTCCTTTTCTTTTTCTTTGAATACTATTTAAAACATATCCCCGTCAGCCCCTTGACATCTGGGGTCTAACTCAGGTATATTTATATGTGGATTAGATGGGGTGGGCTTTTAATTAATTGTTGTCCTTGGGGACAAACAAGAAGGAGCCCCTCAATGAGCAAGATTGGTCGCCCCCCCCGGGCCTCCCCGAAATAGGCGCGATAAACCGCACTCCACCAAGAAAGGAGGGTCCGTGTACACCGGTTTGCCCCCGCCAAAATAAAGATTCGTGGCTTTCAGCCACTCCCTATTACCCCCGACGCTTTTGAGCTCGGGGGTATATTTTTTGTGGGGATACTTCTTATTCTAATTGTTTTTAGGATACGATAATGAAGATCTATTTACTAACGCCTAAAAATTTATAGATTCATTCCCATAGCCCTAAAAAAATTAGTCAGGATCAAATAATCTGTTGTGGTTGATAGTGATCGGGTGCTTGAGCCAGATGATTCTCTAGTTTTTCTCTGGTCAAGAGACCAGCTTGGGCGCCGATGAATTGAACGACGGACATCGAGTTGATCGGGGCTCGCGCTAGGGCCTCTGGGATAGACAGGCCGACTGTCATCATTGCGGTAAAAGTAGAGGCAAAAGCGTCACCGGCCCCGGTTCGGTCAACTGGTGCTTTAGGATCGGGGTAAATAGGCATATGCCAGGCGTTAACGCCGTCATAAGCGTAAGCTCCTTTGGGACCATCGGTGATAACGACAATTTTTGGGCCGTGTTCATGTATAGCCTTCAGCAGTTCTAGTTCATCTTTAGTTTCGACTTGTAAAATCCGGCGGGCCTCATCCGTATTACAGAAAAATAGTTCGGTTACCTCATAAATATCTTCGAGTTCGCTAAGACCTAACTTCATTTGAAAAGTACCAGGCTGGAAGGCTAATTTCACTTGGGGGTGGGTTTTAATGAAGGTAGCTAACTGGTGGTGAAAGGGTAGAGAATTTTCACCCAAGGAACTTAGATAAAGCCATTTAGGGCTACCAATCTCGGGCAGACGATAGGGGTACTCTTCATGTTTAATCAAGATCGTTCGTTCCGCTCCATATTGTAGAACATAATGATAATTGGTTTTTTGGCCATCGTTTATTTGAACGAAGCGAGTGTCCACCATATCTTTTTCTAGTGTTCCGATGGCTTCTTTGCCGTCGTGGTCATCGCCGACATTGGTGACTAAGGCTGAGTGTAAGCCTAGACGGCTAGCGGCGACCGCGGCGTTAGGGCTATTGCCGACAGCGGGAACAATGGTTACATCTTCGTAGGGCACTTTATCACCAAAGCGCAGGCAAATTTGGCAGTTGGTTTTATTAATATCACAATTAACTTCTGCGTCTCTCAACTTTATAAAAGCGTCGGTAGTAATATCGCCGACGGCGACAAAATCAAATTCTTGTTCCATTAGCTTATTATAGCTTGTTTGCCGGCTGGGCCAAAATGCCGTCTCAAGTCTATAGATTAGTCAGCTAGCTAAAGTAACTAGAGTATCCGGTATTATATTTGTTATACTACAGTCTATGAAAACTCTATTGACTTATATTAAGGAAGCGGAGGCGGCTAAAAAAGCCATTGGTCACTTTAATATCTCTAATATTGAAGGGTTGTGGGGGGTCTTTCGGGCGGCTCAAAGTCTTAAGGTCCCGATTATTATCGGGGTGTCAGAAGGCGAAAGAAAATTTATTGGCTTACGGCAAGTAAAAGTTTTGGTTGATAGTTTGCGAGCGGAATTTGACTACCCGATCTTTTTAAACGCTGATCACACTTACGATTTAGAGGGGATAAAAGCGGCGGTCACGGCCGGTTTTGACGCGGTGATTGCCGACGGGGCGAGTTTACCTTTGGCGGACAATATTAATTTAGTGAAACAGGCGGTCGCTTATACTAAAGAGGCGAATCCGGAAATTTTAGTGGAAGGAGAAATTGGCTATATTGGCACCTCGAGCCAAGTTATGGATGAGATTCCAGCCGAAGTCACGAGCGCCAGTGCTTCCTTGACCACTCCGGATCAAGCTTGGGAATTTATCGAACAGACGGCTGTGGATTTGTTGTCGCCGGCTGTCGGCAATATGCACGGTATGTTAAAAAATATAGCTAACCCAAAGTTAGATATCGATCGGATCAAGGCGATTAAAGAGGCGGTGGGAGAGGTACCCCTAGTTCTTCACGGTGGATCGGGGACAACTGATCAGGAGTTTACAGCAGCAATTGAAGCGGGTATGTCGGTGATTCATATTAATACGGAAATCCGGGTGGCTTATCGGGATGCTCTAAAATTTAGTTTGCAGGCAAATCCGGATGAAGTGGCACCTTATCGGATTATGGCACCAGTGGTGAAAGCCATTGAAGAAAAAGTGAGGTCTCGGCTTAAACTTTTTAGCCACCAATAATTTTTTGTGCAAGCTGACTTTAAAAAAATTCTAGAAGAAGAATTAGACGGGGAAATTAGTGATCAGCCTCAAGCCCTCGGTCACTTTAGTCGTGATGCTAGTTTATTTACAGTTAAGCCGGAATTGGTGGTCTTTCCTAAAAATGAGGGTGACCTGGAAACTTTAGTAAAACTAGTGACGGCGCATAAGGCGGCTGACCCCACCCTATCTCTTTCTGTGCGGGCGGCCGGTACTTGTATGTCCGGTGGGTCCTTAAATAAATCCATTATCGTTGACGTTACCAGGCACTTGACCGGGGTGATAGCGGTGGAGCCGGGCCGGGCGTCGGCTTGGACTGGCACCTTTTACCGAGATTTTGAACGAGCGACTTTGAAGACCGGCCAGCTTTTACCCTCCTATACCGCTTCCAAAGATTTATGTGCCTTAGGGGGGATGATTGGTAATAATTCCGGTGGGGAAAAAACTTTGCGTTATGGTAAGACTGAACGTTATATCGAGTCTTTATCGGTGGTGCTGGCTGATGGAAAGACTTACGAGCTTAGAGCCTGGTCGGCCGCCGAGTTGGAGAAGCGCCTGGCTGACCCTGGCTTTCTCGGTCAGGCGACGGCTCGTTTGTATCGACTCTTAACCTTAAATGATGAGCTGATCAAAAAAGCCAAACCGTCGGTGTCGAAAAATTCAGCCGGTTACTATTTATGGAATATTTGGGACGGTCAAACCTTTGATCTGACTCGGCTTTTTGTGGGCGCTCAGGGCACTTTAGGTCTGGTGTCGAAAGCTACTTTTAAATTAGTCCCTCAAGCAAAATATAGCCGCTTGTTGGTAATTTTTATGCCCAATCTCAAAGAGTTGGGACAAATAGTGAGTGTAGCTCTTAGGCTTGAGCCAGACAGCATAGAATCTTATGATGACCATACTTTGTCGGTGGCCCTCAGGTTTTGGCCGGCTATCATGAAAAAGTTGACAGAGGGTAGTTGGTGGAAACTACTCTGGAGTTTTCGCGCCGAGCTTAAGATGGTGCTCGCGGGCGGCTGGCCTAAGTTGGTACTATTGGTGGAACTGTCGGATACCGAGGAGACTAAGTTAGATCTAAGGATTAAAAAATTAAAGTCAGAACTCAAATCTTTTAAGGTTCAGACTCGCCTAACCCAGTCCACCGAAGAAACCAGCAAGTACTGGGCTATTCGGCGGGAATCTTTTAGTTTGCTGCGTGAACATTCGCGTGGTCGCCGGACCGCTCCCTTTATCGACGACATTATTGTTCGGCCGGAATACTTACCGGAATTTTTGCCCGAGCTTCAAACTGTGCTTGATCGGTATAATTTGATTTACACCATTGCCGGACACGCTGGTGATGGCAACTTCCACATTATCCCTCTTATGAATTTGAAGGATAAAGGCCAAACTGATTTAATACTGGAGCTTTCCGACTTGGTTTATGACTTGGTCTTAAAATACGGCGGTTCTATTACTGCCGAACATAATGACGGTATTATTAGAACTCCTTACTTGGAAAAAATGTACGGGTCGGAAATGGTTCAGCTGTTTCAAGAAGTAAAAAATATTTTTGATCCGGCTGGGATATTTAATCCGGGCAAGAAGGTTGGGGGTAGCCGGTCTGATATTCGGAAGTATTTGTCTAAAAGTTGAGGTCAGGGAGTGGTCCGAACAGCTTTAACCTCAGCTTTTAACCCTGTCTAAGCTTGCTTTTTTTGGGCTTTTCTTATATATTGTTTCCGTTATGTTAACTCTAACCGTAACTCCTAGAAGTGCTTTTGGCAAGGGTTTAAGAAAGCCCCGCCTGGCCGGCCAATTGCCGGTGGTTATTTATGGTCGCAAACAGGAAGCCTTGTCTTTTTTTGTGGACGGTAAAGATTTTGCTAGAATTCACAAAGAGGCCGGTGAATCGACAGTGATTGATTTTAAAGCTCCTAACGCTTCTCACGATGTATTAATTTACAGCGTTGATTATCATCCGGTATCTGGAGAAATAATTCACGCTGATTTGTACGTGGTGGAAAAAGGCAAAAAGGTGGAGGTCAATGTACCTTTGATTTACAGTGGGGAATCACCCGCTGTAAAAAGTGCCGGCGGGGTCTTAGTAAAGGTGATGCATGAGTTACCAATCGAGGCTAAACCGGCTGACCTACCTCATGATATTGAAGTGGATATTTCGACCTTAACCGAACTTGATAGTCAAATTACCGTGGCTGATTTGAAGTTGCCAGCCGGAGTCACCGCGATGGTGGAAGCCGATGAAGTGGTCGTTTTGATTTCAGAAGCCGAGGAGGAACCAGTGGAAGAAGAACCGATAGATTTAGCTTCGATTGAGGTAGAAAAGAAAGGTAAGAAGGAAGAGGAGGAAGAAGCAACTACTACAGATTAAAAAAATTTCTAAATCCCCGCCGGGCCACTTTGGTTCGGCGGGGATTTTTTGTTATACTAACTCTCATGGTTTTATTCAACAGGGGGAAAGAGGGGATACTTAAAGGCTTGGTTTTAGCGACTTTGTTTAGTTTTATGATCGGTGGCGCCATTATTGTTCTCGGTCCGGCGACAGTGTCCGCTCAGCAATCGGAAGCTGAAAAACTAGCTCGGGAGAATGAATTGCGGAAGCAATTAGAACAAGTGGAAGCTGATATCGCCCGTAATACTCAATTACTTCAGTCCAAGCAGAAAGAGTCTTCTAGTATCGAGCGCGATATTTCGATTCTGACTTACGAAATAAATCAGGCTAAGCTCAAAATTAAACAAAAGCAAATTGAGATTCAGCGTTTAGGGGGGGACATTACCAAGCGGGAAAACACCATTAATGATCTGTCGGTAGAAATTGAACAGGAAAAAGAGTCATTGGCGGAGCTGTTGCGGGAGACCAAAAGTTTAGATCGCACCGATTTGGCGGAACTGATTTTAGGCAATAATACTTTGTCGGATTTTTTTGTAGATATGGATTCTTTTAAGTTTATCCAATCCAATATCCATCAATCATTTCAAGTGATGAGGGGGACTCAAGTGGAGGCAACTAAAGAAAAGGTGACTCTAGAGAGACGAAAGAGTGCGGAGGAAGACGCGAAGCGCATTATTGAATCAGAAACTAAAAAAATTGCCGCAGCCGAAGCGGAAAAAAAGAAATTGTTAGCCCTGTCCCGGTCGGAGGAAAAGGCTTATAAAGATATTATTTCTGAACGAGAAGTTCAGCGGGCAGCTATTCGCAGCGCCTTATTTCGTTTGCGAGACTCGGCCAACATCACTTTTGGGGAGGCGGTAGATATGGCGGTGTCTATTTCCAAACAAACTGGCGTCCGACCGGCTTTTGCCCTCGCTATCTTAAAACAGGAGTCCAATATCGGTCAGAACGTCGGGACTTGTAATCGGCCAGGTGATCCACCCGAAAAACAGTATGATAAAATTATGCACCCAACCCGAGACATTCCACCTTTTTTGCGTATTACTTCAGAATTAGGATTGGATCCGAAAACTACTCCTTTATCGTGTCCACTTGGCTATGGCTATGGTGGGGCGATGGGCCCAGCTCAGTTTATACCCTCCACCTGGGAACCGTATAAAGCGAGAATTGCCGGAGTCACTGGTAATAATCCACCGAGCCCTTGGCGACCCCAGGATGCTTTTACCGCCTCCCAACTACTCTTGCGTGACCTAGGGGCGGCCGCTGGGGGCTATACTGCCGAAAGAACAGCCTCTTTGCGCTATTATGCCGGTGGCAACTGGTCGGATCCGCGCAATGCTTTCTATGGGGACTCTGTCATGCGCTTGGCCATGGAAATGCAGGCTCAAATTGACATCTTGCAAGGTAACTAGTTCTATGTTAGATTCTCTGTACTAAAATATCATGCAAAAGGACATTCACCCTCAATATTATCCGGAAGCTACTGTTACCTGTTCCTGTGGACAGGTTTTAACAGTGGGTTCGACTCAAGAAAAAATTAACGTGGAAATTTGTTCTGCTTGCCATCCGTTCTTTACCGGTAACGAAAAGGTTGTCGATACTGCTGGACGAGTGGAGAAGTTCAAAACTCGAGCCAAAAAAGCTGAACCAACTACCAAAACTAAAAAGAAAGCTAAAAAGGTTGAACCAAAGAGCGATTCCCTTGAAGCTTAACTAAATTTAAATATTCAAGAAGCGCACCGAGTGCGTTTCTTTTGTGCTAGCAATAGAGCTATAATAAATTTTATGGCAGAGACAAACCCTAACAATCAAAACTTGGCGGATTGGCGCAGTAATCCTAAAACTGCTTATTTGATGGTGGAGTATGATCGTTTGGAAGATAAAATTAAAGAAGCTGAGGGGGTAGGTTTAAACGATCCGTCTTTAAGTGAGCTCGCGGCTGAAGAAAGGGCTGACTTGGTGATACAGCGAGACCAGTTAGTTTTAAGTATTCAAGATATATTGAAAAAAGAAGAAGCTGAGGTTGAGGTGGTTAACGAGGCGATTATGGAAATTAGAGCCGGGGCGGGTGGAGAGGAGTCGGCTTTGTTTGCGGTCAACTTAAAAGAAATGTATGAACAATACGCCCTAACCAGAAACTGGTCTTTTACCATGGTTGATGAGTCTTTGTCTGAACTGGGTGGATATAAAGAAGTGTCAATCGAAATTAAAGGCCGGGGGGTTTATGATGATTTGCGCTTAGAGACCGGGGTTCATCGCGTCCAACGCATTCCGGCGACTGAAAAACAAGGTCGAGTTCATACGTCAACGGCCTCGGTGGCGGTTATGCCGGTGCGGAAATATTCTAAACTCACCATCAATCCGGCTGATTTGGAAGTGGAGACTTCACGAGCCGGTGGGGCCGGTGGCCAAAACGTTAATAAGGTGGAGACAGCGGTACGCTTGATTTATAAACCGTCAGGCCTGGCCGTGCGGTGTCAAAGTGAGCGGACTCAAGGCCGTAATAAGGAAAAGGCGATGATGATTCTGGAAAATAAACTTAATCAGCAAAAAGAGGAGGCTGAAAGACGGGTAGAAGTTGAAGAACGCCGCTTGCAGATTGGAACCGGGGATCGGAGCGAAAAAATTCGCACTTACAATGTTTTACAGGATCGGCTGACTGATCACCGGATTAAACAATCATGGCATAATTTGGATAAAATATTAGCCGGGGGTTTGGAACCCATTATTGAGGCCCTAAAGGTAGCTCAGGTCGAGCCCGGGGTCGATACCTCAGATGAGGAGTAAAAATCATTGCCAAGTTTGGGCTTTTTTGTTAGACTATCTCGCGTATGAATAAAGTCATTTCTAGCCCATCAGAAAAGGAAAATCAGGTCCGAGAATTGTTCGGCTTGGGTGTTCACTTTGGTTATTCTAGAATTCGCCGGCACCCGTCGGTGGATAAATTTGTTTTTGGTTATAAAAGCAAGAATGCCATTATTGATTTGGAAAAAACCATCGATTCTTTAGTGGTGGCTAAAGATTTTGTTAAAACCCTAGGCCGAGAAGGCAAGCAACTGCTTTTGGTTGGTAATAAGAGTGAAGCTCGGGAGGCTGTGAAAAAGGCGGCGGCCAGGGCCGACCTGCCTTACGTAGCGGAACGCTGGATCGGCGGAACTTTAACCAACTCCACTCAAATAAAAAATCGGGTTAAAAGATTGGAGCAAATTGAAGCTGACGAAGCCTCGGGTGAGCTGGCCAAATATACTAAAAAAGAACGTGGTCTGATTGCTAAAGAGAAAAGAGACTTAGACCGTTATTTTGGTGGTATCGTTAAAATGCCCAAAATGCCTGGAGCCTTATTTGTGGTAGATGCTCAAGCGGAGGCAATAGCGGTAGCGGAAGCTAACAAACTTAACATCCCGGTCATCAGTTTATCCAGTTCTGACTGTGATATCCGACCGATTGATTACCCTATTATTGGCAACGATAGTGCCGTGGCCAGTGTTACTTATTTCTTAAATCAGATTGTCTCGGCCTATAAAGAAGGTGTAGCGGAAGCCGTAGCGGTCGCTACGACGGCAACAGAGGAAATCAAAGCCGATCCCGTAACCTCGTAAGATTAGTAGACAAATTATCTCTTAGCTAAATTTTTATGATTGACGCTAAACAAATTAAGGAGTTGCGCCAGCGCACCGGGATCTCTATTGCTCAGTGTAAGCAAGCTCTCCTTGATGCCGAAGGTAACTTTGACCAGGCGGTGGAACTACTAAAAGAACGAGGAGCCGAAGTGGCTGGGAAAAAAGCTGATCGAGAGTTAGGCGCTGGGTCTGTAAGCGCCTATATCCATAGTAATGGCAATATCGGCACTTTGGTTGAATTGGCTTGCGAAACGGATTTTGTCTCACAAAATGTTGAGTTTAAGACTCTGGGCGAGGATTTGGCGATGCATATTGCTGCTACGGCCCCGGCGGATGTCGCAGAACTTTTAACTAGTGAATACATTAAAGACCCGAGCTTAAAAATCGAATCCCTGATTCAGCAGGCGAGCCAAAAATTTGGCGAACGAATTGAAATTACGCGCTTTGCGCGTTTTGAGCTGGGGGTATAAATTTATGCTTTACTCTTTCATAACTTCGGTGGTTTGTTTTGGCGGAGCCAGCTTGTTGATTTTTTGGCAGGTTTATAATATTCGTCGTGGACGAGTGACTGTGTCGGACTTACCTCAGATTTCTTGGCGTCGACTCGTGATTAAGACTTTTGATACTTTGGTCTTGTATGGGGCCTTACTACTGCGGGCTGGGAGCCGTTTGGCCTATATTAATTTTTTAGTGGGTGCCAAAAAAGTGACTTCTTGGTCTAAGCATCAGCTGGGACGGTTGGAGCGTTGGGTGGGGGGAGTGATTTATTCCACGAGATCAAGTAATAAGACTGATCTTGAGCGTGGAGCCACCTCACTATTTTTGCGGGAAATCAAAAATCATCAAGAGCAAGTTAAGCGCGACCTAAGAGCTTTGTCACCAAATCATCAACGTTAGATCAATCTCATCTAGTGTAGCCTTCGGTAGAAAATTCCTTAAAAATCGCCTATAATCAAATTTCGCCAGTGTAGCTCAGTTGGCCCCGCCCGCAACGCCTGAGCAAGCTCTAGGCTTGCGATGGCGGGCGGGTAGAGCAACAAAATTTAAGTATGATTTACTATACTTATGTTTTAAGAAGTGAAAAAGATGATAAATATTACATTGGTAGTACTTGTGATCTTAAACGTCGCTTAAAGTCTCACAACAACGGGCGAGTCGTGGCTACTCGTAATCGGAGACCATTCAAATTAGTGTATTTTGAAGCTGGTACAGATAAAAATAAATCATTACTGAGAGAGAAATACTTTAAGTCTGGTTTTGGTAGAAAATTCCTTAAAAATCGCCTATAATCAAATTTCGCCAGTGTAGCTCAGTTGGTAGAGCAACGGTTTTGTAAACCGTAGGTCGTCGGTTCAAGCCCGACCACTGGCTCCCTATTTTCTCGGCTGTGAAAATAATCAATTACTTTTGACGTTTTTACCGATGAGTTGGGCTTGAACTTAAAGAGGGGGTCGGGGAGAGAAAAATCTCCCCGTGGCCCTGCCCGCCATTGCTGCGCTACAGGCGCTGGCAGGCGGGGAAAATTTTTCAAAACCGTCCGCGTGTCGCTGAAGCTTTAGCGGAGGCACAGGGTTTTGAAAACGCAGACTTAAGCGAAGCTGGTCGAGTAGTGAAAGCCCGACCACTGGCTCCTATTTTCTCTGGGATCGGGCTCTAAATCTTTCTTTTTCGGTTCAGTTTAGCTATACTCCTTTAGATATGCAGGACCCGAAACTTCCCGGTCACTTACATCCCTTAAGCCAGCTGACGGTCGAGATGGCGGCTATTTTTAAAGAGATGGGTTTTCGCGTGGCTGAGGGCCCAGAAAAGGAAACAGAGTGGCATAATTTTGATGCACTTAATATTCCAGCTAATCATCCAGCTCGGGCGATGCAGGATACTTTTTGGCTAAAGCGCTCCGACGGAGCACTACAAGGAGATTTACTTCGTACTCATATGACCGCGGTGTCATTGCGAGAGCTAGCTAAAAAGCAATTACCCCTTCGGGTGGTTTCGCCCGGTCGAGTGTTTCGTAATGAGGCCACCGATGCGACTCATGAAGCTCAGTTTTATCAATTTGATGGATTAGCTATCGATCGGCCAGGTAAAATTACGATGGCCGAGCTTAAAGGCACGTTGTCCACTTTATACAAGAAACTTTTTGGCGATCAGGTTGAAATTCGTTTTCGGGCTAGTTTTTTTTCTTTCGTGGAACCAGGAGTAGAAGTGGATATTAAGTGGGGGAAGCGGTGGCTTGAGGTTTGTGGGGCTGGTCTCTTGCACCCAAACGTGTTTACGGCGGCCGGTGTTGATCCAAACGAGTGGCAAGGTTTAGCATTTGGCAGTACGATCGACCGCTTAGCGATGATTAAGTATGGTGTTGAAGATATTCGCCATTTTTACCAGGGTGATAGTCGATTTTTGCATCAGTTTTAATATGATTTTTAATTACCGCGAAATTGAAAAGTATTTTGCCGGCCCCTTACCTGGGGTCACGACGGTTAGTGAGGCTTTGATTCGTCACGCTTTTGAGGTGGAAGAGGTGACTGAGCTGGGTGATGGTGATTTTACGATGGATGTAAAAATTTTGCCTGACCGAGCTTCCGACGCTAAATCGCCTTTGGGTCTAGCTCGTGAAGTATCAGCGGTTCTAGAGTTGCCTCTTAAAGCTGAATATAAAATTATCACCACCAAAGACACCGCTCGGGCGACTATAAATTTTTCCGCCGCTGATATTTCTAATTTAGTGGGTGTTCTTTTTTCCGCCACTGATATTAGTAGTTACTTAGAGCGAGTGGGAGTCTTGGTTGAAAGCGTTGAGGAAAAAATGACAGCTTATATTCCAAGCGAGCGTCTAGATTTAAATATTAAAGAAGATTTAGCCGACGAAGTGGCTAGACTTTATGGTTATGATCGGGTACCAGCTCGCGCTTTACCTAAAGTGGCCGAGGAACCACTAGATCACCCCGATTTTATTTTAGCTAACCAACTGCGAGCTTTTTTGGTGAGCCGGGGGTTTACCGAAGTTTATGGCTATACTTTTACCGCTACTGGAGTAGTCTCGATTGAAAAACCACTAGCTTCCGATAAGGCTTTTCTTAGGACCAATCTCACCGACTGGATGACTGCTACTTTGGCCACCAATATTAAGCGATCTCTTTTTCCTCAAACTAAGGTTAGTATGTTTGAGCTTGGTAATGTTTTTCCGACAGTTAGTACGGAAGACAAGAGACTTTGTTTGGCCTCTAACTATGACTTGGCACCTATCTTAGCTGAATTTAAAACCGCTTTTAAGGTGGAGTTGGGGGAAGTTGCAAACAAGGAGGGCCTGTATGTGATGGAAGTGCCCATTTCTCTTTTTCTTGTTCAATCCGAAGTGACCGACCTTTCGCCATACATTAATTTAGAGGTGAAATATAAGCCGGTATCAGTTTATCCGCGGATTGTTCGGGATATTGCTTTGTTGGTACCGGCCGGTACCGAGCCAGAAGCGGTAGTGGTTGAGATTAAAACCGCGGCCGGACCACTTTTAGCCGAGGGGCCATATTTGTTTGATCAATTTACCAAGCCGGGAGCTGAGGAGACTTCTTTGGCTTTCCGCTTAGCCTTTCAATCGGCCGAGCGCACCTTATCGGATGCGGAAGTTAACCTAGTGATGGAGAATGTTTATCAAGCGGTAAAGCAGAAAGGCTGGTCAGTTCGCTAAAATCCACCGTTATCCATTCCAAGGTTTAACCTTGGAAGGCGGCCGGTGTGTTGTAGTTTGGCTGAGCAGTGAGAGGGAAATTGGACAGAGAGTCATTTTTATATTATATAAAGTAGGGAATTGGACCTGGTTTCAAACGATTGGAGGTGAACCTTTGAGAAATGTAGCGCTAATACTTGGTGTGCTGCTGGTGGTGAGCGGTTGTGCTACTACCGTCCTATCGCCTTCGTATAAACTGGAGGTGGAAGAAATTGCCATCGATAATCCAGCGAGTTTCAACATTCAGAAGTTTTGTCGGATGGTGGTGGGAGAGCTGTATGTAAATAACAGCCTACCTACGGTCCAAGGCTATGTTCGGGTCAAGGCAGCCCCAGAGGCTGGCGGGCCCACTGGCGTGTATCTGATGGCCGAGTCGGATGTGTCGAGCTTGCCGCTGGGGTCCTTGGCGGAAATCGTCCCCACCGAGCTCAAACAGCAAGGCGAGACTATCGCTTTCAATGCCTATATTTTGAAACCGGTCGTAGCCCCAGCTCCTTAGCTGGGGCTAATTTTTATATAAAAAATTGGAGACAAGCCTTTTAGACCTGTCTCCGGGAGTATTGCAAGCCATGATAACGGGTGGTTTAGACCGGGCTGCTTGTGCGTCAGCGTAGAGTTCAGTCTTCTACTTGGTGAGGTGCTGGTGATCAGTACTCAGAGCCCTTTGTACTGGATAGCATACAGAGTTGACCCAATCATTTAGCCAGCTCCCGCCCGATAGGGCTGGTGTCTAAGCGCGTCCACCATCCGCCGGATGGTGGGGCCCTAGTTGACGGCTAGGATCAAAAATAAGTCTACTCTTCCGGATTATAAAGCACAAGTTTTAGCTTTATTTGTAGAGCGGAATATGCTAAAATGGAAGGGTAAATATAACTTATTTTGCCTTTTATCTATGCCTAAAAAAGCCCTTAAATCCGATCGAAAATACGGTGCTGATGATATTGTGGTCTTAGAGGGTCTAGAGCCCGTTAGGAAGCGTCCTGGGATGTATATTGGCTCAACTGGGCCGGAGGGGCTTCACCACTTGATGGTGGAGATTTTTGATAACTCTCGCGATGAGGCCATGAACGGCTACTCCGATGAGATTGAAGTGGCTATTTTGCCTGGGGATATTATCCGCGTGGTAGACAATGGTACCGGTATTCCAGTGGAGAAGCACAAAAAAACCGGCGTCTCCACCTTGGAAACTGTCCTTACGGTTTTGCACGCTGGTGGTAAGTTTGAAGGTAAAAATTATAAAATATCCGGCGGTTTACACGGGGTTGGGGCTTCCGTGGTTAACGCTTTGTCTGAGTGGTTGGTGGCTGAAGTCCATCGGGACGGCGGTAAATTTATTCAAAGTTTTAAGATCGGCAAGAAAGATAAGGACGTGAAAAAAGTTGGCAGTTCGGACCAACACGGGACCATTATCACCTTTAAGCCAGATGCCACGATTTTCTCGGAGACGGTTTACGACTGGCCCCGACTCGTCAACCATTTGCGGGGGCAGGCTTACTTGGTCAAAGGTGTTAGAATCCGGGCGATTGATGCGCGTAACTTCACTGGTGACATTGAAGCGGAAAAGATTTTTTATCTCAGCGAGCTTAAGCTACCGGTACCATCGCAAACTTTTTACTTTGAAGGTGGTTTGTTGTCTTTGATTAAGTTTTATAATCAAAAAGAAAAGCCGGTTCACAAAAATATTTTTTATGTGGAAAAGGAGGCGAGTGACATTATGGTGGAAGTGGCCTTGCAGTATGTCGACGATATTGATGCTAAAGAAATAACCTATACCAACAACACCAGGACGCCGGAGGGGGGAACTCATTTGACAGGTTTCCGGACGGCGCTGACTCGGACCTTAAACGACTATGGCCGGAAAAATAATTTAATCAAAGAGAACGAGGATAACTTTACCGGTGATGATGTGCGCGAGGGAATGGTGGCGGTGATTTCAGTTAAGTTACAAGATCCGCAATTTGAAGGCCAGACTAAAGCTAAACTAGGTAGTGTGGAGGCGAGAGGGGCGGTCGAAACCGTTTTTGGCGAAGCCTTTGCTATGTTCTTGGAAGAAAATCCGGATGACGCCCGATCGATTATTTCGAAAGTCACCTTAGCTTTAAAGGCGCGCAAAGCCGCTAAGGCCGCTAAAGATTCGGTTTTACGAAAAGGGGCATTGGAAGGGATGACTTTACCAGGTAAGCTCGCCGACTGCCAGACGCGCAATGCCGAGGAAGCCGAAATATTTATTGTGGAGGGAGATTCGGCCGGTG
Organism: Candidatus Vogelbacteria bacterium RIFOXYD1_FULL_46_19; assembly: GCA_001824825.1. Taxonomy (GTDB): domain Bacteria; phylum Patescibacteriota; class Minisyncoccia; order Phycocordibacterales; family XYD1-FULL-46-19; genus XYD1-FULL-46-19. The sequence continues at coordinate 239,212 of MHTK01000006.1, read as the reverse complement.
GTACAGCCAAAACCGGTCGTGACCGGCGGACGCAGGCTATTTTGCCTCTACGGGGTAAAATTTTAAACGTGGAAAAAGCCCGCTTAGACCGGATGCTCGCTTCGAAAGAAGTAAAGTCTTTGGTCATTGCTTTGGGGGCAGCTATTGGCGACACCTTTGATATTTCCCGTTTGCGTTATCATAAAATCATTATTGCTTCCGATGCCGACGTAGACGGCGCTCACATTCGGACCTTAATGCTAACCCTGTTTTACCGCTACTATCGACCGCTGATTGATGCCGGGCATTTGTATATTGCCCTACCTCCTTTGTATAAAGTAAAAAAAGGTAAAGAGATTGCTTATGCTTACACTGATGAGGAAAAAGACCAAATCGTGGCGGGTATGGGGGGGATGACTGAAGACGTAGCCGCTAGGACCGACGCCGATGGTGAGGAGTTGGAGGAGGGGGAGGTGGTGGACGAAGACGGCGAAGTGGAGGTCAAAAAACGAAATACTAAAATTCAAATTCAGCGCTATAAAGGTTTGGGAGAAATGAATGCTGAGGAGCTTTGGGAAACGACGATGGATCCCGATACTCGGGTGTTGAAACAAGTGACCATTCATGATGCCGAAGAGGCGGACGGAGTGTTTGATGTGCTAATGGGTAGTGAAGTGGAACCGCGCCGACTTTTCATCCAAACCCACGCCAAACTGGCGAATATTGACATCTAGCATATTGCTCACAAAAACCCCCAGACTGTATAGTCTGGGGGTTTTTGTGATTGCAAATGCTTGACCCGGCCCCAATTTAGGACTGGTGCGGGTGGCGAATAGACACATCCTTAATGAGCGAAGCGCCAGTCCGAACTTCTGATTGGGGTAGGGTATAAGGCCGCTCGCCGAGCACCACCAAGGAGCACGGGTAAAAGTCTGCTGACTTTTCCCTCAGCCTCGGCTACCCGCCTGCGGAGTCTCCTGGTGGTGCTCGGTTCGTTGGGCTTAGGATTAATCTCTTTAATTTGTAAAACCCCTTAAAATAAAGCATCTTACAGGGTACTTATCCCTTCACAACAAGTAGAAAGGGTATATAATGGCTATATTAAAGGATAAAGAGCCATTATTATGAAATACACCATTAAAGATTTCCGCAAGGAGTTCTCTAGCGACAATAAGTGTCTAGAGTACATTTTCCAGTCAAAGTATCCTAACGCTGATAAATACTACCGAGTAACGGGCCGAAAGTGTTATGCCCACTCTACCACTGGCCACCAGATACACCCCCTAGCAGGGACAGTTTTCCATAAATCTAGCACTCCTTTGACTGTTTGGTTCGAGGCTCTTTTCCTATTCTCTATCGCCAAGAACGGCATATCCGCTAAAGAACTACAGCGACATTTTGGTGTTACCTACAAGACCGCTTGGCGTATCGGGTCCCAAATCCGCAAACTGATGGAACAAGACGGCAATCTTTTGACCGGCACTGTTGAGGTAGATGAAACCTTCTTCGGCAAGAAAGGAAACAACCAAACAAAGTTTAAGAATAAATCAGCCTTAATGGGTATGGTTGAGAGAAAAGGTAAGGTTCGAGCACACAAAATAGGGGCTAGAGAAACCCATATCCTCTTAGGCAATATCAAGGCTAACATTTCAAAGGACGCTACCATTATGACTGACGAGTTCAAGGTCTATGCCAAGCTACCAAAGTTAGGCTATACCCGTCCCAAAGGTCCAAAACACGGTAAGAAACACTGGGTATTCAATGACTCCCACACTAACACTATCGAGGGATTTTGGGGTCAGTTGAAGCGTTCAATTCGGGGGACTTATCACTTTGTGTCGGAGAAACATCTTCAGGCTTATGTGGACGAGTTTGCTTTTCGCTATAATCAGCGTCTTTCACCTGTTCCCGCTTTCCAAGTGTTGGTTGCACGGGCGAGCCAATAGCTTTATGGAGTAGGTCTATAAATCGTTTTTTGCCGTCCGACATATTAAGATAGTAGCTTTATAATAAGTTCATTAAAAGTAAACCCTAGAACAAAAGTTAATATAGGGATAATAACCATTGCTACAGTAGATTTATACTTTCCTAGGAAAAATTCCAAAAGGTCAAGAATACCAACAAAGTCAAGACCATCATCGTTTAATCTAATTACTTTCACCTTTATTTCTTTATTACAATCTTTGCATTTTTCTATTTTTATAGATGAATCAATAATTTTAATCTTGTTTTTTGCTAAAGACAAAGAGTCGGCATACACCGCTTTTTTCTTTGGATTACCATTGGAAACTTTGTTTAAAAATCCATTTTCACTTACACATGCTCGAAAGCTGTGGCCAGTTTCATCAGCGTGGTCATGTTCTGTGACCTCTGCTTTATTACATATTTTTTTTAGTTTTCTAGCAAGACGCCAGACAGCTATTGTTTGTGCCATTTCCTTTATTATATTACTTTTGGTCATTATAGTCATGTTTTTATATTACTTGCAATAGGGGGATAAGTACCTCTTACAGAGTATTGACTTTTAGTATTATCATCGCTATAATAATAAACAGATTGATTGAGGCCTTTTACGCCTCTTTGACATGGATTTTGGGAAAAACCACAACCAAGGAGTTACGCCATGGCCACAGTAAAACCACAGGTTCAAACCTCAGTCAGCCGGGAAGTTGCTCGCGAAGTGCTCTCCCGAGGCACCGATTGCCTCGACGACTTGATAGTAGAGAAAGCTTTTGGGATCCCTATTTTTTGCAACGATTTTCCTCCCCCCATCCCATTTGGGCCGGAGGAGATCGATCGCGCCCGCAAGCTTCACCATTTCCTTGTCCTTATTGCGGACAAGAACCCCGCCGGCCAGGTCCTCACTATGCAAGGTGTGGACGAGATGTGCCAAAGTAAGCTCGATGACGGACCACTGCTTTTCTACCGAGGGTGTTATAAACACGAGCCGTTCTACGGGAAAGTGCCCATTGCCAAATTTCCGACCTGGAAATTCGTCAGTCGGGAAGTGATTCCTGACTCGATCAACAAGAACTTTCTGGGCCAAACTCAGGCGATTGTTGACTACCTCGTGGATGAAGTCTACGAAGGCCAGTCGTTGCCCGACCAATACCGGGCGGCTGTCGACGAGTTCGAGGCCAACATAGATCGTCTGGCCTCACTCATGAACACCAATTGGCAGCCAGCCGCGGGGGAACTAGCCGCGCTTCAGGTAAACCAACTCTTTCGATTGTCACCTGGTGAGTTGCTGTACGTGATCGCCTTGTACGATAGGGTGAATCACGAGCGTCTCCTCGAAGACACTTACTCCTGGACCGCCTCCCGTTACGCTGATGGCAACCTGGTGAGCATCGGCTTGGCTGACTCGGACGGTGCGAGCGTGGACGGCGACACCCCCAGATACTCGTACGACAATCTTGGTACCATGTTTTCCCGTAGTGGTCTGGTGTAGCTCTGGCTACCCGACTCCCGAAATCCTATTGTTTCGTCTTTGGCCCGGTGAGGGCCAAAGACCGGAGCGCGCTAGCCATTTGGAAGCGCGCTCTTTTTTTACTCAAATTTTGGTTTTTTAGTTTTATACCGAACCTTAACCTCGGTCTTTGGCCGGTAGAGTGATTTTAAAGTCTAAGCTAGCTTTTGGTTTATTGCCGTGTGTAATTTTTCACTCAATTCTTTGGGGGTTAGTTCCTCTTTATCGCCCTGGCGGTTTTCAATGGTAAGTTTCCCCGACTCTATTTCTTTATCACCCATCACAATAAAGTAAGGAACTTTTTGCATTTTAACTGCGCGGAGGCGCTTACCTAAAGTCTCGCCGCTATAGAGGGCCTCAACGCGAATGCCTTCAGCTTGTAGTTGGTGAGCGATGTCCGAGGCCGCCTTATCGTGAGCTTCAGCCACTGGCAAGATAGCGACTTGGACGGGGGAGAGCCACAAGGGAAAAGCGCCAGCGTAGTGCTCGATCAAGGTAGACATAAAGCGTTCAATCGAACCCATAATGGCACAGTGAATCATTACAATTTGTTCTTTTTGGCCTTGTTCATTGATACAAGTTAGGTCAAAACGCTCAGGCATATTGAAATCTAATTGAATGGTAGCTACTTGTAGAATTCGGCCTAAAGCGTCTTTCGCCATAAAGTCGATCTTGGGTCCATACATCGCTGCCTCACCAACGCCATCAATAAAGTTCTGGCCGTAACGATCGGTAATGACGGTTTTTAATTTGTCTTCGGCCTTGGCCCAAATAGCTGGGGTCCCTAAATATTTATCAAATTCGGCTGGGTTATGGCGGGAAAAACGGACTTGTAAATCAAACCCGAATGTTCGGTAAAAAGTATCAATAATATCCCAAATGGTATTGATTTCCGCTTCAATCTGATTTTCTCGACAAAAAACATGAGCATCATCTTGGGTGATAGAGCGAACTCGAGAAAGGCCGGCTAGTTCACCCGACTGTTCGTCACGATAGACCATAGTGGTTTCGGCATAGCGCTGAGGTAGATCACGATAGCTACGTTGTTCGGCTGCATAAATCTGAGTGTGATGTGGGCAGTTCATCGGCTTCATCGCAAATTCATGACCTTCGCGGGTGGTGATGCGAAACAGCTCATCGGCAAATTTACTCCAGTGCCCGGAAGTTTCGTATAAGTCTTTTTTGGTGATATGGGGGATAGTGACTCTGCCAAAATTTTTCGCTTGTCGCAATTCCCAGACATAGTCATTTAAGAGTTCCCGTATTAAAGTGCCTTTAACTGTCCACAGGGGTAAACCAGACCCCACTAAGTCGGAGAAAATAAACAAGCCCAATTCTTTACCTAATTTTTTATGGTCCCTTTTTTCCGCTTCCTCTCTGATGGCCAGATAATATTCCAAATCAACTTGATTATCAAAAGCCAAGCCATAGATACGGGTCAGCATTTTATTGGTTTCATTTCCGCGCCAATAGGCTCCGGCTACTCGGTCGAGCTTGAAGCCGGCTGGGTCCAAATCGGTAACTGGCGCTTCGACATGGCCACCACGGCAGAGGTCAGTAAAGTCACCAGCCGTGTATAAAGTAAGGGGTTCGCCTCGCTCGACGATTTCGTCTATGAGCTCTTGCTTGTAAGGATTGGTCTCGTAGTGCGACTTAGCTTTAGCGGCCGAGACCTCCTCGCTTACAAAATGCGACCAGTCGGGGAGTAGCTCGCGCATCCGGGCTTCAATTTTTGGCAAGTCCTTATCGGAAATAGGGCTAGCTAAATCGAAGTCGTAGTAAAAACCGTTATCAATGGCGGGGCCGATAGTGTTTTTAGCCTCGGGATAGAGGTCTAAGACCGCGGCGGCTAAAAGGTGGGCCAGGGTATGGCGCTTTTGTTCTAAGTTTGAGTTGGTAGTCATTAGCTCATCATAACAAAAACGCTGTAAAATAACAGTGGGGAGGGCTTGCTTTAAATATAATATTGTGGTAGAACTGTAGCCACTACCTAAGTGGAAGCAAATGAATCGCCTTAGGTTATCTATCTAATAATCAAGTATATGACTAAATATTTTATCACCATTTTTACGCTTTTAGCCTTAGTCGCCCTCGTACCCTCACCAGTTCGGGCTCAAAGTTCGTCTGATCTGGCCCGTCAACTGGAAGAGATTACTAAGCTCGTTCGGCTGTTGGAAGAGCAAGTTGAAGACCGTAATCGGGCCGGCATGGTCTCCGGGCCGGTTATTAGTTTTATGGCAAATGATCTCGAGTGTCTAAAATTAGACACCACCTTGCGCTACGGCTTGGCTGATTCCAGTACCGAGACTTTGGGTATTACCGCTTTGCAAGAATTTTTGACTAACACTGGCGACTATACTTATCCTAGCCCCACCGGTTATTTTGGGGTGGCCACCCGGGAGGCGGTAGTGAGGTTTCAAAATCGAATGGGTATTGTACCTTCTGCTGGTTTGGGAGTGGTAGAGGCCACCACTGCGGACCGCATCGAAATGGTGTCGTGTGCGGAAACTGGCTCACTTAGTATCAGTCCTTCTTTTTTGGCTAGTGGCCAAGTGGGTCAAGCTTATTCGAATCAGCTGGTTTTAAACAACTTAGCTGGTACTAATAGTGGGGTGAGCTGGCAAGTGGTCGCCGGGTCTTTGCCCCGCGGTTTAACTTTAACCTCGACTGGCCAAATTAGTGGCCGCCCGGTAGCTGCCGGGGTTTATGAACTTAAAATCCGAGCGTTAAGTACAAGCAATTACTTGCCACTGGTGGACCGTCAGTACCAACTGATCGTTAACGATGCCGACGGTATGTTGTTTGGCGCCTAAAGTTACCTTGTTTGTAAAAGTTGCGGCGCGTTTAAATTTTCTTTATACTATCACTGTTACTTTTTGAAAGTGGCGGTGGTGCCCCTTTAAACCTGTCCCAGGTTTTTTTATTTTTTTATATCTATATATGGAATTTAGCGACAATTTGTCGATTAGTGAAATAAAGGAGTTACAAAGCCAGATGCGGGACAAGGCGTTCCGCATGATCATTGAAGTTTTTTTTATCTTTGGCCTACCAGCTTTGGGTGGTTATTGGCTGGGGCGTATGTTGGATAATTCTTTTGAGACCGGAAAAACAATTACTATCGTAGTCATGGTGGTGGCCTTTATTTCTTCCTGGACGCTGGTGATTATGAAATACCGGAAATTAGATCGAGCCTTAACCAAACTAGATCAATTGCGACGGGAAGCTCAAATTAAATAATAGTCATAAATTATGGAAAGTTGGCTTAGAATTTCAAGTGAAATAACTAAAATTGGTCCCGATACCTTGTTTAAGGTGGGGGGATTTCCAGTCACTAATTCATTGTTGGCCATTTTAATGATCGTAGTTGGTTTTGTAATTTTGAGTTTGTGGATTGGTAATACTTTTAAAATTAAACCTCGGCGACCGCAACTCCTGGTCGAGTTTATTTATGAGAAGATGTACGACCTGATTGGTCAAATTACCGGTCATCCATACTATGCCAAAAAAGTTTTTCCACTCATTGCCTCGCTCTTTGTATATTTAGCGGTGGCTAACTTGTTTGGGGTAGTACCCGGGCTGACCAGCTTTACCTATCAAGGTTTACCTATTTTCCGGACACCGACGACCGACTTTAATACTACTTTCGGTTTGGCGGTGGCCATGGTTTTGTTTACTCAAGCTATTAGTTTGCAGAACTGGGGCTTGGTGGGGTATTTGGGTAAATTTTTCCAATTCAAGGAAATTTATTTAGGTTTTAAACAAGGGGTTAGTGAGGGGTCGGTGGCCATTATTGGTTTTTTTGTGGGCCTGTTGGATATTGTGTCAGAATTTGCTAAAGTTATATCGCTTTCTCTACGGTTGTTTGGCAATATTTATGCTGGAGAAGTTTTAGCCATAGTGTTTATGAGTGCCCTGGCTTACGGACTACCCGCTGTGTTGTTGGCCTCGGGTCTTTTTTTTGGTCTGATTCAAGCGATGGTGTTTGGTTCTTTGGTGGCCGCCTATTATATGTCCATGGTTAATCCGGCTTTAGCTGAAGGTGAACCTGAAAGTTAGAAGATGTTAATTATCATTAATTATTAATTAGTTAAATAAAATATGGAAATCGAAGCCGTACGTTTGTTAGCCAAAGCGATCACTACTTTATCAATGTTTGGATCAGCGGTAGGCGAAGGTTATTTGATTGGTAAAGCCTTAGAAGCGATTGGTCGCAATCCGGAACAGTCTGGTTCTATTTTTAGTAAAATGATCATCGGGGTGGCGATGGCCGAATCGACAGCTATTTACGCCTTGGTCGCCTTCTTTATTCTGTAAACCAACTGACGCTTGTGGATATTGGGCAAATTTTAGCAAACATTGGGTTTAACTGGCCGGTGGCAGTAGCCAACCTGGTTAACTTTTTGATTATTTTTTACTTGCTCCAACGCTTTGTATTTAAGCGCGTGGGGCAGGTTTTAAAGGATCGACAAGCAGTCATTGCAGAGGGTTTGGCGGCGGCCGAAGAAGCTAAAGGTGAACTTTTGTCGGCGGAAGTAAAAGCCAAGCAAATTGCCGATGAAGCAAAGCTGATGGCCAACCAAATCGTAACCGATGGTCATGAACGGGCCGCCGAAACAGTGAAAGCGGCCACTGGTAAAGCCGAAGCGGTGTACCAAGAAATTGTTGAACGAGGAGCGGCCGATGTGCAGCGAGAGCGACAGGAAGCCGAAAAACAAGTGCAAGTGGAAACAGCTCGGCTGATTGTGAAAGGTTTAGAAAAAGTTTTGACCGAGGACTTTACCGACAAGAAACAAGAAGACCTAATCGCTCGGCTGATTAAATAGATTTAGCTTATGTATACCTCAAGTCAATTAGCTAAAGTTTTATATCGCAAGCTGAGGCAGGGTGACGCTCGTTCGGAGACCACGATCGATAACTTTATAGCTTGGTTGGAAGCTAAGAATTTATCGGCTTTAACTAGACCGACTTTAACCAAAGCCCTCAAGCTTATAGTTCGAGAAGCGGAGGTGGAAACGGTAGTGATCAAGACGAGCCATGTACTCTCCACTAAAGCTAAAAACAAAATTAAAACTTTGGTGGGAGCCGCTGAAGGGGTCCCTTGTGTAGAACAGTTGGATCCTAGTTTGATCGGGGGTTTTACGGCTTCGTTTTCCTATTTTCTTTATGACGCCAGTTTAAAGCAAAAGTTGAAAGAATTAGAGCTGGCTTTGACTAAATAATTCCAATTTTTAAAATATTATGGACGCGCAAAAAATAATTCAGCAACTAGAAAGGTCGATTGATGGCTTAAAAACCGACACCCTTAAGGTGGAGACCGGTACGGTGGTGGCGGTGGGCGATGGCATCGCCGCTCTTAGTGGCCTTAGTGAAGCTCAGTCGATGGAAATGTTGGACTTTGGTAATGGCTTAATGGGATTAGCTTTAAACTTAGAAGAAGACACGGTGGGAGCGGTTATTTTAGGTCGAGGGGAGTTGGTTAAAGAAGGTGATACTGTTAAACGGACGCATCGGGTATTGCAAATACCAGTGGGGAACAGTTTTTTGGGTCGAGTGGTGGATCCGCTCGGTACTCCTATTGATGGTGGGGCCGATATTACCGCCACTGGTCACTATTTAATCGAAAAAATTGCCCCGGGGGTTATCACTCGAGAGCCGGTCAATGTGCCACTGGAAACCGGGATCAAATCAATCGATGCGATGATTCCGATCGGCCGAGGTCAGCGCGAACTTATTATTGGTGACCGGGGGACCGGCAAAACGGCGATTGCGATTGATACTATTATCAATCAAAAAGGTCGAGACGTTATTTGTATTTACGTGGCGGTGGGTCAAAAAAAATCCAATATTGCTCGTTTGGCGGAAAAGTTAAAAGTGGCCGGGGCTTTACCTTACACTATTATAGTGGCGGCCGGTGCAGCCGACGGAGCGGCTTTTGCTTACATTGCGCCTTACGCCGGTACAGCGCTGGCGGAATATTTTATGGATCAAGGTCGTGATGTGTTGGTGGTTTACGATGACTTGTCAAAGCATGCCAGCGCCTACCGGGAAATTTCTCTGCTCTTGCGCCGGCCACCAGGCCGGGAGGCTTACCCGGGTGATGTTTTTTATTTACACTCTCGACTACTGGAAAGATCTTGTCGGCGCAATGAAGCGTCCGGTGGTGGCTCGATTACCGCTTTGCCGATTATCGAAACTCAAGCTGGCGATGTCTCGGCTTACATTCCGACCAATGTAATTTCTATTACTGACGGTCAAATATTCTTAGAAACTGGTTTATTTAATAAAGGGGTGCGACCGGCCATTAATGTGGGTTTGTCGGTATCGCGAGTGGGCGGTAGTGCTCAGACGAAGGCGATGAAAAAAGTAGCCGGACGTTTAAAATTGGATATGGCTCAGTATCGAGAACTGGAATCTTTTTCTCAGTTTTCTTCCGATTTGGACGCCGATACTAAAAAAAGGTTGGATCGGGGCCTGTTGGTTACCGAGGTGTTAAAACAACCCCAGTACGCGCCGGTGGATACAGCAAAACAAGTGGTAATCTTATACGCGGCTAACTCTGGGGTCTTGGATACCGTCGACCGCGCCGACTTGGCCCGGTTTGAGGCCGGTCTTTACCAGTTTTTAGATGAAGCCAAAGCGGAGCTAGTCGAGCGGATCAGAACTGGTTGGAACGAAGAGGTCGAACAAGCGGTAGTGGCCGCCCTTGAAGAATTTAAGCTTACTTTCCATGGCTCTCTTAGCTAAAGCGATAAAAACCAAAATAAAGTCCGTCAAGAATATTAAGAAGATTACGAAGGCGATGGAGCTGGTGTCGGCCAGCAAGATGAAGAAGGCGGTGGATCGCGCCTTGGCGACCAGAGAGTATGCGGCCCTGGCGCTAGAGCTGATGATTAATGTTAGTCATAACTATTATGACCGGCATTATTTACTAAAGCCGGGCCGGGGGTCAGGACATCTTTTAATTTTAATTGCTTCTAACAAAGGTTTGTGTGGCGGGTTCAACTTAACGGTTGCGAAAGCTGTTTCTAAATTTTTAATAACGACCGGTGAAAAAGAAATGGTGGTAGTCACTATTGGGCGCCAGGCCGAAAGAATTGCTCGGCGCCTTGGTTTTAAGCCGGTAGCGAGCTTTGTCGACTTACCCGATCATTTGTACGAAGAAGACATTAAAGGGGTGGCGGCTTTTGTCCTGAACGAATTTAAAGGTGGTCACTATCTTGAGGTTAGCGTGGCCTATAATAGCTTTGTTTCGCCCTTGGTGTACCAGCCGGTGGTGCGCGGGTTTCTACCTATTAAGGCCGGTAATATTAAAAACTCTATTCAAGAATTAGGAGCCGATAAAAAAAATATTAGCTTTAAGAGTCAGTCTATGGCTCAGTATGTTTTTGAACCCGGGGAAGAGGAAGTATTGGAGGTGGTTTTACCCAAGTTGTCGGAAGTGGTTTTGTATCAAGCGGTGCTCGAGTCACTCGCGGCAGAACATTCGGCGCGAATGATTGCTATGAAAAACGCTTCGGAAAATGCCGATGAACTGACGGAAGATTTGGTGGTGGGTTACAATCAAGCTAGGCAAGCGGCTATTACTCAAGAGATTGCCGAAATAGTATCAGGCGCTAACAATTAGTTATATATTTTTATGACAGTAAAAACAAAAAAAAATACAGATGAGAGTGTGGGTCGGGTGGTCCAGGTGATTGGCCCTGTTGTGGATGTGGAGTTTACGGGTGACCTGCCCCCGCTATTATCGGCCCTTAAGATTAACACCGAGGGTTTTGATCTAGTGTTGGAAACGGCTAAACACTTGGGCTTAAACCAAGTGCGGGCCGTGGCGATGGGGGCTACCGACGGCTTGAGTCGAGGCTTGCCCGTGCACTATGTGGCCGATTCGATTGAGGTGCCGGTGGGTCGGGAAACATTGGGGCGGATGTTTAACGTGGTAGGTGAGCCGATCGACGGTAAGCCAGCTGTCGAGACTGCTAAAAAATATCCGATTCATCGACCAGCACCCGCTTTAGTGGACCAGTCTTCTAAAACAGAAATTCTCGAAACCGGCATCAAAGTTATCGACCTGATGTGTCCCTTTTTGAAAGGTGGTAAGGTTGGTTTGTTTGGTGGGGCCGGGGTGGGTAAAACCGTTATTATTCAGGAGCTAATTAGAAACATTGCTCAGGAGCACGGTGGTTACTCGGTTTTTGCTGGGGTGGGGGAGCGAACGCGCGAGGGGAATGACTTGTATCGGGAGATGGAAGAGTCTGGTGTTTTAAGTAAAACCACTTTGGTGTTTGGTCAAATGAATGAACCACCGGGAGCCCGGGCCCGGGTGGCCCTAGCGGCGCTCTCGATGGCAGAGTATTTTCGAGATGAAGAGAAAAAAGATTTACTCTTGTTTGTGGATAACATCTTTCGTTTTACCCAAGCTGGTTCAGAACTCTCGGCCTTGTTGGGCCGCATGCCGAGCGCGGTAGGTTATCAGCCGACCTTAGCGACAGAAATGGGTTCCCTCCAGGAGCGCATTACTTCCACCACCGCCGGTTCGATTACCTCGGTGCAAGCTGTTTACGTGCCGGCCGACGACTTAACCGACCCGGCCCCCGCTAGTACTTTTGCTCACTTGGATTCGACGGTGGTGCTGTCGCGAGCTTTGTCGGAGCTTGGTATTTATCCGGCGGTGGACCCGCTGGACTCGTCATCAACCGTTCTTGATCCGGTGATTGTGGGCGAGGACCACTATCAGACGGCGCGGGGCGTTCAAAAAGTATTACAACGTTATAAAGACTTGCAAGACATTATTGCCATTTTAGGTATTGACGAATTGTCGGATGAAGACAAAGAAGTGGTGGCCCGCGCTCGAAAAATTCAACGCTTACTATCCCAACCTTTCTTTGTGGCGGAACAGTTTACCGGTATTGGTGGTAAGTATGTACCACTCGCGGATACTATCAAAAGTTTTAAGGATGTTTTAGCTGGGCATTATGATGAGTATCCCGAGTCATCTTTTTACATGAAAGGGTCAGTTGAAGAGTTAACGAAATAAAATATGTCGGCCGTCCTTCATTTTACCGTGGTTACACCTGATCGGGTGATTTACGAAGCGGATATCGAGCAGGCGACCATACCTACTAGAGAGGGTGAGATTACGGTGTTGGCTAATCATATGCCTTTAGTATCTTTGCTCGCTGCCGGGGAAATGACGGTGAAAAAAAATCAGAAAGAGACGGTTCATTTTGTGATTGCCGGGGGCGTGCTTGAAGTACGCCCCGGTAGCCAGTTGGTTATTTTAACCGACTTTGCCGAACATGCCACTGATATTGATTTAGCTGAAGCCGAAGCCGCTAGGGCCCGGGCGGCGGCTATTTTAGCGCAAGGTGACAACTTAGCTCAGGAAGATTTTGCTCGTCTAGAAACGGTGTTGGAAAGAGAATTGGCTCGCCTTAAAGTGGGCCGCCGACATCTGAAGTAGGAGGAGATTTGTATGAGGTATGTGGTATAGAGTATGGGGTATGGAGGAGGAGAATTAGTATACGGTATAAGTTGCACCCCCACGAGGCTAAAGCCTCGTGGGGGATTGTGGCTTTAAATAAGGATATTATGATATTATGATAGGGAAGTACTTGACTAAAGAGATATTAAGGTGTATAATGTTAAATATAAGATCTTTGATAGTAGTAGCGATTGGTCATAGCGAAAAGTGGCTTAAAACTTGGGCCTCTTCTCGCTATGACCACTAGAGGCCATGGTTCCTCCTCGGATTAGAGGAAAATGAAAACGGGCAAATTAGCCCAAGGAGATACAATCATGAGCGCAGAATTCGCATCCGCCGGACTTACCGCCGGCCAACTCAACGCCATCGTCAAGAAGCTCGGTGGCCACGACATGGCGCTCCGTTTTCTCCGCGACGAACTTTCGGTTTCCGAACCGACCCGTTCGTGGCGCGAGGAAGACGGCGTCATCTACTTCTCGGTCACCAGCGACGGCACGACCGGCGAGGACTGGATCAATCGTCTAGAAGGCAACGGTTTCCGCGTCGGAGACTACGCCAAGCAGGTGCTCCGTTCGCCGGACTTCAAGCCGACCAATAGCGTGAC
>MHTK01000006.1:197545-225663 GCA_001824825.1 Candidatus Vogelbacteria bacterium RIFOXYD1_FULL_46_19 | reverse complement strand
CTCAAGGGCATGCTCTTCGAGGAAAACGATCGGATCACGAAGAAGATTCGCGCCGAGGCCGACAAGCGCAAGCTCATCGTACCGAACGCCGAACTGGCCTGTCTCATCCGTCTGAAGTTCACGGACAAGGAGATCGAAGCCATGAGGCTGATCTGGATCGTTGCCATGCACGAGCCGATCAATGACTCCGACGGCGTTCCGGACTTGCTGAACGCGGACCGTGACGACGATGGTCGTTGGCTCAACTCGTGCATCGACAGGCCTGACTGCAGGTGGGATCGTGGCAGCGGGTTCGCGTTCGCTGTGTCGCCCGCCTGCAACACCTGAGCGTAGCGATGGCAGGCAGGCAAGTCAGTTCTCAACGCTAAGTTCTTTTGGACTCCGGTCCTTGGAAACTTAGCCCTTAGCCCTGCATTCAATTAATTTTGGATGTGGGGCTAATTTTTTTGTCTAAAATAATTATTCTAACACTTTGACCGCGTCGACGATTAGGCTGGGCTCGCCGTTTCTATGGTTGATCTTGCCCCGGAGAGCGAGACACTGATCGGGTTGTAAAAATTCGCGGAACTTTAAAAAGCGGTCGGCAAAGAACACGGTTTCCAATTTATCATTCATATCGGCGATCCGCACAAAAGCCATTTGGTCGCCCTTTTTGGTCATAATCAGTTTTACTTCTTCCACAATCCCACCAACCGTGGTGGTGGTGCCGTCGGGTAAATGTTTGTTGTGGTTGATGGTGTTTTCCGCGCGGGCGAACTTGTCTTTAAAAGCTTCTAGCGGGTGGCCAGAAATGTATAAACCTAGTAGTTCTTTTTCCCAGGCCAAGCGCTCTTTAGTGTCCACGGTGGGAAAATCTTTCAAGCGAAAAACGGGTAAACTAGATTGATCAGCCATAATACCAAAAAGGGAATCTTGGCCGCCAGAGTGGAGGGTTTCGCGGGCGTACTCTAGGGCTACTTCAATATTGCCGAGCATCACCCCTCGCTCTTCACCTAAGGAGTCTAAGGCTCCGGCTTTGATTAAAGCTTCGAGCGACTTGCGATTTAAGTTTTTATGGTTAATGCGATCTAAAAATTGGGCAAAAGTGGTAAAAGGGCCACCGCGCTTGCGCTCGGCCACAATCGCGTCGGCAATATCTTTGCCGAAGTTTTTGATGGTGTAGAGGCCGAAGCGAATGGCTCGGCTGTCGGCTACGGTCTTACCAGCTTCGGCCACGACGGTGAAATAACCAAAAGATTCATTGACATCGGGCGGTAAAATTTTAATATCCATCCTTTTAGCCTCGTCGACGTAAATGGCTACTTGTTCAATGTCACCAGATTCAGCGGTGAGACAGGCGCACATATAAGCCACCGGGAAGTTGGCTTTTAAGTAGGAAGTTTGGTAGGCGACGCGGCCATAGGAGGCTGAGTGCGCTTTGTTGAAGCCGTAAGCGGCAAAAGGTTCCAGCCACAGCCAAATCTCCGTGGCTTTATTTTTGGTCCAGCCGGAGTGTTCGATACAACCTTTAATAAATTTTTCGCGTTGCTCAGCCATCAGTTCGGGGATTTTTTTACCCACCGCCTTGCGGAACTTGTCGACTTCGCCCCAAGAGTAGCCGGCCAGGTCGTGGGCCATAATCAGGAGGTCGTCTTGGTAGACCAAAACTCCATAGGTTTGCACCAGGATGTGTTCGAGGGCCGGGTCGAGATAAGACACCAGTTTTGGGTTATGTTTGCGTTTGATATAGTCGGGGATAAACTGCATTGGCCCGGGACGGTACAGGGCGACCATAGCGTTAATATCATGAATCGACGAAGGCTTGAGCTCTTTGAGCCAGCGGGTCATGCCGGCCCCGTTTAGTTGGAATAAGCCTTCGGTTTCGCCCCGGGCGAGCATTTCAAAAGTTTTTTTATCATCCATTGGGATGGTTTCCAAATCCACTTGTGTGTCATATATTTTTTCCACTAGTTTGACCGCGTCCGACAAGATCGATAAGTTGCGCAAGCCCAAAAAATCAAACTTGGTTAAACCCACGCCGTCTTCACCCACGCTATACATATCGTACTGGGTGATGAGCGACTGGCCCTTGGGGTCGTATTGGATGGGGACGTAATCAAGGAGTGGCTTAGGGGCAATGACCACGCCGGCGGCGTGCACCGAAATATGGCGGGCTGAACCTTCAATTTTTTTGGCCAGGTCAATTATTTGTCGAGTGTCATTTTCGGCTTCATAAGCTTCTTTTAGTTCGGGGACAGTGTCGAGGGCGCGGTCGATGGTCATGGGAAACCCTTGAGAACCCATGGGAATTAATTTAGAAATACGATCACCAATAGAGTAAGGGTAGCCAAGGGCACGAGCGACATCGCGCACAGCGCCACGAGCCATCATGGTGCCGAAGGTTCCGATCTGGGCCACTTTATCCGCGCCGTACTTAGACTTGGCATACTCAATAATTTCATCACGGCGATTGTCGGCAAAGTCCATATCAATATCGGGCGCGGAGGGTCGTTCGGGGTTTAGAAAGCGCTCAAAAGGAATTTTATATTCCAAGGGGTTTAGCTTGGTAATGTCCAAGCAGTAGGTGGTCATAGAGCCCGCCACTGAACCTCGAATATTGTAAAAAATACCATGATCCCGGGCATAGCGAATCAAGTCTTCCACCACCAAAAAATAAGAGGAGTAATCTTTAAATTTAATAATGTCTAGCTCGTAGTCTAGTCTCTTTAAAGCCTCTTCATCACCCGTTAGATCCCGGGCGGCTAAACCTTCCAGAGCAATTTTTCGGAGCAAGGAGTCGGCGGTTTCGCCGGCGGGAATCGCAAATTCGGGAAAAATAAATTTACCCAAGACTAGTTCCACTTGGCAGCGCTCGGCAATTTTAACGGTGTTGGCGACTGCCTCGGGCCAGTCTTCGTAAAGTTTAGCAGCCTCGGCCGGGCTGATAAAAGAGTAGT
Organism: Candidatus Vogelbacteria bacterium RIFOXYD1_FULL_46_19; assembly: GCA_001824825.1. GTDB lineage: Bacteria > Patescibacteriota > Minisyncoccia > Phycocordibacterales > XYD1-FULL-46-19 > XYD1-FULL-46-19. The sequence goes on along the minus strand of MHTK01000006.1, from coordinate 222,727 downwards.
TACCGGCTTTCATACTCATACTACTTTGGCCCACTTCCGAACCGGTGTTAATAGCGACAAGAGTGTCATGGGCTTCGGCGTCATCCGGATTTAGGTAGTGGGAATCCCAGGTAGCAACAAACGGTAAATTAAATTCTGTGGCTAGAGTTTTTAGTCCTCGGTGAATGTTGGCGAGATTTTCCACCTCGGCGTGGTTCATTACTTCTAGGTAGTAATTGTCGCGGCCAAAAATGTCCAGATATTGATTAATAATCTGGCGGCCGCGGTCTAAATTGTTGGCCGCTAAGGCTTCCGCCAGCTCACTACCGGGGCAACCGGATAAACAGATTAAACCCTCGGCGCATTCTTTAAGTAAGTCTTTATCCACACGTGGTTTGTAGTAGTAGCCTTCGGTGTGAGCGAGCGTGGTGAGCTTGATTAAATTTTGGTAGCCCGTGAAATTTTTGGCGAGCAAAGTGAGGTGGTAGCGTTTGGAGTCGATACCGGCTTCTTTGTCGTGGCGACTGCGGACCGCCACGTAAGCTTCGACGCCAATGACTGGCTTTATACCTTCTTTGGTACACTTTTCATAAAACTCCACTACGCCGTACATGGTGCCGTGGTCGGTTAGGCCGATGGCGGGCATACCATATTCTTTAGCTTTTTTAACCAAGCCGTCGATCTTAGACAGACCGTCTAAGAGGCTATAGTGGCTATGGGTGTGTAAATGGACGAATGACATAAAGGGGAGTGTCGAGTAGATTAGGAGTACCTAAGAGGGTTAAAAGTTTAGGATGGCTTACAGTATAGCAGACCTTTTTCCAGGGAAAAATTTATCAGTTTTCCACTTTCAACTTTTCTGTTTACAATGAGTGGTATGGCCATTAAATACATTGTTGGGATCGACGAAGCCGGTCGGGGACCGCTGGCGGGCCCGGTGACGGTGGGGGCGGTCTTGGCAAAGGTGAGTAGTTTGGGTTGGTTAGTAACTGAGTTTTTTCCGCACGGGATTAAAGATTCTAAAAAGTTGACTCCACTCGGACGAGAGGAAATTTTCCGTCGCTTGCAGATATGTGCGCGAGAGGGTAAGGTTCAAATCGCTCACATTCATTCCGCGCCTATTGTAATAGATCAGCAGGGGATTACTTGGGCGGTAAAATCGGGAATTGCTAAGCTGCTAAAAAAAATCGATCCCAAGCCGAAGGAAACTGAAGTTCGACTCGACGGTTTACTTAAAGCCCCGGCTTTATTTAAGTATCAGCACACTATTGTGCGGGGTGATGAGACGGAAGCCCTCATTGCTTTAGCCTCGGTGGTGGCTAAAGTCCGGCGTGACCGCTTGATGATAAATTTAGCTAAGAAATATCCAGTCTATGGTTTCCGCGAGCACAAAGGTTATGGCACTAAAGCTCATTATGAGGCTTTAAAGGTGTACGGACCTTCAAAAACCCATCGTCTGAGTTATTTGTGTAAAATGATTGACATAATATAATATATAGGTTATAGTGGGAGAAGACATAACTGAGTGCTATACCCATAAGAAAGGGGGTCCGATGGTTGTGAGAAATGAGGCACCACATTTTTGTGCCGGAGTAGTGTTTCGGAAACATCCGGAATATTTGGATCGGGATCAAGTCTTGGTGATAAACTACACAGAGACTCACCACGGGCGCAATTGCCGGCAGATCAAACTACCGGGCGGTTGTGCTAAACCCGGGGAAAGTCCCGAAGAAACATTTTTGCGGGAGTTCGAGGCGGAGGTTGGCTGTCGACCTTCGACTTACGTTCGAGAGCCAATTTGGGAAGATGAAGTGAAGGTTGGACAACACACCCGTTATTTCTTCTGGGCCCAACTGGACTCCCTGGCCACGATGCGGGTGGACGAAACTTTAGACGGGAAAGACTTTTTGTCGCCTCCGTACTGGTTGGAAGTGGGGGTGGCTCTAAGCACTCTCTTTTACAGCCATCGCCAGGCTCTGGAGGAGGTTGTGAGTATCTTAGAGGCCAGACTAGCTCTACCTTGATCTTGTGAGACGGCCAAATTTGCCCAAGGGCAAATTTGGCCTCTTTTCTTGTCTTTTTTGGTCATTTAATATATAGTAGTTTTTATGTCAGTTCGAATGCGACACACTAGGGCCCACACCGGCAACCGCCGGAGCCATCATGCGCTTACTGCGCCACGTCTTTCCAAGTGCCCCAAATGTAGCCAGGATCACTTGCGACATCGGGTGTGCGAGAATTGTGGTTCTTATCGCGGTAAGGAAGTGATTGATGTTGTCGCCAAGCTCGAAAAGAAAGACAGCAAGCGCAAGGCTAAAGAGCAGTCAGCCAGAGGGTAAGCTCTCTGTTTGACCTAGGCCAAACTTGTGTCGTTTCTTAATCTCGGTTTTACCAGATCTTTTTATGGCTAATCGTCATTTATCAAGAAGTATTGCTATGCAGGCTTTGTTTGAGTGGGATTTTAACGATCTCGCGGACACAGCCATTTCGGATATTGTTAAACGCATTACCGAGGAAATGGCCCCTGGTCTCGATAATAGCCAGTTTGCGGCTGAGCTAGCCAGCGGTGTAGCCACCAAAAAAGATCAACTAGACTCTATTATTGAAAAAGCCGCTCCCGAGTGGCCTCTTGATCATATTGCGGCCGTGGATCGCAATGTCTTGCGCGTCGGTTTGCACGAACTTATTTTTGGTGATAAGAAGGAGGTACCGGCTCGGGTGGCTATTAATGAAGCGATTGAACTGGCTAAAACTTTTGGGGGTGAAAATAGTGGTCGCTTTGTTAATGGGGTCTTAGGGGCGGTTTACAAAGAAATGGGTGAGCCAGGGAAAAATGATATTCCCGCTAAAAAGAAGCGTCCTAAAGATGTGCCTTATGAGGAAATGCCGATTGAGAAGTTGGGTGGGGCAGTGGTTTACTGCCGTCATGATGGAGATATTTACTTAGCTTTAGTGCACGATATTTTTGGCTATTGGACGCTTTCCAAGGGTCATATAGAGGCTGGGGAGTCGGTGGAGGAGGGGACGAAAAGAGAAATTAAGGAAGAGTTGTCACTGGATATCGCAATCGAAGATCCCTTGGGTAATAACGAATACATTGCTTCCGATCCGGAAAAAGGGAAAATTCGCAAGCAAGTAAATTACTTTCTGGCCCGGTGCGATGATAGCAAGTACAAAACTTTGAAACTAGGGGAAGAAAAAGGTGGTTTGGATGATGGACAGTGGTATAAGCTGGCCGATATCGCCGACCTTAAAATGTACGATGACATTATTCCGTTTGTCACCAAGGGGATAAAAATAATTATTGATAAGTAAGACTTTTTAGTATGGAGCCAGATATCAGGAAATTTGCGGAAGCGGTGGGTATAGTTTTTAATCAGCCAAATCTTTTGATTCAGGCTTTTACTCATCGCTCTTTTTTAAATGAACATCGCCATCTTAAACATGATCATAATGAGCGCTTGGAGTTTTTAGGGGATGCGGTGCTCGAGCTAGTGGTAACCAACTTTTTATATCGTAGTTATCCGGATAAACCCGAGGGGGAACTGACGGCTTACCGCGCCTCACTGGTGAACACTACCACTTTGTCAGAGGCGGCCAAAAGTTTGAATATGAATGATTATTTACTCTTGTCTAAAGGTGAGGCCAAGGACACTGGCCGAGCTCGGCAGTATATTTTAGCCAACACCTTTGAAGCCTTTGTTGGCGCTTTATATCTAGACCAGGGTTACGAGGCCGCTGAGCGTTTTATTACCGACCACTTGCTTTACCGGATGACGGAAATTATTTCTAAAAACCTCTGGCAAGACGCTAAAAGTTTTTTCCAAGAAAAAGCTCAGGAAGTGCAAAGTGTGACGCCGGCCTATGAGGTTATTAAAGAGGTTGGTCCCGACCATAACAAGCGTTTTACGGTGGGGGTCTACCTCGCTGGTGAATTAGTGGCGGAAGGGGAAGGCCACTCCAAACAAGAGGCTGAACAAGAAGCCGCCCGCACCGGTTTGAAGACCAAGGGTTGGGGGTAGACTTGTCTGTTAGTAAACGGTCGTCGAGAAATCTCGGCGGTCGTTTATTTTTATGCTAAAATTACCTCATCCTCTCTGCGTTTAGCATCCCATACTGGATATAATATACTCTATACTATATACGCGTACCCCCATGCATCTAAAATCTCTTGAACTCGCCGGTTTTAAATCTTTCGCTAAAAAAACGGATTTATTTTTTGAATCCCAAGTCACAGCCATTGTTGGCCCCAACGGGTCTGGTAAGTCGAACGTGGCTGAGGCTTTTCGCTGGGTGCTGGGTGAGCAGTCACTAAAAAGCTTGCGTGGTAAGCGAGGTGAAGATCTTATTTTCAATGGCAGTGGCCAAGCCCGGCATAATCGGGCCACTGTCACAGTAGTCTTTGATAATCAGGATAAGCGCTTACCTTTTGATTTTGAGGAAGTGGCCGTCACTCGGACCGTCTTTCGCGACGGTAGTAATGAATACAAGATAAATAATTCAGTGGTGCGCCTAAAAGATGTGGTGGAACTTTTTTCAGCGGTGTCGCTCGGTTCTTCTGGTCATCACATTATCAGCCAAGGTGAAGCCGACCGAATTTTAAATGCCAACTTAAAGGAGCGCCGGGAGATGATTGAGGAGGCTTTGGGCTTAAAGATTTACCAATGGAAAATTTTGGAGAGTGAAAAGAAACTTCTTAAAACGGAAGAAAATATCCGTCAGGTGGAGTCACTACGGCGGGAAATTGCTCCGCATTTGCGCTTCTTGAAAAAACAGGTGGAAAAAATCGAGAAAGCCGATGAATTGCGGCGCGAATTGAAGCGACTGTGCTTGGAGTATTTTTTCCGAGAGGATTTATATTTAAAGGCCGAAGAGGAAGTGCTTAAAGCCAGGCGGTCCGAACCGCAAGCGGCTTATGTGGCAACTAGTAATAAGTTGGCGGAATTGGAAGTCCTCCTATCGACCCCCGTGGCTGGAGCCGGTAACCAGTTGAAAGCGATCGAGCACTTAGATCAGTCCTTACGCTCCCTACGCGGACGTCACGAAGATCTGACACGGTCTTTGGGTCGGTTAGAAGGTATGATTGAGGTGAGGCAAGAGCAAGTGATACCGACTCTAGAGGACCAGCCAGTACCTCTTGAAGAAGTGAAGAGTCTAGCAGATCGTTTAGCAGCGGAGGTGGAGGCGGTGGGGCAAACGGCCGAGGTGAGTAAACTACAGGCGGTTTTACTTTTTATTAAAGAAGAGTTACAGCGTTTTATTTTTAAACATCAAGCCGCCGATACTGGGGCCGAGCGGAAGCGGGAAGAGTCGCTCGAGCTTTTACTTAAAGAAAAGGGAGCTTTGTTGGCAGAAGAAGAAGGGTTGGTAGCTGAAGAAGCTCACCTTGTGGCCGAGCGAAGCCAAACCGTTCATCTCTTGGAGGCGGAAAAAGCTAAAACACAAGGCGCCGAACGAGAACTGTACGAACTGAGGGCTCGTCGCAGTGAATTGTCGGCAGTGTTGAACGATATTTCCGCCCGGGAAGAAAAACTAGGGCGGGAGCAAGCGGTTTTTAAAGCCGAGCTTGAAGAAGCGGTGGTACTCGTCGATTCGGAAGTGGCCGACTTTCGCCGCTTGCTCGCTGGAACTACCTTAGTAGGGGAATCACGCGAAGTTCAAGAAATTCGGCATCGGGATATCGAAAAAATAAAAATTCGGCTGGAGGATATGGGAGTGGAGGGTGGAGATGTACTAACTGAGTATAAAGAAACCACGGAGCGGGACGCTTTCTTAGAGAGTGAATTGGAAGATTTGCATCATAGTGCTGGTTCTCTGGGTCAGGTTATGGCCGAGCTGAAGGAGCGTCTGCTGGTGGAATTTAAAGAGGGGATCGAGAAAATCAACCATGAATTTTCCAATTATTTTTCTCTAATGTTTGGTGGGGGCACGGCTCGGTTGGAGGTGGTAGCGCAAACTAAGCGTCGTCGGAGTGCGCTGGAAATGAATTTGGGTGGTGAAGAAGAAATGGAGTCGGAGGCCGATGAGGAAGGCATTGATATTTTTGTAAATTTACCCCGCAAGAAAATTAAAGGTCTAATGATGATGTCGGGTGGGGAGCGAGCGCTGACTTCGATTGCTCTTCTGTTTGCGATGAGTCAGGTTAATCCGCCCCCTTTTATTATTTTAGATGAAACTGATGCGGCCTTAGATGAAGCCAACTCCAAAAAATACGGCGATATGATCGAACGCTTGGCTAAAGAGTCGCAACTTATTTTAATTACGCATAATCGCGAAACAATGTCCCGGGCCAGTGTTATTTACGGGGTGACGATGGGTGGAGATGGAATGTCGAAACTGCTGTCGATTAAGTTTGATGAGGCGGCGGCGAGTTGGGCAAAGTAGGGCGCTCGCCTAGTTCCCTTTCAAAACACAGAAAACCGCTCCAGCGAGCGGTTTTCCTCTGCTCCACCGCAGCCGTTTGGCCTTGTGCCTGCTGGCACCTAAAATTCTTAAGGCCAAAACCCTGCCGGCTAGCAGCTCCGCAAGGTTTTGAAAGGGGACTAGGCTTGCTTATCTGGGGTAGAAAAAAGACCGGGGCGCGTTACTGCCCCGGGCCTGTAGTTTGTTATAACTGAGAGTATTTAGGGGTGCTTATGCACCCAAAAAGATCCGTGCATCCCATCCATTTCTCTTCGGACTATTAGGAGGCCGCCAGGATGTCCCCTAAGAGTATTTGCGAGATAACCCACTAGTTCTGGGTCTTTGGTCCAGCGGGAAAAATCTGCTTCTGTGACCCCTGCATCCACCAGAATTTCTACAATTTTTACACCTGCTGTGGTGGCTTCGTCTCGAGTTGTAGGCATAGCTAGTCCTCCTCAGTTGATCTTTCTGTCTGAAATCTATTATAAAACAATCCTCGGGTCAATTTTAATTGTACAAAATAAGTCTTTAGAAAAAGCCCCCAGCATATTGTGCTAGGGGTTTTTGCCTATAAAACAAGGGTATTATAGCTGGCGCAGGAGCCAACGCAGTTCCTGTCTTTCGGATTCTTTGATTTCCTTTCCCATATCCTGGGGAACAGTTGCTGGTGCTTGGCCATCAAAAGTACCTGTGACGGGATCCCAAATTTTTATAGTGCTGGCGTCCATCTTGCCTCCTTGTTTTTTTGTCTAAAGACCAAAGCAAAAGCCCTCCGAGGTGGAGGGCTTGCTAGTATTTGATCGACTTTAAGTTTAGATCACGCACAAGCAAAACCTCCACCTGAGGTGGTAAGTAGGAGGTTTAACAAAAGATTAGCTTGGGCTTTCATTAATTAAAATTTATCAGAAGTAGTTATTTTTTGCAATATTACATCAAGCCATTCTTGATCTCTAACTTTGTGAATATTATATTCTAGTATCTTAAAGTTTCTCTTCAACTTATAAATATCCTCCTTGGAGTAAAGATAATATGTTCTCTCACCCAAATCATCCTCTTTAGTTATTTTTTTGTAAGAAGAGGAATACTTGAGAGATAAGTAGGTTAAGCCGTTTTCATTTAATACCGTATAAATTTTATCTAAAATGTCTTGGAGTTCTGGTTTTTTAACGTGGATGAGGGAAGCAAAAGCTATTACAATATCGAGATTGGAAGGAAACTCAAATTCGACCACATCTGCCAATTGAAACTTTTTCTTTCGCCAGGTTTAATAAAGATCCTGATACATCTATTCCCAAATAGTTGGTTGTTTTTAAGATTATTTGAGCAGCATCCCGGCCGTTACCACAGCCAATTTCTAAAACATATGGGTTTGTTTTTTGGCATAGTTTAAATATTTTTTCTATATCATCTTGTCGTGGTCCTTGTTCATCAAATTTGGCGGCAAAGGCCACAGCCTGGCGATTGTAAGTCTCAATTGTGACAAGTTTGTCTTTATCCATTGAGACTTAACTTACAAATTCATAATCAACATTTTTCTTGGCTAGATCGGCGCCGGTAAGTTTTACTTTTACCTTGTCGCCCAAGCGGTAAACGGTGCCGGTCTTTTGGCCGACCAGGGCAAATTTCTTTTCATCATATTCATAAAAGTCGTCTTTCAGTGACCCGAGGCGGACCAAGCCTTCGATCTTGGTTTCGCTATCTTCCACGAAAATACCCCACTCGGTGACCCCGGAAATAACCCCTTCGGAGATTTGGCCGATTTTGTCTAGTAAATATTCTACTTGTTTGTAACGGATCGAGTCACGTTCAGCTTCGGCCGCTTTTATTTCCATGTCGGTGGAGTGCACTACGTCTTCGGCAATCGAAGCCAAGAGGTCGCGGGCCGGTTTTTGTTTCTTGAGGTATAGATCTAAGAGGCGGTGGACCAACACGTCTGGGTAGCGGCGAATTGGGGAGGTAAAATGAGTGTAGTGAGTAAAAGCGAGGCCCCAGTGGCCAATATTTCGAGTGGAGTAAATGGCTTTAGACATGGTACGCACGGCCGCTCGGTTGATGATGTCTTCTTCCGGTTGACCTTCGGCTTTGGCGAGAAGAGCGTTTAAGTCGACGGGGGAAATTTTTTCATCTTCAATTTTCAAACTGTAACCCAGGGGGGCTAAAAAGTTTTGGAGGTTGGTCATTTTTTCGATATTGGGAAAGTCGTGAATGCGGTACACAAAAGCATCAGGCTCGCCTTTATGGCTTCTGGCGGCAAACTCCGCCACTTTTTTATTGGCGAGGAGCATAAAGTCTTCAATCAACAGATTGGACTCGATGCGTTCTTTTTTGTAAACAGCTAGGGGTTTGCCGTTCTCATCGAGCTTGAAACGCACTTCGGTATCTTCGAAAGTAATGGCTCCGGCCTCAATTTTTTTCTCGCGTAAACCCCGAGCGATGTCTCGTAAGGCTATTAAGGTTTCTACATATTCTCCGTTTTCATTATCTAAAATCGTTTGCACTTCCTCATAGCTGAAACGTCGGTCGGAATTAATAATGGTCCGGCCAAACCACTCGCTTTTAATATCACCAGCCCGATTCATTACAAAAACAGCGGAAAAGGTGAGGCGGTCCTGATTGGGCACTAAACTACAGACATTATTAGACAAGACTTCCGGTAGCATCGGGATTGTCCGATCCACTAAGTAAATGGAAGTAGCCCGCTTGCGGGCTTCTCGATCCAAAGCGGACCCAGGGCGTACATAATGAGAAACGTCGGCAATGTGAATGCCGATCTCGAAGTCGCCACTGGCTAAAACTTTTAGAGACAGGGCGTCGTCAAAATCTTTGGCATCCACCGGGTCAATGGTCATAGTTAGGCGGTCGCGGAAGTCGGCCCGATTGGTGGCCTCGCTTTCGATATGAGCCAGGGCGGTTTTATCGATGGCGTCGGCCTCTTTATCTACTTCTGGTGGGAAGTCGAGCTCGAAGCCTCGCTCCATCACAATGGAACGCATTTCTGTTTCGTGATCTCCTGGCACCCCAATCACGGCCATAATTTCGCCAATCGGATTTTTCTGCTGATTAGGCCAATTCTTAATATGAATTAAGACTTTATCTCCAGGTTTAGCTTTTAGGTCACTTGGAGCTGTATCTACTAAAATATCAACATACATTTTTCGGTCATCGGGGACCACAAAAAAGTGGCCATTTTCTTTTTCTAAAATGCCCACAAAGTCGAGTTTGGCCCGCTTGACGATAGTGGTCACTTCGCCGGTTTGCCGGCTGGACGACTTTGGGTGCATTAAGACTTCTACGTTGTCATGGTGCAAAGCGGTGTTTAAAAAAGCGGGTTCTATTTCTACAAAATCATCAGTTTCTTCGTTAAAGACGAAACCAGTGCTTTTACTGTTGATTTTGATCTGACCTTCAAATTTAAGGCTAGTAGGGGTAGTTTTTTTGTTCATGTGTTCCGAGTATAGCATAAATATTGACCCCGGCCAGTTCTTCTGCTACTATATGCCGGTATGTTAAAAGTCAGACTTCAACGTGTGGGCCGCAAGAACGATCCGTCATTTCGGGTCGTTGTTACCGAGTCCCAGAACGGTCCGCAGAGCGGCAAGTTTTTGGAAATTCTCGGTTCTTATGATGCCCGCCAAGGCAAACCTCAGCTAAAAGGGGAGCGGATTAAATACTGGTTGGCTCGTGGAGCTCAAGCTTCTGGTACGGTCAACAATATGCTGGTTAAATTTGATATTATCGAAGGACAGACGGTGAATGTTTTACCAAAGAAAAAGCCGGTCGAAAAACCGGCCGAGGTAGTAGCCCCGGCTAAGAGTGAGGAACCAGTAGCCGAAGTGGCCCCTGTGGCTGAACCATCTTCGGAAGAGCCAACCAAGGAGGCAGAAACTCCAGCTCCGGCGGAACCAGAAACGGAGGTGGAACCCAAAGAAGAGGTGGTAGCTTAAATTTTAGACAAGAATAAAAACCCTCGGCCAGCTGGCCGAGGGTTTTTATTTGGGCCTTACCGTCACTAGACTTTGACATCGTTTCTGGATTTTTCTAAAATAGACAAAGCAGGACGACCGCTGGTCGACGCACTGCCTATCATTACCATTAGCACAATACTATTATGGCTGAAAATTATTCTGATAAAGATTTTCTTGAGATGGTTGTTAAAGCGTTGGTGGATCACCCTCAAGATGTAAAGGTGGATCGTAAAGTTGATGAAATGGGCGTTTTAATTACTCTCGACGTTCATTCAGAGGATATGGGCAAAATTATTGGTCGCCAGGGCAATACCGCCAAGGCCATCCGAACTTTACTACGGGTGGTGGGTATGAAAAATAACGCCCGAGTTAACTTAAAGATCAATGAGCCGGTGGGTGGCTTGCGGGCCGAAACTATTTCTGCTTCCGCTTCGGTGGATCAGGCGATGGAGGATTTGAAGATGTAACTTTTTCCAAAAGTCCCGTTTTTAGGGTACGAATTTTTTGAAGCTTAAAAAGTTCTGAAGCGCTCGGTCCAGTCGACCTTGCGACCCCCTAAAAACGGGCTTTTGTTGTGTCAGGGGAGCATGGAATTTCTGAAACGTTCGCGCCGTCGCGCTTACGACCCCCTAAAACAGGTCTTGTTTTTCGTTGGGTTGGAAAGACGAAAGGTGAGGATTTTAAAGCTTAAAAAATCCTGAAACACTAGCTTGTGACTCCTTAAAACAGGTGTTATTTTTGGTTAGACATTGGTTAATAAACAGACTTTTAATAAATTTTGACTCCTCGTGGCCCATCTGCTACAGTTTGGTTATCTTTAAAAGCTTAATTATAAAGTCGTTGACTATTGCATTATGAATAAAAATATAATCGTTTCCGTTGTGGTTGTATTGCTCGTTCTGGTGATTGGTTGGTATGGGTGGAGCAAGCAAGGAGGGAGTTCTGAGACTGGTGGAGACGGTGAGGCTGTCCAGACTATTAAGATTGGGTTTTCTTTGCCGCTTACCGGGGATCTGGCTTTTCTAGGGGAGTCTTACCAGAACGCGATCAACTTAGCTTTGTCAGAAGTTACTGATACTAAATATAAATACGAAGTCGTATTTGAAGATGACAAATTTGATCCGGCCAAGGCGGTTACCTCGGCTAATAAGTTGATCAGTGTTGATAAGGTGGATGTAATTAGTTCGTTTGGTTCACCAGCCGGTAATACAGTGAGTCCAATTGCCGAGAAGGTGGGCATTCCTCATATTAATGGGGCTGCTTCGGATCCTAATATAGCTGTGGGGGACTACAACTTTATTCACTGGACCCCGCCTTACGAAGAGTCAAAAGTTTTGGTAACTGAGTTAAAAAAGCGCGGGATTAAGTCAGTGATATTGTTTGAACAAAACCAGCCCGGGGTCATGGCGGTAACTAAGGTATTGCGGGAAGATTTAGCCGATGCCGGTATTACTTTGGCTGGGAGCGAAACTTTTAACACGGGTATGAGAGATTTTCGCTCTCTGATTAGTAAACAAAAAAATACCCCAGCTGATTTGTACTTGCTCGAGGTAACCTCTCCGGAATTGGAAATTTTAGCTAAACAAATCCGAGAAGCGGGTATAACTACGGCTTTTTCGGGGATTGAGTCAATGGAATTTACCGATCAGCCCGAACTTTTCGAAGGGTTTTGGTATGTTAATGCCGCTGACCCGGCCGATTGGTTCGTGGAGAAATACACTTCCACTTACAATGTTGCTCCTAAGTTGGCAGCCGGCAATGGTTACGATGTGGTGAAGATGGTGGTGGCGGCGGTAGAAAAGGCCGGCGATGGGCAGTCTAAGCCAACTGGTGAAGAGATTATGAAAGAATTAGCTAAACTAAAAGGCTTGTCCGGGGCGATGGGTAAGCTGACTATGGATCAAGATGGGGTAGTTATAACTAAAGCTGTGGTTCGGGTAATGACCAATGGCCAGCCGGTGACTGTTCAAAATTAGGTTAAACTTATTTTTCTAACAACCCCAGGCACCGTACGGTGCCTGGGGTTGTTTGCTCTTCTGTGCTTGCTTTGCTACCATTTGTTTACTCTTCTAAATCTTTCATTTAATCAGGTCCGCTATGGACATCCTGCCACAACTTATAATGAATTCGATTATTGCCGGGGCGATTTATAGCCTAATCGCCCTTGGTTTTAATTTGATTTATAGTACTGTTAAATTTTTTGATTTGGGCTATGGTGCCCTGACGGCTGTGGGTGGCTATAGTGTTTTTTGGTTATCCAAAGAAATGGGTTTACCGCTTGTGGCTAGTATTATCGCCGGGGCGGCAGTGGCGGGGTTGGTGGGCATGGTCATTAGTCGTTTGGTGTACCACCCGTTGCGCCATCGCCGGTCCTCGTCCATGGTGATGCTGGTGGCTTCCTTGGGGGCGTTTACGGCTCTTCAAGCGATTATTGCCATAATTTTTACGAGTCAGTTTCAAACCTTAACTGCCGGTGGCCGTACTAATCGTATTTTCGAGTTGAGTTGGCCTGGCCTAGAATCGAGCGCGGTGATTACCGGCGTTCAACTCGCTATTTTAATTTCCGGCTTGGCTATTATGCTGTTGCTCGGGGCTTTACTTAAGTGGACCAAATTAGGTAAAGCGATTAAAGCGGTAGCCGACGATGAAGAAGTGGCTAAAATTGTGGGTATTAATACCGATCGCATCGTCATGATCGTTTTTTTTATTGGTTCGGCTATTGCAGGTTTGGCGGGAATCTTGGTGGGACTGGACACTGGTATCGAACCCACGATGGGGCTGTCGCTACTCCTTAAAGGGGTCGTGGCTGCTATTGTGGGTGGCATTGGGAATGTGTATGGGGGAGTGCTTGGGGCTTTTCTTTTAGGTTTTGTGGAAAATTTTGGGATTTGGCATATTTCAGGTGAGTGGAAAGATGCCATTGCCTTTGCCCTTCTGATTATTTTCTTGTTGTTTAGACCGCAAGGTATTCTTAAAAGATAAAGCTATGGATTATTTTATTCACCTAGCCATTTTGATTGGAATTTACTCGATCTTAGGCGTATCGCTAAATTTAGTGGTTGGTTACACTGGATTACTATCGGTCACACACGCCGCTTTTTATGGTCTGGGCGCTTATGTGGTTGCCATTTTATTAACGGCTTACGGCTGGGCTTTTTGGCCGGCTTTACTGGTGGCCATTATCTTTACTGGTCTCGTTGCTTTTCTAATTGGTTTGGTTTTGTCGCGGTTTGCCGGAGACTATTATGCCCTCGGTTCTTTTGGTTTTAATATTATTGTTTTTAGTATTTTTTTAAATTGGCAAAGTGTGACGCGGGGACCTTTGGGTATTCCCGGAATTGCCCGCCCGGAAATTTTTGGCGTTTCTTTCGGGGATAATTTAATGTTTTTAGGTTTAGTGGTCCTGCTGGCCTTACTGATTTATTTGGCGGCCGAGTATATTGCTCACTCGTCTTTTGGCCGAGTGCTAAAGGCGATTCGGGAAGATGAACAAGCCATTCAAGTTTTTGGCTATCGAACTGCCTATTACAAACTGACTGTTTTTGCTTTGGGAGCTATGATGGCGGCCGTGGCCGGTGGTCTGTTTGCTGTTTACATTACCTTTATTGACCCGAGTTCGTTTAATTTAATGGAATCCATTTTTGTGTTGGCCATAATTATTTTGGGAGGTTTGGCTAATAATAAAGGGGCGGTGCTGGGTGCGGTGTTTTTAATTTTACTGCCGGAAGTTTTGCGTTTTGTTGGTTTTCCTTCGGATGTGGCCGCTCAGCTGAGACAGGTTGTGTATGGTTTGTTATTAATTGTTTTGATGGTGTATCGCCCTCAAGGTTTGGTGGGGGAGTATAAGCTTTAAGTTTTTAAATCCAAGGGCATTATGTCAATAGAAATAAAAAATTTAACCAAGTGTTTTGACGGGGTCAAGGCGGTGAATAATTTGTCGTTGGAATTTTTGCCAGGCCAAATTACTGGGATTATTGGTCCCAATGGCTCGGGTAAATCTACGCTGGTTAATCTACTGACTGGAGTCATTCCGTTTGACCGGGGATTAGTGCTTTTAGGTTCCGACACTAAATTGTCTAAGTTGGCCGCTTATGATGTGGCTGAATACGGGATCACGCGCACCTTTCAAGATGCTCGATTGTTTGAGCAAATGACCGTTTTGGATAATATTTTAGTGGTTCTAACAGAAAGAAATTTGTTCTCAGCTTTTTTTGAACGTCATAAAAAGTTTCATTTAGATGAGGCTGAAAAGTTGTTAACACAAGTGGGCTTATGGGAAAAGCGCCAAGCTTTAACTGCCAATTTGTCCTATGGTCAGCGTAAGTTACTGGAAGTGGCCAGGACTCTGGCTATGAAATCAGAAATTTACTTTTTTGATGAGCCGTTTGCTGGCTTGTTTAGTGAGATGATTAAGATTGTGTCAGGGGTTTTGGTGGAGTTGAAAAAAACCGACAAAACGGTAGTATTGGTTGAGCATAATATGGACTTAATTCGAGAATTGTCCGACACGGTGGTCGTCTTAGACGCCGGGGAACTTTTGACTGTTGGCCGGCCTGAAGAGGTGTTATCTCGCAAGGAAGTGGTGGAAGCCTATTTAGGGGAATAAGCATTAATTTAAAATTTAAATAATTTTTATTATCAATATGAACAACAAACTTATAACAGTAATAATCATCATCATTATACTTGTACTTGGTATTACTTGGTTTTCACAAAAAGATGTTGCTGAGCCAGCCATGGGAGAGTCAATTAAAATTGGTGTCATTACGCCACTTACTGGGGACTTAGCATTTTGGGGCGAGTCATCTCGTCTGGGTGCCATGTTGGCCGAGAGAGAACTAAAGGCCGAGGGTTATCAGGTGTCAGTCATTGTTGAGGATGGTCAACTAGCTCCAACTCCGTCTCTTAACGCAGCTCAAAAACTTGTTAGTCAGGATGGAGTCGACGCTATTTATAGTGAGTTTAATCCTGCTGCGATTGCTGTTTCATCTTTTTTGGCTGATAAAAACGTTTTTCACCTCTATGATGCGGCACCAGAATCTCCGTTGGAAAGTAACTCTCATACTTTCAAAACCTACATTGACTATCGGCAAAATTGCGAAGATGTAGCAAGGTTAATCAAGAACAACCGTGGAATTGAAAAGATAGGTATTTTGAAGATAAATCAAGAGTTTGCTGACTTGTGTTTAGAGGGTTTACGGGAAGTATACAGTGAGGTTGAAGTAGAGTCTTATAATCCTGGATCATTAGATTTCCGTACCCAGATTAGTAAATTAAAGATTGCCGAAGTTGAAGCTGTTGTTAACGTTACGTTTGCTCCAGAAAATTTTGCTGCTCTAAGGCAAATGAAGGAATTAGGTCTGGATGCTTTATATGTTGGGGTAACTGACGCTTTTCCACCTAGTTTGGTGGCTGAAAATAAAGAGGTTATGACTCCTGGTAAAGTAATTGTTTTTGGATTACCTCCAGCAACTAAGCCATTTATAGAAAAAATTAAAAAACTTGTACCTGACGCTAAGGTTGTCGATTTTCAGGCTTTTGGTTTGGCTTACATTCATATTAAACAAATAACTAAGGCTCTTGATGGTTGTGAGGGGAATCTCTCTTGTGCTAGCGAGGAGATGGCTAAAAATGGGGCGGCTAGTGAAGTTGGATTTTTAAAATTTGAAGAAAGAGTGGCCCAGTTTGAACCCTCAATTCAAGAGTGGAAAGACGATAGTTTTATTAGTATAAAATAGTAAAATGAACAACAAAATTATCATCACTCTCGTGGTTGTTATTGTTATCACCCTGGGAGTAGTTTGGTACGGACAGAAAGATAGTAAAGCCAATCCAGCTTCCGGCGAGCCGATTAAGATTGGGGCGGTTTATGCTATTACCGGCCCGGCGGCTAAATACGGGGAATTGTCAGTTCAAGGTATCCGGGATGCCGCTCGATATTTTGAAGAAATAACTGGACAGAAAGTTGAAGTTTTAGTGGAAGATAGCGCTGGTGATCCTAAACAGGGAGTTTCAGCGGCCACCAAACTTTACAATATCGATCAAGTTGAAGTGGTGTTGGTGGGGACTAGTGCTGTTTCCGCCGCGATTGCACCGGTAGCAGAATCGACGCAGAAAATTTTGATCTCAGATGCCGCTTTACTTGGTTTAACTAGAGATAAAGCCTATACTTTCCAAAATTTTATGCCTTCTTTGGCTTCCATTGCAACTTATATAAATACCCAAGCCGACTGGCAAAAAGTAGCCGTGGTTTACATTAATGACGAGTTTGGCAATGTTTGGTCGGAAAAAATTAAAACTGACATTACCAGTTCTAAAACTGTGGAGACTTACGCTTTTGAAAAAGATACCACTGACTATCGAACTCAAAGTTTAAAGATTAAGCAATTTGATCCCCAAGTGGTGGTGGTGATTGGCTATGGGCCAGCTTTAAATCAGGTATTAGCTGACCTGGAGTTGAACCAGATTGAAGCTCCCCGTATTGGCTATCTAGCTTGTACTTTGCCAGGAGTTACCAGTGATACTCGTTTTGATTTGGGTGGAGACTATAGTTATGAGTATCCACTTATTAGTGTTGATCGTTTTGGTAATTGGATCAACAAAAACAGCGGTCAAGATAATGCCTTTTACACTGTAGCTTTTGAAAATGCCCTCCTCGCTCTTTCGGCTCTAAGTGAAACAAACGGTACAGCGTTGGAGGCTAAAGACTACCTGGAAACTAAGGCTATAGATGGTTTATGGGGAGAAGTGAAATTTAACTCTGATAGGGTAGTAAACCGGGAGTTGGTTTTGACTCAGATTAACAATGGTGAGTGTGTACCGGTAAAATAAAGTATATGAACAACAAAATTGTTGCAATTACAGTCGTGGTTGTTGTCATAGTGCTAGGTGTTTGGTGGTACGTTGGAAAAAGTAAGGCGGAGCCAGCTTCCGGCGAGCCGATTAAGATTGGTTTTGTGGGCTCTCTTACTGGAGGTCTGGCCAGTTGGGGTACTGAGTCAAAAAATAGCATAGCTTTGGCTGTTAGTGAGATAAATGCCGAAGGTGGCGTTGATGGACGTCCGATAGAAATAATCTATGAAGATGGTGCTTGTGATGCGAAAGCAGCCACTAATGCAGCTCAAAAACTTATTACTATTGATAAGGTTCCGATTATTATATCTTATTGTAGTTTGGAATCTGTGACAGTGGCTCCTATTGCAGAAGCAAACAAGGTAATTCTTTTTGCTCCAGCGGCCACCACTCCAAATCTAACCACTGCCGGTGATTATGTTTTTAGGCTAGCTCCGTCTGATGCTGCTCCAGGTAAAGCTATGGGTTTGCATATGAACGAAGAATACGACAAGGTGGCGCTTATAACAGAATCCTCAGAATTTTCCCAAGCTTTAAGAAATTCGTTTTTGAGCGAAAACAAAAACGAATTAGTAGTTGATGAGACCTTTGGTCCGACGGTAAACGATTTCCGTTCCAGTTTATCAAAGTTAAAACGTTTTAATCCTGAGGCGGTATTTGTGAATGCCAACCGACCGACGGCTGCTGGACTTATGGTTAAACAGGCGAGGGAACTTGGGCTAGATACTAAATTTTATGGCGTATATTGGGGGAGTGATCCAGAATTCTTGAAAGTGGCTGGTCAGACCGCTGAAGGATTTCGTTATTATAGTTTTACAGTCGACGAAACTCGGGCAGATGTACAGAGGTTTTTAGCAAACTATGAGAAATATGTTGGTGAGACAGCCCCCAACCCTCAGTTTGCCATCTTATCTTACGATGGTATGTATGTTTTAGCTGAGGCTATAAAGGAAGCAGGAACCAATCCGGACAAGTTGCGAGACTACTTATATCAGATGGAAGAATTCTCTGGTTTATCAGGGAATATAAGTTTTGACGAAAATGGTGATTCAGCGGGCATAGACTTTAAACTATTTGAAGTTAGAAATGGAAAACCAGTAGAAATGTAAAAATGATTGCAGAGAAACTCTTACAACTTGATAAAGTTTACGTCAACTATGGCGGAGTGAAAGCGCTCACCGGAGTGGACCTTTATGTTGACGAAAACGAGATTGTGGCCCTGCTCGGCCCTAATGGCGCTGGCAAATCTACTGCTCTTAAGGTTATGTTTGGCTTGACCCCTCTTACTGCTGGCCGGGTGCTTTGGCATGGTGAGACCATAAAACCGGTGCCGTATGAAATGGTGGGCCGGGGCTTGTCGTTCGTGCCCCAAGGCCGGCGGGTGTTTCATCACTTAACTGTTTATGAGAATTTGGAAATTGGGGCCTATCGGGTGAGAGAAAAAAGCATCATTAAGCAGAGAATTGAAGAAGTTCTTAATCTTTTTCCGGCTTTACGGGCGAAACTAAAAAGTAAATCAGGCAACTTGTCTGGCGGTCAACAACAAATGTTGGCCATTGCTCGGGGCCTGATGACTGATCCTAAAGTTTTGCTTTTAGACGAGCCGTCTTTGGGCTTGTCGCCTAAACTGGTAAAAGAAGTTTTTGCTAAGATTAAAGAAATTAATAGCGAACGTCACACAGCCATTGTGGTGGTGGAGCACAACTTGAAATCATTAATGAGTATTGCCACCCGGGCGTATGTTTTAGCTTGTGGTGAGGTAGTGACCAGTGGGGCCCCAAAGGACTTAACCAACAGTGACTTATTGGAGCGAGTTTTTCTAGGACAAGCAGGGTCGGAAAAATAAATTTGTTAGGGAGGGGATAGAAGACCTCAGAGAGTCACTTTGATTTGTATAAGAAAAACCGCCTTTCGTCTCGGGACGAGGGCGGCTTTAATGGTAAGCAACGAACGATGCTAGTTAGGGGGTTGTTGTTTCTTTCGAAACGGTGAATATTCCGCGGGCCGGATTTCGTAATGAAGAACACGAAATCCAGTCTGGACTTTTTCGGCCCGCAGATTTTCAAGCTCCTCTGTGAGAGTGCTCACGAAGGTGGAAATGAAGGTCATTTCCGGCAGGGAAATGTCCACCTTACCATCTGCTAGATCACGGTCGGGACGAGCAGCGGACTTTATTCTAAAGGAGAGAAAAATGTGGGCGTTTTCTCGTTCCTTCACACAACCTTTTATCCCCGGTGCGTGAGTGCATTTGACTGTCCAGTCGGGGTTTTCTTTTTGCCAATCCTTTACCTTCTTTTCGATCTCGTCTCCTTTCTGCTGAAGAAAAGATGCTACTTTCCACCAGTTGACTTTATTCGTTCCCATGAGGTGCTCCTTCTTTTAGCTCTCTTAATATTATTACATACTTTTTATAATATGTCAAAGAGGGATTCAATTAAAAGTCGAAAATTGGAAGTTGAGTCGAATTTGTGGTTTGATAATTACAACTTAACATTTATATGAAATTCAATATCATTTCGGTGGTGCCGGAGGCGATGGAGAGTTATTTAAATAGCTCGATTATTGGGCGTGCGGTGGGGACTAAAAAAATTAAGGTTAAAATTTTAAATCCGCGGGATTTTACGGCGGATAAACATCGGAAAGCCGATGAGCGTCCCTATGGTGGGGGGCCGGGGATGGTGCTGAAAGCCGAACCGATTTTAAAGGCGGTGCAAAAACTGACTGGTCGGACAGGAAAAACCAAAAAAATAAAAACGATAATTTTTAGCCCCGGCGGTAAGCTTTTTACCAATGAACTGGCCGCTAAGTGGGCCAAAACTTATGACGAGCTCGTTATGATTTCTGGCCGCTACGAGGGGATAGACGCGCGGGTAAAAAAAATTTTAAAAGCCGAAGAAATATCGGTGGGTCCGTACGTGTTGACGGGTGGAGAGTTACCAGCTCTGATTGTGCTTGATACAGTAGCTCGTAAACTGCCCGGTGTTCTGGGTAGCGACGAGTCGGTGGAGGAGCGGCGAGTGGCTTCGGGTGAGGTTTACACCCGGCCGGAAGTGCTGGAGTATGAAAAGAAAAAATACCGCGTACCCAAAGTTTTACTGTCGGGGCATCATAAAAATATTGATGGCTGGCGCGGGGAGAGAAAGTCGCTGTAGAGCTTTTTTAGAAAAACCTATTTTAGGGTACGGATTTTTTGAAGCTTAAAAAATCCTGAAACGTTCGGTTCGACAACCTCACGACCCCCTAAAATAGGTTTTTCTATGATTTTAGTATCAATCCCCCCACGAGGCTAAGCCTCGTGGGGGGATGGTGGCTTTAAATAAGGGTATTGTGATAGGGAAAAACTTGACTAAAGAGATTTTAAGGTGTATAATATACAAATATAAGGTCTTTGATAGTAATTGTGGTCATAGCGAAAGTTGTGGCGAAGAGTCCAGCGAAAACAACCGAGCATGCTGCGTAGTCAGCGAGCTCACAACCAAGAAAGGAACATGCTATGAATAGCGAGTTCACGTTAAGTCAAGGAGCAGGTCAGAAGTTGGAGTTTGCCGTTCAACGTAACGGTGGCACACCGGAGGACATCGATTACCTCTCCACCGGCGAAAACTTCCGCACAGTCACACTGCTGCGGACGGGAAAAGCCAAGCTCGTCGAAGTCACCGAAAGCGGGTCCGAAGGGGCCGTCATTCCGACAGCACCAACGCCCACCGCGTGGACCGTCGATGATGAGGGCAACATCCACTTCACGCTCACCCCTCGAATGGCTTCACCCGCGAACAATGGGAACAGCACCTCGAGCGTCGCGGTTGGCGAATCAGCGACTATGCACGTGAAGTGCTACGTCGCACAAGCGAAGCGCCGACCAATGGCGTCACCTACAACATTGTGGTGCGTCCGGGCAAGAAGATCAGCGACAGCGACCGTATCACGAAGAAGATTCGTGCGGCGGCTGACAAGAAAGGTTGGCTCAAGCCTCATTGGGAGGTCGCCTGCCTGATCCGCGACACGTTCACGGATGAGCAGTTGGAACAGATGGGTCTGTGGTACATCGTTACGATGCACGAACCCATCAAGGATTCCGGCGGCGTTCCGTACTTGCTCGACTCCTGCCGGAGCGTTGATGGTCGTTGGCTCGGCGCCAACTGTGTCAGGCCTGGCGCCAGCTGGGGCGACCGTGGTGGTTTCGCGTTCGCTGTCCCGCAAGTTAGTCCTCAAACCTAAGACTCTCTGGACTTCGGTCCTTAGAAACTTAGTCCTTAGCCCTGTTCCGATTCGTACTCCTACGCATAAAGCTACGGGGTACAAAGTCGGAGCGGGGCTAAATTTTTTATATAAAACCAGTTATACTTATGTCGGCAGTAGGTGAATATGCGGGCGGTTAACCCAGTAGGTTATTCTATTGAATCAGGCTTCTCTCTACCCAATCTAGTATTCAACCATTGCTCCCCATAGGTCGGACCTTGGTGTTGTTTCCCCCACGAGGCTAAGCCTCGTGGGGGATTGTGGCTTTAGATAAGGGGATTTTTGATAGGTGGGTAAAAACCTTGACGAAAGTCATATAAAGGTGTATAATTATTAGATAAGGTCTTTGATACCAATTTGCTTTGCGACGTGGTCATAGCGAAAAGTGGCTTAAAACTTGGGCCTCTTCTCGCTATGACCACTAGAGGCCATGGTTCCTCCTCGGATTAGAGGAATTTGTCAACTGGTGGAGAAACCACTCTGAACCCTAGAAGGGCGATGAGAAAATTCCGACTAGAAGTCGGAAAGGAGATGTTATGAGTAAATATCCGAACACGTTGGGTCGTATCGAAGCCGTTTGGAACAGGCTGGGTGGTGAGGAGGGTGTCGATAGGTTTCTTCGTGGTATAGTGGAAATCAAGATCCTCAAGCACACTGTCGATTTAGGTGCTCCGCCCCACCTCCCGTTCGATGACGCCGAAGTGGTCAAACACGACGGCAAAGGTGTCGTCGAAATCGAGCTTCGCTCGGACGACAACCTCTACATCGATGGCAAGAAAGTTATCCTCCATCTGTCCGAAAGGCAGATGGGCGACAATCGAGTTATCGGTCACGAACTCAGACAGGAGCTCGAAGGTGGCGATCAGGTGCTCTTGAACAGCAATGTCCTCGACTACCTCTACGACCATCCCGAACTTTCCCCTGAGCACTGGAAGCAGAATGAGCAGGGCGAAACCCACTATATCTTCTTCTGGGGTTCCATCTTTCGGGACCCGTCGAACGGCCTCCTGTGTGTCCGTTTTCTGTTTTGGGACGATGGCGGGCTGGACCGGGACTACCGCTGGCTCGACTACGACTGGGATCGTCAGGATCCGTCTGCTTCCGTCGCAAGTAATTAGTTCTTTGGACTTAGTCACTCAGACCTAGCACTTAGAAACTTAGACCTTAGCCCCGCCCGATCTTTGATTGGTGCGGGGCTTTTCTTTTGATAAAATAGTATGTGGTAGTAAGTGAATATCAGTATATGGTTACGACTATATACCACTGAATCCAGCAAGATGATAAATTGAGAATGTTCTCGGTTAAGACTTAGAACAGAGTATTTATCTGAGCTTAACAAAAAATAAAAATACTTGGTATGAGGTGTTATGGTATTTAAGATACCGAATTCGATACAACTTTGAGATAGTTCATTTACTTCGATAAGTGGTGGTATGGGCGACACTTCATATATTTTCGGAACCCGTCGAACGGCAACCTGTATGTCCGTTATCTGTATTGGAACGATGGCGAGCTGAACCGGAACTACAACTGGCTCGACAACGACTGGAATCGTCAGAATCCGTCTGCTTCCGTCGCAAATCTTTTTATTTCTCTCCCACAATTATTTATTGGGAGAGTTTTATTTTGTAAGTTGACCATTCCATCCCCCGAGCATTTTACCGATTTCGTTTAAGGGTAAAGATAGGGCTGTATATTTTTTGTTATCTAAGCTTTTGGTTTCCCACATAACTAGCAATAAAATTTTAATGGTATCAACTTTTCGAATAGCCAGTCGTAGCCAGGGCTGCTTTTCAGCTTTACCTAAAAAGCTGGCAATCGCGACAGCTTCAATGGTATCTATAAAAAGCGAGTCGACTTTTTGTCCGATGGAGTAACGGGAAGTTTTAGGTAGGGTCTGATAATAGCCGGACCACAAGATATAAAGAGATTTAAGTCGTTCTAGGAGGGGTAGTAGTTTGGGTGGCCTAAATGTGCGGGGGGGGGGTACTATTTAAGGCCTGATGACCCGAATTAAATGTACTCATAGTTATCAAGATGTTATTTCAGTTGAAAATCTACTGGAAGCGTGGAAAGAGTTTATCATCAATAAGCGAGGGCGAAAAGATGTGCAAGATTTTTCTCGTCATCTAATGGAAAATATTATCTCACTTTATACGGATTTGGCGTCAAAAAACTATCAACATTTAGGTTATGAAGCCTTTTCGATAAATGATCCAAAACCGAGGAATATTCATAAAGCCAGCGTTCGGGATCGTTTATTACATCATGCGGTTTACCGGGTTCTGTATTCATTTTTTAGCCGAACTTTCATTAATGACTCTTATTCGTGTCAAAAAGGCAAAGGGGTACATAGGGCCATGAAGAGGTTTAAAGTTGTATCTCGAAAAGTTTCAGTTAACTACGCGAAAACACTTTGGGTACTTAAGTGTGATATTAAAAAGTTTTTTGCTTCGATTGATCATAAAATACTTCTCAAAATCATAGATGGGTATGTTTTAGATAAAGATATTGTAAGGCTAATAGAAAAAATAGTTTCTAGTTTTTGTTCTACGGAGGCTGGTGTTGGTTTGCCGCTTGGTAATCTGACCTCCCAACTTCTGGTGAATATCTATATGAACGAGTTTGATCAGTATGTTAAACACAAATTAAAGGCTAAACACTATATTCGTTATGCAGACGATTTCGTTTTAATGTCCACAAGTAAAATTATGCTTCAAAACTATTTGGAATTAATTAAGGTGTTTTTGCAGGAAGAGTTAAAACTCCAGTTGCATCCAGATAAAGTGTCTATCAAAACCTTGGCCTCGGGCGTTGATTTTCTGGGCTGGGTGCATTTTCCGCATCATCGGGTTTTGCGGACAACTACCAAAAGAAGGATGTTTAGAAGAATAATAGAGAAGGATGGTAAAAGGGAAACAGTACAGTCTTACTTGGGGATGTTAAGTCACGGTAATGGGTATAAGTTACAGAAGCAGATTGTAGATTTAACCGGGGATCAGTAAATTTGACAAGTGGAAAATATTGATATAGACTGTCCCTAATTCGGCAAGATTGTGTTGCGACCGCCGCCCGAAGCAACGTTTAGTCTTGCACAATTCTCTAAATAGTTTTAAACCCGAAGCGTCAAGCGGAGGGTTGGCTAGTTTTTGTGTGAGCGCATTTTTTAATAAATTATTCATAAAATAAGCGCGCATGGAGAAAAAACATTTTTCGCGGTTTAAAAAACCGCTGGCGGAGATTCCTAATCTAATGGAGCTTCAGCTCGACTCTTATAAGTGGTTGGTTAAGGAAGGTTTGAAAGAATTGTTTGAAGAGTTTTCTTCGATCAAAGACTACTCGGAAAAAAAGTTTCAGTTGGACTTCACTAATTTTCAACTAGACGAGCCAAAGCATGACGAGCATTTTGCCAAGGAGAATAAGCAGTCTTATGATGCCTCTCTTCGGGTGACCGTCAAACTGCATAATAAAACCATCGGTCAAGACAAGGAGCAGGAAATTTTCCTAGCGGATTTTCCGATTATGACCGCTCACGGCACTTTTGTGATTAACGGGATTGAGCGAGTGATAGTACCCCAGCTGGCGCGCAGCTTTGGGGTCTTCTTCACCGACAATGAAATTCGAGGGAATAAATATTTTGGTGCTAAAATTATCCCGGCCCGGGGAGTATGGATCGAGTTCGAAACCGAGGCCGACGGCGCGATTTTTGTGCGGATCGACCGTAAACGCAAGTTCCCAGCTAGTG
>MHTK01000006.1:46431-197531 GCA_001824825.1 Candidatus Vogelbacteria bacterium RIFOXYD1_FULL_46_19 | reverse complement strand
GGCGTCGATGTTTCCTATATTAAAAGTACTTTAAGCAAAGAACACGCTAAAACGGCTGATGAGGCTTACATTGAGGTTTATAAGCGCTTGCGTGATTCCGACCTAGCCACCGCGGCCAACTCCAAAGAGTTTGTCAGCAGCTTATTTGACCGTGAAAAGTATGACTTTTCCGTGGTGGGTCGTTTGCGTTTTAATGAGCGCTTTGACCAGCCGATTGATGCCAAAACCCGGGAGCAGCGTGTCATTACTTTAGACGATATTATTACTATTATTGGCCACATTGTGCATTTGGGTACCACCCCGGGCGCGCGGGCTGATGATATCGACCATTTGGGTTTTCGCCGGGTGCGTTCGGTTGGTGAAATGTTGCAACAGAAGCTGAAAGTGGGTATGACTCAGATGCGACGCAATATTCAAGACCGCATGTCGACGGTGGATGCCGCTACTTTACTGCCGATTCAGCTCATTTCGCCGCGGCCCCTCCAGGCACGACTAAAAGAATTTTTTACCACCAACCAGTTGTCCCAGTTTATGGGTCAAGAAAACGTCTTGGCCGAAATTGAACACTTGCGAACTCTATCGGCCTTAGGACCGGGCGGTTTGACCAGAGAGCGAGCCGGGCTCGAGGTGCGCGACGTGCACACTTCTCACTATGCTCGCGTTTGTCCGATTCACACCCCAGAAGGACCAAATATTGGTTTGATTTTGCGTTTGTCTACTTACGCTCGGGTTAATGAATTTGGCATTATTGAGGCCCCTTACCGCAAGGTGGTAAAGGGTAAAATCACCGACGAACTGGTTTACTTAAACGCTTTAGAAGAAGAAAAGTATCATATCGCCCACGCCGGTGTCCGCTATGATGATGATGGTAAATTACTGGATGAACTGGTTGAAGCCAGAAGTAATACCAAACCAGGCATAGTAGCCGCCGACCAGATCGATTTTATTGATGTAGCTCCAAACCAAGCTTACTCTATTGCCACTTCGATGATTCCTTTCTTGGAGCACGATGATGCCAACCGAGCGTTGATGGGTTCGAACATGCAGAAGCAGTCGGTACCGTGTCTAGTGCCCGAAGCCCCACTCGTGGCCACTGGGATTGAAGAGCGAGTCGCTCGCGACTCGGGCCGTTTAGTCACCGCTCTCTCCGCGGGAACCGTGTCAGCAGTGGATGGTAATGTCATTAAAGTAAAAACTGAGAAGGGTAGTGAGGATGTATATGAACTACGGATTTTTAGTAAGACCAATGACAACTCTATGTTCCACCAGCGGCCGGTGGTGTCGCTAGGACAGAAGGTGAAAAAAGGCGATCTACTCGCTGACACTTCTTCTTCCGACCAGGGGCAAGTGGCGGTGGGACAAAATGCTCTGGTGGCTTTTATGTCTTGGCACGGGGCTAACTACGAAGATGCCATTATTATTTCCGAACGATTAATTAAAAACAGCAAATTTTCCAGTGTTTACATTGAAGAATTTCAAGTGGACGTGCGTGACACCAAGCTAGGGCCGGAAATTACCACTCACGATATTCCGAATGTTGGTGAAGCTAAACTTAAAAATCTGGATGAGGAAGGTATTATCCGCATCGGAGCGGAGGTTGAACCAAAAGATATTTTGGTTGGACGCATTACGCCAAAGGGTGAGACGGAACTAACACCGGAAGAGCGTTTGCTCCGATCTATTTTTGGTGAAAAAGCGCGCGACGTGAAAGATGCCTCCTTGCGGGTGCCGCATGGTAAGCGCGGCCGCGTGATTGGGGTGAAAGTTTTCTCACGGGAAAATGGCGACAAACTGGAGTCGGGTATCATCAAGCGCATTCATATTCAAGTGGCGCAAATTCGAAATATTTCGGTCGGCGACAAGATGGCCGGACGCCATGGTAACAAGGGTGTGATTTCGCGCGTTTTGCCGGAAGAGGATATGCCATATATGGCCGATGGAACACCGGTAGACATTATTCTAACTCCACTGGGCGTGCCGTCTCGTATGAACCTGGGGCAGATTTTTGAAATGCACCTAGGTTTGGCGGCTAGCACCTTAGGCTACCAAGCTATCACCCCAACCTTTATGGGGGTAACGGTGGAAGAAATTAAAGGTGAGTTAAAAGCGGCTGGCTTCAACGACAACGGTAAAGTGACTCTTTACGATGGCTTTACCGGTGATAAATTCGAGCAGGATATTGCGGTTGGTTATATGTATATTTTGAAACTGGCCCACATGGTGGAAGACAAAATTCACATGCGTTCCATCGGGCCCTACTCCTTGATTACGCAGCAGCCGCTCGGGGGCCGGTCCCAAGGTGGAGGTCAGCGGTTTGGAGAAATGGAAGTCTGGGCCTTGGAAGGTTACGGGGCCGCTTATTCCTTGCGAGAAATGTTAACTATTAAGTCTGATGATATCGTTGGTCGGTCTCAGACATTTGATTCATTAGTCAAAGGCGAACACATCAAACAGCCAAATATTCCAGCTTCTTTCAATGTGATGTTGAATGAGCTCCGGGGCTTAGGACTCGATGTGGAGCTTAGAAACGACGACTAATCTAAAACGATCAACACTATGAACAACAATAATAATGTCACTCAGGAGACAGTTCGCGCCTTCAATGCTATCACGCTTAAGCTGGCTTCGCCGGAAAAAATAAAGGACTGGTCTTATGGCGAGGTTACCAAGCCGGAAACCATCAACTACCGTACCGGACGCTCCGAGCGCGGTGGTCTGTTTGACGAGCGAATATTTGGTCCGGAAAAAGACTATGAGTGTTACTGTGGGAAGTACAAGCGTATTCGCTACAAAGGAATTATTTGTGAAAAATGTGGAGTGGAAATCACTCGCTCCATTGTGCGCCGTGAACGGATGGGTCATATTGAACTGGCTAGTCCGGTGGCTCACATCTGGTTTTTTCGCAGTATCCCATCTCGGATTGGGACTTTGCTTAATCTATCAGTCTCCGATCTGGAAAAAGTTATTTACTTTGCCGGTTACATTGTGACCAGTGTCAACAAAGAGGAGCAGGCTCGAGTGCTAAAACAACTTGATAGTGAGTACAAGATGCGCTTTAAGGAGCTTAAGTCCGATGAAGATAAGGACAAACTGAAGGAATCTTTACAAAATATGAAAAAGCAGGTGGAAGGTTTACGTCGCTGGCTGGTGCTTGACGAAATGACCTATCACCGAATGTCGCTTAAGTTTGGGACGGTGTTTGAAGCGGGGATTGGAGCGGAAGCTGTCAATCAGATTTTTACTTCTATCGACTTGGAAGCAATGACCAAGGAGTTGGAAGCTGGGATGGAAAAAGCTAGCTCAGTGGAGAAAGTAAAACTGCAGAAGCGTTACAATTTGGCTAAGTCTTTACTTAGAGCCGGTGTTCGTCCGGAGTGGATGTTTATGAAAAATGTACCCGTCACCCCGCCGGCTCTCCGGCCAATGGTGGCTCTTGATGGTGGTCGGCACGCAACTTCCGATGTTAACGACTTGTACCGACGGGTGATTAACCGTAATAATCGTTTGAAAAAACTGATCGACTTAAATGCCCCGGACGTGATTTTGCGTAACGAAAAGCGTATTTTGCAGGAAGCGGTGGATGCTCTAATTGATAACTCCATCAGAAAAGCTGGTGGTGAAGGTGTGATGAATCAGGCTCAACGCCGACCATTGAAGTCGCTCGCCGACAGCTTGCGGGGCAAGCAGGGGCGTTTCCGCCAGAACCTGCTGGGTAAACGAGTGGACTATTCCGGCCGATCAGTGATTGTGGTGGGTCCGGAATTGAAAATTTCTCAGTGTGGTTTGCCAAAGCATATGGCGTTGGAACTTTTCCGACCTTTCGTCATTGCTAAAATTTTAGAGCAAGAACTGGCCTTCAACATTCGGGGCGCCGGCCGTCTGATTGACGAGGGTATTTCCGAAGTGTGGGCTATTTTGGAAGATGTGATTAAGGGTAAGCGGGTATTTCTAAACCGGGCGCCGACTTTGCACCGCTTGGGTATTCAAGCTTTCCAACCGGTACTGATTGAAGGTAATGCCATTCAAATTCACCCCTTGGTTTGTACCGCTTTCAACGCCGACTTCGATGGTGACCAAATGGCGGTGCACGTACCACTGTCCGCCGCCGCTCAAAAAGAGGCTAGGGATATTATTGCTTCCAATAAGAATCTCTTAAAGCCGGGTAGTGGCGATCCGATTGTAAACATGATGCTCGACGTTATTTTGGGTTGTTACTGGGTCACCAAATGGCGAGAGGTGCCGGGGGCGGATATCAAACTCTATCCAAGTCCGAATGCCGCTATTATGGCCTATGACTTTGGTGAAGTGTCCTTACAGCAGCCAATCAAACTGGTGGGTGGTAAGGCGGAAAAGTATCAGGAACTGTCTGGTCAGATTTTTGAAACCACCGTTGGACGTATTCTATTCAACAATACATTGCCGTCCGACTTCCCGTATATTAATCAGGAAATTGTGGGTGGAGAAATTTCCAAAATTGTTGACCGATTGATGGTGACTTACGGCGTAGACAAAATGCCCGATATTTTCGACAAGATAAAATCATTCGGCTTTAAATTTGCCACTCAATCGGGTGTAACTTGGGGTATTGATGATGTCCAAATACCGGCGGCTAAAGCTGGCATCATTGCCGAAGCGCGGGCGGAGGTGGCCGAAATTGAAGATAAGTTTAATGATGGTTTACTGTCGGAAACCGAAAGACTCAGAATGACGATTGAAATTTGGACCCGCACTAGAACGCGGATCGAAAAAGTGATTCCGGATACTTTGGTAAAAGATGGATCGGTCACCGACATGCTTACTTCCAAAGCTCGAGGTTCTATTAGTCAGGTAACCCAGATGGTAGGTATGAAAGGTTTGATTGTAAACCCGGCGGGTAACTTGATCGACTTTCCGATTATTCCATCTTATAAAGAAGGTTTGTCACCCCTTGAATACTTTATTACCACTCACGGTTCACGTAAGGGTCTGGCCGACACGGCTCTAAACACGGCGAAGGCTGGTTACCTAACTCGTAAGTTGGTGGATGTGGCTCAGGATGTGGTGGTGACAGAGGAAGATTGTGGCGACACTGAAGGTAAGCATATTACAGCTAAACATATTTTAGGTTTTGACTCCGGTATTGGTAATAGCATCAAAGGACGTTACTTGCTTTCGGTCTTAAAAGATCAGTCTGGTAAAGAAGTTTTCCCGGCTGGCCACTTACTATCCCGGGCCGATGTGGAAGGGGTGGAGAAGCTAGGTCTGACCGAAGCTCATGTTAGGTCACCGCTGACTTGTAAGACTTTGCAGGGGGTTTGCCAGAAGTGTTATGGCGCTGATCCGGGTCGTGGTTTGGTGGTGAAGCTGGGAGAGGCGGTGGGTATTGTGGCGGCTCAAGCCATTGGTGAACCAGGTACTCAGTTGACTATGAGAACTAAGCACGCCGGTGGTGTGGGTTCAGCTGGGGGCGACATTGTGGGTGGTTTACCGCGAGTGGAAGAAATTTTTGAACGACGTCATCCTAAAAATGCTGCCCTCGTCTCCGAGGTAGATGGTGAAGTTTTGGAAGTAAAAGAAGAACAAAAGGAGACTATCATTACCATCTTGCTTGATGAGGGTAGTAAGAAAAAAACCGCCAAGTCTGGCAGCTTAGAGTACTCCGTTTCTCCTAATCGCTCGGTGCTGGTAAAAAAAGGTGAACAGATTAAGCGGGGTCAAATTTTAACCGATGGTTCGGTGGACTTGGTCCAATATCAGAAGTTGGCCGGCCGCTTGGATGTGGAAGACTATATCATTAAGGAAGTAAATGCTATTTATCAGTTGCAAGGAGTGGCTATTTCGCGCAAGCACATTGAGCTGATTATTCGTCAGATGTTTTCACGCCGTAAGGTTAAAGATCCGGCCGATACTAAATTCCGTATTAACGAAATAGTGGAGTATGTGGAATTGGTGGCCGAAAATGATCGAGTTAAGTCTGAGAAAAAAGTGGAAGCTAAAGGTGAGACGGTCATCTTAGGTATTTCCGAAGTAGCTCTTACCACTTCTAGCTTCTTGTCCGCCGTTTCGTTCCAGCATGCCACGCGGGTGCTGATTGAGACTGCCATCAAAGGTGGCGAAGATAAGCTGCGGGGCTTGAAAGAAAATGTCATCATTGGCCGCTTGATTCCGGCCGGCACCGGTTTGATTCCTGGCTACAATGAACAAGCAGAACAGGAGTTTAAGGCTTAAGCCGTATCGGCTTTGTTAGAGGTCCGACAGCTCCAACTAAAGTAGTATTTTCATGGACCAACTTTAGTTGGGTGATGTTTAGTTCAAAAGCTATATAAAAAATGTCTACACCAGTCGAACAAATCAAGGATCGTTTGAATATTGTCGACGTGGTGTCTTCATATCTAAAGTTAGACAAAGCGGGTATTAACTATAAAACGCGCTGCCCTTTTCACAATGAGAAAAGTCCTTCCTTCTTTGTTTCGCCGTCGCGACAAAGCTATCATTGTTTCGGCTGTAATCGGGGTGGGGATATGATCTCTTTTGTGGAGGAAATTGAAGGGGTGGACTTTATGGGGGCGGTTAAAATTCTCGCCGATCGGGCTGGGATAGAGTTTAAAGTTGGCCCCGCGACCGGTTCAACTGACGTTGATAAAGACCAGGTGGTAACCGCTCTGGCCGCTGCCGCTCTCTTTTACGAGGAACAGTTAAAAGAGGCAGCGGAGGTGAATACTTACTTGAGCGAGCGAGGACTGACTCCGGAGAGTGTGGCTAAGTTTCGGCTTGGTTTCGCACCGCCTGGTTGGCAAAACATCTACAACTACTTAAAAGCTCGAGGTTTTACGGACGCTATTTTAGTGAAAGCAGGGTTAGTGGGCGAGACTAACAAGAGCGGTGGGAAAAAAGTTTATGACCGTTTCCGCGGCCGGATTATGTTTCCCCTCTCTGATACTACGGGAACCATTGTGGGTTTTTCCGGTCGGCTGTTTGACCCAAGTGGAACCAGGGGTGATGAAGCGAAATATCTAAATTCGCCGCAAACGATAGTTTACGATAAATCTAAACTGCTGTACGGCTTCCCTGAAGCTAAGGTAGAAATTCGTCGGACTGATATGGCGGTCCTGGTCGAAGGGCAAATGGACTTAGTTATGGCTCATCAGGCGGGGGTGGTAAACTCGGTGGCCGTGTCCGGCACAGCCTTAACTGATCGCCATTTGGTTAACTTAAAGCGTTTAGCTTTGAATTTGGTGATGTCTTTCGATGGTGATGAGGCCGGCCTGGCAGCCTCTAGGCGGGCGGTGGAGATGGCTCTTGCTATGGGTTTTGAAGTGCGAATTGCCGCTTTGCCGGAGGGGGCCGATCCGGCCGATGTGGTGCGGGATAAGCCGGAGTTGTTTCAAGAGGCAGTGACGAAATCAGTTCACGTGATAGACTTTTATCTCCGTACTTTATCTCGTCGCTATCAGGATCAAAGAGCTCGGGCTCATGCTATTAAAGACCAAATTTATCCGCTGCTGTTACGCTTAACTCATATTATTGATCAAGCACATTTTGTAAAAAAAATTGCTGACGTGACCAGCCTGGCTGAAGAGATTGTTTGGCAAGACTTAAAAAATACGCCGCTTCCAACTAGGTTGAGTGATGGTGAGTTAGCACCATCACGAAGCGAGCCGTTGGTGGGTAACAAGCCAGGGGAGAGG
This sequence comes from Candidatus Vogelbacteria bacterium RIFOXYD1_FULL_46_19, assembly GCA_001824825.1. GTDB lineage: Bacteria > Patescibacteriota > Minisyncoccia > Phycocordibacterales > XYD1-FULL-46-19 > XYD1-FULL-46-19. The sequence continues at coordinate 189,864 of MHTK01000006.1, read as the reverse complement.
GATTTGTCGCGAACGGATCGTATTTTAGCTCAAATTATCGCTTTGTGGTGGTGGTTGGAAGAAAATGGTGGGGAATCCGTCTCTACTTCTAAGTCCTATAGACAGCTCGAGGATTTAGCGGGGACGGTTTACCTTAAGGTGAATATGGATAAACTACTACCACAGAAAGGGGAAAAGTTATTAGCAGCCGAGATTTTATACGGGACCGATCAAACCAAACTGGAACTAGCCTTACAGGAACTTGAAGCTAATTTCCGACAAGAATTTTTAAAGTCAGAATTGGAGTTGATAATGAAAAAAATGAAAGAGGCCGAAAGTTTGCACGATGAAGTGCTCATGGACAAATACTTAAAAAAATGCCAAGATATTTCAAAAGCTATTAATAAAAAAGACTACTAGACCACATGGCTACCAGAAAAACAAGTACAAAAAAAACTGCAAAAAAAGTTCGACCGAAGCTCGTTAAGAAGACCACTAAGGTGGCTACTAAAGCTAAAAGACCGTCCAAAGTTCGTCGACCAGTGGCTAAGAAAAAAACCACTAAAGTCGGAACTAGAGTTAATAGATCCACCAAAGTTGCAGCTAAAAATAAAGCAGTAGCTTCGAAAGTGACTAAGAAAAAGCAGCGGGGGGAGAAAACGGTCACTGGCATTAAGTCTAGTAAAGAAGAGTTAACGGAACGAGTGGCCATTCTAATTCGGAAGGGTCGTCAGCGGGGGTTTGTTACCTATAATGAACTTTTAAAAGAATTTCCCGCCATTGAAAATAATATTATTTTTTTGGAGGATTTGTACGCTCAGTTTGATGAGGCTGGCATTGATGTGCTGGAAGAGGGGGGGCTTTTAGATGATATAGCCGAAGTGCCTAGTCGGGGCCGAAGTAGTCATGGCTCTGAGTCATCTTTAGACTCCGTTCAAATGTATTTAAAGGAAATTGGCCGTCACAAATTATTAACCGGCCCTGAAGAACGTGAATTAGCTAAACGGATTTTAGAGGGTGATGAAGAATCAAAAAAAACACTGGCTAATGCCAACTTACGTTTAGTGGTGTCGATTGCGAAGAAATACATTGGCCGCAGTTCTGATCTGACTTTACTTGACTTGATTCAGGAAGGTAATCTCGGACTCTTTAAAGCAGTCGAGAAATTTGACTTCCGTAAGGGTTTTAAGTTTTCCACTTATGCGACTTGGTGGATTAGACAAGCTGTTACTCGGGCACTCGCCGATCAGTCTCGGACTATCCGGATTCCGGTTCATATGGTGGAAACTATCGCTAAATATAAGCAGGTGGTGCGTCGCTTGTCTCAGGACTTGGGTCGGGAGCCTTTGCCGCAGGAAATTGCTACCGAAATGGGGGTGGATGTGGAAAAAATTCATACGATTGAAAAAATTGATCAGAGTACCGCTTCGCTCGACAAACCTACCGATGACGATGATGAGAAATCATCTTTAGGGGAGTTTGTGTCAGACGATAAAATCGCTCCACCTGATCAGGAAGTGTCGCGTCGTATTTTACGAGATCAAATTCAGGAAATTTTAAGTGACTTAACTTTAAAGGAAAGGAAGATTTTAGAAATGCGCCACGGGTTAGAAGATGGAGTGATGCGTACTCTAGAGGAAGTGGGTAAGGAGTTTGGGGTGACTCGCGAGCGAATTAGGCAGATTGAAGCTAAGGCTCACGAAAAAATTCGTTTGCACGATAAGTCTAAACGATTGCTTGGGTACTAACGACGAGGGTAGTAACTTAGAAACCGCCCGCCAAAAGCTGAAGCTTTTGGCGGGCGGTTTAGTTTAAAACTGTAAGGGATAGAGCTACTGCAACTCGGCGTTGTAAAGGTTTATCAGGTCAGTGATTACGGTTTGAACCTCTTCCTCCTCAATAGTTGAGGGATCCTGGCGGAAAATTGGATAAGCTTGTCCACTTGGTCCGACTACAATTACAAATGGTGTGCCGTCAACTCCGATTTCGAGACCCCGGTTATAATCGTCGGCCACTTGCTCGGCGGGGGCTTCACTATCTAAGCAGGTGTTGAACGCTGTAACATCAAGACCAATTTTTTCGGCCATAACCGGCAATTGCGCTAAGTCTAAGCCATCATTAGATGGGGTAATGGTAAATAATTCATTAATAAATTGCCAAAAGGCGGTGTTACCACCGAGGCTATTAGCGCATTCAGCGGCGATGGCCTCTGGCCTGGCCTTGGTATGGATACTGTCTAAGGGGAAATGCCGGTAGACCCAGGCCACCTCACTGTCCGGTTTGGAAGCCATGTACTGGTTCATCACTTGATGAAAGACTTTACAGTAAGGACATTCTAAATCTGAGTACTCAATAATCGTAATGGGGGCCGAGGGTGAACCTTGAATATGTTCATTGGCACTGACTGGCTCTAAATTTTCAAATAAAGCTGTCCAGTCACCACCCTCAGTCTCAGCTTTAGGAGCTGGGGTTTGGTAGTTGCCATAGACAACCGCTCCGGCAATGACCAAACCGGCGATGACAATAGCTACCGGGGTGCCCAAACTGGGCACAGATTTTTTTTCATCCATAAAAAATAAATATAATGATAAAACTTGCGATTTTGGTATTGTAGCACAACCAACCTGACTCTGACCATAATCGTTCTTTGGGGTTGACCGAGCACTAAGACTTTCTTTCTTTTGGTGTTCGGTTGACTAATCACCTTGGTTACTTTACTATTTTGTGATGACTTCACCCTGGTTACTAGCGATCGGGAGCGTAGCGATCGTCAGTTTGATCTCATTAATTGGAATTTTTACCTTATTATTAAGGCGTCAAATTTTATCTAAAGCTGTTTTTGTATTGGTGGCCCTGTCGGTGGGGGCCCTCTTTGGTGACGTTTTTATTCACGTCTTACCGGAAGTGTATGAGTCAGGTTTGTCACCGCAGGCCATGGCTCTTTGGGTAATCGGTGGTATGTTGATTTTTTTTGTTTTGGAAAAGTTTTTTCGTTGGAGTCATCATCATCCAGCTGGGCCAGAGGCGGAAGCCCTGGATCATTTGGAGTCGACTCAGGAACCACTTGGTTATTTAAACTTGGCGGCTGACGGGGTTCATAACCTGATTGATGGCATTGCGATTGGTATCGCTTATTTAGTTAGTCCGCCGGTCGGGGTGGCCACTACTTTGGCTGTTATTTTACATGAGATTCCTCAAGAAATTGGAGATTTTGGGGTCTTACTTCACGCCGGCTTTTCGGTCAAAAAAGCTTTACTGTTAAATTTATTATCCGCCTTACTAGCGGTGGTGGGTGTAGTTACCGCCCTCGTTATTGGTAACCAATTGGAGGGTGCCACGCCCTACATTTTAGCCTTGGCCGCTGGCGGTTTTATTTATATTGCCGGTTCCGATTTGGTACCGGAGTTGCATAAAAGTGTGGGCGCTAAAACCGCTATGATTCAACTGGGGGCCATTGTTGTGGGGGTGAGTTTGATGCTATTATTAACACTATTGGAGTAACAATAATAAATTTTGGTCTTTCTTAATGAAGCGGATTTTAAAAAAGTTTAATAATAATTTTTTCTTACGGGTCGGATTAGGCTCAATGTTGTTGTACACCGGCTATAGCACTGTAACGAAACCGTTGGTGCGCGAAGATGTTTGGGTGGCCTTGCCTGCGGCGGTGGTTGATTTTTTGAATTTTATCGAGTTCCAGACGGCCCTTCAAGTGCTTGGTATCGTGGAAATACTCCTGGCGGTTGGACTCTTGCTATGGTTTTTACCACGACGTTTAGTTTTTTGGGTTAGTATACTAGTAGCACTGGATAATTTTCTGCTCTTACTTTTATTTGGCTTATCGGTGGAATCGGCCCCACTCTTGGGAGTTTTAGCTGCGGCGGTGGCCACCGCTTTAACTTATCGCAAGCAATGGTAAGTAAAGGTGGGACTCAAACTTACTTAATATCAATAAATAACGGATAACCAAAAACCGGGCCCAGGGGCCCGGTTTGTTTAGGGTCAGGCTTTTGGCTTGGTTATTGAGCTTGAGCCAAGCATGCTTTTAATTCAGCTGTTTCCACCCAGGCACACTGGTTGGCACTATTCCTAGCACAACGGGCGTTGGCGGACTGATAGCAAGCGTATTCGGGTCTAAATTCACAAGTACTGGCCATATCTTCACTGGCACAGATTTGAGCGCTACAGCCGGTAATAACACAGCCACCACTGGTTCGGCTGGCAGTGGAATTGCTACCGTCGCTGACTATGACGGGGATGCGGAGCTCGTCACTGTGTTCGGGGAGGCCAGAGGCATTTGATTTTTCTAAAACTAAAGTGAAAGGGCCACTTGAGGTTGCCGTAAAGCTCATAGTACTGCGGAAAGGCACAAAGTTTTCCGTCATCCAATCAGATTGAGCTTCGGCAATACTGGTGGCCAGGCGATTACCTGCGGCATCTTCTAAATGGATAGGGAAACTGGCTTCAAAGTACCAAGTACCTCTGGCTGTACCAGAAATTTCCAAGGGGCTACTGATAGCTTGGCCCGGTCGGGGATTGGAGACTTGGATCAAGTCGGTTTTCTCTAGTTCATTACCCACATCAGCCGTAAAGGTTCGGCCATCGGGAGTCTGACATTGGGTTGGATATGACTCCAATACAGCATAACCAGCCGCGACACACTCCTCATAGGAATTTACGGTTGGAACCGCTTCTTTGTCAGCTTTTGGTTGTAAAAACAACCAGCCTAAGGCCACGATCAAGATTACTACAATGATAACGATAATATTACTGGTTTTCATAAGGTTTAAGTTTAGCTAATTAACGAATAATGCTGCCAGCTAACACTTCGCTGTTTCTTGGGCTCAAAATAACCGGACCTTGGTCAGTACTGGCGGCTAAAATCATCCCGTGGCTCTCTAGTCCCATAATTGATCTTGGTTCTAAATTAATTACCGCGGCTACTTGCTGGCCCACGAGAGTGCTTGGCTCATAGGTCTGGCCAATCCCTGCAATAATCTGACGTTCTTCTTCACCTAAGGTTACGGTTAAGCGTAGGAGCTTGTCTGACTTAGGGACACGTTCCGCTTCTAATATAGTGACTACGCGAAGGTGAACTTTAGTGAAATCCTCATAGCTGATTAGGTTTTGGTCAGTCATTGGTTGATAATAATATAGCCAGTAGGCCAGCGCAACCTAAAGCTGGTTTGTTAAATTATGGGCGGATGATTGTAGGCGGGTTGGTGGTTAAATCGATGAGAGTTGAAGGCTTACCGGCCAAGGGTTCTTGGTCGGCCTTAACATAAACTGCTACTTCTGGGCCGAAATAACTCACCGCTTCGGCTATAGAGGTGGCTGACTTAGCTCCAGATGGGTTAGAGGAGGGGATAGCCAGTGGTCCAACTTGCTCAATTAAATCAATCAGCGGTTTAAAGGTTGGTAGTCGGAAAGCCAAAGTATTTTTTCCGTGATGTAAATAAGGGCAAGTTGAACTGGGGCAAGTTAGGATTACACTCGTCGGGCCGGGCCAAACTTGCCTTAAATAATCTTGCTGGGTAGTTGATAGTTTGGTTTGAAAAATTTGAAGTTGATTGATACTGGCGATAGCTATAATGTATGGTTTGTTCGTGCGATTACCTTTGGCCTGGTTTAGTTTGGCTATTGCCAGAGGAGATAGAGCTTTGGCCGCTAGGCCATAGATGGTATCGGTGGGTAGAACTACCAATTTATTATCGCTTAAAGCTCGTGCTGCTTCCGCCCAAGGGTGGTTCATGGAAAAACACTTAGACAACCAAGCTGTATTCCATCAGCTGGCTAGAAATAATACCAATTACTAGGATGGTGAGATAGGATAAAATCAAAAAAGGTAAAGAAGAGCTGAGGCTAAGTGGTAACAGAGCTAGGGCTAATATGGTGTACCAAGATACCGCGGAAGCGGCTGATAAACCAAAAGATAATCGACGTAAGTTGCGTAGCTCTCCTGGTCGGTGCTCCGGACGCCGGCCGGCGGAAATATCTATGAGTTGAGGAGCTACTAAAATATTAAGTAGGGCGTCACTGATTACTATTACGCCCATTACTAGTAAACTAGTGATGAATTTCATCGATTGGTTGTAAACATCGGGATTTGATACGTAGAGCGTGATACCGGAAACGATAATCACAATTAAACCTAACCAAATGATTTGGGAAATGGTCCGCAGAATATCTTGCTCAGCTTGAGAAATTTTTAAATCACGGAGTGATTTTAGATACAGTACGTTATAGACCGTGGAAGCCCCGACCCCTAAAGTTAAGCCAATCGTAAAGGCGGTGACAATATATTCTCGGTAGCGAGTTAGCATATCGGCGAAAGTCAGGTCACCACCTAAAATTGCGGTGGCAAAAATAGCAGTACAAAGGCCGGCCGATATCAAACACCACAGGCACCACTCTCTGATGGCTAAAGCTTGGACTAAAGTTAAGTAAATGGAAAATAAAAAAGCGGCGGCGGTGGCTACGAGTAGAATAAAGGTGCCAGCCGGTCCTTGCCAAGCGGGCAGGGCGATAAACAGAGCATAAAAAATAATTGTGAGGCCATAATAAAGGAGGCCTAAAAGCTCTAATGGTATACCTAGGAGGCGGGAAAAATCGCTAGTAACGACTGCGTTGCAATCGGACTTGAGCGGACAAGTAAGCGGGCGGTTCCTTTTTTTGCTTTGCCAAATATGAAGGGAAACCAGCCAGCCGGCAAGCGCCAGTAGAATAATTAGATAGTAGGCCCCAATACTCATGCGAGACAGTATATCACTAATTATTTCTAAGCGCGATTAAACTTTTTCCAGTTTTTTGGCTAACTTTTCCGTGTCTACTAGTAGGTCGGAAATTTCTTTTAAACCAGTTTGCCAAAAAGCCGGTTCTCGAATATTAATACCCAGGCGGTCAAAAATTTCGCTAGGAGTAGCCGAACTACCGGCGCGTAAAAAGTCTTTAACATAAGACATAAAGGCCGGATCACTTTTTACTTTAGCCTGCATGGCTTTGGAAATAATAATGCCGCTAGCGTAAGAGTAAACGTAAAAGAAACTGCGGAAGTGGCCCCAATAGATCCACCAGTTGCCCGACCCGACCGATTGCTCCACCACCGGACCCATATAAGCTTTCATGTGTTTAGTAAAAATAGTCCCAATACGTTCATATGAGAGATAACCCTCGGTGCGAAAGGCTAGGTGGAGTTCCTGCTCAAAGCGATAGGCAGCCACTTGGCGCATCACTGTCGAAATTTCATCGTTTAATTTGGCTAGTTGTAAAGCTAAGCGGGTTTCGTCATCCGCCGATTTCATTAGCTCGGTTAGGACAAAGTCCTCGGTAAAAGTGCTGGCTACTTCGGCTGTCACGAGCGGGGTACCAAAATAGAGGCTGCCTTGGCTAGTCTTCATAAACTCATCATTAATACCGTGGCCGGCTTCATGGGCCAAGGTTAAGACATCGGAGAGTAGGTTGGTGTGGTTTAATAAAATGTACACTGGTGCCTTCGGAGTGCCGGAGGCACAAAAGGCCCCGGCTGACCGACCAGGCTTTGGCCAAACGTCAATTTGTCGGCGGTCGACAAAGTTTTGAAAGTGGCGATAAAAGTCCTGGTCCAGATTCTGGAAAGTTCGCCCAACTATCTCCACCGCTTGCTCATATGAATAGTTGGCTCGCGTTTGGCCGTAGGGGACATTGCGCTCGTGGTAGGCTAGCCTCTTTTTGCCTAAAAGTTTGGCTTTAAGTTTGTAGTAACGCTGGCTGGTGGTAAAAAAGCCCTCGACAGCCACGAGGAGGGCGTCCACCACTTCTGTTTCTACGTCGTCCGACAGGTGGCGACTCGTATCGGGCCGGCTTAAACATCTAAGCTCGTCATTAATTTTCTTGTTTAGTAAAATAGCGTTCATTTCGGCTTCGGCCACGCCAGTGAAACTACTTAAAATATCATTCATAGCGGCGGCGGCTTTGTCACGAATTTTTTGGCTAGTATGAGAAATTAAGCTCGAGATCTCTGACAAGGGCAAATTTTTGAGTTTGCCATCTTTGTCGTAAACGGGGCGAGTTTCTTTGGCTAGTAGTGATGAAGTCATTTGGACCCACTGGCTGTGGGCGGGGTTTGACTTCAAATTCATTATTTTTTCTTCCGGCTCGGACAAGAGGTATTTAGCCTCATCAAATAATCTTTTTAAGAAGTGGTGGTAGTGGGCTAGAATTTTATTATGTAAAAACTTTTTTTGGGCGGCTGCTGGTACTTTGGCCAAGCGCATGGTAAAAAATTGAGCGTCATTTTCTATCTTGGTGGCTAGGTCGGTTAGCTGGTTTAAGCGGGCTTTCAGCTGCGGATTGTTTTCTTCTTGGGCACTGCGGAGCGAAAAATAATAGCCGATATCACCCAAGGAGCCACCCGCCTCGAGCCAAGCTTCGTAGTCATGCAAGGCCTCCTTTAAAATATGTGGAGATTTTAAATAATCGGTGCGATCTTTCCATTTGTCGATGAATTGATAAGAAAGTTGGTGGTAGTGGGCGAGATCTGCTTCGATCTTAGGATCAGTGTCACTCTGATACAAAGGGGACAGGTCCCAGATATGTTTTGATGAGGGGGACACAGTTTTGGTCGGGGATTTGGTTTTTGATTTAGACATAGTGGGCCAATTATAGCAGATTTTTAGGTCTAGCCTAAGGCTTGATCCCTTTGCAATTTTAGCGGTTTTTGGTATGATTTTCGTGTTCCTGGAGAATAATATATTCCGCGGCCCGCCCGCAACGCCTGAGCTTGCGATGGCGGACGGGTAGCTCAGTTGGTGGAGTGAGAAGCGAAGACCTGGAGCTTCGCAAGGCCGGAACGCGTCGGCGGTGTGTCGGCTGCTCTTGTAACAATCATTCTGGCTATCAAAGATGGTGGCTGGATAGTTCTTACAAAACTAAACATTCCGCGGTAGCTCAGCTGGTAGAGCGGTCGACTGTTAATCGATTGGTCGCAGGTTCGAGTCCTGCCCGCGGAGCTCGTAAAAATCTTAGCCCTCACGAAAGTGGGGGCTTTGATTTTTTGAGCTCCGCGGGAGGAGGCAGTGGGGCTGCCTCCGTCAGGACTCGAAAAGCTTTTGAGCCTAAAGTTGAGCCTGCGAAGACTTTAGCTAAAAGGTGTACAGTTCCTGTAAGGAAAGAGTCCTGCCTTGTGAACTGCTTCACTCACGTCAGGACGAGAAAGATTTTTCGATGAGAGCGAGCCGATAGGTGAGTGAGACGAAAAGTACCAGCGAGTGTAGCTCGAGAGTCTGCCCGCGGAGCCCGTAAATAACCCTAGAAATAAGGGGTTATTTTTGTATGTGGGTAGGATGGGCGAACCTAGGATAGTGCAATTCAAGAGTGAATTAAGACACACTATTGACAAAGCGTAACTAATGAAATATAATAAGTTTAGTTTGGCCATTAGGTAATGGCTGGCCCCTAGTGCAGGGTTTGCATAGTTCGGAGGCCGATGGCCGCCGAATGCCTATCCAGTGATACTGGAAAGAAAGGTTGAAAATCATGTACGCGATCTCGAAATGTCTCGACGGTGTAGGAAGTTTTCGTCTGTGTGACGGAAATGGCCAATGCCCTCCCATGATCCTTATTGGTGCCAGTGATCCGGTTGGTGCCTTGAGTGGTGAGACGATCCATTCGCTTACAGTAACCCCTCGTAAAGGGGAAAGAGGAATGGTAGCTGTAGCTTCGTCCATCTCCTCTCGTCCGTGGGTTGGGACCATTGCGTTGGAGTGGGACAAGGATAAACTTGTGATAGATGGCCACGCACCATTTGTCGGTCCCTCCGACCGTGTCGGGCAAGCTTACTCCGACGGCTACAACCACTGGGTCGAAGTCCAGATCGGTAATGACCGATTCACGTCCTCCGAGAAGCGGACATCGGTGGCTTGTTATGTTCCGGACGCCAACCTCCTTTGCCGCTATTGGACCGGGAATGCCACAGTTGAGGAGGTGAAGGCGGCGGTCAAAGCGGAAAAAATGGCCACCACTGCCAAAGAGGCGTTGATCACGGAAATCCGGAAGCACTTTGTGCAGGCTTCGAACCTTCGGCAGCAAGTCGACGAATTGCAAGTCTTGCTCGATGAGTCTCGGCACTCCCATCAGATTCAAGTCAAGAGCCTGCTTCATAAGATCGAGGACTTGCGTGATCAGCGCTCCGAGCTCCAAGATTCTCATCGACGCTTGAGTACGAAGCTGGAAAATCTGCGCGCATCTCGGCTCTTGCGACTCGCGAAGTTTTTCGGAGTCACTTATTGATACTCATAGTTTTTTTATCGAGCCGCCGGGCCTTACACGTCCGGCGGTTTTCTTTTACCTCAATTTTTTCACTTCCCGCCATCCTTCGCCAACTAGGCTTCGGCTTGGTAAAACAGTCGGCGAGCCGGGGGTTAACGGCGGGGTGCTAAATATGTACATATAGTAGCTTATGTACTTTATCTTTAAATATGTTAGAAATATATCCAGACGCCAAACTCTAACTTTGGAAAGGGGATGACCTGGTATGACAGTTAAAGAAGTACAAGTTCATGGAATCTTTCACGAAGACTTGGCCTGGACAGGTGATGGTAAGAAGATGTGGCACATCCACCCAGATGGTAGCCCTGCCTATACCCAAAGGTATGACTACACCGACCACTTTCACGAAGGATTAGCCGAAGTGTGGGAGGGAGACACAGCTTTTCATATCCATCCCGATGGTAGTCCTGCTTATGATGGCAGATTTGATAAGGTTGGTTTCTTTCACAAAGGGAAAGCACGAGTTTCTCTTAACGGTGAAGAATTTTTGATCAATCATAAGGGGGAAAGGATTTACTAGAAGTATTTCCCGCCCCGACGACAAACTCGTCGCGAGGCGGGTTTGTTGTTAACAAATTTACGATGGTGTGGTAGGAATAGGGAAGAAACGAAACCGGAGAGGAGGTGATATTTATGGCTTGCAGTGTTTGTGGTAATCCTCTTGACCAGACCAAGGGTTATCCGCTCATGGTCAAAAGAGACGGAAAATCTTCAGTGGAGGATGGGTTTCCGTGCGTAATATGCGGTAGGGTCTGCTCTGTCGACGGTGACGAAGTCATACATAGGGATACCTATGCTATCGTTCACTGGGATGAGAGGAGGCGGGATTTTATCTACAAATCATCCCTTCTTTATCCCAGAACCTGGGCAGCAATCAAAGTGGCTCTACTTCTTAGGGACCCAGACTTAAAGCCCCTGGGCGCAGGGCATCAAGGGTGTGTTTCTCCAGCACCTTTGGGGTATCTCCTGTGGATGATCCAGGAGATGTGGTACATGACGTGGGAAGGAGATGGCGAAAAGTTTGCTCGTTGGTTGGGGTGGGTTCTGGCCCAAATGGAGTTTCTCGACTTTTGGGACAACGCCCACTCTCGTGACTTGGTTCGATCGGACGTTCACCCTCTCAAATGATTCTCATTTTACTTGGGTGTTGACGTGACAAGCCCTACTTGCCGTAAAGGTGGAGTGGGGTTTTCTTTTACCTTAATTTTCTCACTTCCTCGAGCCCGCGGAGTAATAGTTGACTTAGTTATAATAACGTGCTATTGTAAAAAACAGAGTTGTGGACCATGAAAGGATCTACAGGATGAAAGCTGACATTGACACAGATGCTATGAGTTGGGGGGAGTTTACAGGACTTCACTGCGACATCTGGAAGGAGGTAACAGATGTACGGTGGCTACCAGCAAAGCCGGAAGGAGTTCAGATTCGGGTACTGATTGGTGGGACAATAAAGTTTGGCAAACCGTATTCACCACCTCTTTTGGTATGTCGAGTGAATGAAGGGGAAGTAAAATCTGTCTGGCTCGACTTTCCTGTTGGTATTTGCTCATCAATCTTTCCGGAAGCCAACGGTGTGACCTTGCGCGACCTGTTATGTAAGGGGGAAGTCTTTGAAGACTTTGACAGTTACTTAACCGATAAGTTCGGTCGCGAACTAGCAGAGTCTCTGGCCAGGAACTCGAGATTGGAGATTGTTTTGGAGGAGTTGGAGGAGGCAGATCATCCGGGTGTTTATCTGTACCTTAACGGATTGGAGGATCCTTTACAATGTCTCAATTTTGAGAGTTTTAACGAGCTTCTCAATATCTGATGATCCCGCCCCCAACGAAAACCGTTGGAGGGCGGTTTTCTTTTTCCTTAAAATCTGGTAGGAATAGAGGAGAAACAAAACCGGAGAGGAGGTGACGTAGTATGACTCAAACTGTCGGTTCGGTGGTGGTTAAAATTCCACCATCCTTACCAGGATTGACGCACGTTTCTATGGTGGGCTCGGTGAGTTGTTTGTCTCACCCCGAGGTGGAGGGTGGTTCCATCACTTTTACCTCTAGTCCGGAATGGTTCGACTCGCCAAAGATTGCGCGTCAAGTTATTTTTCAGGGAAAAGAGGCTCGCCGACCACCACAGACCTATGGACCGTTCGAAGTTGTAATTGATGGTCGAGAATGGGACGTTTTCTTGGAGCAAGATTCGTTCAATTCGAGCCCCTAGTTCCCTCACTGTTTACTTGTGGCCGGTCAGTTTTAATACTGGCTTGGCCCTTTTCTTTTACCCCAACGTTCTCACTTCAGACAGTCCGCGGAGCGAGCTAGACAAAGTCAGAACCTAGGTTCTGACTTTTGTCGTATGTCGAGCGACGCGGGAGTGAGTGAACTGCTTCACTCACGTCAGGACTCGAAAGACTTTTCTCTACGAGCGAAGCGAGGTGGAAAAGTACCAGCCCTCGTTGGGGGAGAGTCTGCCCGCGGAGCCCCACAAAATAACCCTAGAAATAAGGGGTTATTTTTGTATGTGGGTAGGATGGGCGAACCTGGGGGTGGTGCTAAACCATAGGAACTTGACAAATAATGTATAATACGTTATACTAGTAAATAGAGTGAAAATTTCAACCAATGGAGGTAGTAAGTCATGATGGAACGGAATTACCCGGTTTATTCGACCCAGGGCGGCGGCCTTGTTCGCGAGGTGAACGGTACGTTCATCTTCATCGAGGAACCGAACTGCCCCGGGTTCTGCGTCGGCGACGAGGTCCCCTCCGAATGGGACCTTCAGCCCGCCAACGAGCTGGCGCGGGAAAAGGAATCCAAGTGCCCCGACTTCGACCTCAGTGTCCCGTGGTATGAGGACACGGTCCACGCACTTGAGCGGATGCCTGACCAGTTGGCGCATTGGCCGACTCAGTAGCCGGCCGAGGCACTCCAAAAAACAAAGACCCTTAGTAACCGTATGGTGAACAGGGTCTTTTCTTTTACCCCAACTTTCTCACTTCCTCCATCCTTAGCCCACCAGGCTACGGCTTGGTAAAACAGTCGGTGGAGCTGAGGGTTAACAAATTAACAGGGGTTAAATTTGTAGGAGCATTACCGACAGCCTTGACAACAGATGAAGTTTTCATTATGATCAGATCAAACTTTAAGCTCATCTGGGGGCTTAGGGTAAGTTGCTTTTAGCAAGGGAGGTGATCCAAATGAATACGTTGGATATGCCACCAGAGGGAGGATCTACTTGTGGAGAATTAGATCAGATTGAGATCGATCCTTTCGACCACCGTCCACCCCTCGTGTAGGGAAATTTTCTAAGAAAGGAGGTGATATAGATGGCACGAGAAACTCCGGAAGATCATGTGACAGACGGCTTCCAGAAAGGCTACGAAGCTGAATCGGATAGCCCCAACACGGGTGCGATATCTGGTGGTTTCGCCGGACTGCTCGGCTCAGAGCAATTTAGCAATGAGCACGAGCAAGGCCGCGAAGCTGCGTGTCAGGATCGTGATGCTTCGGTCCGTAATCGAGGCTACTAGCGATCATTTCGTTAGTCCATTGTGGGGCGACCGGGAGAAACATTTCTTCCGGTCTTTTTAATATAAGCAAGATTTTTATCTCAACTTTAACTTTCTCAATTCACCCCCATTCTTCGCCTGTAGCTACAGCCCGGCACAGCAGGTGGCGGAGCAACTATTGACAGATATACTATATAGATATATAATAAAAAAAGTATAGAAATGAAGACCTGCATGGCTGTCCTGCTGGGACCAACGCTTTGTTGCTAGTAGTAACAAGGTAAGAGCACTCTCGTGTGGATTTGCGTAGAGTGCTTTTGTTTTTCCTCAAACTCTGGTAGAAATGGGGAAGAAACGAAACCGGAGAGGAGGTGATCTTATGCCTATTGTAGAAGTATTAGCCGACCGCAATAAAATCGACTCGGAGCAATTTGATCGTTTGTTGAGGACACTCTATCGGGAAATTTGGGACATTGTTCCCGCGGAACTCTCGGCCGAGGAACCCGGGGCCAGGCTGGTTGCTCACGATCTCGAGATCCGCTTCCGCGAGCGACACGAAAAGGATGGTCCGAGTAATTTCGACGTTGAGATCGAGATTCGAGCAATCGACTTTCCGTCGCGACGGGCGAACATCCAAAAGCGGACAGAGCGGATTTTCGAACGCTTGAGGTTGTCGATGGGAGGACTCAGATTCTTTGTTTTCATTTTGCTGTCGCCTGGAGGGTTTGCCAGCAGGTAGTGGTGGAAGGCTTTTCAACAGATCAGACCGCCCAGCTTCAAGGTTGGGCGGTTTTCTTTTACCTTAATTTTCTCACTTCCTCGAGCCCGCGGAGCCCAGTGTAAACAAGTTAACAAATCTACAATGTTGTGGTAGGAATAGGGGAGAAACGTAACTGGATAGGAGGTGATACTCGTGTCGGTAATTCAAAAACCAACCCGTGTCTGCGGTGGTTGCACAGCCTGCTGCACAACTCACGCTGTGGCTGAACTAAAAAAAGGAATGAACGAGACTTGTCGGTTCTGTTCCGAAAACTCTTGTCAAATCTATCCAACCAGACCAAGAAATTGCCAAGCCTTTCACTGCGAGTGGATGAAGGGTTGGGTAGAAGAGTCTTATCGACCCGACCGTTCTGGAGTGGTTCTCGACTATTTTTTAACGGATCATCTGTTGGCCCCAGTTTTAATGATCTGGGAATACAGAGAAGGAGCCACCGCTGATTCTTTAGTTTGGGAGGTTGCAAACCAATCTCTGGAGTCAAAGATCAATGTGATGCTTTGGTATAAGTCGGGGATCATTTGTTTATATCTTCCACCAGACAGAAAACTCTCCAGTCAACTTAAAAGAGTCATTCATGCTTCAAGAGAGATTCAGGTTAAGAAGTTCCCAGCTCTAGTAGGTTGGGGACTTGAGTAGTGTGGCCCAAATACTTGGGCCTTTTCTTTTACCCTAATTTTCTCACTTCACCTAATCGGCGGAGCCAAGTGTAAACAAGTTAACAAATTTACAATGGTGTGGTAGGAATAGGGTAGAAACTAAACCGAGAAAAGGAGACTAATCATGGTTGCGTTAGTACACTTTGTTTGTAGTCTTTTACAACTTACAGGCATCGTGGCACTGTTTTACCACCTTCCGTTGCCAGTTTTTGTCTGGGTCATCTTGGCCATTTCTGGACTAGCGGCAGTGGTAAAGGTTTTCTTACCAGAAACTCCAGACATCAAGTATAGGTTTCGACCACTGGAAATCCTGGCTGGATTCGCTGGAGCAGGTCTGGTAATAATTTCCTTGATGAAGATTTTGGAGATTTAGACAAATCACCGCCCTCCAACGATTTTCGTTGGCGGGCGTTTTTTGTTTTACCTAATAATATAGTTCCCTAAACTTTTAAGAAGCATCATTCCTATCAGTCTTGACAGCTATGATATAATAAAAAGAGAAAGGAGGTGAGAGCATGAAGCGTTTTATGTGTCCTCGGGTTAGCCACTGCTGTAAGGGGAGTTCTTTAGTCTTTGGAGTGTAGACGTTAAACATACTCTAGGGTTTTTGGAGCTTGCTATAGGCAGGCTCCTTTTTTATACCTCTAACTTAAAATGAGAAGGGAGCTTGGTTGCTAGAAAATTAGTCTAGATGTGATATAAATATAATTAGAAAAATCGAGCGGAAAGGAAGGGTTGGGATGAAAAAGTTAAAGGGTAAAGAACTTAAGAGGGCTTTGGGGCGGGTAATTCGAAGTGAACGTCAGGCTCAAAACCTAACCCAAGTTCAATTGGCCCAATTATGCAGATTGACCCAAGCCTCTGTCAGCAATAACGAAGTGGCGGGGTGTGGGTCTCTCACAACGTTGATGGTGTTTTCTAATGTTCTCCAAGTCCCCCTAGCGGAACTGGTTCGGCGGGCGGAGGACAAACTTCGTTAACTCTATATCAAGGAGTGAAAAAGGACAAAGGGTCAGCTCGAGGGGGCATTATTCAAATATTCAGAGTCACCCCACTTGGTATTGTGTCCTGTATGACAGTTTCGTGAGACGAGTAGCTCCTCATGAATAAGCTCGTTCGTTCCAAAAATAATTCCCTCTCGATGTCGCGACTGGTTGGCTTTTTATCTAACTTACTTCTTTAAAAACTTGTACATAAATATGATTTTATGTACAATAGTTTGGTGGCGGGCCTACCAATGGTCCACCCACACACGCGCTTCCCCACATCCGTCATTGGGTGTGGGGATTTTTACTTAATTTAGGGTAAGATGTTAAAAAATCTTGCTCGG
This sequence comes from Candidatus Vogelbacteria bacterium RIFOXYD1_FULL_46_19, assembly GCA_001824825.1. GTDB lineage: Bacteria > Patescibacteriota > Minisyncoccia > Phycocordibacterales > XYD1-FULL-46-19 > XYD1-FULL-46-19. The sequence goes on along the minus strand of MHTK01000006.1, from coordinate 173,323 downwards.
ATGATAGCTTAAGTGATAGAGTGAGTTAATTAAAAGTAACTCGTGAATCTATTTTGTTTAAAATAATTTCAATCAAGGGTCGGGAAATTTTGGACTCGCGCGGCCAGCCGACGGTGGAGGTAGATGTGACACTGGAGGGTGGAAGTCGGGGGCGGGCAGCGGTGCCGTCGGGGGCGTCCACTGGTAGTCATGAAGCGGTAGAGCTTAGAGATGGTGGCGAGCGTTACCGGGGCCGGGGAGTGAAGCAGGTGGTGGAAAATATTAATGAGGTGATAGCGCCCGCGCTAGTGGGTGAGACTTGGATGGTGGAGAGTTTAGATAAAAAACTGATAGAACTTGACGGGACAGCGGATAAAAGCCACTTAGGGGCTAACGCTATTTTGGCGGTGTCCTTGTCCTTTGCCAAAGCGGCTGCCGCGGCGACTAATTGGCCACTGTATCGCTACGTGGGAGAACTGGCCGGGACCACTAAACTACTTTTGCCTCGACCAATGATTAATATTTTAAACGGGGGCCAGCACGCTAGTAATTCAACCGACTTACAGGAGTTTATGATTATGCCACTGAGGGCGCCGACCTACCAGGAAGCTCTCCGGGTGGGGGTAGAGGTTTTTCAAGCGTTAAAAGACATACTAAAAGGTCGGGGGCTTAATACAACCGTGGGGGATGAAGGTGGTTTTGCTCCGATTTTACCTACCAATGAGGTAGCGCTAGAGCTTTTAATGGAGGCAATCAGTCAGGCTGGTTTTAAGCCGGGTGAGGAGGTAGGGCTCGCTCTCGACGTGGCAGCGACCGAGTTTTATCAAGACGGGCAGTACCTACTTAAATCGGAAGGCAGGTCGCTTGAGGCGTCTGAAATGATGGAGTTGTATCAAACCTGGATCAATAAGTACCCTATAGTTTCAATTGAGGATGGTTTAGCGGAAGATGATTGGGATAATTTCGGACAGATGACTAAGGTGCTCGGGTCAAAAATACAAATAGTAGGTGACGACTTATTGGTCACCAATTTGGAGCGTTTGACTAAAGCCATAGAAGGTCAGACCGCTAATGCGATTTTAATTAAACCCAATCAAATCGGCACCCTAACTGAAACGATGGCCGTGGTGAAAGCAGCTCAGGCCGCCGGCTGGCGAACTATTATGTCTCATCGCTCAGGCGAAACTGAGGATACGACCATTGCGGATCTCGCGGTGGGTCTCGCCTGTGGGCAAATTAAAACCGGCTCAGTGTGCCGGGGCGAACGCACTGCTAAATACAATCAACTCCTTAGAATTGAAGAAGAGCTGGGGTCAGAGGGGGCCTTCGCTAGTCGGAGTGAACTGGGTTTCTAATCTAAAAAGCGTAAGCCAGTAAAGGAATATAGTTGTTAGACCCGAGTGAGTCGGTTGACCGCTTCGTGCTTACCGGCGCTACGGTGCTCGGCTTCAATGATAATTTTTTCCATCATAGTGATTGCTTCTAAAGGGTAATGACCGGTAGCCGTTTCTTCCGAAAGCATCAAGGCGTCCGAGCCATTGGTAATAGCGTAAGCAATATCGGTCACTTCGGCCCGGGTTGGCCGTGGGGAGTTAACCATTGATGATAGCATTTCCGTCGCCGTGATGACGGGTTTGCCGGCGGCTCGAGTAGCCTCAATTATTTCCACTGTCACAAACGGCAAGGTCTCGACCGGAATATTATCGCCTAAGTCGCCTCGAGCCACCATTACTGCATCCGAGACGGCTATAATTTCTGGTAAGTTTAATAAAGCCTCAGCTCGTTCAATTTTAGCAATGACGCGCGCCTGACTGCCGGCCGCTCTGATCAATTCTTTAGCCTGGGCCATATCGCCGGCGTTAGTAATAAAAGAAAGGGCCAAGTAGTCTAGACCCTGCTCGGCGGCAAAAGTAATGAAGTCCCGGTCACGAGCCGTTAATACCGGCTGGTTGTTATCAAAAGAATGACCATCTCCCTGTTGGACTCGAGGACCTGGTAAATCACCAATAATTGGTAGCGTGGGAGCCAGCTGGCGGACAGCTTCAATGTAAGCCGCGTGTTCGTCTAAAGTACCCCAAGAAAAATTAAGGCGGACTGCGTCGAGACCGGAGTCGATCATTCTCGCTAAAAGTACAGGGTCACTGGAAGCCGGTCCGAGAGTGGCCACAATTTGAGCACTGGAGATTTTTTTCATATTTTAAAAAAGAGATTGGTAATTACTGCGTTCGCAGATACATCATCAAGTCGGCCACGTTGGAGCCAGTCGGCCCGGTCATGATGAGGTCGCCAGTTTGCTCAAATAAGGCCTGGCTATCGAAACGGCTAAGGTAGTCGGCTACGTCTAAGTTTAAAGCTTGGGCAGCAGCTAGGGTCTTATGGTCTACTAGGGCACCGGCTGCTGGGCAGTTGTCGATACCGTCGGAAGCGAAAGAAACAAATAGCTCATCTTCATCTTTAATGCGACTCAAGGCTTCATTGGCCAGGTAAAGGTTGCGACCGCCCGAGCCACCACTTTTAGAGACCACTAGCCGAATTTCACCACCACCGACCGAGGCCCCACCAGGGGGCGTGGTTTGCCAAAAAGTTTCCAGAGTTGGGGCGGCAAAATCATACATTTTGGGGGAAATAATGGTGGCGGTAAAGCCTAAAGCTTTAGCTCGATCGGTCATTGCCTTTAAGGCTAGTTCATTAGTGACTAGAGAAAAATTGTGAACGCCTTGGAAAAGAGTCTGATCTTTTGGGGTTTCGATCAAAGTGAATTCATCGGTAATATTGTACTTGTGTAAAATTGCCTTAGCCTCATCCACAGTGGACTCATCGTAAAAGGTGGGACCAGAAGCAATATCGGAAATATGTCCACCGGGCACATCGGAAAAAACCAAACCAATAACCGTGGCCGGATGCAACATAGCGGCCAGACCGCCGCCTTTTAAGCCGGATAAGTGTTTGCGCACTAGGTTTAGTTCTTGGATGGTGCCCCCAGCTTGAAGGAACTTTTCGTAGAGAATAATATTTTGCTCATACTCGGATAAGGGCCAGCATAAAAGAGCCGAGCCACCACCGGACACAATGACAATCACCAAATCATCCGGACCGACCGACTGGGCCAGTTCCACAATTTTAGCTGAAGCGTTAACATTGGCGATGGTGGGTTTGGGGTGAGAGCCCTCAAAAGCGTAAATGAGCTCACAAGACGTTTTTTTTACGTCAATCACGACACCGGAGTGCAAGCTTGAACCCAAAATTTTTTCCAAGGCCATAGCGGCCAAGCAAGAGGCTTTGCCAAAACCGATAACCTGAATACGCTTTTTGTTGGCCAGAGAAAAAGTCTGGCCGGCCACGATTAAATTATTGTCTGAGTCGAGACTGATAGATCTATTAATAGCTCGGGTGGTATCAATAGCTTCAAGACCTGCTTCGATAATACTGAGGGCTTGCTCGCGCAAGGGGGTGGTGGCTAAGTTGTGGCGGTTGATGATGGAGGTACTCATAGAGCCTGTGCTTTATTAGTGGGGGTAGCCTTCATAAAGGACTTAATATTACTGATACTGGTTTGGACGATTTCGCGTTCGGCCTCTTTAGAATAGAAAGCAATGTGGGGTGTCACCACGACCTGGGGCATATCGGTGAGGATGTGATTTTCTAGCATTACTTGGACATCGGCCATTTGCTGGCCACCAGAGATTAATTCAACTTCATCTTTTAATTCACTTTCACCTTCGAGCACATCTAGGCCGGCCCCCGCCACTTGGCCGCTGTTTAAAGCTTCAATTAAGGCGGTGGTATCAATCAATTCACCGCGGGCGGTGTTGATGATGTAAACTCCGGGTTTGGTTTTGGCTAAAGTGTCCCGATTTAATAAATGTCGAGTGGCGGGCAGAAGGGGGACGTGGAGGGAAATGATGTCGGCTCCTGAGAGGAGTGTATCAAAATCGACATAAGTAAAGCCTAAAGATGTGGCAATGGCTGGATCAGGCTGGACATCGTAAGCTAGGACTGTCATCTCGAGACCTCTAGCAATCTGAGCCAAGTGGCGACCAATTTGGCCGGTACCTATAATGCCGAGAGTTTTACCACCAAGGTCAAAGCCACGCAGATGTTTGAAGCTGTAGTCGCCATTGAAGCGGACTTGGTGATAGGCGTCGAAAATCTTGCGCGATAAAGTTAAAAGCAAAGCTAGAGCAAATTCCGCCACCGAGCGTTTACCGTAGCCGGGGACATTGGTGACCGTTATACCCTTACTGGTCGCGTAAGCGGTATCGACGTGGTCGAGGCCAGTGGAACGGGTAGTAATCAACTGTAAGTGGGGTAAGGCATCAATCACTTCTTTGGTGACCAGTGAGTCGACGAACACGCATAAAATCTCCGTGTCTCTAATAGTAGACAACATAGAGCTGTCTAATTTTTCAGCCAGTAGCTTGGCGGTAGGTAATTCCTGTTCAAAAAAAATTTTCTCTTCCTCTCGAACTTCAACGCAAGTAATATTCATAAAGTAAATTTTAACATAATATTGCCGTCCGACTCATTATATAGCAGAGATGAGTAATCCGACCAGACTAAGTAGAACTAAATAAATTAAAAGCGGTGGCGGATTAGCCTTAATGACTTTACTGTCACCGCTAGCGAGTTCTGCTACGGTTAAAGCGGTAATCACATTGTGAGGGGCAATCATACTACCGGCGGTCAGCGATAATCAGAGTAAAAAAGACTAGAAGGGGCAAAGCCGCCAAGATGGTAACTATTTCATCTATTATATAATCAAGTTGACTCAAGTGCCAAAGTGGGACTAAGAGAAAATATGGGAATGCCGGTTGGGTTTGAATTTGTTATGATAGGGTGATGATAAAACTCCACATTTTTGATTTAGACGGCACTTTGGCGCCGAGTAAAAGTGTGATTGAGCTGGGGATGGTCAAATTAGTAGCCAGATTACTGGCTGTAGCCAAGGTAGCGGTCATCTCCGGGGCTGGTATTGATCAATATTTGACGCAGTTTGTTCCTCGGTTGGAGCTAAATGATGAACTCCGCCAAAATCTTTATTTACTGCCAGCCAGTGGTAGCTCTCTATATGAATATAATGAAGGCTGGCAGAATGTTTACAATAATAATTTAACGGCAGAGGATAAAACCAAAATCAAAGCGGCTCTAGCCGAAGTTATAGTTGAGCCGGCTGGGGAGCTGTTTGGGGAAGCGATCGAAGACCGCGGCAGTCAAATGACCTATTCAGCCCTGGGTCAAGCGGCCCCCCTTGATCTTAAAAGTGATTATGACAGTGACCGAGAAATAAGAAAAAAAATGAGAGCTCGATTGCTCGAATTACTGCCGGAATTTGAAATTGGTATTGGCGGTATGACTTCGATTGATATTTCTAAAAAAGGATTTAATAAAGCTTTTGGTATAAAAAAAATACTGGAGAGGCTAGGGCTCGAGCCAGCTGAGGCAGTGTTTGTGGGGGACGCGATGTTTCCCGGGGGCAATGATTATTCAGCTTACGAGGCCGGGGTTAAATGTTATCCAGTAACCGATCCCGCCATGACGGCCGAATTGATAAAAAAATTCATTGCTAATATTGAGCCAACGAAATAATCTGAGTGCTTATTTGCTATTAAATTTGGTTATTTAAAAGTTTAGATTGAGGCTGAGCTAGAATAACGTTACAATAAAGAAATGGAAAAAGAAATGGAAAAAGATGTTCGACCTTGGGGCAATTTTGTTGTGCTCGGTTCTTTTATAAGCTCAGACGGGACTCAGGTGGTGATAAAAAAAATCACCGTCAATCCCGGGGCGCGCTTGTCTCTGCAATCACATCAAAAAAGAGCAGAAAATTGGGTTAGGGTGGCTGGGAGAGGTTTAGCGGAAGTAGATGGGAGAGAGGTGATTTTAAAAGAGGGGCAATCGGTGTTTGTGCCAGTCGGGATCAAACATCGCTTGACTAACACAAGTTCAAAGGAGGAGTTGGTGATTATAGAGGTGGCCACTGGAGACTTTGATGAGTCCGATATCGAGCGTTTTGCCGACGATTATGGCCGCCTTGATTGATGGCGGTATCTACCTCAGTCTTTACTTGTTATTTAAAAAAATTAATGATACGAGCTTTGTTAAAAAGGATCAGAAATTTTTTTTACAGCTGGTTTAGGCCGGGTAAACTCAAGGTTTTTAAAAAGGCCCGTTCGGCTTCAGGGCGGGTCGAACCTTATGTGACGCGGTCCAATCTTAACCCACTATTAGAGCCAACCGGCTACGGTTGGGAAGCCCAAGGGGTGCTAAATCCGGCCGCTATTTGCTTGGACGGTAAAGTTCATTTGTTATACCGGGCTGTCGGTAGTGATGGTATGTCGACGATTGGTTACGCCTGTAGCAGTGATGGCTTGAATTTTGAAGAACGGTTGCCGTATCCCGTTTACTGGCCTCGCGAGAGTTTTGAAAGTACTAGTCTCGCCGGGCCGAAGACTTTTGCTCCGGCTACTTATACTTCCGGTGGCGGCTGGGCCGGCTGTGAAGATCCAAAAATTTGCCAAATTGGGGACAGGCTTTTTCTAACCTATGTGGCTTTCGGTGGTTGGGAGTCGGTGCGTATTGCCTTAAGCTCAATAGCTGTTGAAGATTTTTTGAATCGAAAATGGCGGTGGACCAAACCGGTTTTGTGTACCAAGCCCGGGGTGATTGCCAAAAGCGGTGGTCTTTTTCCGGGAAAAATTAATGGTCGCTATGTTTTTTTTCAGCGGGTGTTTCCGAACATTCTAATTGATTACTTGGATCACTTGCGTTTTGATGAGGATAAATGGCCGGCCGGGGAATTTGCCATTGCCCCGCAAGTATCTGGTTGGGATAGTCGAAAAATTAGTTTTGGTTCAGTGCCACTTAAGACCAAGTATGGCTGGCTAGTCATCACGCACGGGGTGGATGATCAGAATGATGGTCAGTATCACCTAGGGGCTATGTTGCTTGATCTAAATCAACCAGAGCGAGTTTTGTACCGCTCGCGCGAGCCACTGCTCTCGCCTGATTTATGGTATGAAAACGATTGGAAACCCGGCGTTGTCTATCCTTGTGGGGCGGTGGTCAAAGATGGAACCTTATTTATCTACTACGGTGGGGGGGATAAATATGTGTGTGCAGCCTCGGCGCCATTTGAGCAGTTTATGAATTCCTTGCGATCTGACGAACACTTGCCCCCATTAAAAATCAATCGACTAGCTTATAAATAAATTATGTTTAATGTTAAACAAAACGACCATAATCCGATTTTGCACCCGCTAAAGAATCACAAGTGGGAAAATGTTTCTGCCTGCAACGGCTGCCCGATCGCGAGGGGACAGGAACTCTTTATGGTCTACCGGGCCATCTCTAATCCCGACATAATAATGGCGCCCAATTTGTACCAGTCGATAATTGGTGTCGCTAAAGCGTCTAATAATGGTAAGTATGATTTTACGGATCGTCAGCCGCTCATTCGACCGGAAGCGGAGTGGGAAAAATATGGTTGTGAAGATCCGCGGATAGTGGAAATTGATGGACGATATTTGATTTTTTACACCGCTCTCTCATCGGCCAATTTGGGGCCCGATAGTATTAAGGTGGCTGTGGCGGTGACTCGAGATTTAAAAACAATAGAGGAAAGGCATTTGGTGACACCCTTTAATGCTAAAGCGATGGCGTTGTGGCCGGAAAAGATAAATGGAAAGTATTACGCCCTAGTCACGGTAAATACGGATGCGCCACCGGCCCGCATTGGTTTGGCTAGTTTTGATAAAATCGAGGACTTGTGGGATCACGACCGTTGGGCGAAATGGTATGACGAACTCGAACAGCATGAGTTGGTTTTACGCCGTAGTGAGGCCGATTTGACGGAGGTGGGAGCACCTCCGGTAAAAACCAAAGACGGCTGGTTGGTGATCTATTCTCATATTCAAAACTATTATACCGGAGCGGCGCGGGTGTTTGGGGTCGAGGCCGCCTTGCTGGACCTTAAGGACCCACGGCAAATTATCGGTCGTACTCGTTGGCCGGTCATTATTCCAGACCAGGTTTACGCCAAGTTTGGTTTTGTCTCGGACGTATCTTTTCCGACCGGCGCGGTGGTTAAAAAAAACCAATTGGAGATTTTTTATGGGGCGGCTGACACCACCACCTGTGTGGCCAGTTTGCCCCTTGATGGTTTACTAAAAGAGTTGAGCGAGTCGAAGCGAACCAAAGTATTTGAGCGATGGTCTGGTAATCCGATTTTGACGCCCATCGCCAAAAGTAGCTGGGAAAATAAGAATGTTTTTAATCCAACCGCTCTTGATCTGGAGGGAACGGTCAGAATTTTATACCGCGCTCAAAATGATAGCCGGGCCTCGGTCATTGGTTACGCTGAAAGTTTGGACGGGGTGAATATTTCTTATCGTCATGATCAGCCGGTGTACGGGCCCCGAGCCGATTTTGAGTCTAAGCCGGCGGGCAGTCAGAATCCTTATGGCTGTGAAGACCCTCGGCTGGTTTTAATTGGTCAGAAAATATTTATGTGCTATACGGCTTATAATGGGTTTGATAGTCCGCGCATCGCCATCTCTCATATTAGTAAAAAAGATTTGGCCGCTCGACGCTTTATTTGGTCGGAGCCGGTTATTATTACACCAAAAAGTACGGACGATAAGGACGGAATTTTACTACCTAAGAAGTTCTCCCGCGGGTACTTGGTAATTCACCGAGTTAATCATCATATTACCGGTGACTATGTGGATGATCTACTTTTTACACCGAGTGAAGTTGATACCTCGTTTGAAATTTTGGAACCTCGCCGCGGGATGTGGGATGGCAAAAGAGTGGGACTGGCGGGTACGCCCCATCTCCTGAAAGCTGGGTGGCTGATGTTTTACCACGGTATTGATGAACAGGATACTTATCGAGTAGGCGCCGCTCTCTTGGATAAAGATGATCCGACTGAAATCTTAGCCCGCTCGGCTGCTCCTTTGTTTGAACCACTAATGCCATACGAAAAGGAAGGGGAAGTACCCAATGTGGTCTTTCCTTGTGGCTCGATTATTCGGGGAGACAAACTGTATTTGTACTATGGCGGGGCTGACCGAGTGGTTGGGGTGGCTACCGCTTCGCTTAAAGAAATACTTGTCGGGTTAAAGTAAGAGGTTTAAAACAGAGACCAAATTTTTTTGTCTTCACCGCCGTCTATTTTAAACAAGGAGACACCGCGCAAACCCAGCTCACGAGCTAAATCAATTTTGGCTTTGACGGCTCCCGAGTCGCTCCAAGATAAATAATTGACCGTGACAGTTTGGCCGGTTAAATTTGCGTAGGAGAGAGCTTGAGCCGTCGCCACTTCACCACGGGGGGTATTTTTAGGTACTGAGAGTAGAGAAGTGATAGGGGCGAGAGTGGGGTTAGCTTGATAGGAGAGACTTAGTTCCCCGGCTTGATTACGGGACGGTTCCGTCTTGAATTTTTTGGCAGTGTCTAGGCCATATTCCGGATTGAGGGCCCAGAGTTTACTGTAGCGCTGGTACCAGTTGGGCGAAACCACAATTTCATATTCTGCTCCGTAGGTGGGGATGCCCAACATAATTTTTTCGGCCGGAATGGTAGCGGTGGTTAGTTCTACCACTTTTCTCACCCAATCCACATCAGCCGTGGGGGCATAGGGGGCACCCTTTCTCTCATCATTTAGCAAGATATCGGCCCGTTGCTGGTCATAAGCCATAATTTGTACCACGTCGCAGTGCTCTCCGATAGCTTCGTAATCATTGGCATAAGCGATGACCGGGGGTAGGACACGGTAGAGGGAAGCGGGCGGGGTGCGGGCTTCAATGGTGCAGACTAATTTTTTTTGACCTAATTCACTTTTAAGCTCGGCTAAAAAAAGTGAAAAATAGTCTTTAGTGGCCGCTTGCTTACCTTCATAGTCGATATCCACCCCGGCGTACTTACCCTTTCTGACCATCTTGGTGATAGCTTTGATGTGGTTCTGGCGCAATTCCGGATCGCTTAAGAGGCGATGAATGTCGGCCCCACCAGACCACATAACGGTGGGGATGATTTCGACTCGTTTGGTTTTAGCCGCTTTGGCCAGTCTTTGCCAGTCTTTATTTTTTAAATTACCTAAATCTTTTAGTTCCCCGTCCGTGGTGACGGAATAAACAAAAGGGTAAATAGTGTCCAACTTTTTGAGTTGTCTTTTGGCACTCTTAGAGCCTTCACTTAGGCGCCAGTAGGGAACCCAGCCGGCTACTTCCAAATCAGAGTCGTTGGTGACTTTAGCTTCGGCGGTGGGACCGGTGATGACAATGATGAATAAGAGTAAGGCACTAATAACGAGTAGAGTTAAATTTTTAGTCATAAGTTTGAGAGTTGAAAGGTTAAAGGGTCTAGCTTAAAGGTATTAATCTAGAACCTAATCTTAGCATAAAATTTAATCGATCGAGATCTAGAAATTTAGGGATGAAAGTATTAGACTGACCTCAGCCTAGACCGAGGGTGGCCATTACCTCTAGGGGTTTAAACCACTTCAACCTGGGGTGGTAGGGATCCATGGTCGGCCCTAAAGCGACCATGGGACTGGCGCTCGCTTGGGCTCTAGGTTAGGGGCCGATTAGCTACCGGCCCCGCTTTTTATCTAAACAGGCTAAACCGCGTGGAGAATGGTTATTGTTGACAAAAGTCAGATTTAGTATATACTGCTGGGGTAAGAAATTCTCTCTAGTTTTATTCGAGCTGGTTAAAAACTCGAATATAAGGCTTGTCTTTATTTGAAACTTGCGAGATACCGGCGGCCTTACTTTTAACAATAGCCGGAGGCGCAAGTTTTTACTCTGAGCCAACCATACTATTCGATCTTCGGGTAGTAATAACAAAATAAGAAGTATATGTATCAAGGAAATAATAATTCCCGGAACCGTTTCGGTTCTCGGTCAAATTCAAGCGGTCGCGGTTACGCGCCGAGGCGGGGAGGGTCAAGCGGTAGTCGTGGCTATGGTAGTAAGTCGACCTTAGATATTTCTCGACTCATTAATAAAGTCGCTATCACCGAAGAAGTGGAAGTTTATGTAGCCGAGCATGCCTTTGCGGATTTTGAGGTGGACCAACGTTTGAAGCAAAATATAATCGACAAGGGTTACATTACGCCCACTCCGATTCAAGATAAAGTCATTACTCACATCTTAAAAGATGAAGATGTGGTGGGAATCGCTAATACCGGTACCGGTAAAACGGCGGCTTTTGTTATCCCTTTGATTGATAAGATTCTAAAGAACCCTAAAGAAAGAGTGTTAATTATGGCTCCCACCAGAGAATTAGCCATTCAGATTGACGAAGAATTAAAAACTTTTGCCAGACGACTAGGAATTCACTCGGTGGTGTGTGTGGGTGGGGCCCCGATTGGTCGGCAAATTGCCAGCTTGCGTCACGTTAATCACTTTGTGATTGGTACTCCTGGACGACTGAAAGATTTAATCGAACGGAGAGTTTTAAACCTCTCGGCTTTTGGTACGGTCGTTTTAGATGAAGCCGATCGAATGCTCGATATGGGTTTTATCAATGATATGCGTTATATTATCGCTTTGATGAAAAAGGAGCGACACACTTTATTTTTCTCGGCGACTTTGTCGTCTACCATCGAAATATTGATTAAAGATTTCTTGAAATCACCAGTTAGAATTTCAGTTAAAACTCAAGACACCTCTAAGGATGTTCATCAGGATGTGATCCGACTGAAACCCGGACAAAACAAGTTGGATATTTTACACGATTTGCTGAAGCAGGAAGATTTTAGTCGCGTCCTAGTGTTTGGTCGGACTAAGCATGGCGTTGAACGCTTAGCTGAAATGTTGTCGAAACGTGGCCTCCGAGCGGAGTCTATTCATGGTAATAAAAATCATAATGGTCGCCAACGAGCCCTAGAGGCTTTCAAAAATAATCGCGCTCAGGTTTTGGTGGCCACCGACGTGGCGGCCCGCGGCTTGGATATTTCCGACATTTCGCACGTGATTAATTTTGACTTACCAACCACTTATGAGGATTATATTCACCGGATTGGCCGAACTGGTCGGGCCGGTAAGAAAGGCAAAGCCCTATCCTTCGTGGAATAGTCGAATAGATTACTTTGCGGTATAATTAAACAAATTAAAATATAAGAATATAATATGGCTAAAAGAGCATCCCAAGATATTAAAAATAAAACTTCGCGGTCTAAGAAAACCCAAAAGCGCTTGGCGGTCAAAAGGGTCATGTTAGCCAACAAGAAGAAAAAGTAAATTCACTTTGTTTAACCAAAAAACCTCGGACCCCGCTAGGGTTCGAGGTTTTTAATCATCGGCCTGTTGAAACCGGTTGAGAGACCGGGCCGTATCGACGGCGGTGCTGATAGATAGCGGGAATCTAGTTTAAACGTACGGGCGAAGTCTGCTATAATATTTTAATGGTAATATCGCACCTCAAAACTTCGTTAGTTAAGATTTTATCACTAGCGGTAATTTTGGTCGGTTCAGTTTTACTAGCTGTACTTTTGGGTTGGCCGCTCTCCAGTGAAGCTCTCTCGCAAACGGTCACCATGCAGATGTCGGTACTTTTGCTCTTGGCGTTTGCGATGGCCAACTTTTTGTTTGTGACCAAATTATTGCATGTATCTAACTTGCGTAACCGAGTGATCTTAGAAAATATGGGGGAAGGCTTAGTGGTAGTGGATACGGCTGGACGAATTCAGGTAATAAATGGAGCGGCCAAAAAAATGTTGAATATAAATGAGAAGTTAAAAGCCGGACAACTGTGGGAAAAGCTAGTATCACTCTCTAATCCAGATTCTGGTGTCGAGACCAAAGAAATAGTGACCGCTACTATAAAAAATAGGAAAAAGACTTTTTCCGAGGCTTGGATTATGAAGGGTCAAACCGGTTCTCCTTTTGCGGCGGCAGTATCAGTATCGCCGATTGTGTCAGCGGAGCGGATACTGGGAGCGATTATTGTTTTCCGTAATATTGAAAAGGAGAAACAAATTGATCGAGCTAAAAACGAGTTTATTTCCTTGGTTTCCCATCAACTTAGGACTCCTTTGTCAGCTATTAATTGGTACGCCGAAGCTTTGATGACGGGCGACTTGGGTAAACTAAAAAGTGAGCAGGCTGAATATCTTCATCGTATTAGTGATAGTAACCAGCGAATGATTGCTTTGGTCAACTCTATTTTAGAAGTATCACGCATTGAGCTTGATACTTTTATTGTGGACGCTCGCTTAACCGATGTGGCCGGGTTACTTGATGAAGCGGTTGCTGATTTTAGCTATCAGTTGAAATTAAAATCTATCAGTTTGATTAAAAAATACAGTTCAAGTATCGGAGTGGTAAACATGGACCCACGTTACGGGCGAATGATAATGGAAAATTTGTTATCAAACGCTATCAAATATACTCCGAGCGGTGGTGAGGTAACAGTTGCCGCCTTGATCAAAAAAAATCAACTTCACTTGGAAGTTAGTGACACCGGCTACGGTATTCCCAAAGAGGAAGTGTCGAAAGTGTTTACGAAAATGTTTAGAGGGCACAATATTATTGATAAAGATACTGATGGTACCGGCTTAGGTTTGTATATTGTTAAATCGATTGTTGATTCGGCTGGTGGCCGGATTAGCTTTGAAACAGAAGAGGACAAGGGTACCAAATTTACCGTGATTTTGCCGGTTAAAAAAGGGACTAAGTCGGCCACCGGCAATCGACACCTAGCCTCGGCTAAACTATAATAACTAGAAAATATTTAAATTTATGAGCCCAGCTATATCAGAACCCCACAAGCTTACCATCTTAGTTGCCGAGGACGACGATTTTTTGTCACGAGTTCTTATCGACAAGCTAGAAAAGGAAAATTTTAAAACCATAGCCGCTGTGGATGGTGAGCAAGCTATTCAGAAAATTAAAACCGAAAGCATTGATTTAATCATTTTGGATATGATTATGCCTAAAAAGACAGGATTTGATGTTATTGATGAGGTGAAGAACAATCCAGCCAGCAAAGATATCCCGATTATTATTTTGTCTAATTTGGGTCAAGAAAGTGACATCGAGCAAGCCAAACAAAAAGGTGTTAATGATTATTTGGTTAAAGCTAATATATCGATGGTGTCGGTGGTCCAAAAAATTAGAGCCATTCTCGGCTAGGGCCGACTAGTTATGATTGTATCAAACGAACAACTAAATTCTTTATTGGTTAAACCTGGTCACTTGACTGAGGAACAGTTAGGTCGAGCTCTAACTAGAGCAACCGAGCTTAAGCAGTCGGTGCTGGAGGTACTCGTAAAAGATGGTTACATTTCTGACGACCATTTAGGTCAGACTTTGGCCGATAGCTTAGGTTTGAGATTTGTGTCCTTGCACGAAATGGTCATTGATAAAAACTTATTGCAAATTATTCCGGAAGCAGTAGCTAGTAGTCAGCAGGTGGTTGTTTATAACGAAGATGATGAGAGGGTGGCGGTGGCCACCACTAATCCTAATAATTATGAGTTTTTTGAGCTCTTAGAGAAAAAAACTGGCAAGCGCGTCGACGTGGCTTTAACTACGGCCGGCAGTATTGGGGCGGCCCTTAGGGGTTATAAAAGTGACCGACGTGAGCGGGCCGAGCAATTGGTGCAAAGTCTGACGAAGCAGGAAACTAGTGAGGAGGGAATTATTGAGTTGGTTAATCTGGTTATGGAGTACGCTTATGATAATGGCGCTTCAGATATTCACATTGAACCACTGGAAGAATCGTCATCAGTGCGCTTTCGAATCGACGGTATTTTACATGAAATTTTGACTTATCCGAAGCCTTTGCACGAAAAAATTATTTTTCGGCTTAAAATTATGTCACGCTTGCGGACTGACGAGCATGCCGCGACGCAAGACGGTCGTTTTGAATACGCAGCGAATCAAATTAAGTTTGATGTCCGAGTATCGGTTGTACCCACCACGCGAGGTGAAAATGTGGTCATGAGACTCTTGACCACTGAATCGGCTCATAAAGTGAACTTGTCGGATTTGGGCTATTCGCCGGCTTATGAAGAGATGATCAAAAAAGCCATCTTAAAACCCCATGGTATGATTCTCTCAGTCGGCCCGACCGGTTCCGGTAAATCGACGACGCTCTATACTTTATTGCAACTTTTAAACAGTCCAGAAGTTAATGTAATGACGATCGAAGACCCAGTGGAGTATAATATCGAACATATTCAACAAATACCAGTGAATGTGAAAAAGAACGTGACTTTCTCCACTGGTTTACGATCAATTGTGCGTCAAGACCCGGACATTATAATGGTGGGTGAAATTAGAGACACTGAAACTGCTAATATTGCGGTTAATGCGGCTATGACCGGCCACTTACTGCTATCTACTCTACACGCCAATGATGCGGCCACTACTTTTCCTCGTTTAATAGATTTAGGGGTTGAACCATTTCTGGTGGCCTCGAGCTTAAATATTGTTATCGCCCAGCGTTTGGTTAGGCGGATTTGTGATAAGTGTCGGGAGAGTTATGTGCTACCAGCTGAAGAGCAACTAGTCATTAATCAAAATCCGGAGTTACTGGCGGCCGCCGTCGAGCTGTCTGGTGGCAAGGCGGTTACTGATATTAGATTGTATCGGGGAAGAAAATGTGATGATTGTAATCAGACTGGCTATCAGGGCCGAATCGGAATTTTTGAAGTTTTTGAAATGAATGAAGAACTACGAAGCTTGGTCATTCAGAAAGCCTCTGCTGGTACTATCGAGCAAGCGGCGCGGGCCGAGGGCCGTAGTTCGATGGCGGTCGACGGGCTTAGAAAAGCTTTTCAGGGAATTACTACTCTAGCGGAAATTATCAGGGTCACCAAGTCATAAGATTACCCACTAAATTAACAGCTGTGAACATTTTCAATTATATCAAGACTGGAGAAAAAGTTGAGTTTGCTAATAGTTTAGCCGTCATGTTAAAAAGTGGTATGGCGGTCAATGAGGCCCTGTTTACTTTGTCGGAACAAACTAGTAGTAGAGCGTTTAAGCGAGTGATTGTAGGTATAGCCGAAAAGATCCAAGCTGGAACTTCTTTATCTAAAGCTTTTGAGGCAGAAAGAGAAGTCTTTGGTGGGGTTTTTATCAGTATGATTAAGGTGGCGGAATCCAGTGGTACTTTGGATGAAAGCTTGGCCTACTTGGCCGAGTGGTTAGAGCGAGACCATACCCTAAAACAGGAAATAAAGGCGGCGACTTTTTACCCCCGTTTTGTTTTTGGAGCCACTATTTTAATGGGGGCCGGTTTGTCTTTGTATATTTTACCCAAGTTAATTCCTTTATTTTCACAACTACGAGTAGAGTTGCCGCTGGCGACGCGTTTATTACTCGGGTTTACCCATTTCATTCAAAATTATTGGTATTTGGCGATCTTGGGCCTAATCGGTTTTTATATCGCTTTTAAAATGTTAAATAAGTTACGTCTGGTCAGAAAAATTTTGCACACAGGTTACATTAAAGTCCCGATTGTGGGCAGTCTCATTGCCACTTATCAGTTGGCTTTAGTGACTAGATTGTTTGAAACTTTGTTAAAAAGTGGCTTGTCTTTGCGCGAAACGATTGAAGTGACTAGTGGAGCGGTGACCAATGTTAACTATGAAGATTCACTCTTGGTGGTTGGGAGTCGGGTGGTGGGGGGGACACCATTATCGGTGGCTCTGGCGGACTGGCCCAAACTCTATCCGAAAAATTTAGTTAGTATTATTGCGACCGGTGAGAAAAGTGGCACCATTGATGAATCACTAGGCTATTTGGCCGACCATTATATAAAAATTGTTCAATCAAAGACTAAACAATTGCCAACTATTTTGGAGCCGGCCCTATTAATTTTTATCGGGGTGGCGGTTGGCTTCGTGGCCCTGGCGATTATTATGCCGATTTATGATTTAACATCCGGAGTATTTTAAATCACTATTTCATATGAAGGGTTTTACTTTAATCGAGGTAATAGTCAGTCTAGCTTTGTTTATCGTATTGCTAGGACTTTTTCTACCAGTGGCTCTTAGCTACTTATCGGCCAGTCACTTAGCCGACACGACCACCGGGGTCCAATCGGCTTTACGGGAAGCCCAAGCTAAAGCCAAGTGGCAGAAAAACGATCAGTCGTTTGGAGTCAAATTTTTGTCGGACACCTACGTGTTATTTCAGGGTGAGTCTTACGCTAGTCGGGACGAGTCGGAGGATCTAATTTTTGGGCTACCAGCTGGAGTGACAACTAGCTGTGAGTCTGAATGGGTTTTTGACTCACAAACTAGTCGGCCGCCTCCGGCGCTACCAGCTGGAGTGACAACTAGCTGTGAGTCTGAATGGGTTTTTACCTCACAAACTGGTCGCCCGACCGCTGTGGGATCAATCACTATTACGGCTGGCACTCGGAGCGAGACGATTGAGATTAATAAGTTGGGTTTAATTGAAACCTTGTGAACCGTTTAAAGCGACAAACCGGACAAAGTTTAGTTGAGCTGTTGGTGGCGATGGGGGTATTTACTATTGGGGCCACTGCTATCTTATTTCTAGTGTTGGAAGCGGATGTGTCTTCCTGGCAAGGAGTGGAAAGAACTAAAGCGGTGTGGTTGGCGAAAGAAGGATTGGAAGTGGTGCGAGCTATTCGTGATAATGACTTTAATGATCTTACTGATGGGGTTCATGGAATATCTCTTTCGGACGAGCAGTGGCAACTAGCCGGTGGTGAAAATGTGCAGGATCAGTTTACACGAATTATTACCATTTCGACGGTACCTGACCAGCCAGGACTAAAAGAGGTTAAAAGTCAGGTTAGCTGGCAGTTAGGGGATAGCCGGCCCCAATCCACCGAGCTCATTACTTATTTATCGGATTGGCAAGAGGAGCCCCTGGAAGAAATTGACTGCTTTTTCGTGGATGTGAGTGGTGCTAGCATTGAACAAGGGGCGGCCAATAAAATAATTCGCGAAGTCTGGATTGGAGCTAAGTGCTCAACCCCGGTCACTTTAGATAAAATGATTTTAACTTGGGATAAGCCTAACACTCTAACAAAAACGCGCATTGCCCAAGTCTTTGTGTGGCAAGGTAGTGCTAACACTGGTAATATTATTGATATTACCGATACGACCTTGATCCCCGGGGCACCAAATGTGGAAATTGATCAGCTACGCTGGGTCGGTTCGATTTTAGGCACAGCGATTACGGTGGAGTTTATTATGCTTGATGGGAGTTCGGAGGTTTTTATTATTCCTGATTTTGATGAACCTGTCCTATGATCAGAAAACCGTCTCCAGCTGGTTTTAGTTTAATTGAGTTGCTGATTTATTTCAGTATTTTAACTATCTTACTTTTGGCGGCCGGTGGAGCCTTATTTAACGTGATTGAAGGTAAGGTGCGAGCTGATAATCAGCAAGAAATTACGAGTAATGCTAGGTTGGCTTTAGAAGTTATGACGGAAGCCATTCGTCAGGCGACTGAGATAAACAGCCCGGACTCAGGTGGTGAATCAAGTATTTTATCTTTGCAATCAATTGCTTTAAATGATGTAGTAACCTTTGACGTGGTAGCTGGAGTTCTTAGGATAAAAGAGGGGACAACTACTGCAGTGCCTATAACGAGCGGCGGGCTGGAGGTTACTAATTTAACCTTTACCAACACGTCTTTTTCGGACGCTCCCTCCACCATCCGGATTAATTTAACTTTGAAGACGAGGACCGACAGTGCTCGCCAGGAATATGGAAGGACTCATAATTTTTTAACTACTGTAACCTCGAGATATAATGATTAAACACCAACAAGGAATGATCGCTCTTCTTAGTGTACTGGTTATCGGGGCGGTGACTTTAGTGTTGGCCGTAGGAGTATCCCTCCGCTCGGTCGGGGAAACGGAGATTAGTCTGGCCGAAGAGTTTACCAATCAAGCGCAAGCTTTAGCCACCGCTTGTGCTGAGAAAGCCTTGTCGAGTTTACGTTTGGACGGAACTTACGCTGGGGGGGAAGAAGTCAATTTAGGTGACGAGTCGTGTATAATAGAAGTGGTTGAAGCCCCGACCGAGTTTAGTCGAGTAGTGAAAACGAGAGCCACTGTGGGGGATTATCATCAAAAAGTACTGATTGAAGTGAGTGAAGTGCGAGCACCCTTACAAGTAACTAGTTGGCAAGAGGTAGCCAGTTATTAAACTAAAATATGTTATTTTTAAATCGTCGTCATTTTTTAACCGCTATTATTGACAGTCGCGAGATTAAGGCGGTCTTACTTGATGATAAAAATCGTTTAGTTAAAATGGCTAGCGCGGTGACTCCGGTGGGTGCTTTTAATGATGAACGTATTCATGATCCAGCTGTTTTAGCCGAAGCTCTAGGATCATTAATAAAAGACTGGCCGTCTCTGCCGAAAGAGATTTCTTTTTGTTTACCCGATTCTCAGTGTTTTTTTCATTTATTTAAAATTAAGTCCGGTCTGACTGAAGACGAGCGACTAGCGGCTATAGCCACGGAAGCTAAGGCTGTCATTCCAGTGGAGCCTGAAGCGATAAGTTGGAATTATTTAAGTTTGGGGACCAGGGAAACTGAGGTTGAGGCCGTCTTATACTTGGGAGCTTTAACTGAAGAGTTGAAAGCTTACCAAGAGGTGGCCAAGGGAGCGGGCCTAGCTTTAGGGGTGATTGAAGCTGAGTCTATCGCTTTAGGTCGGGCCCTACTTTCAACTGAAGCCCAAGCTCCTCAGGCTGGCGTAACTGAAGCTGGGAGGGCAATTTTAAAGGCCTCGGATAGTCTGGCTTCGGTGGGGGTATATGACGTTAAGGGTCGGCTCATTATTTCCAGTGTTACACCTTTGCCACAACCGGCGACGGCCGTAGCTACGCCTGGCACTGATCAAGCTCTAGTTTCAGTCGACCTAAAACCGGATCTATCGGCGGTGGCCAGTGAAATAAAATTAGCCGCTCATTTTGCCAAGGAGTCGTTTGGTCTTTCGGTTGGCCAAGTTTTGCTTACTGGCCATTGGGTAGAAAATCAGCAGGTAATTTCAACCCTAAGTACCGCTCTGGGGTTACCGGTTATAAAGGGGGATCCATTACTCTACTTAACTAAAACTGATGACCAAATATCTGCTTTGTTGCCTTGGCTTTATGCTGGTCCGATTGGCCTCGCCTTACACTCGACACGGCCGGGCTGGCCGGTTGATTTGGTAGCTACTTCTTTGGTTAAGCGTTTTAAACCAAATTCAATCACCGAGGAGCGGTCGGCTGGCCGACGACCTTGGTTTAGTCGCTTAGAGACTTACCTGATCCTGGTCATTATTTTACTGGTGGTTGGTAGTTTAAGTTATTTATTTTGGCTCAAAGACTTGTTCAATTAGTGGTTGGCTAAACTGATTAGAATTAGTTATACACAAGGGTCTTTACTCTTTCAGTCGAGTTATAGTATAATTTACTTAGATAGTAAATATTGATTTTACTTGAGTCTGGGTAGAATCGACTATTTATTTTATTAGACAGTTTTAAATAATATATGATAAAAAACGTTTCTTCGGCTAAGCGATCTCAATCAGGTTTTACTTTAATTGAAATTTTGATTGTGATCGGTATTATCGCCATTTTGGCCGCCGTCGTAATTGTAGCGGTTAATCCCGCCCGACAGTTTGCTAAGGCTCGCAACTCGCAACGCAGTAGTAACGTCAACGCCATTCTTAACGCTGTGCATCAGTATGGTGTTGATAATCGTGGAACTTTACCAGCTACTATTACTTCGAGTTCGACGCCAGTTTGTCAAACCGACGCAGTAGATTGTACTGGTTTAATAGACTTATCAGTGTTGACCGCTAATGGCATTTATATCGTAGCTATGCCAATCGATCCGTCTTGTGAAGTAGATAATAGTACCTGTTATGAAATCGCTCAGGGTACGAATGGTCGGATCACTGTGGATGCTCCGCTTGCAGACCTAGAAGAAGTGATTACTGTTACTAGGTAATTTTCGTTTCTTTTAACTTAAAGACCAAAGCCCCGCTCGGGGCTTTGGTCTTTAAGTTGAACTCTCCTGGGCGGAATAGAAAGCGCGACTCTCCTTCCTAGTATCTAGTAAGGGGATAAACGTGGACAAATTACTTTCAATGGTTGAGAGACTGGTTATAATTAAAGGATTAGTGATTAATTTATAATTTATGTCTTTATCTTTGTATTTGGCTCAAGTCGTTGGTTTGTATCTAATTTTAATGGGCTTAATTCTACTGGTAAAACGCCAAGCGATGATGAGGGTGGTGACCGAGATGGCTAAAAATCGGGCTCTGATTTACACTATTTGTGTTATTGAACTAGCAGCCGGTTTGGCCTTGGTGGTGGCCCATAATGTTTGGGCCTGGAATTTTCAAGTAATTATTACGATTGTGGGCTGGCTACTACTCTTAGAAGCAGTGGCTTATCTAATGCTACCTTACCGAGTCTTTACCAAGTGGGTTAGCTGGCTTAACAAAAAGAGTGTTTATTGGATCGGAGGCTTCTTGGCGGTTGCCTTGGGACTTTACTTGACCAATATCGGCTTCAATTTATTCTAAAGTTTTCTAGTTGGATCTAAAGACAGTCTGATCCGAAACAAATTTATCCCAATTACTATGAAAAAATTTTTAACTTTCGTGGCGATTGGCTCGCTGGTCGCTTTGGTGGTGGAATTCCAGTTTAACTTGCTGGCCACTCACAATCCGGGTAACTTTATTTTTACCCTCTTCTTTTACCCGTTGTATTTGTCGGTGGTTTATCAGGTCAGTAGCTGGCTGGACTCGAACCGAGCCGGCTTTATGTCGGACTTGCTGTATTATTTATTTTTTGGCCTCTTGGGTCTGTCTTTTGAGTGGTTCGTGATTGGTAACTCACCTTGGGGTAATCCGGAAGCTAGTAATATCGGGATGTGGGCCTTTTGGGTAGCGGTCGCCTTGGTGCCTCGAATTATGGCCAGGCCGGCCGTGGAGTTTAAAGCTGTTAAGAAAGGCCTGGTTTATTATTTAGGTACTTATGGTGTGGCCAGTACCATCATGGCTTTAATGCTACCTGAAGGTTTTAGGTTGTTTTGGATAGTGGTGGTTCATATGGTAGCTTATATTGGCCTCCACTTATTTTACTGGCAGTACTTTCGATTAAGACGCCGAAATTTGTCCTAAGGATGTCAGTTTGGAACTCGGGTCGGCGCACTGTCCTCTTTATGCTATAATCATTGGCGTGACTTTTTCCTCATCTAAAATTTATCTTAGTCTTTTGGGACTTGGTCTGGTGGTCGCCGTTTTGGCGGCTATTTTAGGTTGGTACCGCTATCAGGAGACCAATGAGGCTTTACTGGCGGTTAGAGAACAAGCCGACAAGCTAAGTCAAGAAGTACGCGATTTAGGGCTTAAATTGGAGCAAAGCTTAGCGGAAGGTAGTCAAGTAGCGGCTCGTTTGGAAGCGGAAGAGAAGAAGAATGAACAATTTGAAGACCAGATTGTTGGTATTACTAATGTGGTGGGGGATTTAGAGAAGTTAAGTCAAACAGATCCGGAATTATTGAAAAAGTATTCCAAAGTTTATTTTTTAAGTGAGAATTATATGCCAGCCCAACTGGCTGATATTCCGGCCGACTATCTATACGATGCCAGCCGACAACTTAAAGCAAATGGAGAGATAATTGATTTTTTGACAGATTTGCTTGAGGGGGCCACCGAAGATGATATTGACCTTAAGGTGGTATCAGCTTACCGGTCGTTTGGCGAGCAGTCTTCTCTTAAAGCTCAATATAGCGTGAACTATGGTTCGGGGGCTAATGCTTTTTCGGCCGATCAAGGCTATTCCGAACATCAACTAGGGACAACGGTGGACTTTACCAGTACTTCGGCTCCGGCAGTTTTTGCCGGTTTTGATCAAACTGAGGTGTACAAGTGGCTGACTGATAATGCTCATAAATATGGCTTTGTGTTATCTTATCCGGATAATAATCAATATTATCAATTTGAACCTTGGCACTGGCGTTTTGTGGGGCGTAAGTTGGCCCGCGACTTACACCGCGACGACAAATATTTTTATAATTTAGATCAGAGAGAAATTGATCAGTATCTAATTGATTTGTTTGATTAAATGTGATAGCCGAGGTGGTTAAAATATAAATATAATTATGGAGCAACCTGAGGTTAATATTGAGAGTCAAAAAACTGCTAGTCAGGAGACTAAGTTGGGATCTCGCTTAGGTATTGAAATTCGTAATCCGGTTCAAGCCAAAGTTTTAAAAAAAATACTGGACCCGAAGGAGTCAGCCACAGACCAGATGAAACAGATTAAAGAATTGGGTCAAATAATTTCTGATATCCTGGATGATCCAGCCGAAACTGAAGTCCAAACTCTAGCTTTAGCGGGCCAATATCAAGAATCAGCTGAGTTGATTGTGAAGAAAATGACAGAACGTAAGGTATGGCCCTTGGCGGCTTAGGCCAAAAATTTGGGGGAAGTTTTAGTCTAATTAAAAAAAGTTTTTAAGAAGAGACATTATAATATTTAAGAGGTGATTTTTTGGTGTCGAGCACATTTAGGTTATAATCCAGGTAAGCTATGGATTTCGTAAACTATCAGAGTTAGCTTATAAAAATTATTTCTTATGCCTTATCGTCGTCACATCAGTTTAATGACCTTACTCCTAGTGATTTCGGCTATCGTGGTGGCGGGAGGCCTGGGGTATTTAAATCATCTAGAGAGAGATATTAGTGCTGCTCGCTTGCTGGTGACAGGTTTAGCGGCGGCCGCTATTTCTAGTTCGTCGGTTAATGACGATTTAACCACAACCCAAGTCACGGTCCGGGAAACCTCAACTGATGAAGAAGAGTCAAACGATCAATGGCTGAGCCCTGAGCTAGGCCGGTTTCTGGATTATGATCCTAGTTTGATGACGGGTGGCAACTACGAGCAGAGAGTCTTATTCTTTTATGCTGCTTGGGATCCGCTGGGCCGAAGTTTGGTTAAAGAACTGACAGTGAATGAAGATCAGATTCCGCCCCATATATTAATTTTGAAAATCGATTTTGACAGCCGACTTAGTTTACGTAAGAAATACGGTGTAGAGTCGGAAAATACTGTAGTTAAAGTCAATCACCAGGGCCAGGTAGTCGGTAAACAGCCGGCAGCTGATTTCGTTAAAAGTCTTCTGTCCTCAGTTGAGGTAGATTCTTAACCCGTTACTAACTAATGAAAATACATCGCTTTATCGAAAAGTTTGAGTTAGTCGGGGATCAGTTATGGGTTAATGACCGGGCTTTACTAAAGCAATGGGGGTTAGTTTTACGGTTTCGCCCCGGACAGATAATTTTATTGATTGATCAGGCAACCAAGCAGGAAGCGGAGGTAGAAATCGTCGAGTTGAACCAAAAAGCGGCCAGATTAAAGGTGCTTCGACTATTACCATTTAAACCCGAGTCAGTCAGAGCCGTAAATTTATACTGTGCCATTTTGAAAAAAGAGAATTTCGAGTGGGTGGTGCAAAAAGCCACGGAAGTTGGAGTAACAGCCATTGTGCCACTTAGAACTGAGCGAACGATTAAACAAGATTTGCGTCTAGACCGGCTAACTAAAATTGCAGTGGAGGCCACCGAACAATCTGGTCGAGTCAGTGTGCCAACTTTAGCCCTACCCCTACCCTTTTCGAAGGCGCTCGCTTTGTCGGTAGCCTCACCGGGATTAACGATGTGTTTTGATATGGGAAGCCTGGATACTAAATGGCCGGTGGTCACTTCCGATCAACCTTACGATTTGTTTATTGGACCGGAAGGGGGCTGGAGTCCAGCTGAGCTTGAATTAATACAGAGTCATAATTTACCAACTTACTCTTTAAGTACTAATGTTTTAAGAGCGGAGACGGCAGCGGTGGTGGCCACCTATTTGGCTGCCAACTAGCAGCGGCCGGACGATTCGGTGTATAATTATAGCTATGAAAGTCGGTGATGTGATGGTAAGAGAGGTGGTAACTATACCAGTGACGGCCACTTATGGTGACGCTGTGAATATTTTACGTGAATCAAAAATTTCCGGTGCACCAGTGGTGGACATTGATCGTCGGGTGGTGGGAATGTTATCGGAAAAAGATTTATTCCGTGTCTTGTATCCGCGTTACAATAGTTACTATGAAGATCCGGCTAACTATTTAGATTTTGAGCATCGGGAAAATAAAATTACGGAGGTTCGATTACATTTGATTAAAGACTTTATTTCTTTAGACGTGGTAGTGGTAGAAGAAACGACTCCAATTATGAAAGCCGGGGCTTTAATGTTGGCCCGTGGCATTCACCGTTTGCCGGTGGTGAGAGGCGGTAGCTTGGTTGGTTTAGTAACCAGACGGCACATTTTTAGACGAGTTTTAGATCAACATCTGCCCGAGGCTAGCTTAGATTAGGTCCATTAAAAAAACCGCCCAAAGGCGGTTTTTTTAATTAGCTCTGTCCAATATTAGGCAGCTAGGGTATCGGGAGCAGCCTCAGGGGTTTCAGCGGGAGCTTCGGGAACAGTCACGTCAGGAGTGACAGGCTGACCATCAGCATCCGTTGGAGTTGACGGATTCATTGCAGGATCCATAGCGTTAGGATCCAAAGTGTTATCATCCATAGTATTTTATCCGTTAAACCAAGTCCCAAAAAATGGAAAGTGGCAGACTAATAATCAGATGTATTGTAACAAAAAAATGAAGGTCTCACAACCTTGGCTAAATTGACTTCTAGTGGCTTAATCGGTAGATTTAGATAGACTTATAATATATCATCATGAATACTTTTAATGATAAAATACTAATTGGTCGTTTGGAGCACATTGATTTGGTCGATTTTAACTTAACGGGGCTGGTAGCCAAAATAGACTCCGGGGCTTATAACGGAACGATTCATGCTACTGATATTAAAGAGGTGGAACATAATGGTCGGCCGGCGGTAGAGTTTTATTTATTAGACGATAGTCATCCGGAATTTCGGCAATTAGTACAGAGATCGTATGAGTTTGAAAAGCGTTACGTTAAAAATTCTAGCGGACAATCTGAACTCAGATTTTTTATACCGTTGGTAGTAAAATTAGGAGGGCAGCAACTCCAGGCTAGAATGAGTTTAAATAACAGACAAGATTTACGTTACCCGGTTTTAGTCGGACGAAAGATTCTTAAAAAGAAGTTTATCGTTGATGTTTCTAAAACATTCACAACCTAAATGTAAACATGAAAATAGCTATTCTCTCCAGACGACCTGATCTGTACTCAACTGACAGGTTACTCCAAGCGGGTCTTGCTCGCGGACATCAGGTGGTCATTATCGATCATACCAAGTGTAACTTGGTGATGGAAAAATCAAAACCAACCATCAGGGTGGCGAGCGACTACTTAGTCGATATTGATATCATTATTCCCCGTATCGGAGCCTCAGTGACTGTCTATGGGGCCGCTGTCATTAGGCACTTTGATTTAATGGGTGTAACTTCACTCTTAACGTCCACTGCCCTAATTCGTTCCAGAGATAAACTCCGTAGTTTGCAGATGTTGTCTAAATCAGGAGTTGGCATTCCTAAATCAGTCTTTGCCCGTCACCCTAAAGCTGATGATGTAAAGTTAATGATTGCAGAAGTAGGCGGAACACCGGTTATTTTAAAATTATTAGAGGGGACGCATGGCACTGGCGTGATTAAAGCCGATTCGGTGTCTTCCGCTAAGTCAGCCGTGGAAGCTTTTTCTGGTATTAAAAAAGATATCATTGTCCAGGAATTTATTGGTGAAGCTAATAGTAAAGATATTCGAGCGTTGGTGGTGGATGGGGAGGTGGTAGGGGCGATGGAACGGGGCGGAGTGGAAGGTGAATTCCGATCCAATTTGCATAAAGGAGGAGTGGCTAAGCCGATTACTTTGGGTGCTAAGGAGCGGGCAGTAGCCATTGAAGCCACTCGTTTGCACGGGTTAACAGTGGCTGGTGTTGATATGGTGATGTCTAACCGGGGACCACTGGTCATCGAAGTCAATTCTTCACCCGGTTTGCAAGGGATTGAAATGGCTACTGGTTTGGATATTGCTGATAAAATAATTGAAGCGGCGGAAATTAAGTACGCCAAGAAAGTTGTAGCTCGAGCTAAAAAGAAGAAGAAAAAAACTAAAAAGGATGATCGAGAATAGTTAGGCGTTTAAACTAGGGTCGGTGGCTGGTCGCCGATAGGCGCTTAAAATTTTCTTTTTTACCTCGCCGGGTTGGGCGGCATTATAAATAATAAATTCTCTTTGTTCGCCGGCGGTTTGAACATGTAGATGGCCATAATCAAGTAGGGTGGCTAAGAAGCCCGGGATTTCGACTGTCACATCTTGAATTCGTTCCAGGCGGAAAGTAGATACTTCGCGATGGAAAATACCTTTCTGTTCAATATCAATAATTTTTTCATTGGTTAGCAACCAGACATCTAAGTAATAATCGGTCCAGGAGACAAAGAAGTAGATCCAAACTAGGGCCAGCCAGGTGCTATAAAAGAAAGCTAAAATGTAAAAGGAGCGACTGTTTAATTCAGTTCCGGCGAAGTTAAAGCAGATGGGAATAATAATTAAAGGCCCGAGGGCTGCTGCTAGAGAAGCTAGACCTTCCAGTAAAAAGATAAACCAATGCTTTCGCACCTCGGCTATGATTTCTTCACCAGTTTCCAGATGGACGGTTTTGTTCATGAACTAAAGTAAACTAAATAAAAAAAGATGGCCATAGTTGCAATTAAGATGGCGATGACCGATAGATAAGTAGCTTCGGTCGCTAAAATTATTTTACTGCGAGTGAGACCATACTCTTGCCAGTGGTATAACAGCACCCAGCTCATTACGGCCGCATAAATTAAGACTACTCCTAAAACGACCGCGAGATGGCCGGCGGTAACGAGAGCGAGAAAAGAGTTGAACTCTTTTAGGATCATAACAAAATTATAACATAGGTGAGTCCGGGCCTCCAATTAATGACTTGAGATCAAGCCGGGGGTATTGTATAGTTAATCCAATTTAAGATTATTTAATTTGGTCTAGGCAAGAGACCGACTATGTATTTATGACACGTAAAAAAATACTCATTTTCATTGTTATTATGATTGGGGTGGTTGTGTGGGCAATGACCACTCTTAAAGTGAGTGATGAATTGAGTGTGGAACAAGTGGTTTATGTGAGAGATATTTACCAAGCTGGCGGCCGCTTTCACGTTGTTTTAGATCAAGTAGAGGGCCAAGGGAGTGTGGTGGTTGAAGTTAGTCCTTTGGCTGGGGTTCAGGAATTTTACCTATCGAGCCGCACAGACTTGATTTTAGGGCAAGGGGGCAAGGACCAGTTTAGTTTGTCACCGAGAAAACTTCATTCCAAGTTTAAAAGCCTTGATCAGGGAGAGACTTTGTACCGGTTACCATTTGTAGCTGTCACCAGGGGCGGGTATTTGGTTAGTCTGACGGAAATTTATGATCCGCTATTAAACTAATATGCTTCGCTATATCTGGTTTAGTTTAGGACTCACCTTAATTGCCATCATCGTTCTTGGTACGTATTCTTATCGAACCTTGGTGGACACCCGAACTGATATAGCTGAACCAAAAAATTTTCTGGAGTCGGTTTTACCGGAAGATCGAGAGCTGGAGGTGGTACGACCTGAAGCTAGCGTCAGTTTGAGTCAATTAAAAAATAATATTCTAACACCTCTCTCGGAACTAAAAAGTTTAATTATTACCCCGCCACCCCTAAATTTGTTATCGGCGGCCGGGGTCTTGGATTCAACCTTTACTTTATCTCGAGCCGGAGTGATTGCTTGGACCAATGTGGCCAGAATTGATAAGAACTTGCCGCCCCTACAGGAGAATTCCAAACTCAATGAGATAGCCCGTCTCAGATTGGAGGATATGTTTAATAAGCAGTACTTTGCTCACGCTTCGCCCAGTGGCTTGGGGGTAAGTGATGTGGCTGGTCAGATTGACTACAAATTTATTGTAATTGGAGAAAACTTAGCTCTAGGAACTTTTAATAATGACCAAGCGGTAGTGAAAGCTTGGCTAGATAGTCCAGCTCATCAAGCCAATATTGAAGCCAAGCGCTATACCGATATTGGGGTAGCGGTTCAAGAAGGAGTTTTCGAAGGCCGGCGAGCTCGACTAGCGGTGCAAGTTTTCGGTACCCCGTTTGATCTTTGTCCGGAACCTAATCAAGCCTTGAAGGCTCAGATTTTCAAAAATAAAGCTCGTTTGGATAGTTTAGAGCGTCAACTAACTGACTTAAAACTAATAGTTGAGGGTGAAACGGTAACAGTCGTAGAAGAATTCAAGCAGATTAGACAGTTTAATACTTATGCTTCTGAATTCAATAATCTATTGCAAATTACTCAAGCTTCGATTGTGGAGTATAATAATCAAGTGGTTAGCTTTAATCGTTGCGCCGGTCTCTAATCTGTTATGACTTTAAGCACTCACGCCCTCACTGGGGCCATTATTGTGTCGCTGTTGCCTAATGAGCCGGTAGTCGGCTTAACAGTCGCTTTTCTTAGTCATTTTGTTTTAGATATGATACCGCATCGGGATTATGAACTTTTATCTTTAAATCAGGAAGCAGCGAAGCGGGGAGTGGTGGAAATGGCTTGGGGCCGAGCTTTCATTTGGGATTTGGGGCGGATTGGGGGAGATGCCCTCCTTGGGTTGGTTCTGGCGGTCGGTCTCGGTTTCTTTCTTGATGGTCAGTGGCCGCTACTTTTATTGGGGGGAGCACTCGCGGGGATGTTGCCGGATTTTTTGCAATTTTGGCACGGCCTCTCCCGTTGGAGAATTTTAGATGGGTTACAGAGATTTCATGCCACTATTCACACCAAGATCAGGTTAAAAAATAATTTATTTTTAGGGGTGATTTCTCAGGTGGGGTTAGTAATTTTGTTATGGATGACCCGGCTATGGCTCTCTTAGATAAAAGGTAGGGTCAGGCTCTATTAAGTCTTTAGCTAGTCTGGTTGCTATTGGGTAGTTTGGTTACTAAAATTAAATGAAGGGAAACTATTAAAGTTTTAGTGGGGAAGTTTTTTAATCAAATTTTAAAAATGGATATTTTAGAGGTTTTTATTTTGAGTCTGGTTGAAGGTTTGACCGAGTTTCTACCGATATCGTCGACTGGTCATTTGATGGCGGCGGCAGAATTGCTTGACATTGCACTGTCTGATTTTTTATCCAGTTTTTTGATTTTTATTCAGTTGGGAGCTATTTTAGCAGTAGTGGTTTTATACGTTAAGCGCTTGAGGACAGATGTCGTTTTACTTAAAAAAATTGCGGCCGCTTGGCTACCGACGGCCTTGATTGGCTTTGCTTTATATTCGATTATCAAAGAGGTTTTACTGACCAATTTATCGGTGGTGGCCTGGTCGCTCGGGCTAGGGGGCGCTGGGTTGATTATTTTTGAGCGCTGGTTGGGCCGGCATCCAGAGCGGATGAACCGTTTTGATTTAGAGACTTTATCTTATCGTCAAGCGGTCATTATTGGGTGTTACCAAGCCCTGGCGATTGTGCCAGGGGTGTCACGTTCGGGGGCGACGATTATCGGGGGCTTGGCCCTAGGCTTGTCCCGTTCCGCTATTGTGGAATTTTCGTTTTTACTAGCCATCCCCACGATGGTGGCCGCTGTTGGTTACGACTTGTGGCAGAGCGGCTTGGCTTTTAATGCGGTTGAATGGCAAGCGATGGCTTTGGGTTTTGCTTTATCTTTTATTTTCTCACTAGTAGCTATTAAATGGTTACTGGCTTTTGTTCAAAAGCACGATTTTAGCTGGTTTGGAGTTTACCGGATAGTGGTGGCTGTTTTTATCTATCTGGTGATTATAAGTTAAAAGAAAACGCACCTTAGGAGATAAGGCGCGTTCATAAAAAGTTCACATTTAGGGCCTCTAGTTGTAGTAGAGGATCCGGTGTCCAGGTAGCAATGGGTTCGTGTAGGGTCGAACCAAAATCCGCCCTTGGAGCAAGTAGGCCACCTCAAAAGCCGGACTGACAGTCCTGGGGAGATAGTAGGGGGAGTTTGGGTTGAAAAAATCCCGTGGTGCGAACCCTAAAAGGGGTAATGTTCCCAGGCGATACCTCCCACTCAGGCTGGTCACAAATTTTTGGACCGCCGGTAGGGTAGTCGGCCGCAAGATTTTCACCTCCAAGATGAACTCGGGGATCACTTCGAGCTCGAGTGCTCCTCGAGCCCACTTGTTGGCTGGCGGTGCTTGCCACCAGTTGTCCAAGGTTAGCCGCTTAGCTGGCTGTACCGATACTACGGAGACATGCTCGTCGTGGTTTGGCGGCATAGTCACCGCTTGGTCGTGGTCGGAAACGGTTAATCCACCCATTGTCTTTTTCCTTAAGATCTTAAGTGCCATCCGTTGGCTCTTACCAGCCAGTATTATAGCCATATTTTGTGGATAGTAGCAAGAAAGTAAGCTCAACTGTAAGATTATACTTAGCAGATGCGTCTTAACTTTGGTCATGTTAAAATGTTAAAAACAAATTGGAAATTGAAGTTGGCCGACCAATTTTCAGAATTTAAGATTATTAATTTATTACGTTTTTGTTATGGATACTCAAGTAAAAAATATTTTAGGGATAGTGGTTATAGCGGCGCTAGTAGTCTTTACTTTTTCAACTCTGGTTTACACGCGGGCTTATTCCAAATCGGTTAATCCAGCAGCCACACGCAGTTTTAGTGTCAGTGCGGAAGGGGAAGTATTAGCGGCGCCTGATATTGCGGAGTTTTCTTTTAGTGTGATTACTCAAGGGGGAACTGACTTGTCGGCTCTGCAGATCAGTAATACGGAAAAAGTCAATCGAGCTATTACTTTTGTGAAAAACCAAGGGATAGCCGAAAAAGACATCCAGACGTCTGATTATAGTGCTAATCCTCGCTACCAATACTTTAACTGTAATGGGGGACAAGCTTGTCCACCTCCAGAAATTATTGGTTATGAAATTAGTCAGACAGTGCGGGTAAAGGTGCGCGATTTTGCTAAGGTGGGACCTATCTTAAGTGGGGTGGTAGCTAATGGGGCCAATTCCGTGTCTGGTTTGGTCTTTCGCATAGAAGATCCAACTATGGTTCAAAATGAAGCTCGGAAAGAAGCGATTGCTAAAGCTAAAGATCAGGCTAAGGAAGTGGCAGACGCTGGCGGTTTTCGCTTAGGTAAACTGTTGTCGATCGAGGAAGCGGTTAATGGTTACCCACCGGTAATGCCTTTAGCCTACGGCCGAGGTGGGGCTGATATGGCTCAAGCTGAGAAAGCGGTAGCTTCGATTCAACCGGGTTCGAACCAAGTAACTATTCAGGTAGTTTTACATTACGAGATCAAGTAGAATTCCAAAAACAAGTGGTCTAAAAACAGTCGCGTTAAGCGGCTGTTTTTTTGATAAATAGGCGCACCTGTGGTAGATTGTCAAAGTTAAATTACCTCTAACTTAATAACGGGGATGAATAAGAAAAAAACTAAAATCGTAGCAACCATCGGGCCCGCCAGTGAAAGCGAGGCTGTTCTAACGAAACTGGTGCAGGTGGGTATGAATGTCATCCGACTGAATTTTTCTCATGGCTCTTACGAGGAACATGGCGCTCGTATTGAAGCTATTCGCCGAGTGTCTAAAAAACTGGACCAACCGATCGCGGTTTTACTGGATTTGCCAGGCCCGAAAATTAGAATTGGTGAATTCTACCAGGAGCGGGTCAAACTCGTGGCCGGGCAACCATTTGTTTTGTCGACTACTAAGCGGGTGGGGGATGAAACGGGCGTCTATATTAATTATGCCAAGTTACCTCAAGAGGTGGCTGTCGGCTCGGTTATTTTCTTGGACGATGGTAAAAAGAAGTTGGTAGTAGAGAAAGTCAAAGGCACTGAAATTTATTGTCAGATTGTGGTCGGAGGCGAAACTAAAGGTCGTCGCGGGGTGAATGTGCCGGGGGCCTACTTGTCTATTAGCTCACTGACGCCGACGGATAAAAAGCATGTTGCTTATGGGGTTAAACAAGGAGTAGATTTTATGGCTTTATCTTTTGTGCGGCGTCGTGAGGATATCGATGAACTACGGACTTTGTTAAATAAAAGTAAAGCAGATATTAAAATTATTGCTAAAATCGAGACAGCTGAGGCGATTGAAAATATTGATGAAATTATTGCGGCGACCGACGGCGTGATGGTGGCCCGCGGTGATCTGGCGGTTGAAGTGCCAAAAGAGGAGGTGCCGATTTTGCAAAAGATGATTATTAAAAAATGTAATAAGGTGGGCAAGCCGGTTATTACCGCGACGCAAATGCTGGAGTCGATGATCGGTAGTCCTGTCCCGACCCGGGCCGAGGTGAATGATGTGGCCAATGCTATTTTTGATGGGACGGACGCGGTGATGCTGTCGGAGGAAACCACTTTAGGGATTGATCCGGTCAATGTGGTGGAAACGATGCGCAATATTGCCCTTAAAACTGAGCAGTATATTAATTATGAAAGCATCTTAAAGGGTGAACACTTGGCCGGTAAGGATATTACCGACGCTATTAGCTTTTCGGCTTTAAACGTGGCTCATGAAGTGGTGGCGCAGGCAATTGTAGCCTTATCTACTTCGGGCTATACCGCTCGGATGGTGTCGCGGTATAAGCCATCTTGTGCGGTGGTAGTGATTACGCCGGATGTGAAAACTTTTAACCGCTTATCTTTATCTTTTGGTTGTGATCCAATTTTATTGCCACATCGTTTTGCGACCTTTGGTGACTCGGTTAAAGAGGCTAAAGAAATTTTAAAAAAGAAAAAACTGGTTAAGCCGGGAGATAGATTTGTTTTAGTCGGCGGGTTGACCTTGGGGAAAAGCGGTACCACTAATACGGTGTCGGTTCAGCAAGTTTAAATCCAAGTGGCTATGTACGTCAGAGTTAAAGTTAAAACCAAAAGCCGGCAGGAGCAGGTGACTCTTATTGCTCCCAACCGCTTAAGTATTGCTGTTAAGGAGCCGGCGCAGTTTCATTTAGCCAACCGGCGGGTAGTGGAGCTGGTGGCGGCCTACTACAGGGTGGCCCCGGCGGCGGTGCGGATAATTAGTGGCCATCATAGCCCCACTAAACTGCTGTCCCTACCGGATTAGAGACGGGCTTGGGTGGGTTGTTTCCTATGATATAATAGGGGAAGAATTATTCTTTAAATTCTTTTTCGCTTATGAAAATAAATATCAAAACCACCGGGGTAAAATTGACTCCCGCCCTCGAGCAGTATTTGTCGCATAAACTATCGAAGATCAAAAATCAAATCGATGAGTCGGCCGGGGAAGCGATAGCGGGGGTAGAAATCGGCAAGACGACCGAACATCACCGCCGGGGGGAGTTGTTTAAAGCGGAGCTAACTTTGGATATCCCGGGGCAGGCTCTTAGTCGCTCGGTGGCGGTGGAATATGACTTGTATACGGCGATTGATGCGATGAAGGCAGAAATCTTAAGTCAAATTAAAACCAAAAAAGGCAAAGAAATTACTTTATTTAGAAAAGGGGCGCGTCAAATGAAAAATATATTACGAGGCTGGCGGTAAAATTATATTAACTTATAGAACTTTATTATGAATCAGAATTTAGTGTGGGGAATTTTAGTGGTAGCGCTGGTAGGCGGTTTGGTAGCGGTGGGAGTTTTAAACAATAACAGTAATAAAAATATAACTATGGATGAGGAGACTAAAGAAATGGTTAGTGAGGCTTTGAACAATCCGGTGGTGACAGTGGTAACCAATCAGGGTACCTTTGAACTGGAGCTTTTTAAGCGGGAAATGCCGATCACGGCCGGTAACTTTTTAAAATTAGTCGAAGAGGGTTTTTACGATGGGACGCGTTTTCACCGAGTGATCCCAGGTTTTATGGTTCAAGGCGGAGACCCACTAACTAAGGAACAGCCGGCTAATACCGCCATTCATGGCACTGGGGGGCCGGGCTATATGATTGAGGATGAGTTTGTGGTGGGGGATAAATTATCCAACAGGCGGGGGAGTATCTCGATGGCGAATTCCGGCCGGCCCAACTCGGGGGGGAGCCAGTTCTTTATCAACGTGGCCGACAATACCTTTTTAGATTTTGATCAGCCACCTCTAGAGAGTAAACACCCGGTGTTTGGGCAAGTGGTAAGTGGAATGGAAGTGGTAGATAAAATTGTGAGTGTACCCACGGTTCCCGGTGACCAGCCGGTGGAGCCGGTGATTATCGAAAAGATGACGGTTAAATAGGATTAGGGTCCTATCTAGACAAGTCTTGACTTTTGAGTAAAACTGATATATAATAATAGATAGAAAGGAGGGTGGGTAAATGTCTGAATTGGTTTTAGTGCGAAAAGTCGATATTGACACCCTGGCAACTATTAGGACCCCGGGATATGGCTATGATGGCCAGTGGGCGAAGATTAAAATACTTCTGGTTCCCGCTGGTGACAATATCCCTAACAACATTTTGCAAGCCCTTGTAGGACTTTCGGTTGAGACCTGTTTCACACAGACGGAGATTATCGAAATGTGTGGAGCCGGGTTGGCGGAGATTGTTCCCCCGAAAACCCGATTAGCATATGTGCCAGTGGTCGCCGGGGTATTGACTCAGGCTGGCAAAAGTGAGGAAGCAAAACTCTTAAGGGAGATTGCTACTAATTTCAGTGATATGGTAGCATTCCCAGAGGGTTGTTTCGAAGTCGTTTAGTGTCTTTTACCTATTGAAGGTCGTCCAATTTCGGTTGGGCGACCTCTTTGTTTATAAAGATTAGATTTTCTTTTTTGACTGCCTACTGAGAATAAATTTTTGCGAAGGGTTGATAGGTTTGTCTTTTCTATGAGTACAGCCCATCCAGCAACAAGGACGGCGCTTGCCTTCAGCGAGTTCCTCTACCGCTCTGTCGAGATGGTGTTTTCTGGTGGTGGGGGTTTTAACGGAGATAATCCAACAAATCCATTCATTACGGGCCAAGGGAGTGATATCTTCCCAAGTGATGAGAGCCTTACTGGCAGAGGTAAGGGCTGTTCGTAGGTCCGCTGGTAAGGGGTGGGCTGTCCCGCCGGCTATGCTTTTTTTAGTCATATCGCTATTTTATCACATTAGAAAAACATAGGTTTTTTTCTGTTGGTTAAGCGAAAGATGGGAGAGTAAAGGGAAAACTACCCCTGACGATAATAGACCTTTTGGGGAAAATTTTGTATGATTTTTGTATGAAAATATTTTTAGTGTGTAGTAAACATGTTTATGATAAAGTTTTGCCCGTAAAGATTGAATTGGAAAAAATGGGTCATTTAGTCACTCTGCCTAATAGTTTTGACAATCCTTTGGCTGAAGAAGAATATAAAAAAAAGTCGGCAGAGGATCATAAAAAATTTAAAGCGGAAATGTTTCGTCTGCAAGAGGAAAAAGTAAAAGAAAATGACGCCCTCGTGGTCTTAAATTTTGATAAATATGGGGAACCCAATTATATTGGAGGCTCGACTTTTCTGGAAATGTTTAAGGCCTATGAACTGGGTAAGAAAATTTTTCTATACAATGCCGTACCAAACAGTTTTTTAAAAGATGAGATCGAAGGTATGGACCCGATTCTTATCGACGGAGATTTGTCTTTAGTTGGTTAACAAATTGATGTGGGTATGGTAGGAATAAGGTAGATAAAACCAAGTGGGAAAGGAGAAACGAGGTGTATAGTCTACCTAGACCAAAGCGGATATGTACGACCCCAACTGTGACTGTGTGTGCAAGCTTCAATCGATTTATAAAAGAAACAAGAGGAGCGATTGAGGAGCTTCAGGATGAAGGGGCTCGGGTCCTTTCACCCCAAAAACCACAGTCGCACAGTGTGCTGGAGGGAGAGTTTTTACTGTTAGTGGGAGATATGCAGTTTCCTTATACTTCAGTTAGGCAAGTGGAGGATCGCCATCTGTCTTGTATCAAACATTCGGACTTTGTGTGGCTGGTGTGTCCAGGTGGTTATGTCGGCATATCGGTGGCTATGGAGCTAGGCTTCGCCTTGGGTTGGGGGATACCGATTTACTCCCTCTATCAGCCAATACTAGAAGATAAGATTTTGGAGACGGTTTGCCTAGTACCGAACATTAAACAAGCTGTGCTTAACCATTCAACTCCGTACATCTAGGTCGCAGTGGCTATTTTCCATTGCGACCTTTTTATTTATAATTTTGAAGTTGTCTATAAGTGATGGTCAGTTAAATAGTTACTAAAAAACCAGAGCTAGGCTCTGGTTTTTTAGTGGTTAGATGATCTCATTTTTTATCGAACGGTTACTTGATCATTAATCATTTGGCCATCGGCAAAGCTGTCGATTATCATTACTCCACTATGAGTAGCAATATTGTTGGCGTCGGCGAAAGCTTCAGCTGAAGTATCGCTGTTTACGTGAACTACTTGACCCGAGGAGTTGACATAGAGGTAGCCAGACAATGCGCCGCCGGTGGCGGGTGCGGTCGGTGCGTTATAACTATAGTTAGTATTATCAATCAGCATAACTCCACTGTGCATTCCAATGTTTGGAGCTGTGGCAATGGCCCCGGCCGAGGTGTTGGCGGTGACATTTAACACAGTGCCTGAGGTGTTGACATAGGCGTAGGTGGCTGCTTGTGATAGGTGAGGTAGACCCAAGGTTAGTACGCCAATGATAGCTAGGCCTAAACTAAGCCCGATAAATGAGTTAAAACGTACCAATGAACTTTGAAATATTTTTTTCATATTATTTTTTTGTTAGTTGTTAATAAGTGACAGACGTATTAGTCGAATAAGTTTGGTTTCTAAGCCAAAGCAAGAATTGAAAAAAGTTTAACATTACGAGGCTATAGAGTCCTCGTAATCGACCATGTTGAGCTGATTGTTCAACCCAAGAACTATTCTAATAAGACGACTGCTTCAGTAGGTAGTATAAACAAAAAATTGACAAAAATCAATGTATATTATGTTATGACACATATTGACGCCGAAGGCTAATTATGGTCGAGTTGAAGATGAAGCTATAAAAAATTTAATTTTTTGTGTCTAGCGGTCACTAAATTCCTCCCAACTCATTTCTTTTTTACCCTCTGGTAGGACTCGGTCAATAATTAGTTGACCCGCTTCTAAATGGGCCTGTTTGATAATGACTCGTTGGCGCTTGCCGTTTTTATCGACAAAAAAATAAGTGCCGGGCCAGTCGACGTAAGCGCGAATCTGACGATAATTTAGAAGTGGGTCATCGCTTAAATTAAGTTCGCCCTCAGCTTTAGTAATTTTTTTGGTGTAGGTGGCCGCTGGATGATCTTGAGCCACCGGCTTAAGCCTGCCCTCTAGATACCGAGGTACGACTTCAGCTAGGAGTTGGGCGCCCGCTTCGGCGGCTTCGCGGCGTAGGGTAAAATAATCTTGATTAGTTAGAGGAATTTTAGTTTGGTCTAGAATGGGGCCGTGGTCCATATTCTCGTCTATTTCCATAATAGTCACACCGGTTTCGCTATCGCCAGCTAAAATAGCTGATTCAAGGGGGGTGGCTCCGCGATAACGCGGTAAGAGAGAGGGGTGAATATTTAAAACGCGTCGCTGGAAAAAATCTAAAATCTTAGTCGGAATCAGCTGGCCATAGGAAGCCACCACCGCCAAATCGTACTTAGTGTCTAGGGTATTTAAATCCAGGTCTTTTAAATTGGCCGGTTGAAGGACGGGGAGTTCGTGCTCGGTCGCCCAGACTTTTACTGGCGGAGGGGTCAGTATTAGCTTCCGGCCGGCCGGCCTGTCGGGGACGGTGATAATTAAAGTGGGGCGGACACCCGCTTGGTCCAAATAGTCCAAGACTAAACAGGCAAACTGATCGGTGCCCATGAAAACAAAATTATATTTTTGGTTCATCGGGAAAATGGTTTTTTAAGTCGGTGGCATGATCACTAAATAATATGCCATTTAAGTGGTCGGTCTCATGCTGAAAAATCTGAGCCATCAGACCGGTGCCACTCCAGGTAAAGCGGCGGCCTGTTTCGTCTAAGGCGGTGACGGTGGCTTTGGGGGCTCGCTTGGTTTTGCCATAAGAGCCAGGCACCGAGAGACAACCTTCGTCTAAAATTACTTTGGTTTTAGCTAGACGAGTAATTTCCGGATTAATGAAAACAATGTCTTTAGTATCATTATCATCGAAGAGGCGATGAGAGACGATGAAAATCCGTAGCGGTAGGCCAATTTGGGGGGCCGCTAGTGCCACGCCATCGTCGCAGGCCAGTAAAGCCACTGACATTTTTTTTAGGATATCATTCAGTTCGGCAGTCCCGATGGTTTTTGGGTCCACCACTTTAGCTATTTGGCGCAGGGCTGGATGATTAATTTTTACAATCGCTGTCATAACAATACTATAACACAAAAATTAAATAATGTCTGCCGGATCAATTTCAACAATAAAAGCGGTGGGCAAGGCGCGTAAGACCTCTTGGAGGTTGCGGTCAGGCCACTTAAGGCGAGGGAGCTTGATTAAACAGTGAGCAGTGTACTTACCTCGAGTAGTGGCATTAAAAGCGGGAAAGACAATGGGTTGGTAGCTTTCCAAGAGTCGAGCCAAGCGGTTCATATCTTTTTCTACTTGGAGCTGGGATCCAGTCCGGGTTATTTTTAACAAAATAGAAAAAGGTGGGTAAGCAGCCAGCTCCCGATTTTTTATTTCTTCTCGATAAAAACCTA
This sequence comes from Candidatus Vogelbacteria bacterium RIFOXYD1_FULL_46_19, assembly GCA_001824825.1. Classification (GTDB taxonomy): domain Bacteria; phylum Patescibacteriota; class Minisyncoccia; order Phycocordibacterales; family XYD1-FULL-46-19; genus XYD1-FULL-46-19. The sequence continues at coordinate 133,713 of MHTK01000006.1, read as the reverse complement.
AGATGTTGGCTTTGGCTACTTCGGCAAACAAATTGTCATCAGCTAAGCGAGTCTGGATGATCATTTGGTTACCGGTTAACTCTTTAGTCGAGAGGAGTAAGCGTAAAACTTTTTCACGCATTCTAAAGCCGGGTAAGGAAAAAAAGCTATCGAGAGAGACTACAATGGTGTGGGGTATTTTCTCGGTCAAATAATTTAAGGCCATCTCAGTGCCGATAAGGATACTGCCCGGGGTTTGATAAAAAGCCGCTATACTTTTGATCGCTTTGGCTGGGGTGGGGGTATGATCACTGTCGATAATAGAGACTGAGGCGTTTCCCGCTACCCCTTCAATGGCTTGCGCCACTGTTTCGGTGCCGATCCCGAGTGGGGCCAAACGCCAGCCCGAGCAGTTGACGCAGCGATCCATATTTTCAAGTCTGGCTTGGCAGGAGTGGCAAATAAAACTTCTTTGCCTTTTACTATCTTCGTGTAAGACCAGTGGGGTGTTACAGGTTGGGCAACGAGCAATAAAGTTGCAGTCATTGCAAACAGTTAGGGGAGCCAGGCCCCTCCGACCGACCAGCATAAAAACTGATTGCCGGCGATGTAAGGCGAAAGACAATAAATCTAGCGCTGATTTATCTAATAGTTTAAATTCTCGCTCCGGATCTAAATCAGGAGTGGCTTTTTTAAGATCGAGCACTTCCGTCGGGACCTCGGCGTAGGGTCGGTACTTAATCGGGGCGGCCGGGTTGATTTGCCGGTCTTCGACTCGGTAAATCGTATCGACTCTAAGAGCGGTATCACCGAAAATAAGTTTAGCGCTTCCGGCTGTCGCGTAAAACTCAGCCAAAGTGCGCGGGTCGATATAAGGTCGAGCCATAGGTCGGTACCAGTCACTGGCTTCTTTCTCGATAATAATGGTTTTGATATTCCTTTTTGGAAGTGAGAGAAACAAGGGGGTGGCAATGATCAAGATCGGGTGATCGTCGACCAGAGCTTGGTGCCAGATTTTAATTATCTCGGCCGACGGTAATTTGTTGTGTAGAACCAAGGTGTATTGTTCAATACCACGGGCCAGCTCCGGGTAAAACTTTTCGGCCTCCAGGGCGGTTGGGACTAAGACTAAAAGAGACTCTTTTTGGGCAAAAGATTCTCGCGTTAAACTGCGGTAAAAACTGATGCGCTCATCCAAATTATCTTGCAGGGCCTGTTTCTCTATCAGTTTAAGATTAGGGGCGGCTGACTTTAGCTGATTAGGGGAAGGAGTTGCTGGCGCCGGCCAAGTGGTATCAAGCAGGGCGTCTAAAATGACTTTGGGGGTGGCAAATTTGATGGCTTGGCCTAAGGGGATAGTGTAAAAATCAGCCGCCGCCTTAGCTCCGGCTGTAAAAGCGGGCGTAAATAAGGCCGGATGCACCAGCCGACTGATCTTTTTTAAAGAAAAATCTGATGTTTTTAGCTTGGCCTTCGCCTCACTCGCGGTTTCAACAGCGGTGACTAGGGCCAAAGTTTCCTTTTTGCGGATAGGCACCAAAACCAAAGCTCCAGGTTGAACTGAGGCCTTACTAAAGTAGGTTAATTCCTCACTGGGGAGGCCTTTATCGATAGGGGTAACGGTAACAATTTGCATAATAAGATGATAATTTTCAGTATACCGAAAAAAAGTAACTTATCCACTACTTCCTCTTTATTTTTCAAGCCAAAAGTGTTCCGTTCCACTCCACTATAAAGTATAATATTAAAGACTTTATATAAGTTAAACACTATGGAGTTTTGCTCAACCGACCCAAAGACTGATTCTAACAATCAAAGCCCCCCTTCAACGGTTAATATTCAAGGACTTGATGAAATTCAGGTGCCTTTGTCTACCCCGATCAAGAGTGGTTTTGTCGGAAATACCACTCTCTCTAAGCGGTCAGAGCTTAGCTTAATAGTGCCTTTGGCGGGGTTTGTTCTGGCTTTGGTTCTATTGACAGCCAGTGAAGATATAGTAAATAAACTTGCCCGCCTTCGCTACCTTGGCCTTAGTTGGGAACAAGTGGTGTTCGAGCAATTAGCCCGTGGTCGGGTTGAGGTGGGGAGCAAAATTGATTTACTGATAGGCCGCGTTCCCACTATTAATTTACCCAATCTGACGGCCACTCTAACTTATCCGGTGGTTTGGTCATTTGACCATTGGCAGCAAGGGGTAGTTTTTGGTCGGATGGCTCTAAACCACCGCATACAAAGTTTAATAGTTAAAATGGAAGAAATTGATCAAGCGGCCGCTCTTAGTCTTTCGAGCGGGATTGACAGCCTTGATAATTTTTCTAATTACCGCGATCTTGGTCTCGAATCCATAAATAATTATTTCAGTTCTTTGACCGCTTTTGTTGATGGTAAATTAAGACAGGTAGAAAGTTCAGTGGCCGATCTAAAGTTGTCAGTTCAAGGAAAGACAGCTCTGGTAGCTTCTAGCCTGAACTCTTTTTCGGGTAACGGTAAGGAATGGATCCTGGCTGACCGAGGCTTCACCCAGAGCCTGGAGGCTAGTTTCGCTAGTAGTTTATATATGATTAATGAGATTGATAAAGCCCTTTTGGCCTCGGCGGGGTATAGTGTGGACCAAACTAGCTTGTGGGGGCAGGTGGCCCTCGCTGATTTAAAAGATTTATGGTTTGACATACCAACTCGTGTTTACGAAGTACTAGCTAGCTTTGCTGGGGCTGGTAAAGATAGGGTTGGGCAAGCTATTAGTAACTGGACTCGATTTTTAGGCTTTGGATCAGACGATTTAGAGAACAAGTCAACTTCGACTGTTCCTACTAATTTACCTCGGTTGTCACCTATCACTAAAGAAGAGATGCGTCAGCAACTGTTGGATGATTTAGAAATGCAGTTTGCTGGTACTATAGCTGAGTTACGTCAGGGGTCATCACCTCAAGTGTTAAAGCCAGCTAGTTCCGGCCAAGAAGGGTTAGTAGTAGTGCCCGCTGGTCTGGCTGGTGAGGACCTAGAAGATATCAGGGTAAAACTAGAAGCAATGTTTTCTGACCCGGTCGAGGTGAGTTTTGAGGCTGACGGTCGGGCTGGAATTATTACGCCTCAGTTTAAAAACGCCACCGATCAAGATTACCTATTTTTACTTACCCCCATTCGTGATGCTTCAGGTAACTAGGTTTAAATCTCTTCTGGTTTTGACTCTGGTGGCCGCTTTTCTGATGGCCGCTGAATCGCTCCAAGCAGAGAGTGTAGCCCCCTTCTTTGGGGTGAGTCCGACCAAGGTTGAGATGATGATCAAGCCGGGGGCTAGGGCGGCTCGGGAGATCCATATTTTAAATCAATTAGGTGGACCGGCTCGATTTACCTTATCCACGGCCGATTATACTGCCGATGCCGACACTGGCGGAGTCGACATACTAGATGGGGAGGCCGGTTTCTATTCTCTGCGTCGTTATTTTAATTTATCAGACTATGAGTTTACCCTTGACCAGGGAGAGACTAAAACAGTCTCCGTGGCCGTCTCTTTACCGACAGCCGCTTCGGTGGCCGGCAGTTTACACGGAGTGGTGTTGGTCTCTGGTGAGAGGCTGGATCGGGGCCAAGCGGCGGCTAAGCTAGCCTCACAAGCTGGGATTTTATTTTTCATCCAAGTGGAAGGGCGGGCTCAAGTGGAAGGTCGGTTGACTAATCTGGCGGTCGCGGGCGGCCGTTGGCACTTAAATCCTGATCGTCGACCGACCGTGAATATTTCCTATCACAATACGGGCAACACTTATTTAAACCCTTACGGACTTTTGACGGTAAAAAATATGATTAGTCAAAAAAAGATGTTTTTATCGGTGGAGCCGTGGTTTGTTTTACCCCATTCTGAGCGAACTAAATCGATAGAGTTGACTCGCCAGTTGGGAAGCGGATTATACCAGGTGCAAGTTGAACAAAATCGTGGCTACGACGATATCATTGATACTGACACTACTTGGCTCGTGATTATCTCGCCCTGGCTTTTGGTTTTAGGACTATTGCTCGGGTTGCTCCTGACAGTCTATCTACTTAAAAAACATATGTTAAAATTAATTTAAGATGAGATATAACTTATTTTTAATTGTAGGATTAATCGTTGGTTTTTTGGTGGCAGGTAATTTAGCCGAGGCTTACGTAGCTAGTAGTGATAATTATGCTTTAGAAAAAGACAGTCTAAATATCGGCGGTGGAGAACTTACCTCTGACTCCTACGGTTTAGGTAGTACTGTGGGTGAGGTGGGAACGGGGGATTTAAGCAGTGACAGCTATGATTTGCGAGCCGGTTACCGGGCTATGGAAAGTGATGTGGAAGTTTTTTTAACGGTGAGCTCACCTGATGATGTTGGCTTAAGTAGTATCTCTGAAGGGGGCGGCTCAAGTAGTGGGGAGGCGAGTTGGACCGTGGCGACTAATAACTCCGCCGGCTATCGTTTATCCGTGAAAGCTAGCACCAATCCTACCTTGAAAAATAGTACCAGTGGAAGTTTTTCGGATTATGCCCCCGGCGTCGACCCTAGTTATGACTGGGCGGTAGCTGAAGACACGGCGGCTTTTGGGTTTGCGGTCACCGGTGACGATGTGACTGATCGGTTTAAAAATAATGGTAGCAGTTGTGGGTCAGGCTCCGCTAATTTCAACTATTGCTGGACTGGATTTTCTACCAGCAATCAAACTATAGCTGAGGGGACGACGGCTAATAACCCGGCTGGCGCGGCCACTACCCTTAAATTGCAGGCGGAAGTTGGCCCGGACGCTGTCTTGGGGGCCGGGAGTTACGAAGCGACTCTAACTGTTACAGCCATTACCTTGTAGACCAGTGCTTTGATCATGCAAAATTTTTTTTTACATCTGGGTAAGTCGACAAAGCTAGGGTTAATAGTTTTATTATTTTTTAATCCAGCCACCATTGTCATTGCTCAAACTACTGACGGGGTGAATGTTAATATCTCAGTTACCGAAAGTGGTTCTGGGCCGTCGCGTGGCTGTAAGGACCCCGATGCTAAAAATTATGATCCGGATGCTGACTTAAACGATCAAACTTTGTGTATTTACTGGGTGCCAGGTTGTACTGATCCGGTGGCTGATAATTATGATCCGGCTGCTGATCAAGATGATGGTTCTTGTTTTCTTTTACCTAATGTTAGCGACTTTACAGCTAGCTATAGTCAAGATGATGAACAAATAAGATTGTCGTGGGAAAATCCCGATTACCCTGGTTTGGTGGGAGTTAAAATCATCAGGCAAATTGGTCGTTTGCCAGCTAATCCTGATGACGGGCTAGTGGTTTACATTGGGGCGGCTGAAGATTCAGTTGATGCCAATATTGAATTTGACTCCACTTATTTTTATATGATTTTTGCCGAGTATGAGGGAGATCGGTATTCCTCTGGAGCTTTAGCTTTTACGGTGGTGCCGGGGGCAACTGGTAATGATGACGATGGTGAGGAAGATGGGGATGACGGCGATAGCGATGAAGATGGAGGTGACGGGTCTGGTCCGGCTGATCCCTTTGCGGATTTTCCTCAAGTAGCAAGTTCTGATCCGCGGATTATAGCGCTTTCACTGGGAGATTTTTTAGTGACTCAAGTGGGAGAGCCGGTACAATATTTTGATCAAGGTCGAACTGTTTATATTAAGGCTGAAAAAGCTACTACCATTTCTTTATCTTACGCGAAAGTACCAGAGGTTTTAAAAACTATTGGGGTAACTATGTTTGACCCGACCGACCCTAATAAAAGTTTTTCCTTTTTACTTCGTTTAAATCAGCAACAAACTTTTTATACTGCTAGTATCGGTCCTTTAAATCAACCTGGAATCTATCGGACCAAAGTATACGTTTTAAATTTTTCAGACCAGACTCTAAAAAACATTGAAGGTCACCTAATCGCTTTGGCTGTCGGTGTACCCATTACGGCTGGTATGACCAGAGACATCGCCAAAGAACTAGCTATTACAACTGGGTTGCTGGCTTTAGGGGTTCAGACTGTGGCCATTACTACCAGCCTGACTTCTTTGGCGGATATTTATTATTTATTATTAAAGTTAATTGGAGCCATTCTGGGATTTTTCGGTCTCAAAAAGCGTTATCAGCCTTGGGGGACAGTTTATGATGCGGTCACCAAGCGGCCGATTGATCCGGCCTATGTTTCGGTGATGAAAGTGCAGGCACCGGCTGAGGAAGTGGCCACAGCGATTACTGATATTGATGGTCGTTACGGTTTTTTTCTGCCAGCTGGCACTTACATTTTAAAAGCTGGTAAAACCCATTATCGATTTCCATCTCAAACGTTGGCCGGGCGGAGTGGGGATGAATTATATGGCAATCTTTACTTTGGGGAGCCACTGGCTATTGAAGATCAAGAAGTGATTAACAAAAATATTCCTTTAGATCCGATTGGTTTCGATTGGAACGAATTTGCTAAATCCAAAACCGAGTATTTCCGTTTGTATTCCAGACGGGAGGCCTGGAATCAGCGACTCTTTCTATTTTTATCTGGTTTGGGTTTTTTGGTATCGCTGGTCAGTTTGGGGCTTAGTCCATCCTGGTTTGGAGTCTTGATTGTTTTATTATATTTAGCCTTGTTTGGTTTTAAAAAATATTGGGCCTCGTCTCATCGGCCAGCCAGACTTATTAAAAAAGAGTCGGGTGAACCAGTGTCCTTTGCAGTTGTTCGTTTTTTCCTATTTGGGCTTAATACGGAAGTTAGATCAGTTGTGGTCGATTCTTTAGGTCGATTTTTTACCTTGTTAAGACCGGATACTTATTACTATACCGTTGATGAGAAACTGTCTGATGGTAGTTATCAGCAAATATATAAATCAGAACCCGCTTGGCTGAAGAGAGGCGTGCTTAGCGGTAAGATCGAAGTATAAGACTAGAGAATATTCTTCACCGGGCACCAGATGGTGAATCTTAGAGTTTAATAGTTTAGATTAAGGCGGTCGGAATGAATTCGGTCGTTTTTATGATATTTGCCTCTTCAACTATTAACCTTTACAATTAGCCAGTCAAAATCAATTAAATTGTCATTTATATTTATGTTTGAAGAGGAAAAATTTGTTATTAAGGGCTTGGAGGGTAAGCGGTGCCTGTCCGGGGAGCTTAAAACCCCAGGTGCTAAAAATGCCGTCTTGAAAGTTTTGGCCGCGGCCCTACTCTTTAAAGACGAAGTAAATTTAGCCAATGTGCCGGATATTGAAGATGTTAGCCGAATGCTCGAGCTATTAGAAGACTTAGGAGTAGTGGTGGAGAAAAATAGCCCGGGGACTTATCGATTAATCACGACCGATATTAATTCCTCGGACATATCAGTAGAAATTTCCAAGCGCTTACGAGCTTCCATCGTTTTAACTGGCCCCTTATTGGGGCGATTGGGCCGGGCGGCTTTTCCTCATCCGGGTGGCTGTGTTATTGGTAAGCGGCCGATTGATTTCACCTTGGAAGGCTTTATTAGTTTGGGGGCGAGTCTCACCGAAGAAACTGAATGTTATGTTATAACGGCTCCGGTGGACGGCTTACAGGGTACTGAAATATTTTTTAAGACTCAAAGTGTTACTTCCACGGAAAATTTTATGATGGCGGCGGTTTTAGCGAGAGGTAAAACTATTCTGAAAAATTCCGCTCTGGAGCCGGAAGTGGTGAGTTTGGGGGAGTTTTTAAACGACTGTGGTGCACGGATTGAAGGCTTGGGCACCTCGACAATCACCATTTATGGTGGTGAACTTTTATCGGGGCAGGGGAAAGTCTATGTCACCATACCGGATCGCATTGCGGCGGGTAGTTTTATTGTCCTGGCCGCTCTTACAGCCGAAGATGTACTGGTGACAGACTGCCGACCGGATCATTTGGATGCTTTAATTTATATTTTACGATCAATGGGGGTTCAGTTGGAGGTGACTGATAGTAGTGTCAGGATTCGAGGCCGGCAGCCAACCTTTAAAGCCGTGGACATTAAAACTCATGAGTACCCCGGTTTCCCGACTGATTTGCAGGCCCCGCTCGCGGTTCTTTTAACCCAAAGTGAAGGGTCAAGTTTTATTTTTGAAACAATTTTTGAAAATCGCTTACAGTATCTAGACAGTATTAGTCGAATGGGGGCGGAGGTTAAGGTGATTGATGCTCATCGAGCTTTGTTGACCGGCCCTAGTAAATTGGAGGGTAAGGAGGTGGCTAGTCCGGATCTACGGGCGGGTCTTGCTTATGTGATAGCGGCTATTATTGCCAGTGGCGAGTCAGTGGTCCATAATGTCTACTATATTGATCGGGGTTATGAACGATTGGAGGAATCTCTACAGGCGATCGGGGTAGACATTAAGCGAGTTCAGTAATTTATGCCATTTTTTACCAAAAAATTAGGAATAGATTTAGGTACGGCTAATACTTTAGTCTTTTTGCCGGGTAAAGGTATTGTTTTAAACGAGCCATCAGTGGTGGCGGTGTCGGAAATAGATAATCGCATTGTGGCAGTCGGTAATGAAGCCAAAGAGATGATCGGTAAAACTCCAGATAATATTAGAGCGTATCGACCGATGAAAGATGGAGTAATCGCTGATTATCGCGTAACCGAAGCAATGCTTAAGTATTATATCGGCAAAGCTTTAGGTCCTTGGCATGTGTGGAAGCCGGATGTGATGGTGTCGGTGCCGGCTGGAGTCACCTCCACTGAACGGCGGGCTGTGATCGAGGCGGCGATGAAAGCCGGAGCTAAAAATGCCTATGTCGTTAAGGAACCAATTCTGGCGGCCATTGGCGCCGGGATCCCTATTTATGAGGCCCATGGTCATATGGTGGTGGATATTGGTGGCGGCACAACTGATGTGGCGGTTATTTCCTTGGGGGGAATTGTGGCTTCAACTTCAGTTAAGTTTGCCGGTAACAAAATTGATCAGGCTATAGCCGACTATATTAAAAAAACCTTTAACCTAGCTATTGGCGATAAAACGGCTGAGGAAGTTAAAATTGCTATTGGTTCGGCGGTGCCGATGGAGGAAGAAATGGCTTACGCCATTAAAGGTCGTGACTTTATGACCGGTTTGCCGCGGGAGGCGGAAATTAAAACCAATGAAATTGTTCGGGCTATTGACAATGAGCTCCGAGAAATTGTCAAGGCAATTAAGTATGTTTTTCAGGAAACTCCACCGGAGTTATCCAGGGACATTATTGAAGCGGGGATTATTATGACCGGCGGCTCTTCCCAATTACGCAATTTGCCAGAATTGGTTTTTCGCCGAACCGGCGTTAAGGCGGTGCTCGCTGATGAGTCTCTCTACTGTGTGGCCAAAGGTACCGGGGTGGCCCTAGATCATTTGGATACTTACAAGAAAAGTATTATAAGTAAAAAATAAGTTTGATTTTAGACCAAGCTACCGGACTTAAAATTTCCCTATGTCGCCACTTAATTTAAGTGCTCACCACGCCCACATCTTAATTGGAGATTTTAATTCCGCTTACGAAAGTATTTTAGAGACGGTGACGGCCGTGATTGGCCAGCCGGCCCTCCGGCACCCCGATGTCTGGGTCGAGTTTTTTCCGGCTTTTAAAGTTGATCATAGTCGCTTAGTTAAAGAACGGCAACAATCGAGGCCGGTCGCGGCGGAGCGAAAATTTTTTGTGTTAGGTTTGGGTTCAATCACAGTGGCCGCTCAGAATGCCTTACTTAAAGTATTGGAAGAACCGTCTTCCTTAACCACCATTATTTTAGTGGCCAGCTCGTCACGCTTATTTTTACCCACTGTCCTCTCGCGGTGTCAGCTAGTGTCATCGGAGTTTACTAAGCCGCCAATCCTACCAGACAGTGAGATTTGGCTCGACGCTTCCAAGTCGGAGCGTTTAGCGATGACTTCTACCTGGCGCCTGGACAAGAAATTGACCAAAAGTTTTACTCAGGATTTTTTAAATTCTTTGGAGTTAAGCCTAGCTAGTCAGCTGCCAGCGGCTCGGTTGGCTTTACCCCTTGTGACGGCCCGTAAGTATATCTATGATCAGGCGTTTATGCCTAAATTAGTTTTTGAGTATCTAGCTTTAACCCTGCCTAGTCGGCGCTAAAAAAGTGGCCGGGCTCGGCCGACTCAGGTGATGCAGATTATAATTTTTTTTGTTATAGTAATTCCATATGGCCTATAATTTTACGCCTTTCAAAAAACGCTTGGAAGAAATTGAAGACTGGTTGCGCAAAGAATTTTTAGCTGTGCGTACCGGCAAGGCCTCACCGCTTCTCTTAGATGCTGTAATGGTTGAGTCCTATGGCACTAAAGTACCGATAAAGCATATTGCTACCATCATGACTGAAGACGCTAAAACTTTGCGTGTTACCCCTTGGGATCGGGGGCAAATCAAAGCTATTGAGGGGGCTATTGCGGCTGCTAATTTAGGGATTTCCACGGCGCCGGATTCTGATAGTGTGAGGGTAATTTTCCCGGATTTGTCTGCCGAAAGACGGGAAGCCTTAAAGAAAGTCATTAAGGAAAAACTAGAGGAGGCTAGGATATCGACTCGCAAAGAGCGGGAGGTAGCTTTATCGGCTATTTCCGAGCAAGAAAAAAATAAAGAGATCAGCGAAGATGATAAGTTCCGTTTTAAGGAGGAATTGCAAAAAATGATTGATGAGTCGTCCGTCCGTTTGGAAGAAATTGCGGCTAAAAAAACCGAAGAAGTCAGTCATTAGTTTTTTCAATCATCAAACTTTAAATCTTATATATGACTATTCTCTTATTTTTTATAGTGATTGCTGGTTTAATTTTGGTTCACGAGCTGGGCCATTTTTTAGCAGCCAAATCAGTGGGGGCCAGGGTTGATGAGTTTGGCTTAGGTTTTCCGCCACGTCTCTTCTCAGTGAAGTATGGCGAAACGGAATACTCGCTGAATCTAATTCCTTTTGGCGGTTTTGTAAAAATTTTAGGTGAGACCCCCGGGGTGGAGACTGATGGGTTGGTAGATATGGATCGGAGTCTAAATTATAAACCTCGGCTACAACAAGCCTGGGTGCTCGTAGCCGGAGTATTTTTCAACTGGCTTTTAGCCTGGTTGTTGATCTCGGGCGGTTTTATGTCAGGCTTGCCGATGTCGGCTGAAGGCCAAGCTGGTCATTTTGAGTTGCAAGACGTTAGAACTACCGTTATTCAAGTAACAGGCAATAGTCCGGCTGAGGTGGCTGGCCTGTTGCCTGGAGACCAAATTAACTATGTGGCTTCGGCAGAGGATTTGGTGACTAATCCATCCATCACTGAATTTCAGACTCTTATTAAAACAGCTCCGGATTTAGTCACCGTTGGCTTTGTTCGAGATGGCGTGGCCGATCAGGTATCACTAAACCCTAGTGACGACTTAATGGCGGAGGGACGAGCGATTGGTGTAGCCTTGGACACCGTGGGGACCATCAAACTGCCGTGGCCGCAGGCCCTCATCACTGGCTTTGGCTTTACCCTTGATTTAACTGGGCAATTTTTAGTTGGTCTTAAAGATATTGTCGCCGACTTGTTCCAAGGCCACTCGGTAACTGAGGCGATTGTCGGTCCGGTGGGTATTGCTGGTTTGGTGGGGGATGCTGGTGAGTTGGGACTCGTTTATTTACTGACTTTAGTGGCCGTTATTTCTTTAAACTTGGCCATTATAAATTTATTGCCTTTACCGGCTTTGGATGGAGGTCGCTTGCTTATTCTCTTGATCGAGGCTATTAAGGGTTCACCGATAAATGCTCGCCTGACAAATGGCTTAAACTTGGTTGGTTTTTTGATTTTAATCGGCTTGATGATTGTCATCACCGTGGCCGATGTGCTTCGTCTTTTTTAAGGAGTAGGTAGATAAGTCCCGATCAGGTTGATGGTGGTATTATATTTAAATTAATGCCTCTAACGATGGTTTAGTGGATTTTTGACCCCAGTCGTTTTTTGGTTTATCATTAGAGCCAATATGCGTCAATCACAACTATTTGCGAGAACTCGTTGGGAGGACCCAACTGAGGAAACTGCTAAAAATGCTAAATTACTAATTAGAGCCGGGTTGGTCCATAAAGAAATGGCCGGGGTCTATGCTTTTTTACCACTAGGCTTAAGGGTTCTTCGAAAAATTGAAACTGTCATTCGAGAAGAAATGAACGCCATTGGTGGACAGGAAGTTTTGATGACCACTTTACAAAACCCTGAGATTTGGCATAAGACTGGTCGCTTTGATGATGCGGTGGTTGATAATTGGTTTAAAACCAAGCTGGTTTCCGGGGGTGAATTAGGTATTGCTAATACTCACGAGGAGCCCATCACGGCCATGCTGGTGCATCATTTAAAATCGTATAAAGACTTACCGGTGTATGTGTATCAATTTCAGACTAAATTTCGCAATGAGTTGCGAGCCAAGTCTGGAATCATGCGCGGTCGAGAATTTTTAATGAAGGACTTATACTCTTTTAGTCGAACCGAAGTAGAATTTCATACTTTCTACGAACAGTGTGCTGCCGCTTATCTTAGAATTTTTGCGCGAGTCGGCTTGGGGGATCATACTTTTCGCACTTTAGCCGCTGGGGGCTCTTTCACGACTGGACTTACTGATGAGTTTCAAACGCTATCGGAAGCAGGGGAAGATATTATTTATATTGATCGATCAAAGCATTTGGCAGTTAATAAAGAGGTTTTGACCGATGAAAATTTAGCCCGGCTTGGTTTAGAGCGGGCTAACTTGGAAGAAGCTAAATCCATTGAGGTGGGTAATATTTTTCCCTTGGGTCATAGGTATTCCGACGCCTTAGGTTTGAAATATCGCGATGAAAGCGGTTTGGATCAACCAATTTATATGGGCAGTTATGGTATTGGGCTTAGTCGACTTTTAGGTACGATTGTCGAGGTGTTGGCTGATGATGGCGGAATAGTTTGGCCGGCGTCAGTGGCTCCTTTTGCGGTGCATCTGGTTGCTTTGGGCAGTAGTGAGCCAGTGCGACAAGCGGCCGACCAGATCTACGCCGATTTAAGTCAGGCTGGAGTCGAAGCCCTATTTGATGATCGGGATTTACCGGCTGGCGAAAAATTAGGTGATGCTGATTTGTTGGGTATGCCCCTGCGAGTGATTGTCAGTGAAAAAACCTTGGCGGCCGGAAAATTGGAAGTGAAGAATCGCCAGACCGCGGAAATCAGACACTTAACTTTTGCCGAGTTGATAACCGAATTTAAATAAAATGGCTCTATTTGATCGGTTTAAAGATGTGGTCTCCAATGACATTGGTATTGATTTGGGTACGGCTAGTACTTTGATTTACGTCAGAGGGGGTGGCATTGTTATTATTGAGCCATCGATTGTCGCTTTAAATCAAAAAACCGGGCGGGTGGTGGCAGTGGGTACTGATGCTAGTAAGATGATTGGTCGGACTCCGACTCACATTACGGCGGTCAAACCGCTAGAGAATGGGGTGATTTCCAATTTCGAAGTCGCTGAAGAAATGATTTCTTATTTTATTAAAAAAGCGGCTCAGGGGGTGACCAAGAAATTTTTTCGACCGCGGGTAGTGATTGGGGTGCCGTCTGGAATTACTAATGTGGAAAGACGAGCTGTGCGTGACGCCGTGAAAAATGCCGGGGCCGGGGAGGTACATATTATAGAAGAACCGATGGCGGCGGCGATTGGTATTAGGTTACCAGTTTATGATCCGGTGGGTAATATGGTTATCGATGTGGGCGGGGGTACTACCGATATTGCGGTAATTTCTTTAGGCGGAATAGTAAATGCTAAAAATTTACACATAGCTGGGGAAAAACTTAATCAGGATATTATTAGCTATGTTCGTGACGAGTTTAAAATATTATTAGGTGAACGGACGGCCGAAGAAGCCAAACTGGCTATTGGTTCGGTGCTTAAGCAGCCGGAACCAATGGAGTATGCCATCCGTGGCCGTGACCTGGTGACTGGTTTGCCGCGGGAGGTAATTATTACTGATACGGATGTGATGGAAGCTATTAGTGGCTCGGTAGCTTACTTACTGGAAGCGATTAAGGAGGTTTTGGAGTCAACCCCGCCAGAGATTGTGTCCGATATTATGCATCGGGGTATTGTCTTGGTCGGAGGGGGAGCTAAAATTTTAGGCCTTAAAGACTTGTTGGAAAGAGAAATTCGCATCCCGATTCACTTAGTTGATGAGCCTCATACTTCAGTGGTGCGTGGGGCGGGAATCGTATTAGAAGATATTGAGCGTTACCGAGATATTTTAATAGACAATGAAGATGAATTACCTCCTCGATAAAAAAACTGTTTATTCCAATCATCGTCGTCCACTGTCGGGTCTTAGTAAGGCTTTATGGTCTTTAGTGATTATCGTACTTTTACTGGGGGGAGGTTTGTTGGTCAGATTTCTCTCTGGACCGACACTAGCAGTCGTTGGTCCCGTAAGGAGTGGTTCCGCTTCGGTCTTTTTTGGCTTGGCTGATAATTTTGGCTTTTTATCCAACCGGGCCAAGCTACTGGCGGAAAATGAAGCTTTGCGGAAGGAGTTGGGTCAAGCGGCAGCGGCTCTAACTCTACTGTCAGCTAAACAAGAGGAACTGTTGGCTTTAGAGCAAAGTCTAGGTCGCGGCCAATCGGAGGGGGTAGAGAGGATGTTGGTCGCTAAAGTATTGGCTCATGCTGGTTACCTTGGTTACGACACTTTTATGTTAGATCTGGGGCGAGAGAATTTGGGCGCAGGCTTATCGCTTGATTTGGGCGATCCGGTTTTAGTCGAGGGTGGAGTGTTGTTAGGTGAAATTGTACAAATCGGCAGCCGATCGTCCTTGGCGCGCCTCTATTCATCGGCTGGACGTCAGACCAGAGTGATGATCGGATCGGATAATGTACCGGCGGTAGCAACTGGTCGGGGTGGCGGCAATTTCTTAGTGTCCGTACCGGCTGGAGTAAAAGTGGTTCATAATGATATTGTCCGCACTGTGGTAGGTAACCGCGAGTATGTTTTAGGAGTGGTGGGTGGAGTTGAGAGTAATGAACAAACCCCGTTCCAGCAAATTTATATCAAGCCCCCGCTAAACATTTATACTTTACGCTTCGTGTCTATTTATAATGAGTCGAATAATTTTTAATCTCATTTTTTTGGCGGCTTGGTTTTGGCTACCGGGACTTTGGGTGGTGATTTTAGCCATAGTGGGAGCCCTTTTTTTTGCTTGGTATTTTGAAGGTTTAGTGGCCGTCCTTTTTCTAGAGTTGTTTTTAGGAACTATGACAGTGGGGGGCTGGGAGCTGCCAGCCTTGTTTGGAACGGTGGCGGTGGCGGGTAGCTTTTTAATCGGTGATTTAGTCAGAGAGCGCCTAATCATTTATAATGATTAGGCATGGGAAAAATATTTGACTATCTCAATTGGCGACGACAATCTAGTCGGATCACTTTGGATCTTGATGAGATTTTTTTAGACTCGCGCAACCTACCTTCCTTTGATAACCAGCAATTTGAGGGCCGAATAGAAAAGCCCATTTCCAAACAGGCTATTTGGGGCACTATTGGTACTTTTTTGATTATTTGCTTAGTTTTTGCCGGCCGGATTGGCTTTATTCAAGTGGTAGAAGGTAAAGACTATGCCACTAGAAGTAATCAGAATCGTTTGCGACACACTTTAGTTTTTGCTGACCGTGGCATTATTTATGATCGCACCGGGGAAGCCTTGGCTTGGAATAATCCCAAACGCGAGTATATAGAGAGCGGTGGCTTTGCTCATGTTTTAGGTTATATCGGCTATCCGAATGAGTTGGAACTTAAAGACGGGGATTTTAATCCCAAAGAGTATATTGGCAAGAATGGCGTGGAAAATACTTTTAATTCTATATTGATGGGTGAGCGAGGGGTGCGAATTGAAGAGGTGGATGCTAGCGGCCGAGTGGAATCGGATCATGTATCGAAGGTACCCACACCGGGGGAAAGTATCACTTTATCTATCGACGCCCGCGTTCAAGCTAAACTTTATGAGATTATTAGTGAAGTGGCGACTAATAATGGCTTTAAGGGTGGGGCAGCCGTGTTGATGGATGTTGAAACCGGTGAGGTTTTAAGTTTAGTTAGTTTTCCGGAGTTTGATATGAATGTGATGGCCGCTGGTAAAAACCGAGTTTTAATTAACGAGTATGTCACCAATCCAGACAACCCATTCCTAAACCGGGTGGTGTCGGGGTTATATAGTCCAGGTTCGACCATTAAGCCTTATTTAGGTTTAGCGGCTTTGGTGGAAAATATCATTAGCCCGACTAAAACTATTTATAGCAGTGGCCGCTTGGTGGTACCCAATCCATATTTCCCTGATCAACCGAGTATTTTTAATGATAATAAGGCTCATGGCGCAGTTGACTTGCGCCGGGCTCTCGCGGTGTCATCTAACGTTTATTTTTATACCATTGGTGGTGGCGCCGGTGGCCAGCCTGGTTTGGGTATTAGTAGAATTGAAAAGTATTCCCGGTTGGCCGGTTTTGGAGCCCCGACCGGTATCGAACTGAATGTGGAGGCAGCGGGGGTGATTCCTAATCCCGAGTGGAAGGCTAAAACTTTTAATGGTGAGCCGTGGCGCCTGGGTGATACTTACCATACCTCGATTGGTCAGTACGGGTATTTAGTTACCCCGCTTCAAGTAGCGCGAGCGGTCTCTTATCTAGCCAATAACGGTCGTTTATTACAACCGACTTTGGTAGCGCGAGCAGAACCTAAAGTGATTAATCAATCCAATTTTTCAGCTACTCATTTTAAAGTCATTCAAGAAGCGATGAGACAAACGGTGACAAACGGTACCGCTTTGGTTTTAAATTCTCCGGCCGTGGAAGTGGCGGCCAAGTCGGGTACGGCCGAAGTGGATGCCAGTAAACGCTATGTGAATGCCTGGATCAGTGGCTACTTTCCCTACGGGCGCCCCCGTTACGCTTTTGTGGTTGTGATGGAGCAGGGCCCCCGGGGTGTTTCCGCTGGGGGCGGGGTAGTGATGCGGCGGCTTATAGACTGGATGGCTATTTACACCCCGGAGTATTTGAACTGAAGATAAGTTATCTTGCCTTTTAGCTGCCGCTTAAGTTATACTAGCCGTACTTTTAATCGAGCTAATATTCGTTTATGAACAATACCGCTGCCTATTTAAGTCAAGAAAAACATGATGAGTTAAATGATGAGTTAAATCACTTAAAAATGGTCGAGCGTAAGCACATTGCTGAGCAGTTGGAGTATGCCAAGTCCTTGGGTGACCTATCCGAAAATGCCGAGTATCACGAAGCTCGTGATAAACAGGCGGATATTGAAAGTCGGATTAGCGAAATTGAACAAATTCTTAAGTCGGCCATTATCATTTCCGGCGTCACTCCCAAAGGTAAGGTGTCGATTGGTTCGACAGTGGTGGTTAAAAAAGATGGCGGGGCGGAGTCAAAATACATAATTGTCGGTTCGGAAGAAGCTAATACCCTAGAGGGTAAGGTGTCTCATCATTCACCTCTCGGCTTGGCTCTTTTAGATAAGAAAAAAGGGGAGGAGGTAGAAGTGACAACTCCTCGGGGCAAGGTTAAGTACTCTATTATCGATATCAAATAGTTTTAAATTTTAGTCCTATGGCTTCCTTAGACGAAATAAGAGTCGAACGCGAGAGAAAACTCGGTTTGTTGAAAGCCGCTGGTCAGGAAGTTTATCCGGCTACTGTCGAGCGAACAGGGGATTTAGCCTCCATTGTGGCTGACTGGGATCACTTGGTAGAAATAGGGGCGGAGGTGCGACTGGCGGGGCGAGTACGGGCTATTCGTGGTCAGGGAGCGGTGGTGTTTATTGATTTAGATGATGGGTCGGCTCGTCTGCAGGGCTTATTAAAAAGTGATGCCTTAGATGGGGAGGCCTTTAATTTGTTTAAAGATACGGTGGATTTGGGCGACTTTATTGAACTGGGTGGGAGCTTGTTTATTACTGAGCGTGGAGAAAAAACTTTGGCGGTGGCTGACTGGCGGATGCTCGTCAAAACTCTACTGCCGCTACCAGATAAGTGGCACGGCTTGACTGATGATGATGCTCGGTTTCGGAAGCGCTATCTAGACATTTTAATGAATGAGGAGACGCGTGACCTTTTTGTATTGAAAGCCCGCTTTTGGGACGAAGTGCGTTCTTTCTTAAAACAGCGTGGATTCTTGGAAGTGGAAACTCCAACCTTAGAACTTTCCACTGGTGGGGCAGAAGCTAATCCGTTTAAAACTCATCATGACGATTTTGATCTGGATGTTTTTTTGCGGATCTCGGTGGGTGAATTGTGGCAGAAACGATTACTCGCCGCCGGCTTTCCAAAAACTTTTGAAATCGGGCGGGTGTATCGGAACGAAGGTAGTAGCCCTGAACACTTGCAAGAATTTACTAACATTGAATTCTACGCCGCGTATTTGTCTTTTGCTAATGGTAAAAAATTAATTCAAGAGCTGTATCGAACTTTGGCTCAGAACGTTTTTGGACGAACTAGTTTTGAAGTAAAGGGTCATAACTTCGATCTAGCGGCCGACTGGGAAGAACTCGACTATGTTAAGACGATTGAAAAAATGCTCGGGATAAATGTTTTAGAAGCTAGTGAAAGTGCTTTAAAAGCCAAGTTAACCGAACTGGGGGTAACTTACGAGGGTGAGAATCGGGAACGGCTCGCGGATAGCTTGTGGAAATTTTGCCGCAAGCAAATAAGTGGGCCGGCTTTCTTAGTGAATCATCCGAAGCTGGTGGCACCTTTGTCAAAAGAACATCCAGAGGATTCGCGGTTGACTTTAACCTGTCAGGTGATACTGGCTGGTAGTGAACTTGGCCGAGCTCACGCTGAACTTAATGACCCCGCGGATCAAGCGGAACGATTTAGAGTCCAGCAGGAACTCTTGGCGGGCGGGGATAAGGAAGCGATGATGCCGGATTCGGATTTCGTCGAAATGCTTGAACATGGGATGCCCCCGGCCTTCGGTTTTGGTTTCGGTGAGCGTCTATTTTCTTATTTGGCCGGTAAGTCCATTCGCGAAACTCAAATTTTTCCACTGGTTCGTCCTAAAGATAACCAATAAACCAGTTCTTCGTCCTATCCCCGAGGCAAAGGGGCGGGATATTAGGCGAAGGCACCAGGGCTGGTTTTTTGGTAGAAGAAACGGCTCCGCCGTTCCTGTCGTTAGTGCCTCCTATCCCCGAGGCAAAGCCTCGGGGTATTCTGGCACGCCAATAAGCAATATTACACCACCCTCCCTCCCATCCCGAAGTTAAACTTCAGGATGGTGGTTGGTGTGGTGTAATAATGGAGTCCAAGGTTAAACCTTGGATAGGGACAGATGTGCTGTAATTGGTGATTAGGGAGGGGGTAAAACTCAACCGCCGGCGACCGCCGGCGGTTGAGTTTTATGTGGATAACCGGGGTTGGGAAGTGGACCTTGGTGGGTTATACTATCAGTGTAGTGGGAAGAAGTGGGAAATAGTATTTTGCCAAAAATACTATTTCCAAAGAAAGGGTAATTAACCAAAAACGCTTATGTTGATAGGAGAATACCGGCACACAATTGACGTCAAAAAGCGTTTGGCTTTACCCGCCAAGTTTAGAAAGGAGATTGGCAAAAAGGTAGTGGTCACTTACGGCTTAGATAACTGTCTTTTTGTTTATCCCTTGAAGGAGTGGGAAAAAGCAGCCCAAGGGTTGGCTAACCTTTCCCTCGGCCAGGCGAGCACCCGCGATTTTAACCGTTTTATGCTCGGAGGAGCGGTGGAGACTGATGTTGATGCCATGGGGCGTATTCTCTTACCAGACTTCCAACGAGAGTTTGCCGGACTCTCGACCAAGGTGGTAATCGCGGGTTTGCATAGCCGGCTAGAAATATGGGACGAAAACCGTTGGAAAGATTATACCGGTCGGGTCAAAAAACAGGCTGATATGTTGGCGGAAAAATTAGGCGAAATCGGCGCCCTTTAAGTATGAGTTCTCATACCCCAGTTCTTTTAAATGAAGTTATAACCAATCTGGCTCCGGTTTCCGGTGAGACGGTGGTCGACGCGACGGTTGGCTTTGGTGGTCACTCGCTACAATTGGCCTCGGCGATTGGTCCTATGGGGACGCTGATTGCTTTTGATGAGGACCCAGCCGCCCTCGCCATAGCTAAAGAGCGTTTAGCTCAAGCCTCGTGTGAGCTTATCTTTCTTAACGCTAACTTTCGCGAGTTAAAGAAAAGATTAGAGGCAGAGGGGATAGCTAAGGTTGATATTGCCCTGTTTGACCTCGGCCTCAACTCAGCGCAGTTGGATGAGCCTGGACGAGGCTTGTCTTTCAAGCGAGATGAGTCGCTTAAGATGACCTTAAGTGCCAGTCCCGGCGATCGTCTAACGGCCGCTGATTTACTTAACACTCTAGATGAAACAGCCCTCGCGGACATTATTTATGCCTATGGTGAAGAAAAATTTGCCCGCCGGATTGCCCGGGAGATCATTGAAACTAGACGGGCCCGACCACTAGCATCTACTTTTGATCTGGTGGGCGCCATTGAAAGGGCGGTACCACTATGGTATCGACGGCGCAAGATCCATCCGGCGACCAAGACCTTTCAGGCTTTACGGATCGCCGTGGGTGATGAGCTTGAGGCTATTAAAGAAGGTCTCGCGGGCGCTTGGCAGGTACTAGTCCCTGGAGGGCGACTGGGAGTCATTTCTTTTCATAGTCTAGAGGCTAGGATTGCTAAAGTGTTTGGGGCCGAGCTTCGGGCCTCCGGGGTTGGACAAGCTATTACTAAGCGGGCCATCAAGCCGACCCGAGCTGAAGTTTTAGCTAATCCTCGTAGTCGGAGCGCCCAGCTTAGAGTTTGGCAAAAAATATAACTTCAATTTACTTTTAATTATTAATTCACTTAGACTCAAAATGACCACTAAAGCCTTACTGATTCCAAATATCGAGCAGAAAATAATTGGACTGCTTATTTTAATCTTGGTCAGTCAGGCCCTGTTGTATGTCTATTTAGTGAATAGCTCAATTTTCAATGTGGTGGCCAGAAAGGAGCAGGAGGAAATGATTTCTTTAACCGAAACCGAAATTACCGGCTTGGTGTCCGAGTATATGGCTTTATCGGAAAAAATTACTTTAGAGTTAGCTTATGAGCGCGGCTTTGTCGATGCTCCAGCCAAAGGGGTCTTTGCCAAAGTTGTACCCAATACTCTCACTCTCTCGCTCTTAGATAATGAAAGTTAATGCCATTTTTCGTCTAAAACTTATCGGTCTGGGTCTAGCCTTGGTGGCGGTAATTTTTGCGACTCGACTTTTTTTTCTGCAGGTGGTACATGGTGATAGTTACGGCGAACAAGCCGATAAACAATATTTGCGTTCGGCCCGAACTTTTTTTGATCGCGGTTCGATTTATTTTTCGGATAAAAATCAAACTTTAGTACCGGCGGCTACCTTGCGGCAGGAGTTTTTAATTACTATGAATCCTCAGCTGGTGACGGAAGCTGACCAGGTTTATGATTTATTGGCCCCCATTCTACCGGATTTGAAACGGTCGGATTTTTTGGCTCAAACAAAAAAAACTAAAAGTTTGTACGAGGAGATAGCTGGCGGGGTGACGACTGATGTAGCCGAGAAAATTAAAGCTTTAGACGTTCGCGGTCTGTATGTGCACAAGGAAAAACGGCGCTTTTACCCAGCCGGTCGAACCGCGGCTCACGTTCTAGGTTTTATGGCTAATCAAAATGAAAAGTACACGGGAATCTACGGCTTAGAGCATTATTATAATAATATTTTAACCAGTCGTGAGACTGGTTCCTTTGCGAGTTTTTTTGCGGAGATATTTTTAGGGGTTAAAGGGGTGGTGACGGCCGAAGCGGTTGAGTCTGAGGGCGATATCGTTCTCACTATCGAGCCGGTGGTCCAAGCTCGGCTGGAAAAGATATTAGGTGAAGCTGTCGAGCGCTGGGGGGCCGAAGCGGGCGGGGCGATTATTATGGACCCTCATACGGGCGACATTTTAGCCATGTCGGCCTTTCCCGACTTTGACCCGGGTGGCCGGCAAGCGAGCTTAGATAATTTACCAAACCCTTTAGTGGAGCGGGTTTTTGAAATGGGTTCGGTGGTCAAGCCTTTAACCCTAGCGGCCGGGCTAGACCAAGGGGTCATTAAACCAGGGAGCACTTACTTTGATACTGGCGAGGTGATTTTAAACAATCGTCGGATTATGAATCACGACAAAAAGGCGCGTGGTTTGGTGGATATGCAGGAGGTTATTGACAACTCTTTAAATACCGGCGCGGTCTTTGTGATGCAGAAAATGGGTAAAGAGAGCTTTCGCGATTATATGCTGGCCTACGGCTTGGGGGACAAGACAGGGATAGATTTACCGGGTGAAGTGGCCGGCTTGGTTAAAAACTTAAATAGCCCGCGCGAGGTGGAGTACGCCACCGCCTCTTTTGGGCAGGGTATTGCTCTAACTCCGATTGGGATTACGCGGGCCTTTGCCGTGCTCGCGAATGGTGGCAAGTTGGTTCAGCCGCGGGTGGTGAAATCTATCAAGTATGATTTGGGGCCCACTAAAAATTTAGAACCGGTGATACTGAAGGAGGGACTCTTAAATCGGGGCGCCTTGGAAGATATCACTCAAATGCTTATCAAGGCGGTGGATGAGGCTTTGGTGGGTGGTACCGCCAGTTTGCCAAACTACAGTATTGCCGCTAAAACCGGTACCGCCGAAATTGCGGCCGCCGGTGGTGGGTATGATGAAGATCGTTATTTGCACTCGTTTTTCGGCTACTATCCAGCTTACCAGCCTCGGTTTGTAGTTTTTATGTATCTGGTCAACCCGCGTAATATACGTTACTCTTCAGAGACCCTCACTGGGCCCTTTATGGAGACGGCCAAATTTTTGCTAAACTATTATGAAGTTCCGCCAGACCGTTAGAGAATAAATTTCATCTGATTATGACTCAAAATTTAAAGAGTTGGTGTAAGCAGGTTATTTCCAATATTTTAGCCTATGAAGCCAGGTGGCTTCTACGGAAGCACCGGCCCAAAATTGTGGCGGTGACGGGCAGTGTCGGCAAAACCTCGACCAAAGATGCAATTTACACCATTTTAGCGTCAGCTTATCGGGTCCGTAAAAGTGAAAAAAGCTATAACAGCGAAACTGGGTTACCTCTTACTATCTTGGGCCGTAAGTCGGCTTGGTTGTCGCCTTGGGGCTGGACTAAGGTGATTTTAGCTGGTGCTTCTGATTTACTTTTTCCCACTAAGTATCCGGAGTGGTTGGTGCTTGAGGTGGGGGCGGACCGACCGGGGGACATCAGTAAAATGATGAAATGGCTTAAGCCGGATATAGGGGTTTTAACACGTCTCCCGGAAGTACCGGTGCATATTGAATTTTTCCCCGATCGTGAAGGGGTAGTGAAGGAAAAAATGGCCCTAGTTCACGGAGTAAAAAAAGACGGGATTGTAATCTATAATTTTGATGATGAAACTTTGCGGGAGCGGGCCCAGAAACTAACAGTTCGCACTTTAAGCTATGGCTTTAGTCCAGAGGCTGATATTTACGCTTCAAATATTCAAACCTTGTATGAAGAAGCCGGTGGACGCACTCGACCCGCCGGTATTTCTTTTAAGTTAAATACTAATGGTCAGATTATTCCCATTCGGATCAAAGAGGTGGTGGGAGATCATCAGGTTTATTGTGTCCTGGCGGCGATTGCGGTGGGGGTAGCCACCGAGCTGAATATTGTAAGTGTAGCTGAGGAAATCCAGACCGCTCTCGTGACGCCGCCTGGTCGCTTGAAGCTTATCCTTGGCATTAAAGGTGCTATGCTTTTAGATGATACTTATAATTCTTCGCCAGCGGCTTTGGAAGCGGCTCTGATGACTTTAAACAAGTTAGAGGGGGCTGGTCGGAAAGTGGCCGTTCTCGGAGATATGTTGGAGTTGGGCGAGTATACCATCGAGGCGCATCGGCAAGCCGGTCGCTTGGCCGCGGAGACTTTAGACTATTTGGTGGCAGTGGGCTTGCGAGCCAAGTTTATCGTGGAGGGGGCTCTGGAGGGGGGGATGAAGGTAGAGCAAATTAAAAGTTTCCACACAGCACTGGAGGCTGGGAAATTTTTAGATTCTTTTATTGAATCCGGTGACTTGGTTTTAATTAAGGGTTCTCAGGGGATGCGTCTGGAGCGGGTGGTGGAGGAAGTTATGGCTGAACCCTTACGGGCGGGGGAACTTTTGTGTCGGCAGGAACCAGAGTGGAAAGCCCGGTAACATTATCACAAAACTTTTTAAAAAATACGACCGTCTTTGCTTGAGGCAAAGACGGTCGGTTGTTTAATACTAGCGAATACTTTTCCAAAACTCTTCCTTCTTTCGTTCCGCTTCGGGGTTGGGTGCGTCGCGCCACCACTGCCAAATGTGCCAGATCAGGTAGAGCGCTATTACCACTAGGACAGCTACAATCACCCCGACTGTCGCTCCGGAGATATCCATCAGGGAATCCCTCCTTGGGTTATCTTACTGTTTATATTTTAGCATAAAACCAATCGTCTGTAAACTTGAGGAAAATTTAGCCCCGGCTTGCTTGGTGCAAGCCGGGGCTTATTATTTTACTTGAGAGCTTGGTTGGCTCTGTTGACCAACCTGGCCACTCTTCGTTTCTCTTCTTCCTCTCGATATTTAGACATCACAAGGTCTAATGCCTTGTCCAACCAATTTTCGTTATGCCAAGGAGTAAGGTCAAAGAGTTTATTCCAGTACTTCTCGTGCCGTTTAAAGGTTTGGTTGCAAAAATTGATGACCTTGCCCTGGTTGCCGTTGAAAGCATAGACAACCCTACGCAGGTGGTTCAGTAGCCACTCCCATCTTTTGTCCAAGTCCCAATCTTTACTACCAAACTCATTTTCCGGACCGTATTCCAGGTGATATTTCTCCTGGTCGTTGGCTTGACACCTTAGCCAAGAGCCGTAAGCTTTGGCCGATGGCTCAAGTCCGAACTCGTCAAGGCATAAAGGGAGATTGAATTGACTATATACCGCAATCTCTCGGCTTTCCAGGGCTGCAAGGAAACTTTCTTGGTTGTGGTTGTATAGAATCATCAACCATTTGCCGTTTTTCCGTTGCTGGCGGAATCTTTTAATACTGTAAAGAATCCTAACAGTGAGTATAGTCACCAGTAGTAGCCCAAGGGCTGCGCATACAAAGACAAAAAACATGGTCTCGATGGTGGGTTCCTGGCTCATCTTTCTCTCCTTGCGTCCGGAGACGCCTTGGTGATCTGCTTGACCCTGGGCGGACCAGGCAATACAGGGGCGGACCCCAGCAGATCTTGTCGAAGTTCAAACCTTTTTTATTATACACTATATAAGCTCAATTTGTCAAGTTAAGGAAATTTAACTGTTTTTTTGTCTTGATTTTAGGCCATTTTTCCGTATAATTGATGACTGAGATAGTATGGAGTATGTCGTATATGGTATTTTGTATAGGAAGTCTCATATACTAAATACAGTATACTTCATACACTATATTGCTTCCTTCTGGCCCTATCGTCTAACGGTTAGGACATCGCCTTCTCAAGGCGGCAATCCGGGTTCGATTCCCGGTAGGGTCACAGCGTAGATTTTGGTAACAAAACAACTCCGAAGGAGTGGTTTTGTTTTACAAATCTAGCTGTGACCCTAAGCAAGACAACTACTTGTCTTGCGTCCGGAAATGGAAAGACTTTTCGCTGCCAAGCACCTGGTAAAGGTGTCTTGGCCGAAAAGTACCCGCCCCCGTAGGGGGAGATTCCCGGTAGGGGTCGGCAAAATTTTACGAGTGGCGACGAGTAAATTATTGTGGACCACAACAAATTGCGCGCGAAGCGCACCAATAAACTTTCAATCATATGCTACCTGAAATTAAAATTTGGCTTGGTAAAAAAGTGAAAGTAGTAATGGACAGGCCATTAGGCTCAAAGCATCCGGACCCGCGCTTTACCACTATTTATCCGATCAACTATGGCTATATTCCAGGAACTATATCTGAGGCTGATCAAGAGGAAATCGATGCTTATGTTTTTGGACCCAAGATAGCCCTTGCTGAGTTTGAAGGAGTAGTGATTGCTGGAATTAAGAGGGAAGGTGATGGGGAAATAAAATTAATTGTGTCGGCAGGGGAGGACTACACTATCGATGAGATTAAAGAATTAACGCATTTTCAAGAAAAATACCATAAGTCCATAATCTATAAGTAGGTTATTTATATTAGATTTCTAGTTTTGACGAAAAACAAATTATTGTCGACCACATAAATTTTGAGTGCGAAGCACTTCCTTGAGGTGTTTAGCCCTACTATATTTTTTTAAATATAAGGTATATACTAGCCTTAGACGAAGTGGCTAGTAAAGATATTATTTATTCATTAAATAAAGTAGATGAAAACAAAGAAAGAATATTCAGCTTGGCGAATCGCAGCATCTCATTGGTTTGTAGCGGGAATTATTGCTGTTATTTTTCAGCTTATTTATACAGCTTTAACAGGGTATTTATATTTAGATTGTGGATTTGGCGGTTTAATAAGCCAATCAATTTGTACCTGGCTAACCCCAAGCTTAACAATGATTGGATATATTATTGTTCCGGTTTTGGCCATATGGCTTGGAGTAAAATTATCATCTCGTCGTGTAAATAAATATTTTATACTTAAAGATATACGAAAAGTTATAAATATAGCCACTACTCTAACTGCGTTAAGTATCTTAGTGTATGTTGAATCAATCTTAACAGCTGTAGGAGATATGGAAGGAGAAATAGTAAATTTAGAACTCGCAGTTTACGGTGCAGAATTGGCCGGTTTAATATTAACAGTCGTTGTATTTTACTTTGCGAGCAAAAAATATATTAAAATTAGTGATTCACCTGAATCTGGTTCACAAGATTTCTCACAGGTCCATCATACGTCATTCGTATAAGGACGGTGTTGTCCACCTTCGATCGTAAGGCGTCGTTGTGCAACTAAGTATCCACACTCAACGTTCTTAAAAAACTGCCCAACTGAGCTCTTTTTCTCTATCAATTGCACAGCTTGACTTTTACTACGACTGTGATATACTGCTAGTAGTGTGTTGTTTGACATGGCAGAAAATTGCAGAAGGAGGCAGTATGTTACGCTTGTTCGTCGACAATACGAAGTCATTGGTTGATCCGGTTTTTCCGGTCCGGTGGTGCCTGTGCCCAGGAGACTGGGAGGAGTTGAGGAAGAGAAACGCGCAAAACATCCACGTCGTCATCTCGGTGGTCTATGGAGACAGAGAGGTGGACAGACACATGTTCCCGATTGATCGGGCCATGGAGTATATCCGCCTGCGTCGAGCCGGCACCCACACGTTGAACGCATTCGTCGTTTGGTGTGAGGATGATTGGGGTCATCCTCGAGAGGACCGCTCAAAATCGGGTAAACAACGTCTACGGCAGGCCTTCGCTTCTAAGGAAGCAAATGGTGTACCAACGTACAATCTTTACGACGGGAACGACGAGTTGTCCCTCTTGAACATCCCTCAGATAGATTGTCGTCTTAAATATCTGTTAGATGTCGCAAGTGTCAACGTCGAAGTCGGGGCCGAATTCTTCGCGCCTGAACCGCCCGAGTGGGAAAAGAAGTGGGTCAATCTGCTCTTCTCCCGTAAGCCGGTTGACCAGTGTGCCTATCGACGTCGGCGGATCTTCGCCTACACCTTGCAGTTCGTCCTGGTTCCGCTCATCTTTGCCGTCAAATGTCCAATACGTTTGACCGCTCTTCTGTTCACCATTCTGACGGCACGGCGCTACTGGAAGTTTGCGCCGGTCTTTCGAATCTGGACATACCGGTTTGAAGATGTATGGGACCCGCCCACCACGATGTATTGGCATCCAAGGAACAATCTTGTACTTAGAGACAAGGAGGGAAATAAAAGAAACTCCTTGTTTCTGTTCCTGCATCCTTGTCTTTGGCTCGCGGTCGCGGGAGTCGCAGCTAGTGTTTGGGCTTATTGGGGCTTCGTGTCGGCTATCGGTGCCTGGCTGGGTATGGCAGTCTCTTGGCTTGTTGTAGAAGCCTGGCTTTACTTGCTGGTCCTGGTAGTCGTGGGGATCATCGCGGCCTACAAGCTGGCAAAATATCTCTACGATCCCGACTATCACCACAGACAGCTCCAGAGAGCGGAAAAATTGAAGGAAGAGCGGGAAGCGGCGCGGAAACGTCGAGAGGACGAGTATTTTACGGTCTCCCTCCAGGAACTCGTTTGTCCTGGGGACCGGCAACTACCCGTCATTGTTTCAGAGCTCCCGGTCAGTCGACGTACCTTCCGTCTGCGCTTCCAAGAGCTAAAGAAGAAGGTCTGCCGACCGTTTGCTCTTTGATGCAATGTTTGCTGATTCAGGCCCCGACGCTTATCGCGCCGGGGCCTCTTTTTCTTAATTTCTTACCCTCAACTTATTCTGGCAACTTCTGTTATACTAAAACATGTACAAAGGGAAGCAGTGAAAGGGGTCAAAAGTCGCTTGAATAATTATGAGATATTTTAATTTATAATTAATTTATGGAAAATTTTCCCAACCGGGAGTCAAAAAGTTCACCAATCGAAGTTCCAGCCACTTTAATAAAGCTGATCCAAGAAAAAGGCTTAGGAGATGCTGAAGTGCTGACAGCTATCAATGGGTGGACAGTAATTCAAGAACAAGTGGTTTTAAGTTTACCCCGCCCAGAGCCGGAAATTAGATTTACGATGGCTAGAGTCGAGCTATATCTAGCGGCTGGTGATCGAGAGGGGGCTCTAGAGTGTTTAGAGGATGCCCGCTGTCAGGCTGATCAAGAAGGTTGCTCTGATTTGTACCAGAAAATTATGGACCTGTTGGATAATTTAGAGCGGTCAGAATCTCATGAAATGTAAAATAAAACCCCCGATCGCCTTGCGACCGGGGGGTGGGGGAGACAGCCTAAACCGCTCGACGAGTGGTGGCTTCGGGGGTGCGACTAAACAGGTGATTGATTTGGTAAATCAAAGTGGCGGCCTTGCCTTCTCCACTACCCATATGACGAGTCACCCGCTGGACCAGTTGCTCGACCTTTTCTGCTTGTAAATCCGATCCGGGCGGTAGCTCGGCAGCGAGCCAAGCGAGGACTTTGTAAGTGATGTCCTGACTGGTATCGGTACCGACTTGCCGAAAAGCTTCCTCCAAGGCGGTCGTATGGCTTTTCAGTAATTCACCCGTGCTTTGCACCATAATCTAGTTCTCCTATTGGTTATCCAAAGACCTAATCAAATAAAAACTCCCCGGGAGGGGAGCTCTTTTTAATTTCTGAAACTGATTCTCACTCTCAGTAACTAAAAAGGGCCCCCCTCGTTGGGGTAGGGGTAAACCAAAAACCAAAATAGTTACCCTGATTAGTTCCAAGCTTTAACATTATTTTACTTTAACGGATGAAGTTTATGGTGTCAATTGTTTCATTTGATAAGAATTTAGCGAAAACAAGTCTCGGTCGAGCTCTATTTTTTTTGCTGACTCATTGATATAATAAAGCGGTATGGAAATAACTTATCTGATGATAGGGGTAGTTGGCGGCTTACTAGTCGTCTTTATTGGCTGGCGCTTCTTAGCGAAGTCAAAATTGGGTGCTACGACCGAGGCCAGTGGCCAGTCGTTTATGATGCTACAAAACCAAATGAATGAACTGACACGTCTTCTTGACGATCGGATGGGTCACGTGCGTACTGAGCTTAAAGAGTCGTCAAAGTTTATGCAAGAATCGATGCGAGGGCAGTTTGCCGAGTCGGTTAAAATTATCCAGGATGTGACAGAGCGCCTAACCAAGCTCGATGAGACCAATAAGCAGGTGATGAACTTTACCGACCAATTACGGGATTTACAAGACATTTTAAAAAATCCCAAACAGCGAGGAATTCTGGGGGAGTATTACTTGGAAACCTTGTTGAAAAATGTGTTGCCCCCGGGTAGTTTCGAAATGCAGTATAAGTTTGCCGACGGAGAGATTGTGGATGCGGCCGTTTTCATTAAAGATAAAGTTATTCCGGTTGATTCAAAATTCAGTTTGGAAAATTACAACCGTATCAATGAAGAAAAAAATCCGGCCGAGCGGGAAAAACTGGAAAAGATATTCTTAAGTGATTTGAAAATGCGCATCCAGGAGACGGGTAAGTATATTCGGCCGAACGAAGGTACACTGGACTTTGCTTTTATGTTTATTCCTCACGAGGCGATTTATTACGATTTGCTGGTCAATAAAGTGGGGGCGATTCACGGCGAAACCGAAAATTTGATTCAGCGAGCGGCGGCGAAGTATCACGTCATTATTGTGTCACCGACCTCCTTTTTAGCTTATTTACAAACCGTCCTGCAAGGTTTGAAGGCCTTACAAATAGAAGAATCGGCCAAGGAAATACGGCAGCGGGTAGGGGAGTTGGGTAAACACCTCAGTGTCTATGACTCGTTTATGCAAAAAATTGGCGGGTCTTTGGGGACGACGGTTAGCCACTACAATAATGCCTATAAGGAGTTTAAGAAAATCGATAAAGACGTGGTGCGTATTACCGGCGAAGGCGGTGGGATAGAAGTGCTCCGCTTGGATAAACCGGATTTAGAAGAGTAGGTGAGTGGAAAAATGTCCCCTCTGGCCCGTGGCAAGAGGGGACTATGACTTCGGGGTGAGCCGGGCGACCAGGGGCAGAATGACGAGGCACCACAAGAGGACAATGGCCAACACGGGCACAAAAATTATGACCAGGTCTTCCTCCCACTCTAGGGTACGGATGGCAAAATAGTACCAATTTATGACCGCCGTCCCAAAGGTAACTAGAACCAAGGTGAGCGCACTATAAATCAGGGCTTTTCTCATCATTTGACCCTCCCTAGACCAACTACTCCAATTATAGCTCAACTGAGCTGAAAAACATCACCTCTAATAGCCTGGACCTTGCATTTTTAAGCTATTTTAGTACAATACTGAGGTATGAATTTTGCGGTCATAAAAACGGGGGGAAAGCAGTATAAAGTCGCCGAAGGCGATATTTTGACGATTGAAAAGTTGCCTGACTATGAAACCGGCGGTAAGGTGGTTTTTGATGAAGTCCTCTTAGTTTCCCGTGAGGGCGTGGCCAAAATCGGGGAGCCAAATTTGAAAGGGGTAACAGTAGATGGTGAATTTGTAGAAGAAGGACGCCATAAAAAATTGATTGTTCTGCGCTATAAGAACAAAATTAACTACCGTAAACTAAAAGGCCATCGCCAGCCTTACTCAAAAGTAAAAATTTCTAAAATTAACGTTTAAACGAAAGAGCCCCAAGTGGGGCTTTTTTGTTTGCAAAAGTTTAAGGATTGAGGTAAAACTAAAAGCGGACTAACTGAACTTGATAAACCCTGGAGGATAGATCTATGGTGCTAAGAGAAATTTTTGATGGCCGAGTGCAAATGGTGATTGGGGGCCAGACGGAAGGAGATCACGCCCTTAAAGGCCATCTGACTCCTCAACGGCGCCCGGCTCATAACTTAGGGCGGGTCTTGGCCCTCATTAACCGCCTGAAGGTCAACTGTGTGGTGCCCGAACCCCTGTTTACGCACCAGATCGTTAACCCCAATAGTGATCACTTTAATCACGCTTCAATTGGCCCTCGCGAATTGGAGAACCATTATTTATTGCTTCAGCCGATTCGGCCCGCCGATGGCTGCCTACTGGTAGCCGGCGGTTTGGGTGCTGGTATTTGTAATGCCGATTGCCCAGTGGGGATACTATTTAGTCCCCAGACCGGGCGAGGATGCTTGCTTCACTTGGGCTTACGTTGTCTACTTGAGCTTAATGGCTCACCTAACATCATTGAGCGGGCGATCGAGCTGATGGGCGAGCGAGCTAGTCGTTTAGCTTTTTGGGCTGGGCTGGGAATCGGAGCCTGTTGCTATGGCTATCCGCCAGGCAGCGAAATGCTTGAGTTAGTACGGCGTCAATATCCGGGCGCCTTACTGCTTGACCGGCGGGTTTCTAAAGGGCCTCGGGCCGCAGTCCAACCAGCTTTCGTCGCGGTAGATCTCGGGGCTTTGATATTAGATATCAACGTCAAGTTGGGTGGGTTTGACCAACTCCAGCTGGATTCAGGTTGCAGTGCTTGCAAGCAAGACGCGAGTGGGTCGAGAACCTTCTTTTCCCACACTTACGGGGATAGTCCTCAACGTAACGGGGTGATGGTGCGGATTCTCTAGCCTAGTTTGTCAGTGGTTCTGCGTTTATAACTGGCGGAGCCTATGGTAGCCGCTGGCCTAATTTTAGCCAGCGGTTTTTTATATTTGTTGATACCCTTAGCCTCGATTTTTTAAAGCATTTCTCAAGGTCTCGCTATCAGAATACTCTAGCTCGGTACCAGTGGATAAACCTCGGCCGAGGACGGAAATTTTAGTGTTGGGATAATCTACTAAAATCAGCTGGAGATGTTGCTTTAAATAATCGATGGTATAGTCGCCCTCGGAGTTAACACTGAGCGCTAAAATTATTTCCGTTAATACTCCACTTTTAAGTTCGGTTTTAATTAAATTTAAGAGTTTAGCCAAACGAATCCTTTTAGCTGGTTCTTTGTCTAAAATTGGTACTAGGCCACCTAAAATAAAAAATAGGCCTGGGTAAGAGTCTGACCGCTTGATAGTATCGACATCTAAATCTTTTTCCACCACCATTAGTAAAGAGTGGTCTCGGTTAGGGTCGCTACACAAGCGGCATAGTTGGCCCCCTTGGTCATCTTTAAAGAAATGATAGCCACAGCGATCACACTGTCTAGCTTTTTGTTTTAACAGCGAAATGCTTTCTGTAAAACGATTTAAACTTTGTTCATCTAAAGCGAGGAGAAAGTACACAAAGCGCCGGGCTTGGCGTGGCCCAATCCCGGGGAACTTGATAAACATAGCTACTAGTTGATCGAAGATGCTTGAGCTCATATAAGGCGATACCAATAACGAAGTATAATGCGATACGAATTTACAAATTACATACCTGTCCGCCGTCGCCTGAAGCCTCGGGTAATGTTGGGCGGGCGAATAATACGAATAAAATTGGTCGACTTAAAACGAGCCAAAGTCGCCTTTTTCCACCGTATTGAAGCTGACGCGATGTTCATCAAAGTACAAATCAATCTTACCAACCGGACCATTACGATGCTTCTCTACTAGGATTTCCGCAATGTTTTTTCGCTCGGAACTTTCGTCAAAACGGTCTTCTCGGTGGATAAACATTACGACATCGGCGTCTTGTTCGATCGAACCGGAGTCGCGTAAGTCCGACAACCGTGGTTTACCCCCGCGCTGCTCAACCGCTCGTGAGAGCTGGGATAGAGCAATCACCGGAACTTCCAGTTCGCGGGCCAAGCCTTTAAGGGAGCGAGAAATTTCCGTCACCATTTGCACCATCGAGTCCGACTCCCGGCGGGGGACCATCAACTGGAGGTAGTCGACCACGATTAATGCTAAACCATGTTCCGACTTGAGACGTCGGGCCACCGTTTTCATTTTGGTAATATTGTTGGACGGTTCATCGTCGATGAAAATAGGCGCTTTAGATAGCTGGTCTAGGGCATCGCGAATGCGGTCAAAATCTTCTTGAGCCGATACGCGACCGGTGCGCAATTTCCAGGAATCGACGCGGCTTTCAGCCGCAATGATACGGTCGACTAGTTGTTGGGTGCTCATTTCCAGGGAAAAAATAGCCACTGGCAAATTTTGCCGGCAAGCCACATTACGCACAATGTCTAAGGCGAGAGAAGTTTTACCGACCGAGGGCCGAGCCGCTAAAATAATCAGGTCAGATTTTTGAAAGCCAGACAACAGATTGTCTAAATCGCGAAAGCCGGACGGAACCCCACGGTGGCCGTCTTTAGATTTATGTAATTTGTCAAAACGTTCCCAAGCATCGGTTAAGGTATCTTTAAGGGCAATGTAAGTTTTTTTGGAAAAAGTACCAAGATTAAAAATTAACTGTTCGGCTTTGTCGAATACGGTGTCAATATCTTCGCTTTCGTTGTAACCTAGTTCTAAAATCCGATCGGCTGAATCGATTAGATTGCGCAGAGCAAATTTTTTAGCCACTGTTTCAGCGTAATGAGCAATATTGGCGGCCGACGGGACAAGACTGATTAGTTCGGCTAAGTAGCTACTACCACCAATTTGCTCCAACAGTTTTTTGTTTTTTAAGTGAGAGGTTAGGGTGACGACATCAATCGGCTCATTCTTATCATGTAACTCCACCATGCCTTTGAAAATGATCCGATGTTTGTTGGCATAAAAAGTGTCCGCATAAATAGTATCAAGAATTTCGTGTAGCGAGTCAGGTTTGATCATCACTGAGCCCAAGAGAGCCTGCTCGGACGAAATATCCTGTGGCGGGATCTTTAGTGGTGATTTAACGAAATTTTTAGTGGCTTCGGCCATAAGTAAATCTAT
Organism: Candidatus Vogelbacteria bacterium RIFOXYD1_FULL_46_19; assembly: GCA_001824825.1. Classification (GTDB taxonomy): domain Bacteria; phylum Patescibacteriota; class Minisyncoccia; order Phycocordibacterales; family XYD1-FULL-46-19; genus XYD1-FULL-46-19. The sequence continues at coordinate 99,358 of MHTK01000006.1, read as the reverse complement.
TGTAGCACAAGCCACTTAGAGCCCGAGTGGGCCACGGTCCCCAAATAGGCCTTTTTATCGGCTTTTGGTGGAGAAGCTGTGGATACCTCAGTCAGGAGACACCTAAGTCTTGGGTGTCAGTTCGGGCCCGGCCGAGGTGTCTTTTAGAGTGTAGCCTTGTTTATCTATTTCAGCTCGGAGTAAGTCGGCCTGAGCCCAGTCACCACGACCACGAGCAATTTCTCGGTCTTGAACTAAGGACTTGATCGTTTCGGGGATGACAGTGTTGGCAAGCGGTTTCCCATTTAGATCCAAGATACCCAAAATCTCATCAAATTTTTGGATAGTGGCGCGCTTTACACTTGGGTCTAGGCTTGAGTGTAAAACTTCGTGCAAGAGAGCTAGGCCTTTGGCGGTGTTTAAGTCGTCGGCTATCGCAGCTTCAAACTCAGCCATGAAGTGATCATCAGTTTTGCTGGCGGTGGGTAAGCTAGCCACTTCAGTGTTTACTTTTCGCCAAGCCTTGGTGGCTGCCCCGAGGGCTTCGAAGGTAAAGTTGATGGGGCTACGATAGTGGGCCCCCAGTAAAAAGTAACGATAAGCTAAAGCGGGGAATCCTTGTCCAGCCAAGTCACTTAAAGTATAAAAATTTCCTAGTGACTTGGACATTTTTCGGCCGTCTACCGTAATGAAGGCATTATGTAGCCAATAGTTAACGAAGGGTTCGCCGGTCGCACACTCTGATTGGGCGCGTTCGTTCGTATGGTGAACAGGGATATGGTCTTCGCCCCCGGTGTGTAAGTCGAAATGTTTGCCTAAATATTTCATGCTCATCGCGGAGCATTCCAAGTGCCAGCCCGGCCAACCTCGGCCCCACGGAGAGTCCCACTCCTGTAGCCGATCGGCCCCCGGCGGGGAAAATTTCCACAAAGCAAAGTCGGCCGGTTGGCGCTTGCCCTTGGTGACCTCCACCCGAGCCCCGGCCACTTGCCCACTTAAATTTAGCCGGCCTAGTTCGGTATAGGCCGGGTATAAACTGGTGTCAAAGTATAAGCCATCAGCAGCCTCATAAACTAAACCCTTGGTTTCCAGAGTTTTAATCAGCTCAATTTGTTCGGGGATATGGGCCGTGGCGCGAGGAAAAATGGTGTCGGTAGTTTTAATGTTTAACTTAACTAAGTCGTCAAAAAAAGCGGCGGTGTACAGAGTCGTAATTTCCGTCACTTGTTTAGAGGCGGCTCTCGCCGCTTGCTCAATTTTATCTTCGCCAGTGTCGGTGGTATCGCCAGCTAGGTGACCCACGTCAGTAATGTTGATCACTTGGCGAATCGAGTAACCAGACCACTCTAAGGTGCGGCGGAGAATATCGGATAAGATATAAGACCGTAAGTTACCAATATGAGCATAGTCATACACTGTGGGGCCGCAAGAATACAAACCAACTTCGCCCTGGTTAAGCGGGGTAAACTCTTCTTTACTTCGACTTAAAGTATTGTAGAAAAAAAGAGGGGAGCGGGGCATAGCTAAATCCATCTTTTATAGCGGAAAAAGCCAAACATAGTGGCTACGGCTGTTAGCATAATGACAACAATGATCCAGAAATCGTGGCGAGCCCCCAGGATTGGGGTGCTAACAGTGTTCATGCCGAAAGTAGAAGTTAAAACTGACAAGGGGAAGGTAATGAAAGCCATGATGGTTAAAACTTTCATTATTTCGTTGGTTTTAATTGTGAGGAGGGAATCATTGGTGGTTCGTAGGTCATTGTACATTTCCTGTAAATTACTCAAAGCAGTGTTGACGCGATTGTAGGCCAAGCGAATTAGTTTTGGATGAAACCTAAAGTCAGCCCCGAAAAATTCGGTGGTATCATCTTCAAGTTGCGACAAGATGTCAGTGTGCGATTTTAGGGCCCAGCGGAAGTCTAGGAGCTCGTGATGTAGGTCGGCCAGGACGCGGACCATGGCTTTTTCTTGACCGGCAAAAATATTCTTCTCAATTTTTTTTAATTCTGAATTTAAAATTTCCAAATTTTTATCCAGCGATTGGTAAAGTTTGATCAGAATGTGAAAAAAAAGATAGCCGGCGTGGGCTTTTTTGGCCGCGTAATCCGGTGTTAATGTCGTTTCAAAAATCTCACTAAACTCATCGAGAGATTGAATTGGTTGATAATGAATAGTGATGAGAAATTTTTGACCGATAATGAAATCAATCTCATTAGTATCAACTTTGTGCGGAGCCGGCAAAGTTTGATCCAAAGCATTGGTGGCGGGGAAATGGAGAATCAGATAAAGATACTTTTCATAACTGTCTAAACGCGACCGTGGACTAGGGGAGGATAGCTCGTTTTCGACTAGAGAATGAAGCTCATAATCGCGAGACAGCTGATTAAGCTCTTCAGCCGTTGGGACTGAAACATCGATCCAGGTAATGTCCTGGTGTTTAAATTGTCGTATCATATGAAGTAATTATAGTCTTAACCAAAGTTCTCGACAAGCAGTTTTGGGGCTTGGGGCAGGAATGTGTTAAACTAGATAGACTTAAATTTATGAAGCGTTATCTTGGTACAACTTTTACCTTACTACTCGTGCTGGTTATTTTAGGGGCCACCTTTTGGAGTGGCTGGCAGTTGGGGGAGCGGCGGGGGCCCGCTATTGAACGGGTGAGTGGTTTAAGTGACTTAGAAACCCTGAAACCGGATACGGTTGATTTCTCACCATTTTGGGAAGCTTGGACCCTCTTGGATGAAAAATATGTTAATAGCAACGGCACTAGCACTATCGAAACCAAGACCGAGGATCGCTTGTGGGGGGCTATTTCCGGGATGACCGCGGCCCTTGGGGATCCGTACACTGTTTTCTTACCTCCGACCGAAAAACGGCAATTTGAAGAAGATATTTCGGGTAACTTTAGTGGGGTGGGGATGGAGATTGGGGTTAAGGATGGTATCTTGACAGTGGTGGCCCCTCTACCTAACACTCCGGCCAAGCGAGCCGGGATTCAAGCTGGGGATAAAATTTTAAGTATTGATGGCGAGTTGACGTCGGAAATGTCGGTAGATGAAGCGGTTAGTAATATTAGAGGGGAGCGGGGGACGGTGGTTAAGTTAACTATTTTGCGGGTAGCGGCCGGATCGGAACCGCAAGACATTCAAGTCAAGCGCGATATTATTGAAATCCCCACGATCGAGACCGAGCTTTTGCCGGAGCAAGTATTTGTGATCCGACTCTATAATTTCAGCGCTAACTCGCCTGATTTATTCCGCCAAGCCTTGCTTAAATTCCAAGCGACCGGGACCGACCGCTTGGTTTTAGACTTACGGGGCAACCCTGGGGGTTACTTAGATGCGGCAGTCGATATGGCGAGTTGGTTTTTGCCGGAGGGCAAGGTAGTGGTCTGGGAACATCGAGGCGAGGGAGCCAAGGACGTGGCTTATCGCAGTAAGGGTTATAATGCTTTCACCGATGATCTTAAAATGATAGTGCTGGTAGATCGGGGTAGTGCCTCGGCGTCAGAAATTTTGGCTGGGGCCCTCTCGGAATATGACATAGCCACTTTGGTGGGGGAACAAACTTTTGGTAAAGGTTCGGTTCAAGAGCTGGTGCCGGTCACTAGGGAAACGGCCTTAAAGGTAACCATTGCCCGTTGGCTGACCCCCAAAGGCGTATCAATCTCTAAAGAAGGTCTAACTCCGGCGGTGGTAGTAGAGCTCTCAGCCGAGGATTACGAGGCTGGCCGTGACCACCAATTAGACAAGGCGGTGCAGTTGCTGTTGGGACAATAGACCTATGGACAAGGGGGTTTAAATAAGCTATGATCTAGCTACTTTTTACTTTTAAATCAAGCACATATATGAAGGTAGTACTGATGCAGGATGTAGCAAAATTGGGCAAAAAATATGAAGAGAAAGAGGTAGCCGCCGGTTACGCTCGGAACTTTTTATTACCTCGCGGCAAGGCAGTTATGCCGGGGATTATGCCTGAGGCCAAATTAACCAATTTAAGGGAAAAACATTTAGCTGGTTTCTCGAAGCAAAAAGAAGCCCTCAAGCTCGCGATAGAAGCCCTGCCCACTAAGAGTATTAGCCTTATGGCCAAAGCTAATGAAGAGGGGCACTTATTTGCCGGAGTGGGCAAGGGGGATATAGCGGAGGCTCTGAAAGCTCAGTATAATTTGGACGTTGATCTCGAATTGATTCACTTAGGTAAAGCTTTGAAAACTACTGGTATCCACGAAGTTGAAATAGGGGAGGGTAGTAAAGTGGAAGTGATTATTGAAGCAGAGAGTTAGAATATTTAAATTAATAACCCCATCAAAAAAACTGCTCGAAAGAGCAGTTTTTTTGATGGGAAAAAATTTAAATTATTTAGTTACCACGTTGGCTACCTTGTGGACTTTGGTTCGGCCATTGAAAGACAGCTTTCTTTTCTCGGTGAATTTGACTTTACCTTGGGCTACGGCAAAAATAGTGTGGTCTTTGCCCACTTTAACATTGGTGCCAGGTAGGACCTTGGTACCGCGCTGACGCACCAAGATGGCTCCCGGTTTGGCATCCTCACCATCGTAGAGCTTGGTGCCTAAATATTTTGGATTGGAATCTCTAAGGTTTTTAGCCGAACCGCCGGCTTTTCTATGGGCCATGAGGATTAATGGTTAGGATTTGCTGGTTGGTAGTTCTATAATCTATAATAAGTACCAAATGAGTATAAGAGATATAGTCGAAAAAATCAAGGGCCCGAGCCCTAACCAGGTAGCCTCCCTTAGGGCTTGGCTGGGGGAATGGGAAAAAGATATTTTTATTATTTTACTGATTATTTTGACCGCCGCCCTGGCTTTTGGTTTGGGGCGCTTAACAAAATTAGAGGAAAATCGAGTGCCAGTTAGAGTCATTGAACCGGCTACCTTGCCGATAACCGAGTCTAACAATACGACTAATACCAGTGAAGCCCCAGGGCTGGCTACCGGAAAATATGTGGGTTCTAAAGGTGGGACTAAATACCATTTCCCGTGGTGCCCGTCGGCCGTCACTATCAAGGAGGGGAATAAGGTCTGGTTTGCTACTAAAGAAGAAGCTGAATTAGCCGGTTATAGCCCGGCCAAAAATTGCCCGGGGTTATAGTTTTCTAAGGGTGCTACTTATTTTATTAGGTTTAATTAAGGGTAAGAAAAAAGCCTCGCCGGTGCACGTTGGGCGAGGCTTCAGACGAAAGGGGGCCTACTTCTTATTCGGACCCCGGTTCGTTCCAGGCGGAGGGTAAACCTCCGTCACCTTGTAGCGGAAGTCCGCGACCTCCGCGCTGGGGTTGGGAAGTGGACCTTGGTGGGTCCGACGACGATGAAAGCAATTGGTTTTAGGACCAGTATTCTTCCCGCGCGACTTAGCTACCATATAGATCCCATCCTTTTTTATTGAGAGACCCAAGTGCACCAAATTTAATTGTCCATTTTTTTCTCCAAAATGCAAGGGGAGTGGTTGGTGATAAAGCCGAAATCTTAATCTGTAAAAAATTACCACTCACTTCCCTACCGGTCGGCGGGGGAGACAACTGGTACCAAACAAGGGTTAATATAAATAATATTAAATCGGGGAACCCCCTTATCTTAGACGATCGTACTGGATAGGTAGATCGGGGTAGGGGGTTGGGTATCAGATAATTAGAGGGAGAGGTTCAGCTCCTGAGTTTTTAATATAACGTCGCACAATATAGATTTTGCGACGTAAGACATTTAAATAATAAAATTGAGACGGATGAAATTAAGTTTTTGGGTGGAATTTGTTCTCAATTTTTTTGTAAATCAAGTAAAAGACCCAGGCGATGATGCTGGGCAGATGTTTAAATAGGTTTAGTAAATCCTCTTTCCACTGTTCGACGTCTAAATAAAACATAAAGAATGACCGGAATTAGTCTAAATGTAAAAAGCGGCCGCACAACAGATGATGAAGGTAATTGGCCGCTCCTAGGATGGAAGTTGAGTTAACTAGCTCGTTCCATCAGCTGTCTATTATAACGATAATTTTATTAAATTGGCAATTTGGTACTTAATATTTAACCAAGCCTGCCACCTCAGCCAAAGGCAGACAAGCAGCCGACCGGGTATTCTCGGCAACCAATAAACCCTGTCGGGTTTAAGCGACAGGGTTTATTTTCTGAGACCAGCACGGTCGGCTCCAATTCCAGTGACGGGAACCCCCGTTTTTTAAGAGCCAGAGAGCATAGTCGATATTACCCGTGATGGTGTAAATATCAAAGCCAAGCTCCTGACTTTTCTCGAGGTGGTACTTCTCATTAATTTGAAAGATACCGACGTCTAGTGGATTATGAAGACCGCGTAACGGAGTCATATTATCGTCAATAAATTGACGATTGGTGCTTTCACAAAATGCAATTGCTTGAGCCAGTTTCACATCAACCCCTTGTTCCTTACTATGTATTGCAATTAGCTCAGGAATCGATAAATCTGAATTACTTTGGGTTGGGGCTACTTCGGACTCAGTGACAAGTTGCGCAACTTCTACCTGGTCGGCGGTCGCGGTCGAAACCGGAACACCGGCAGTGGTAGGAGTAATATTTGTGACAGCTATAAGGCTTGCCAAGCCTATTTGTAAAGTTCGTAAAATAAGCCGTAGGGCTAAATTTTAAACTTCAGAGTCCGCCACTTGTAGTGGGAAGCGGATTCCAAAGAAAAAAACACTTTGCAGTGTTTTGCGTGATGGTGAATTTAAGAGTTACATACTATCACACACAATGTAAGTAACTGTCAATATTATAGCAAGGGGCTCGACCATTGTCAAGCGTTTTTAGATGGCAAAAAAACGTTATATTTAAAGGGTTTTTTAGCTAATGACTGGTCCACCAATCTGATATGATCGGCCAAATTTGTTCCAAAACGACCTGATTCCAGACCCATAAAGCCGGCTCTTTAATGTAATTTTCCCACACATGGAGGCCAAAAACCCAGACTTTATCCCCCGCTTCTTTTATGACGTCCATATTTCGCTGGGTAACTTCTGAATCCGTTATGGCTCTTAGGTCAATTTTAAAAATTCCCAGCACAATCACCAGAACAATAATGATTAGGATAATTTTGATAAAACCGCCTGAGTTTTGCTTGGAAGCCATAGATTAATGTTTCAAAAAGTGATTAATAATTATTTACTCTATTTTATAGATAAGATAAAGGGTTAAGAACTGCTTCTTTAGTGGCCAAGGGAATTCGGTAAACCCCGCAACCGGGCACCTTAGACTGCAAGGAACCGATTTGGGAGCCTTGGGTCGCGAGGAGAGTGAAGTGCAAGTGTGGCCCGGTAGTGTAGCCGGTGTTGCCACTATAAGCTACGATGTCACCGGTTTTTACTGTCTGACCCTCAACTACTTTCGGTAGGGAAAGATGACCGTAAACGCTCGAGAGGCCATTATTATGCCTCACCATCACCCAGCGACCATAAGAGGCTCGCGGACAGGTTAAGTCGGTATCTCCTACCCCAATCACTGTTCCGTCTAGAACCGCTTTGACCGGGGTTCCCACGGCCGCCGCCAGGTCTATACCATTATGACCAGCTCCCTTATAAATCTGGGCGTTAGCGGTGGCAAAAGGAGTGTTGCCAAAGTATTGAGTCACTACTACTTTATCAAAAGGCCACTTAATTACTCCCCGCCCGGTGGCCGGCAGGGATCCCGGGTTAACAATGAGGTTTAAAGCATCTTCAGCTTTCCTAATTTCCGCCTCCACTGCATTTTTCTTGGCGATGCGGTCGGCCAGGAGTTGCTGGTAGCTAGCCTCTTGGGCTTTAGTTTGGGACAGTAAAACGCTTTTCTCTGACTGGTTCTGAGTGACAATCTGTCGTTGGTCGGCTAATTTTGATTGGAGTGAAGTCAAAGCTAGTTTTTCTTCTTCCGATTCACTCTTTTGTTTTTCGTAGGTAGTTTTAGTCTTTTTAAGCTCTAAAATCTGGGCCTCGAGTTTACCGCGAAAAGATTCCAGGGTGGCGTAGTCGTTTAAAAAATCGGACAAAGTGTCATTACTTAAAAAGGCGACCGTGAAGTTGAAAGTATCAGCGTCTTTCATTTCTCGTAAAGCCGCTGCCACGGCTAGGTGGTTGGTTTCAATTTTACTAGCGCTAGTGGCTATTTCACTACCTAGCTTTTTAATGGTTAGTTCGGTAGCACTGATTTTTTTACGAGTTAAAGCCACGTCGGTTTCCAATTTTTTCTTCGAGCTCTCTAGGCGCGCCAACTCGGCGTTTAGAGTACTAGACTGGCCTTTGGTGGCGGCAATTTTTTTCTGATACTCGGCAATTTCTTTTTCCAGTTGAGCGATTTCACTATTTTTGGAAGTGATTTGGTTTTTCAGCTCATCCACTGATTGAGCGTTGGTTTGCGGTGTAAGGACGAGAATTATCAAAAAAAACAGACACCAAGCAGTATATTTAAAATATCGAGCATTCATAGCCCTATTATAAAGGGTATTAAACCCAAGGGCAAAGTCTTAGATCTATTCGTTCGTCTAATTAACGTCTCCGATAAGTACTATTCCTTGGTTTAACCGATTGATCGTTTTTTCTTTACCTAAAATAGACGCTACGATAAAGGGATCTGGTGATTTGGCTCGGCCGGTTAAGGCCACTCGCATCGGCCACAGCACCTCACTCCTCCCCTCTTTAGTAGCAAAATCCCACACCGTCTCCTTGATGACTTCGGCAGTAAATTTTTCAACTGGGACTTGCTCTAAAATATTGACTAAAGCTGGTAGGTGTTTTGGGGTTTTTAAAAGTTCAGGTAAGATCGTGGGGGTTTCAATGAAGTAATCCCACTCCCCCTCTTCTTTCATCCGGTCAAGGTCTGCTATAGTCTCTACTCGCTCTAAAATAACCGGTAACAGGCGTTCTAGACTTATTTCAGGCAAAGAGCTTAAGTTGGGAATTTTAGCTAAAACCAGCTGTTTTAGCTCACCGGCCGGGCGGCGGCGCAAATGCTCTCGGTTGAACCACCGCAGTTTTTCTTCATTGAAAATGGCACCAGCCTTTTGGACTTTAGACAAGTTGAATTTTTCCATTAGCTCGGCCTTAGACAAAACTTCTTCGTCGGTACCAGGGTTCCAGCCGAGCATGGTCATAAAGTTAAGGAGGGCTTCCGGTAAATAGCCTTGCTTGCGGTACTCGGTTAAGGCTAGGGCCCCTTTGCGCTTGGAGAGTTTAGAGCGGTCTGGAGCCAAGACTAGTGGCAAGTGAGCATACAAAGGGGTGGGAGCGTTGATAGCTTCTTGGATTAATATCTGACGTGGAGTGTTGGAAATGTGATCTTCACCTCGGATGATGTGAGTGATACCTAAGTCGGCATCATCGGCTACCACGGCCAAGTGAAAGAGGGGTTCATCTAAAGATTTGGCAATCACAAAATCTCCCAGCTCGGTGGTGTCAAAAATTATTTCACCGCGGATGAGGTCAGTAAAAGTCACTGTCCGATTGGGATTTTTGAAACGAATGACTTCACTGCGTCCCCCTTCTTTAACCGGAGTTTCCTTGGAGATATAAGCTTGGCCACCGGCGATCATTTTTTCTAAATAAGCCCGGTGATGTTCACTTCGCTTAGATTGGTGGTGTAACTCATCATACTCTAGCCCTAGCCAACTTAGACTGTCTAAAATATTAGCCTCGTATTCCGGCCGGCTGCGCTCACGGTCAGTGTCTTCAAGGCGTAAAATGAATTTACCTTTATGTTGGCGGGCAAATAGGTAGGCAAAAACGGCCGTTCGATAATTACCGGCGTGTAAAAGTCCGGTGGGACTGGGGGCAAAGCGTGTAACTATAGACTGGTTAGATTTCATGTTGGATGGCAATGTCTAAAATTTCTTTAGCAATCAGGCGAGCGGCTTCCGGCCGGGCAAAATTCTTGGCCCCGATCTGCATTTCGGCCGCCAGTCGTGGATCTGTCAAAATACGTTTTATCTCTAAGGTTAAGACCGAAGGTGACAAATTATTTTCTTCGATTACTACCGCTCCACCGGAGCGGGCATAAGTAAAAGCGTTGCTCCGTTGGTCGTGACTAATGGTCTCTGGAATGGGAATAATAATAGCCGGAATTTCCCAATGTGCAATTTCAAAGATGGCGGATCCGGCCCGGGAAACAACCAAGTCGGCCACTCCGGCGGCCATTCGCATCGCTAGGTCATTTAAATATTCAAACGTTTGGTAACGCTTGGAGTTGGGGTTATCTTTCAATATAACTTGAGTGCGGGCTTTTACATCAGCAAAATTTTGTTTACCGGTTTGGTGAATTATTTGGTAAGACTCCAGTAGTTCCGGTAGAGATTCTAGCAGAACATTATTAATGCACTGCGATCCAAGTGAACCACCTAAAACCAAGATAATGGGTAAATCCTCTTCCAGTTTAAGAAATTTTTTGGCTCCTTGAGGAATGGGATTTAAAATTTCTCGGCGCAGTGGATTGCCGACGACCGCCGTTTTCTTGGTCTCGAAATAGCTGGCTGCTTCCTCGTATGACAAAGCGATACGCTGGGCAAATTTTCCGGCCCATAAATTAGCTCGACCAGGTTGGGAGTCAGACTCGTGAATAAAAATAGGAATCCCTAAGATTCGGCCAGCGCAGACGGCCGGTACACTCGCATAACCGCCTTTGCTAAAAATTACATCGGGGTAAATCCAAAACATTTTCCAAATGGCTTGCCCAATACCAAAACCAATTTTAAATAAATCGGTAAAATTTAAAATGGAAAAGTAGCGACGCCACTTGCCGGCGGCGGCCACTACGAAGCGAATATCGTTTTCTAATAACAACTTTTCATTATAGGGCTTGTCCGACATGAAGTAGAGCTTGGATCCGACCAGCTTTTCTTCATAAACGACGGCTCGTAGTTCCTCGGCCACCGCAATGATGGGGTAAAAATGTCCCCCCGTGCCCCCACCGGTAAATAAAATTCGCATCTTTATGAAAAATTAGTCACCACTATTAATAATTTTAAATTTAGCGGTGGCAGTTGGTTAATAATGGAATTCGTTCTCATCTCGAGAGTATTATTTAATGGCTTTGGTTTCGTGGCGTGAGACGTTTAATATAATTCCGGCGGCCACCAGGCCAAACAAGAGAGCACTACCTCCTTGCGACACAAAAATTAAAGGCTCACCAGTTAAGGGCAAAAGTCCCAACATTGCTCCAATGTTTATAAAGGATTGTGACACTATGAGTATAACAAGCCCTAGTACGATAAGTCTACCAAAAGTATCGGGCGCTCGAGCCGCAATTTTAAGTCCGGTAATCATAAAAAGTAAAAATAAAAGTATGATGACCAGGGAGCCAACAAAACCAAATTCCTCAGCCGCGACCGCAAAAATGGAGTCCCCGATCGGTTGAGGCAAGAAGCTAAACTTTTGTAAACTTTGACCAAACCCTCGACCAAAAACTCCCCCAGAACCAATGGCAATTAGGGATTGATTTATTTGGTATGAAGAACCAAGCTGATCGGCGGCTGGATCTAAGAAGGTAGCCAACCGACTGCGTAGGTAAGGCCTAGTGGCCACCAGTGACCCTAGGGCTATAGCACCGATTAGAGCCAGGAGTACTAAGTGTCGCCACTTACCGCCGGCCACTATAAACTGGCAGACCATTGCTAAAGCAATTACGAGAAAAGTACCAGTGTCGGGCTGGCTAAGTAGTAGTAACCCGGCTAGGGCAAGCAGGATAAGTAAAGGCATTACGCCTTTAGTAAAAGTGCCAGCCCTAGCTTTGGCGGAGGAAAGCCAAGCGGCATAGTAAATTATAACGCCTAGCTTAAGTAACTCCCCTGGTTGAACCGTAAAACCGGCGAGGCCGATCCAGCGAGTAGCCCCGCCGGAATCTACTCCTAAACCGGGAATAAAAACCAAAGCAGTGGCCCCCAGAGCGACCACCAACAGTGGTAAAGACCATTGCCGCCAATGTTTATAATTTAAGTTTGAGAGTAAAACCATCAGGACCAAGCCCCCTAGAAGCACCATTAACTGTTTTAGACCAACCTTAATGAAGCCACTAATTTCACTGCCTACCATTCCCAGTGAAGCTGACAGAAAAATAAAAAAACCAACCACTGAGATTGTCAGAATCAAAATTAAAAAAGTTCGACTTTGATTTTTAGCAGTGAGGCGAGTGGTCATTTTATTTATCTAGGAGAATCAAAATCATACCAATAATAGCGGTAATGATTCCTACTACCCAGTAGCGCATCACCACTTTGGCTGCTGGCCAGCCAATGGCTTCAAAGTGATGATGAACAGGAGCGACCAAGAAAATCTTGCGACCGTGGCGAAGTTTTTTGGAAACCAATTGAATTACCACCGATAGTGAAGTAATAAATAAAGGAAAAGCAATAATCGGTAGCCACAAGGCGGAGTCGGTTAAAAAAGCTACTACTGTTAAAGTGGTAGTTAGTCCGAGAATGCCTGTTTCTGACATATAAAATCGGGCCGGCGGGATATTAAACCACAAAAAAGCCAGTGTGCCCCCCATAATTACCGCGCAAAAAGCGGCCAAGTCGATTTGATTTTGAAAAAAAGCAATTCCGGCGTAAGCCCCAAAAATAATCGACATAATACCCCCCGACAAGCCATCGATTCCGTCTATGACTCCGCTAGAAAAAAGGGCTAGCATAATTCCGATAAAAATGGGAATGAGCCAGACACCAACCTCTAAATCAGCGCCAAAAGGGATGTGAATAGTGCTGACGCCTAATTTATAGTAAAACCACCAACCGGCACCCAAACCTAGGGCGGTTACTACTACCAAACGGCGACTGAAAGACAGCCCCCCGTTCTGACCGTCTTTGGGTTCTCGGATTTGCAGCCAATCATCCACCAAGCCGAGACCGGAGGCAACCAGTAAGGTAAACAGTGGTAGCCACGTTTGATTACGACTTAAGAAGTCCAGTTTAGTGGTAATGTCGGTTGGAAAAATTTGAGAGATAATCCAGATGACAGCAATGGTTAAAAGAGCACTGGCCCAAATAATAATGCCGCCCATTCGTGGGGTGCCTGTTTCTTTATGAGCGTGGAGTTTGTTGAAGATGGGCGTGTCGCGGCCGTCGGGAGCAACTTTCCCCGACTTCTTTTTCCACAAGCGATGTTTGTATAAGTAATGAGTCAAAACCGGTGTCATAGCAATACCTAAAAAGAAGGCGATAGCTGTTGGGGCAAACACTTTGACTATACTTAACATCATGGTTTTAATTTCTAATTAGAAAAATAATTAAAAGTGGCTCCAGTTAGTTTCAACACATCTCTAAAGCGCCCATCTAAGCTGGAGCCTAAAACTACAATGACGACCGGTTGGCGTAAGCCGGCATCGAAGGCGATAGCCAAATTGCCGCCAGCCGCTAGAGTATAACCGGTTTTAGAGGCCAGTAAGCCTGGTATTTGGTTGAGGATATCATTGGTGTTTTTCCCGGTATAAGTTCGTCCACTTTGGGAAGTTCGGTTGATTGAGCTTTTGGTAGTGGCCGTCATCAAGTCCGGTTTTCTGGTAATGATGTGAGACAAGAGGATGGCTATGTCTCGGGCACTACCATAAGATCCACCGTAAAGCTCGCCCACGTCTAGGCCGGTGGCGTTAATAAAATAGGTTTTGTCTAAACCTAAGGTGGAGGCAGTACTATTCATGCGGGTTATAAAGTCGTTATTTGTTTTTTGATTAGCTGCTTCGGCGATGGCACTGGAGGCTCCGTTGGAGGACGTAGTTAATTTATAGTCTATTAGATCTTTGAAAGTCCAAGTATCCCCTTCTAGTAAGCCAGCGTTACTACCCCCAGCCAAAGCACTCGGACTAATGGTAATTAAATCACTGTCAGCAAAAATATCGGCCGCTACTAAGGCCGTCATAATTTTAGTAATTGAAGCTAGGGGTAACTGCTGGTCAGCGTTACTCTCATATAAAACTTGCCGATTTTCGACATCCCAAACCATGACCGCTTTCGCTTCTAAATTAAGATTAGCAAAAAAGGCGGCCGGATCAGTTTTTACCGGAGCAGTTTCAGCGGCCACTACTGGTGGGGAAACGGCTGGCCAGGAAGGTAACCACAAGAAGGTAAAAACTACAATCAGCGTGCTGGTTCCGAGGGCAATTAGTCGGAGGTAGATTTTTGGGTTAGTCATCATTTTTTTCTTTGTCAGTAAAAAATTGTTTAATTTCGGCTTGGACTTTATCAAAATTAGGTAACTCCTCGATCCGAGTAAGTCCTAGGTGAGCGAGTAAGTCTAAAGTGGGCTGGTAGACGAAACTGCGACTGTCGTTTGGATTGGGTTTTCTTTCCACCAAACCGCGAATCATTAGATTCCGTAAAATGAAACTGGAGTTGACTCCTCGAATATAATCGATTTCACTGCGGGCTATTGGAGCACGATAAAGCACAATGGTCAGAGTTTCCAAACCGGCTCGACCCAAATCTTTCGATAGCTCCTCTTGCGTAATTTTACTTATCAGGTCGCTAGTGGCGGAAGCTGTTCCTAAAGCCACGTTCTCATTATGTCGAACTAGTTGTAGACCACGGGCAGTAAGATCTGATTCTAAACTAATCAAAGCCACCTCTATTTCCTCGAGCTTAACCTCCAGGATCTTGGTTAACCAAGACAAGCTAACCGGCTCGGCTTTGTAAAAAAGAATAGCTTCAATTTTGGGGGCGAGCTCCATGTCGAGGTGGGTAAATTATACGTTTTTAAGACTCTTTTGACAAATTGGACTAAAAGTTTAGTATCGAGGCAAAGTGGGGTTTAGACTCTGCATATCAATGTCTTCAAAATGAGCGTTTTGGTTAACCTCGATCATTCCCTGTTTTACCAGTTCTAGCATACCCAAAAAGCTGACAATAATGTTTACTTTTTCGGCTCGATTACGGGGAGCAAAATCGTTGAACTTAAGTGATAAAGCTCTTTCAATTCTTTGAATTAATTTTTCCATCGCTTCCTGTAGACTGATGACCCTTTTGACCGCAATTTGGGGTAGATTGCTTATCTTAGGTAAAGCGGCTAGTAATTTTAAAATTACATTTGTCAGATTATCAACTACGAGTTCCGCACTGGGAGCAAAAACTGGCTCATAGTTCCGTCGCGGTAGCGGCCAGAAAACGGGTTGATGGTCAAACAACTGTTTAATATCCAAACTGGCTGTTTGCATTTGTTGGTATAGTTTGAGCCTGAGTTCTAATTCTTCTGCGCCCCTCTCTTCTTCTGGTAGCAAGTTTAGACTAGGTAAAAGTGAAGCTGATTTTATCAGCATTAAAGTGGAAGCAATCACTAAGAAATCTGCCGCTTCGCGTTTGGGCAAATTAGACAGGTTCGTGATATAGGCGATATAGTCGTCCGCCACTTGGGCAATACTGACTTGGCTGATGTGTAGTTGGTTTTTTTCAATCAGTTGAAGTAAGAGATCCAGTGGCCCCTCGAAGTCTCCAATTCTAGTAGAAAATTTTTCGCTCATAGTTACTTAGTAATATAGCTTTTTTATAGCCTTTAGACAAAAAGAAAAGGCCCTAGAGTACGGCGTGGGTTGACTCGGGGTAAGGGAGTCATTCCACAACTACTAGGGCCTTTAGTGAAGCGACTCGACCCTTTGGCTTGGGTACGGACTGGTTGAGTCGCTGAGGAGGGCTTAAATGCCATAAACTGACGGCGGTCGGACGGAAAAAACAGACGAAAAAGGATGAATGGGAATGGATGAGCCCGTCCGACCGCTTGTCAGTAATAATAACTATCTATTTAGATTATAACAAACAGGTAGAATTTGTCAATAGATGAACTAGAGGATCCAATCCAGGAGCCGAGTAGACTTATTTTCGATCAATTTTTAGCCCAAGTTCCGTTAACTGTTCAACTTTGACGGGGGCCGGCGAGTCCATCATTAAGCCCCCCCCCGGTTTTCGGGAAAGCTATTATTACTAAACCGACGAATTGTTGCCAATTAATTAAACCTATTTAGATAATAGATTATCTATTCGATTTAGATCTCGGGGAAATAAGGTTGCTTCTTTAACATTGTCTAATCCAATCAGCTTGGCTGTTAGACGCTCTAGCCCTAAACCTAGTCCACCATGAGGAGGCATTCCAAATTTAAAGGCTTGGAGGTAATAAGAGAACTTTTCTGGTTCCAAGCCCTTTCCTTTAATAGCGGTCACCAGATTATCATAGTCGTGAATACGTTGGCCGCCGGTCGTAATTTCAATTCCTCTAAACAGAAGGTCAAATCCGGCTGCATAACCTGGGTCAGCTGGGTCTTCGTAGGTATACATCGGACGTTTGGATAGTGGAAAGTGAGTGATAAAAATGAAATCGGAGTCCCAAGTTTTTTTAGCATACTCACAAATCCACCTTTCGTGTTGTGGTTCAAGGTCGGGTTCATTAGAACAATCTTCACCGAATTCCTTCTTTATTATGGCTTGGGCCTCCCTGAGTTTAAGAGTTGGAATGGAGTCTGGAACTGTGGGGATTGTTGAGCCGAGGGCTTTAAAGTCTTCACTTCGGGTCTCCGAGAGTTTCTTCATAATATGAGCTAGTAGTTTATTCTCTGTAGAGCAAATATCCCTGAAGGAGTCTATGAACCCCATTTCCAGGTCCAAGCTGGTGTATTCATTTAAGTGGCGGGTTGTGCTGTGTTTTTCTGCTCGATAAACGTTTCCGGTGGTAAAAACTTTTTCAAAGATACCAACCATAATTTGTTTATAAAACTGAGGACTTTGAGCTAAGTGAGCAGTGTGGCCAAAATATTCAATATTGAAGGAGTTGGCTCCCCCTTCCGCGTCATCACCAATGAGTTTAGGAGCTTGAATCTCTGTAAAATTTTGAGCCACTAAATATTCCCTAAAAGCCTGAATAATTGAAGCTTGAATGCGAAAAATACTTTTAGACCTTTCAGTTCTTAGAGTTAAGGGTAAGTGATCTAAATAAGTGTCAAAGTTTAGATCGGCTTCTTTTTCAAATGGTAATTCTTTAGCTGTACCTACAACCGTAATTCCGGTGACTTCCAATTCCAAATCTCCATTTAAGACACCGGCTTTCACCATTTTTTCTGGCCTTTGGTTAACAGTGCCAGTCACCTCTACCACCCACTCGGGCCGGATGGCTTCCGCTGCCGTGTGAGCCTCGGTGTGGTTGGGCAAGACTACCATCTGCACTTGTCCGGAGACGTCCCGCAGATCAATAAAAATTAGTTTACCGTGGTCACGTCTGATGTCGACCCAGCCTTTTAGTAAAACCTCTGCCCCGACTTTTTTTTTAAGATCTTTAATATAAGTTCGTTCCATAATATTTTGTCGAAGGGATACAAAAACGCCCCTCCGAATTTATTTAGTAAATAATAAATTCGCAGGGGCGGTTTCGAGGCCGCGGTGCCACCCTGGTTTATATCTTGATTACTCCTTGAGGGTTCTACTGTGGTCCGCCGAAGCTTATTTCGTAGGCGACCCGCAGTCCGCCTTAAAGCTTCCCTAACCGGTTCTTCCCTCGCCTCCCCGGTGTCGGCCGGATCACAGGCTTACTTACTCACTATAACACTTTTCTTTAAAGCCACAAGCCCACTATATTATACCACAACTACTACCTCACATAAGCTTAGTTTATGTAGAAGCAATTTCTCTTGATACTTACTGATGCAAGCCGATTTGGAGTTCGTACAGCTCGCGGTAGCGGCCACCAGTTAGGTTGATTAGTTCATCATGGGTACCGCGTTCAACAATCTGGCCTTCATCGAAGACCAGAATTAAATTAGCTTGGCGGACAGTCGATAAACGATGAGCTACAATAAAGGTAGTGCGACCAGACATTAGCTTATTTAATGACTCCTGAATGATTCGTTCCGACTTGGCATCGAGGGCGGAAGTGGGTTCGTCTAGGATTAAAATAGAGGGATTGCGTAAAATCGCTCTAGCTATAGCAATACGCTGTTTTTGGCCCACTGATAGTTTGACACCCCGCTCTCCGACAATTTGTTTCCACTTCTTTGGGAATTTTTGAATGAAGTCATAAGCATGAGCATTTTTAGCGGCGGTGGCAATTTCCTCTTCCGTGGCTTTAAAATTCCCGTAAGCAATGTTCTTTTTTACTGTATCATTAAACAGTACCACTTCTTGAGGCACCACGGCAATTTTTGAACGCAGAAATTTTATATCTAATGATTTAATATTATGGCCGTCGATTAGGATTTTACCTTGGCGTGGAAAGTCGTAAGCAGATAATAAATCGATCAGCGTACTTTTACCCACCCCTGATTCCCCTACCAGCGCCACCACTTGCCCGGCCGGCACTTCAAAACTAATTTTCTTTAACACCGGTTTGTCTTTCTCATAGTAGTAGCTGACATCTTGAAAGGCAATTTGTCCGCGAATAGCCTCTAAGGGCACCTGGTTGGCTGGGTGGTAGTTTTCCGGTAGTAGAGCCAGGATCTTTTCAACAGCGGCAATATCCAGCAAACCATTTTGAATTATACGCCACATATTCATCAGGGTGGTGAAAGGAGCAAATAACATGGCCAAGTAGCTATTGAAGGCGATCAGCTCCCCAATCGTAATCGTGCCGGCGAGCACTAACCTAATGGACCAGATAAAGACAATAATTTGTAAAGTAATAACCAGTAAACCCTTAATAGTGTTTAAGGTCTGCCAAATTATATCCATACCTAGCCAGTGAGGTAAAATAAATTTCTTGAAAATCTGACCGAGGCGTTTCTGTTCATAGGTTTCGGTCACAGATTGTTTTACTGTATGGATGTTATTGACCACATCGTGGACATCGCCGTAAGCTCGGCCCCACCCTCTAATTAGTTTGGTTTGAAAACTAGCACTATCTTTAATAAAAAAGTAAGCAATGATGACGTATAACCCCACAGCGAGAAAAGACACTAAAGCGACGACGGGGTTAATGGTAAGGAGAAAGAAAATAGCAACGATGACCGACAAAAATTCAGGTCCCAAGCCCCCTAAGAGGCGTTCGGTGATTACCTCTACTCCCATACCGGCACTATTAATTTTGGTCGTAATATCCCCTATTTTGCGCTTCTTGTGAAAGGAAACCGGGAGCTCTAGCAATTTGGCATAGGCGGCGCTTTGGTAGCTAAATCGGCCGTCGAAGCCAAAAGCTGATTGCAGAAGGTATTTACGATGTTCCACCACAATCAAGACTAGTTGGATGAGAGCTAGGGTGACCAGTAAGACCAGGTAGAGCGGAAATTGATAACCAGCCAGGAGTAGTGTTTCGTCCGGGGCTAAGATTTTATCAAACAGCCGACCGGTAATATAAGGTACTACACCATTACCTATGGCCGACAAGAGACCCAACCCTAAAATAAACAACGATTCTTTTCGCTTGTCTTTGAGAAAATTTAGAATAACAACCAGTCCAATTTTAAAATGGTGACTTTTTAATTTGGAAGCCATGAAAAAGATTAGAGGCCGAGTTTTTGGCGGACGTCGGCCATCTTGCAGCTGGCGTGCTCGCGGGCGCGCTTACCACCTTCGGTGAGGATGGCTTGAACGTGAGCAGTGTCGCCGGCAATGGCCTCACGCTTGGTACGTAGAGGGGTAATAAATTTAATAATATTAGCGGCTAAAATATCTTTAGATTCTTTGTAGCCGATCGTGCCAGCTTGATAACGACTGGTTAGGTCTTCAATTTGGTCCTCACTAAACAAGCGGTGTAGGGCAAAGACATTGTCGGTAGCCGGGTCTTTCGGTTCGTCTGGAGTTTTGGAGTCGGTGACTATTTTGGCTACTAGGGATTTAACCTCGTCGTCACCCGCAAAGAGCGGAATATGGTTATTGTAGCTTTTGCTCATCTTGCGACCGTCGATACCGGGTACCACTGATACCTCTGGTTGAATGAAACTTGAGGGTAGTTTAAAAGTTTCGCCAAAAGTGCGATTAAACTTTTCAGCCGTATCGCGGGCAATTTCCACGTGTTGTTTTTGGTCTTGGCCCACGGGTACGATGTCGGCATCTTGAATTAAAATGTCGGCGGCCATTAGCATTGGGTAATCAAACACTCCGACATTAATTTCTTTGTTTTTGGCCTCGGCATCCTTGAAAGCGTGGGCGCGCATAAGGTAAGGCATAGTAGTGAGACAATTGAAAATCCAAGTGAGTTCGGTCACTTCTGGAACATCTGATTGTTTAAATAAAGTGATTTTAGCGGGGTCTAGGCCAATAGCTAGGAGGCCAATAGCTAGGTCTAAGGTATAGCTAGCCATTTTCTCCCGGTCTTGGACCGAGGTTAGGGCGTGGTAGTCTGGGATGAAAATATAAGATTCATACTCGTCTTGAAAGTCGACAAATTGCTTCATCGCTCCAAAGAAGTTGCCAATATGAGGTCGGCCCGTAGGCTTGATGCCCGAGAGAAGGATTTTTTTAGGCATGATTTTCAAATTATACCTTAGCCTTAAAGATTATAAAAGCCCCTCTCACAGGCATATGTCTGTGAGAGGGGCTAGCTTCGAGGGTGTTACCGAGGTTTTAACCCGGACTTGAAGATCGCATAAGAAACGACATCGTGATACTTGCCGTCAATGTAAAAGTGATCCTTGAAGACACCTTCTTCAATCCCTCCCAACGATTTCGCGAGCGCAATACTGCGCTGGTTAGCGGCGATAGCTTCGTGCTGGATCTTGCGGAGATTCAACGTATCGAAGGCAAAGATTTTTAGGAGTTTGGCGACTTCACGTCCTTGGCCGTTTTCCCGCTCAGCTTGATCACCGATAAAGATCCCCGCGCTACAGCGACGGTCTTTATAGTTGATGCGATGTAAACCAATGTTTCCAATGTGAGTATGATGATCGTCGTTTTTCACAATGGCAAACACAAAGTCATTCGGCTGACGTTTGGGCAAGTTCTCGATCCACTCTCGTTCCTGACCCGGGGACATCGGCAAGTAGATACTAAGGAATTGCCGCAGCTCCGCTTGGTTGACCCAGTGGGCGAGGCGCTCGGCGTCCTCGGGAACCAATATTCCGAGCGATACTTTATCACCCACCATGTACAATACCCTCTTTACTGTACTCATAAATTTTCCTTTCATTATCAAAGACCTAGGTTATCGTCTAAACAAAAACACCACAGTGGTACTTTCGTCCGACTGAGGTGTTTCTAGGTTGTTGCTATAACTATTTAGTTATTAGAACTACCACAGTCAGAAAAAAGTCTAAAACGGCCGTCAGTAAGGACGGTCATAGAGGCTTTAATTGATTTGTGGTAACACTGAATCATATTTAATTCATAGCACATGAGCTGAAAGTGTCAACTAATTATAATTGATAGAGAAAAAAAGCGGCCCGGAAGCAAAGTGCTTCCGGGCCGGGAACTCAAACGATACTAATCTACTGTTACCGCGATGGGTGGCGGCTCATAGGAGGCGCCGTTAGCATCGGTGATGAGAAAACGTACCGGGTTATCGTCCTTTCCGATCCGGCTGGGCATCTCCTTTTGCAGGAGGGTGGTTTGCCGGTCGGGTGTCCGAGGAAACACGCGCCAACTTTCGCCTGATGCGCCGGAAAGTTCTTTCTGGACATTGACGTTGCCATTTTGCTCGAGGGTAAACTCAATCCTCGATGCATCTGGTGACTGGACGACAATGGTCACAGGGGACGCTTCCTCGGGCACTTGTAGGTGGAAATTGATAACATCCCCTACCTGATACTTTGGGAAGCATTCGTCGATCGCGACGACCTCAACGGTACCTGGGGAGGAAGGTTGAGAAGGTAGAGCCGTCCCCTTTTCATCGCGGAAGATGAGCGAAGCACTGCCTTTTAAGATGGCAATGCTTGCTATAACTATCACGAAAAATACTACCACCAAGCCAAGCGCCATCAACATAAAACGTATATTTTTATTCAACACAAAGACCTCCTTTCGTTTTCCTAAAACTGGGGCAACTATCTAATATAATAGCATAAAGTAGAAGAATTGTAAAGGGTACCTCTAAACCCCCTCTTCGCGTAGTTCTTCCACCAGTTTTTGGGCTTTTTTATTGAGTTTTTGCGGGGTGTTGATGATGATGCGAATCAGGAGATGGCCCCGGCGTTTACTATCAATCGGTACCCCTTTGTCTTTAACCCGCAAGACCTCCCCAAAAGAAATTCCCGCCGGGATTTTTAGCTTGAGATCATCCCCCTCTAAAGTCTTAATCGTGTAGCTGGAACCAAGTAGAGCATCAGTTAATTTAATATTTAGATCCATCTTCAGGTCGCTACCGTCTCGTTTCCAAAACTTATGAGGCTCCACGCGGATTTTCACATAAAGGTCACCGGCCTGGCCATCTGGAATAGCTTCACCCTTACCAGAAAAACGAATCATTTCGCCCGACTCAATACCGGGTGGAACTTTAATTTTGATTTCTTCGTTTTTCTTCAGTACACCCAAGCCACTACAAGTGGTACAGGCTTTTTCGGGGATCTCACCCTTGCCGTGGCAGGTATGGCAGACGGAATTTACCACCACTGAGCCGATGAAAGAGCGACGGGTTTCTCTAATTTTCCCCTTGCCGTTACAAACGGTACAAGTTTTAAGTTTAGAACCCGGCTCGGCGCCTTTGCCCTGGCAAGTATCGCAAGCCCCAACTTTATTGATCAGGAGTTTGCGATCGGTGCCAAAAATAGATTCTTCAAAACTGATTTCAATATCCACTGAAATATCGCGACCCCGTTTAGTGCGTCCGCCACTACCGAAAATGTCACCAAAAATATCACCTAGGTCAAACTCAAAGCCCTGCCCCCCACCGGCGCCGGAAAAGTCAAAACCCTCGTTGCCGAAACCACCAAAGCCACCCCCGGGACGTTGGCCGCCGGAAAAGACATTGCCGTACATATCGTATTCCGAGCGTTTTTTGTCGTCGGATAACACTTGGTAGGCTTCGTTAATTTCTTTGAATTTGGCTTCGTCCCCCCCGGATTTGTCGGGGTGATATTTGTGGGCTAGTTTACGAAACTGCCGCTTGATATCTTCTGTCGAAGCTTTTTTATCAACCCCTAGAATGTTGTAGTAGTCTTTGGACATATTTTTAAATTAAGGAGACAGCGGGCGACTATAATTTATTACACCCCGTCCTTGGTTTCTAATTGAAACAAAGGGTGGGGTCATACAATTACTTGTCTTCCTTACTACCTTCCCCTTTTTCCTCCTCCGCCTCACGCACGTTTCCCTCTGGGGTGCCGTTTTCCGGTTTAACTTCAGCTTGTGATTCAGGTGTGGCTTTACTCATAGCTTCGCCGATTTTAGTCATTTCGGTGGATAAGGCGCTGGTGGCGGTTTTGATGGCCTCTAGATCGTCCTGGTCTTTTACCCCTTGTAAAGCCTTGATTTTTTCTTCCACGGTGGTCTTAACCTCAGCCGGAACTTTGTCACCAGCATCAGTTAAAGCTTTACCGGTGGTGTAAACCAGCTGGTCGGCCGTGTTACGGACATCTACTAGTTCTCGTTTTTTCTTATCCTCTTCCGCGTGAGCTTCCGCTTCAGCTTTCATTTTTTCAATGTCTTCTTTGGATAACGAGGACTGGGCTTCAATGCGAATAGACTGTTCTTTGCCGGAAGTTTTATCTTTAGCCTTAACTGACAAAATGCCGTTAGCGTCGATGTCGAAAGACACTTCCACTTGCGGTAGTCCGCGCGGTGACGGTGGAATGCCGTCTAAGATAAAGCGTCCCAAGCTTTTATTGTCAGTTGCCATTTCTCGCTCGCCTTGCACCACATGGACTTCCACCGAGGTTTGATTATCAGCCGCGGTGGAAAAGACTTGGCTTTTAGATGTCGGGATAGTGGTATTTCTTTCAATCAGTTTGGTCGCCACCCCACCCAAGGTTTCGATTCCTAAAGACAAAGGGGTAACGTCTAAGAGTAGAATATCTTTAACATCGCCTTGGAAAATTCCCGCCTGAACGGCCGCTCCAATAGCCACTACTTCATCTGGGTTAATAGACCGGTTGGGTTCTTTGCCAAATAGTTTCTTAACTGCTTCTTGAATGCCGGGCATCCTGGTTTGACCGCCAACCAAAATAATTTCATCAATGTCAGCGAGCTGGTGGCCGGAAGCTTCGACGGCGCGCCTCGTAATATCAATCGAGCGAGACACATAAGAGTCGGCCAATTCTTCCAGTTTAGCTCTGGTCATTTTCTTGACCATATGCTGAGGGCCACTGGAGTCTGAAGTAATAAATGGAATATTAATTTCCGATTCTACTGCTACTGATAATTCATGCTTCGCCTTTTCAGCGGCTTCTTTAAGGCGCTGCAGGGCTAGTTGGTCTTTGGAAATATCTAAGCCGGTCTCTTTTTTAAATTCAGCTAAGAGCCACTGGATAATTTCCTGGTCAATATCCTCCCCGCCCATATGTGAGTCCCCATCGGTTGATTTTACTTCAATACTTTGTTCACCGTCTTCACCGGAAATATCTAAAACGGAAACGTCAAAGGTACCACCACCGAAGTCGTAAACGACCACTTGTTCATTTTTCTTTTTGTTCAAGCCGTAAGCCAGGGCGGCTGCGGTTGGTTCATTAATAATGCGACGAACTTTAAAGCCGGCAATTTCACCGGCGTCTTTAGTGGCCTTGCGTTGGGAGTCGTCGAAGTAAGCCGGGACGGTAATGACGGCTTCTTCAATTTTTTCACCTAGTTGAGCTTCGGCATCACGTTTTAACTTTGACAAAATCATCGCCGAAATCTCTTCCGGGCGATACTTTTTATCACCCATGGTGACCAACACCCCGTCAGCATCAGATTTTTCGATTTTGTAAGACACTAAGTCCTTGTCTTTTTGAACATGGGGGTCCTCAAACTTATGTCCCATCAAGCGCTTAACCCCATAAATAGTGTTTTGAGGGTTGGTAATAGCTTGGCGTTTGGCCAGGAGGCCCACTAGGCGTTCGCCAGCTTTAGAAACGGCAATAATAGAGGCGGTGGTGCGGCCTCCTTCACTGTTTTCAATAATTTTTGGTTGCCCACCTTCCACATACGCCATTGCGGAGTTGGTGGTACCCAAGTCAATTCCAAGTATTTTTGCCATAGCGTTTATTATAAAATTTTAAAATGTTTAATGATGTGTTGATGATACACCTAGACACTTATTTTTGTCGATAGACTCCAACTTTCACCTGGGCCGGTCGGAGGATGGTAGAGCCTAACTTATAGCCTTTCTTGACTACGGCTATGACTAAACCATCGGCCGTGCACTCGTCGACTTCCACAGTAGCTATTGATTCGTGCTCCTCGGGGTTGAAACGCTGATTTAAGGGGAATATCTCACTCACTCCGTTTTTACTCAAGATTGACTGTAATTCCCGGTAAATGTATTCAACGCCGAGGCGCCAGTTGGTTGATACGGCTTGCCAGGCAGCTTCGTTGCCCATCGCGAGCTCAAAACTATCGGCGAGCGGTATTAGATCTTCTAGTAAACTAGCCTTACCTAACTCTCTTTGTTTAACCCTTTGTCGGTCGCCTTCTTGTTTTAAGTTGATGTAATCAGCCTGGGATCTTTGCCAGCCATCCAAGTATTCTTGTTTGACAGCTTGGCAATCTTTCAATTTCTGTTTAAGCTCTTGGACTTTTGTTTCGCTATCGGTTCCCTTGTTAGAGCCGACATCCAGATCAGCTTCAAAGACAAAATCTTCATCCACTTCGATGTCTTCGTTTTTAGGCTGGTGGTCTGGTTTTTTCATAGGCAAAAAAATTGTAAAGCTTACAATTATAGTTTTAAACTATAGCTACAATTCCAAGCGATAATTTAGAGTTTTCTAACCGCGAGCGCCAGCGGATAGAGCGGTAAAGGAATCCATAATCCAGTTGCCATCGACAACATAAGGTCGATCGGTCACATGGTTAAAGACATGGCCACCAGGGGTACTGCCGGAAGTGACTCCGTCGTCTTTATACAAAGCGACGAAATAGGTGTCGCCAGCTGTAATACCTTCGCCAATATAAGCACTCACGCCGGTGTAGGTTCCAGCCTCAAAATATTGAGCTCCAATAATACGCAAAGGACGACTGTTATCTTCCGTACTAGTAAAGGTTACCACCCAAGCTGGTTCGGACAGGCTCAGTGTCTCTAGGACTACTCGTTGGCCGGGTAGTTGATTTTCTACCTTCACAGACATGGTTCCAGTTGGAGTTGGAATTTTAGGCAGGGTGGCCGAGCTACCTGCCTCGAGGTCTACCGTCTCCTCAGGGCTTGTTTCTTCACTGTCAGTGACTTCAGTATTTACCAGTTCACTAATCGGGGCCAGAGTTTGGTTGGCAAACACAAAATAGCCAAGGGCAAAGCCGATAATAATACCAATGACAGCCGTGGTGACTATAGTTGTCCAGTCTTTATTGTTACTTTCGTTATTATTAATACTTCGGTTTTGGCCCTGATTTACCTCCGAGGGGCGAGAGGGATAGTTGTTGTGATTATTCATATTTTACTATCTTACGTTTATTTGTAATGAGCGTCAAGAAGTCCTTTTGGTTGTAAATTTAAACCGTTTAGTCCACCAAAATCCATATCAAGAATCAAGGATCTTTGAGGTATCAGACAGAAAGAAGAGATTTGGTGGCCCTAGCGCTTAGACCACTGAGGAGCTTTGCGGGCTTTTTTCAAACCAAATTTACGACGTTCCTTAGCTCGAGGGTCACGCGTCAGGCTACCGGCTCGCTTAAGTGGTAAACGGTGCTCCGGATTGATAGCAATCAGCACCCGTGCCAGACCTAAAGCTACGCTTTCTGCCTGGGAGTGGATACCGCCACCTTTCGCTACTACGCTAATTTCAAAATGATCCGCGGCCGCGTTTTCTAATGGCTTTTTTACAATATCACGTAGTTCTTTAACTGGGAAATAATCTTCCAGAGATCGTTTGTTAATAGTGAAAGAAGTTTTAGTAGCTGGAGTTACTCTCACTCGAGCGACGGAGGTTTTACGACGTCCGACCGCTTCGGTGTATGGATTTTTGTTTTTAGTTTCAGCTGTCATATGTTTATTCGGAAATAGTCAAATTATTCATCATTACGGATCGAAGCTTGTTGGCTGGCAACATTCCATAAATAGCTCGTTTTAAAGCTTCGGCCATCCCCTTTTTGTTGATAACTTCGCTTAAAGTTTCTGTTTTTAAACCGCCCGGCTGACCACTGTGTCTGGTGTAGACTTTGCCATCTCGTTTGTTGCCGGTGATTAAAATTTGGCTCACATTAGTGACCTTAACTTTAGCTGTTGGGCGGGTGTGGTTCAAGAAAACAGCTTGATCCTTGCCACGCAACAAAACAGCCACTTGGCTAGCTAATCGTCCTAAAGATTGTCCACTGGCGTCAATAATGTGTTCCATAAAAAAGTAGTCTGGCTGATTAAACAAATTCAATAAAGGCCTGGCGACTACCGTCGCCCAAACGAGGGGCTTTTTTAATAATTCTAGTGTAGCCACCTGGTCGATCGGTATAGCGGGGAGCGATTTCTTTAAACAACTTATTAGCTTTGGCTCCACTACCCAGCCGCTTAAAGACCAGTCGCTTGGCAGCTAGGCTATCGGTTTTAGCTATAGTAACTACTCGCTCGATAAACGGTCGCAAAGCCTTAGCCTTAGCTTCGGTAGTTTCAATCCGGCCGTAAGTGATCAAATTGTTAGCCAGGGACCGCAAAAGAGCTAGGCGTACGCCTGTCTCTCGTCCCAGTTTACTTGTTTGACCGTGATGTTTCATTATTTATTTAAGAATAATACCAAAATTACTTAAGGCTCGCTTGATCTCTTGTAACCCCTTCTCACCCAGACCATCGACGCTAAGTAAATCATTTTCTTTCTTGCGGATCAAGCCTCCGACAGTTCGGATACCGGCTCCGGCCAGGGACTTTTGGGTCCGAGCGGATAGGTTTAGGTCCTCTACCCGAGTTTTTAAAATATCTTCCTCCTCCGGTTCTTCAGTACCAACTCCAGCCATTTCCTTTTCCGCTTGGGCTCTATCTTCTTGGTCGGTGGTGGCTGAAGACGTAAAATTTTCAGCTTCTTCCTTAAAGCCCACAATGGCTTTTAGCTGATTGATCATAATAGCTATGGATTGCTCGATCGCTTCTCGAGGCGTGATATCACCATTAGTTTCGATGGTGATACGTAGTCGGTTGTAGTCAGTGCGATTACCTACGCGCATTTGATCCACCTCATAGCTTACGCGCCGAATCGGGGTAAATATAGCATCGAGGGCAATTACGCCTACGTCTACCTTATCTTTTTGAAGAACTTCTTTTGGTACGTAACCCAGGCCTTTTTCCAGGGTGATCTCCATTTTAAGGGTCGTACCCTTGTTAGTAATGGAGGCAATAGGTTGATTTGGGGTTACTACTTCAATATCGCCACCGGTATCAATATCGCCGGCGGTGATGTCTTTA
This sequence comes from Candidatus Vogelbacteria bacterium RIFOXYD1_FULL_46_19, assembly GCA_001824825.1. Classification (GTDB taxonomy): domain Bacteria; phylum Patescibacteriota; class Minisyncoccia; order Phycocordibacterales; family XYD1-FULL-46-19; genus XYD1-FULL-46-19. The sequence goes on along the minus strand of MHTK01000006.1, from coordinate 71,025 downwards.
ACGCCGGTGATATTTAAGTTCACAGTTTTCGCTTCATCGCTTACCACCTTAAAACGAATCTTTTTTAGGTTTAAGATAATGTTAATGACATCTTCTTTAACTCCACTAATAGTGGAGAACTCATGGTTGACTCCGTCAATTTTAACGGCGGTAATGGCGTAACCGGGAAGAGACGACAAAATTATTCGTCGTAGCGAATTGCCTAGAGTGTGACCATACCCAGGGTACAGCCCCTCGATCTCGTAAACTCCGGTATTGTCCTCCTCACGGACCACCATCGGTTTCGAAGGTAAAATTATATTAAAATCAGGCATATGAAGCGGCTAGGGTTAATAATTAATTATTAGACTCGACTATAATATTCTAAAATCAAGGCAAAATTGAGATTAGATTCGGTTTCGCCATAAGTCGGAGCGGTTTTCACTTCACCGGTCATTTTGTCTTCGTCAAAAACTAACCAAGTCGGGGTGCTATAACCTTTCAACCTTTCTGCTAAAGACGTAAACATTCCTTTGGTTTGACTCTGTGGTCGGACAGTAATCTTATCCCCCGGTCTAACGGTGTAGGATGGAACAGTCACTCGTTTACCATTGACTAAAATGTGTCCATGTGATACCACCTGCCTGGCAAACATTCGCGAGTGTACTAAGCCTAATCGAAAAACTACATTATCTAAACGTGTTTCTAGAAGCTTAAATATTTCTTCCGAGACGTTGACGTTTTTCATAGCTCGTACTTTTTTGATATAGCCAAGAAACTGTCGTTCAGCCACCCCGTAGGTATATTTTGCCTTTTGCTTCTCCATCAATTGTCGACCGTATTCACTAATATTGCGTCGTCTATTACCGCCAGGTTTTCTGGTTTCGCTGCCGGCAATGGCAAATTTGGTAGTCTGAGTCTTCGGAAAGATTTTTTCCTGTAGACGTCTAGCGATCTTGTATTTTGGACCAATACGAATACCCATAATAAAAAAATTAATTAAGTGCTTAAACGCGACGAGGTTTCTTCGGTTTTGGACCACCAAAGGGAACCGGGGTTTTGTCTCTGATTGATGAAATATTAATACCTTTGGTAATAAAGGATCGAACCGATGATTCGCGACCGGAACCCACCCCTTTAACGATCACATCCACTTCTTTTAAGCCAAAACTCTGAGCTTTTTCTGCTAAAAGTTCGGCCACTTTACCAGCGGCATAGGGCGTACCCTTTTTTGACCCTTTAAACCCTAAGGCTCCACTGGAAGATGACAAAACAGCATTACCGGCACTATCAGTTAGGAGTAAGGCGGTATTATTGTAAGTAGCTCGGACATGAAGAATGCCACGGTCAATTTTTTTCTTCGGAGCACGTCCAAGGGCTCGAGCTTTAGCCCCAGCTCCCACTTCGTGTCCTGATTTCTTAATTATGCGTTTTTTTCCCATGATTGAAAATAATGTATGCGATGAAAATGTTTACCCTACCCCGCTCTGCTCCGTTGCCGACGCCTATCGCTCTCCTGACTAGTATTGGCTTTTACCTTTTAAAGGGTCTACCTACTGGCAGAAACGGAGCAGAGCGGGGTAGAGATTTTTATAATCACATAGTTCCTTAAAAATTTATTACTTCTTGTCTACCTTCTTCTTACCCGAGCCCATGGTTTTCTTTGGGCCTTTTCTGGTGCGAGCATTGGTCTTGGTACGCTGGCCTCTAACCGGTAGACCTAGACTATGACGACTACCACTGTAACTTTTAATGTCCTTCAATCGTTTGATGTTTTGGCTGATCTCGCGCTTTAAGTCCCCTTCAATTTTTCGTTCTTCCACCGCTTTGCGAATGGCGTTTTCCTCGGTGGCCGATAAATCCTTGGGTTTTTTTCCAAAATCAACTTTTGATTCGGTTAAAATTTGGTGAGCTTGGGGTCGTCCCACTCCAAATATGGCCGTTAAGCCGATTTCTAAGCGTTTGTCTTCTGGAATATTAATACCCGCGATTCGTAACATAATAAATATATAGTCGTTAAGCCTGCTTTTGTTTATGTCTCGGCTTGTTCTTGCAAATAATGTACAAGTGACCGCGGCGCTTAACCATTTTACACTGAGGACAGCGGGGTTTGATTGTGGACCGCACTTTCATAGCTTTGTCGGCTGGATTAAGGACTTAGAAAAAATTCTTTAATAAAAATTAACGGGACTCTACGACTTAAATTTTAGCTTAAGTCTGGCCACTGCTATCGTAGGTGACTTAGGTTCTTTTGATGATTCGTCCCTTACCACCATAAGAATCTAGTAGTACTTCTACCTTGTCTCCTACTAACACTCTAATACGGTGGAGACGCATTTTCCCTGATAAATAAGCCAGTAACACCTCATTCCCCACCTGTACTTTAAAGTGGGTATTAGGTAAAGCTTCAAGGACAATGCCGGGGACCACCTGGTCATCCCCTCGGTTTTGGGGGGTACTTTCTTTATTTCTATGCATTATAATTGTACCCGATGTATATTAGCAGATAATAAGACTTTAAGTCAAGTTCTTCCAGGGGAAAAAGCTAATCTTGTACTTGATTGTCAATTAGGGTCACTTTTATCTTATCAGTATCTTCCGGAATGGTTCGATTCCAGGGGGGCATAAACTTCAATTTAACGCTTTCTATCGAAGGAAAATCTCCAATAGCCAGTTGGAAGTTGCTTTTAGTAAAGCCGGCTAGTGATCTCTTCAGAGCCTCTTCATCAACTTGCCATCTCATGAGGGCGGAGCCCTCTAGGTCAAAATCAATTGATTGAATCGTTGCCGGATTGATGTCGGCTTTATCCTTCAGGGTAAAGGTTAGGTTTTTTACATTCGTGATTTCTACCGCCTCGCCACTATAGTCTGGTACGTGTTTGGTGGCTAAATAGCCTGCCAGCTCATTCTTATCAAACAAGATACCGGTAAATGTTAAGGTACCAACCACTTCTACTTCTTCGCCGGTCGTTTCAGGCTTCACAACTGAATCGAAGCTGGCAAATAAAGCATCGTTAAATAAGATGTGGCCGCTGGGAATTTCTAGGTTGCCGGGATTCGGGTTATCCACATTAAGTTTGGTTCGCAATTCTGTTTCGGCTCGAGTTTGATCAGCGGCGGCCACACTGCGGACAGTACCGACAAAGCCGCCAGCCATGGCCGATTGGGACTTGGCTGAAAACTTGTCGTAGCGAGCAGAACCTTCAAAACCGGGAATCGTAAAGGTGGCCGCTGGAATATTATAGCTTTCACCGGGTTGGTCGGCCACCACGGTGGTAGTAATAGAACCAGGCACAGTTTGCCCATTTTCAATTTTTTGTCCCGGTACGGTGACAGCGTCCTTAATTCGGTAAATTTTAGCGTCGGCTGTTTCAAAACGGGTGGTAGCAATCAAGAGTTGAGGCTCATCGCTGAAATCATTGAAAATGGTTATTTGGCCGCTGGCTTTACGAGATACTTGCTCACTACCGGTAGCCGGCACAGCTACACTGGCAGTCTGGGTTTTGGTGAAAGTTCCAAATTCTAGCTCATTTTCTGCCGCGGAGAGAGAAGCGGTAATGGTCTCATTAATATTTACTTGAGCTTGTTTAGGTACAGCAAAAATAGTTACTTGCGAAAAGAAAGAACTTAGACCGAAAATGGCAATAATGAGAATAATTAGCCCAATTCCCCAGACTAAAAACTTGGGCATCCGCGGGCGTCGCCTTTTGGCTAAAATCGGATCTCGATCCGCTGGAAACGAATTTTCTGGAGCTATCTCTTCGTTAGTATTACTGGTCATCATAGAAGTTGGTTGCCGTCGGGCTACTCGACCGCCGGCTTTTGGTAAAATTTCTCTCAAACTTTTTTTATGAAATGAAGGGTCGTCGTTCACAATATTTAAGTATTAATTAGTAAAACGCCAATTTGGTTAAAATTTAGTCTATTTGATTATATCAAAAATTTGTTAGCAAACAAAGAAGAGATTAAAATAGGTACATCTTTGGTCTGGGGACGGCAGTTATGACAGAGATCGGCATAATAGTCATGGTCGGTTACCGTTGGGTGAGTAACTAGCCTGTCCGTAGCACTTGACTTAGCCCACTCTCCAATGGTTAGAGAAATAGTATCATCGCCGATTACCACTACCGGCAAATGTTCACCAGGCCGCTCTAGGGGTTTTAAAGTTTCTGCCAGTAAATATTGCCACTCTAGGCGCAAGGGCTCCAGGGCTCGGTCTAACACTCGTTCATGCTTTAAATCCAGCATTTTCTCAGCCTTTAGCTTTAAAGAAGAATAAATCTCACTCGGGTTACTGCCTAATTTTTCGGCTAGCATCCTTGCTATAGTATATTTACCCATCGGGAATGAGGCTAACCCCCTGATGCTGTCATTATATACCACAGTGACATCAGTCAACTCCCCACTCACATCCAGTAAAATAAAACTCTCGCGGTTGGGTAGAGCAGCTTTGGTAACTGCAAAATTAGATAACAAGTTGGAGTGAAAACGGGGATCTTGATAGTGGAGTCGGGGGCTAATTTTTTCTCGCAGTTTCTGTAGGATGCGGCGGTCAGTACTGCTGGTGAAATGAGTAATCGCTAGTTGGCTAGCCTTTTGACCGTCGACATTGCTAGATACCCGACCATCTAGTTCTGTTTTGACGATCACGTCGTCAATTAAAGCCAACTCGAAGTCATCTGATTTAAAGCGAGCTTGGTGACGGGCCAAGTTTTGAGCCGTCATATTGGCAATAATTTTAGGGGTAACAGACAGGGGTTGTGGCCAATTAGCTGTTAAGATACGGCTCTCGGCCACATGCCAAGGCGACGCCAGGAGGCAATGAACGGCCGCCATCTCGCCTAGGTGGAAATGATTGATTTGGTTGAGTAAGGAGTCTAACACTTTTAGCGTGTCGCGAAAGTACTGGGAAAAATCTTCGTGACTGCCAAACGCTAGCGGTTCGCGACGTGACCAAACTAAAGAGCGCTCGGGTAATCCCTCGTCGGCCAAGACTAAGGCCGACACACTGCCACCGCCAATTTCTAAAACAATCAGGGGCCCATTTTTTATTTTTGACTGAAAGAGTGGTGACATACTTTACATATAAGTATAACAACAGACAGCCTAAAAACCCAACTATAAGTGGGTATTAACGAGTCAGAATGTTTCTTCTATGATCAACTTTAAGTTAAAACTGCTTTAATTCGCCTGACTCCAGCCGCCACCGCTTCTTCTTTCACAATTTTAAAGTGGCCTAGATTACTGGTATTAGCAACGTGCGGCCCCCCACAAAATTCCTTAGACCAGGCTTTATCTAAACTATTCCCGATATAATAAATGTTAACTTGCTCGCCGTACTTGTCGCCAAAAAAGTGTCGGGCTCCTGTTTTTTCCGCCTCGGTTTTACTGAGGGTGACCATCTGTACTGGTCGGGCCGCCCCTATTTGCTCATTGACCAAGTTTTCCACTGCTTGCTTCTCCTCGTCAGTGAGCTTAGTGGGATGGGTAAAGTCAAAACGTAGCCGTTCGGGTGTGATATTAGAGCCTTTTTGGCTGACGCCACTACCCAGAACTTTGACTAAAGCCTGGTGCAACAAGTGAGTAGCTGTATGATACTTGACCGACATCGCGCCGGTGTCTTGTAGCCCACCTTTAAATTTTTGTTCGGATCCGGCTCGAGACAAGTCTTGATGTTTGGTCATGGCCGCTTTAAATTGTTCCAAATCAACAGTGATACCCTCTTCCGCTGCCAGTTCGGTGGTGAGCTCAATGGGAAAACCGTAAGTGGTAAATAATTTAAAAGCGGTGAGACCTGATATTTGCCCGTCGATAAAAGACTTTTTTAATTCTTTTAAGCCTAGGTGTAAAGTGAGACGAAACTTTTGCTCTTCTTCCATTATAACTTTTTTGATTTCCTCCGTCTGATTTGTGATCTCAGGATAAGCTTCGTGGTAAAAAACTAGAAGTTCGGACACCAAGTCTGCCAACGACCCGGCTGTAATACCTAGCTGGTCATAAAAGCGAACCGCTCGGCGGATGAGGCGTCGAACAAAATAGCCCCGCTCGGCATTGGAGGGTACTACCCCGTCTCCAATGAGAAAAGTAGCGGCCCGCAGATGGTCAGCTACCACTCTAAAAGCGGCCGTGTGCTTACGATCTTGATATTGGTGACCCGATAAGGATTCAAGTTTAGTGATTAAGCCGGCAAAAATATCAATCTGGAAAATATCAGCTTGCCAATTAGCCACGGCGGCAATTCGCTCTAAACCGCCGCCAAAGTCCACATTCTTTTGGGGCAGTGGTTGAAAAGTACCGTCAGCGTTTTTTTGATATTCCATAAAAACGGAGTTACCAATTTCTAAGAAACGGCCGCAGTCACAATTAGGGTGACAGTGTTCCCCAAATTTAGAATCGTGTTCAATGTCCGGAAACTGGTAGAAAATTTCCGAATCCGGTCCACCGGGTTCGCCGACTGGCATATTTTGCGGCCGACCGGCCCGACTCCACCAGTTTTTGGCGGAGTCGTAGTAGAAAATTCTTTCCTCGTTTGTGATTCCCCGCTTCGCCCCATCGGCTTCACTCCCGATAATAGCGGTGGCAGCGTCGATATTCTTGGTTTTAAACAAGGTTTGCCAAATAGCCGCCGATTCGTCATCTTGGGGTAAATTATGAACCTTATCGCCCGCAAAAACAGTCACAAACAGTCGTTCAGGAGGGAGTCCCACCACTTCTGTTAAAAAATCAAAAATCCACAGTAACTGCTCTTTTTTGCCATAGTCGCCCAAGGACCAGTTGCCGAGCATTTCAAAAAAGGTAGTGTGACGATTGTCCCCCACATCGGTAATGTCGCCCGAACGGAAAGCTTTTTGGGAGTCAGCCAGGCGGGTACCCCCCCGGGTGCCTTTCACCAAGTAGGTATGGGACCATCGGTTGCATCCCGGAACCGGTAAACAGAGTGGTCGGATCGTTTTCTGGTACTAGGGAGGCGGAAGGTATTATTACGTGTCCCCGCTCTCGGTAGAAGTCTAAAAATTTATTTCTAATGTCTTTGGTACTAGCCATACACCACCAATAGTAAACAAAATAGCCGATTTAAGCAAAATCTTAAGGTAGCCCTTAAATAATAATTCCCCCACCTAAGCACTGGCTACCCTCGTAAACCACCAGCGACTGACCGGGGGTGGCAAGAACTGGTTCTACAAACGAGACTACATAACCATCGGCCGTGGACGCTAAAGTGACTGGTAGGCACTCGCCGTGATAACGCAATTGAACTTGATAGGTTTTGTTGCTCGCCGGAGGGCTAGTGTTCCAGTTGGTATTGGTTAAGCGAGCGGTTTTGGTGACCATCTCCTCACTTTTCGGGTCGGTGGCCACAATCAGGCGGTTACGATCCAAATCTTTAGCCACGATATAATAAGGCTTTTCGGCTGTCGTTTTTTGGGTGACGGTAAAGCCATGGCGCTCACCTAAAGTGTAAAAGAAAACCCCATCGTGCCGGCCGACAACTTCACCACTTTCAGTTATCACTTCACCCGGCTTGGCTTCAATAAAATTCTTTAAAAAATCTTTCACATTTAGCTTGCCGATAAAACACAAACCCTGGCTGTCTTTTTTGGTCGCGGTTGGCAACTGGAACTTTTCGGCTAAAGCCCGCACTTCCTTTTTAGGGTAATGGCCGACGGGAAATAAAGTGTGAGCCAAATGAGTTTGAGCTAAGCTCCATAAAAAATAGCTTTGATCTTTGGTGGGGTCGAGGCCGGCGTGCAGTTCGAACTGATTGCCCTTTGATATAATTTGGGCGTAGTGGCCGGTTGCGACGTAGTCGACCCCTTCATTTCTAGCCCAGTTGAAAAAAGCCCCGAATTTAACGGTTTTATTACACATGACATCCGGGTTGGGGGTACGCCCGGCTTGGTATTCGGCGATCATATAGTCCACCACCCCTTGTTTATACTCAGCTGATAAATCCAGAGTGATGAAAGGGATACTTAGTTGGGCCGCCACGCGCATAGCATCGCGCCGGTCGTCGCGCCAAGTGCAAGAAAAGTTGGGCGGCTCCCAGACTTTGATAAAGACTCCCGTCACCTCGTAGTTTTGCTCCACTAGTAAAGCGGCGGCGACTGATGAGTCTACTCCGCCCGACATCCCAACATAGACTTTTTGTTTTCTATCTTTCAAATATGTATTTAAAATTAATTGTACACTTATTACTTCAACAAATAAAACTGAGAGTCAAGGTAAAAGTTATTTAGAATCTAATAAAATTTTAGTACAATAAGAGGTAGGTAATTTAAAAATTTTCCATCTAAAAACCACCCAATCTGGGTGGTTTTTAGATGGAAATAAGTCCAATTTATTTAAAGCACTAGATTACCCTTAAGAGTACAGTTTTGGTTAGAGGAGATATAAGGACATGTGTTATCTGGGTTGGAGTAATATTTCCAAATTTTACAAGTAGATCCAGTTTGTAATTGACCTACACACTGAGAAATACAAACTTCACCAGCTGAGCCAGTAGGGGTAGGAGGTCCATTACCAGTATCATTTACAGGAGCGGTAACATCTATTTTGGGGCATTCATAAACAGCTGGCCCAGGTGTAACACTTGAACCACTTGATGAAATTGTGGCAACCCCGTTATTAGTTGCCACGGTAATTCCTGTTCCAGCCGTCACTGAGGTTATGCCGGTATTTTTAATCCCAATATCGTCATAACCAACAATTAGGTTTATTCCTGTATCCGCTCGTAGTTTTTTGAATTTAAGATCAACCCCTATTTTTTCTTTAAATATTCCTGTTCCCAATGCTCCTAGGTTGCTAGCGGTGTTGATTTCACCACCACCAGTTGCGGTTGAACTAATTGTTACCACCCCTGTACCAGCAGTGGGTGAAATTGTTACTCCTGTCCCGGCTACAATTTGACTCACTCCTCCTCCGGCGCCAGTGTTATCCGTCCCCGGAGCCCATGTACTACCGGTCCACTTTAAAACTTGACCGGTAGCCGGAAGTCCAGAACTAACCGTATTTCCTTGGAGTTTGTTAGCATTCCATAAGGCTTCAGCAACTCTGGCCGAGAAAATAGTTCCCGCCAAGCTTAAACCAGTACTAGCTGAATAAGTCGTACCCGTCGTACCCTGTAAATCTGTTCCCGGAGCCCAGGCGGTACCATTCCATTTAAGAACCTGGCCACTGGCTGGGGCGGTGGCACTAACTGTTCTGGTTTGAAGTTGGTTGGCATTCCATAAGTTTTTGGTATTATCCGCACTAATCACTTTTGTAGTGTTATTAACAAAAATTCCAGTACCTTGGGTGTAAGTAGTGCCCCCGCTAACTAGGTCCGCAATATTGCGCCAAGCTAAAGAGCCGCCAGCTGTAGAAGTAATGACTCTGGGGTTGACCCCGGTATCTTGGGTAAGTAGAGGGAATTGAATCGCACCGGTGGGTCCAAATTGAGCCACCGCCGTCGCTCCGTTGGCGATTTGTAGGCCGTAATTGGCGGTAGCGCTGGCATTGTGCCATAGGCGCATCGGAGTTGGAGCGGTGCTCGATTTGATATACAAATTACCGGTTAGTTGGGAGTTCCCTTTTACTTCAAACAGATATGAAGGAACGCTATTATCCCAAGGCCAGAATCCAACCCCAACATTACCGGCATTACTGACTACTAAACCTCTCTTAGATGAAGTGCCTCCAGTATTGCCCACACCTAAGACCAAGCCTCCAATATCACTATAGCCAATAGCGCCACTTTGGGTAGCTGTTTGAAATTCAATACCCGTCGCATCTCCACCAGTAGTGCGTCCTGAATGTTTTCTTATTACCAACTCTACGGCGGGAAAGCGGGTGGTGGCTAAAGTATTACCTAAATGTAATAGACGATCAGGAGAAGAATTACTACCAAAAGAGTTATTACCAAATGGAACCAACAGACCAGTAATGTAATTGCCGGTATTTAATACCAAACCATTCAATTTTGACTGAGCTATCGCGCTAACATTTAAAGGTACGTTACAAGCCGGTTCGCTCGCTGGACAAGCTGGTGGAGTGGTGGGCGGGGCTGTCCAGTTGGCGAAGGCAGCGGTGACACCCAACATTGACACAATAAACGCTACCGGTAGTAAAAGTTTATAAGAAAATGAATTCATAAAATATTTAAATTTGGTAATTAATTATATTTAATATAGACCGTGATCCGATAATATTATTTTCCGCTACTTCATTATACTATCGTCAAGTTTAAAGCCCAGCGGTATAGGTGTATAACCACTTAATTAGCCTCAGCTGGCTTTTTAGACATAGCCTCCAAAATATCTTGCACCTCATTCTCACTTAATCCAGCCGGATCTCCCTCGGGCTTTTGTTGCATTGATTGTAAAACTTCATTAGTTTCTTCATAGGTCCAGGGTTGGGAAACACTTTCTGTGGTCGCAGAGTTTTTTCGGTAACTATTAACTATTCCAATCACTATGACAATTAGAATGAGAAGTAGTAAAAATACCAAGCCAAATATAAATTTGCTTCTCCTTCCTTTTGATTCAATAGGTATACCAGCTGATGAATTATCCATGAAATAAAGATTTTGAAACTATTATTATCTTAAGCATAAAGGTAAAAGCCAGCTCGAGCAAACTAAAAACCTAAGCTTATCCACATCTAACTTTCGTGACTTAATTTATATAGATAACATTTTTTTGTAAATCTCCATAGTGGCTCGAGCGTCCGCGAGGGCTGTATGAGCCTTCTCATTTTTCACTCCGAAAAATTCAGCTAAGCTTTCCAGCTTGAAACTTTGCACTCGATCTTCGCGGTAAAGCAGGGCGAAAGCTATCGATAAGGTATCTAGCTTCCCATAATGCATCGTATTTTTGACTCCGGTTTTACTAAAAGCCCGGCTGACAAAATTCCAGTCAAAGATCACATTGTGGGCCACAAAAGTTGCCCCTTCCACCTTGGCCGAGAGGTCTGTCAAAGCTTGTTCTAAAGAAACACCAAAAAGCCAATCAGCCTCATTGTAGCCGTTGATGCGTAGAGCCTGCGGATCGGCGGCGGCTAAATTTTGTGGTTGAATTTTATACTCCAATTCATGAAGAACTTGCAGTTTGGCACCTTGGTTATCAGTACTCTCACTTTGCTTGGCTACCACACAGCCTAATTCAATAATTTCGTGTCGCTCGGGATCAAAACCGGTAGTTTCCACATCAATAAAAGCTAGGTTATGTTTTTTCATTCTCGTTTAGTTTTTTAAAAATTTTTTCTTACCCTTATCCACTTACCTTAAATATTGATTCTTAAATTTTACATGTTCATCATGGGTTCGGGCGTAATGCATTTGACTCCTCATATCCGACAAATAAAACCAGTAAGACGTTTCCTCCGGATAAAGAGAAGACTCGATTGAATCGAAGCTGGGATTCGCAATCGGGGCCGGCGGCAAGCCTTCATAACGGTAAGTATTATAAGGGGAATCAAACCATAAGTCTTCCCTGGTTAGTTCAAAAGTATTCTTACCTAAAAAGTAAGGGAAAACAGCGTCTACCTGCAGTTTCATCCCAGTGTCGATCCGTTTCCATAAGATACCAGAGATGATCCGACGTGATTCCGGGGTGATGGCTTCTTTTTCTATAATAGATGCCATAGTAATTATTTCTTCCAAAGTGCGGCCAGAGATAGCTATGTCGGGTTTAAGGTCTTTAATCTTTAGCTCAAAGTTCTCGCGCATTTCTTCTACCACTTCATCTTCGGTGGCATTAGGGGCGAAGAAATAAGTGTCTGGGAATAGATAGCCTTCTAAGCCTTTAGTAATTAGAGTAAAGCGAGCACGATTAAACTCCGACAACTTTCCTTCCAAAAGTTTTCCTATTTGGACCAAGGTCAGACCCTCCGGGATGGTGATGCGAACATGTTCTAGACCGAGGTGGCCGGTGGCCAAGCGATCTATGACACTCCAAAGTGGTAAGCGATGCTCAAAGAAATAATCCCCCGCCACCAACGGGTTACTTTCCCCAGCTAGGCCAAGCTTATACCAGAGTTTCATGGCGAGTGGTGATTTTATAACCCCAGTACCGGCCAAGGTCTCAGCGGCTTGTTCTATTGTTAAACCCTTTTCGACTTTAACAAATTCTTTTATCGGAAAATCAGGTGGTGGTTGTAAAAATAGTAAGTAGAGTAGAAATAGGACAACTAAAATAATAACTCCCAGCGATATGACGAGGTTACGCCACCGGTTCAGGTGGTGACTTTTAGCAAAGTGCCGACCTCGTTCTTTCAAGCCGTGCCAAAAAAAATGGTCACTATCAATTTTAGACGGGGGTAAATCCGAACCTTCTTTATCCATAAACTAAATTTTAACACTAAATTGGTAAATTGGCTGGTGGTTCGCCTCGCTTGGATTCAATACGGACCAGGTTGGGAGTGGTGGCCACTTGACCTGGGTAGTGATAGATCGTGGCTAGCTCCTCTGAGGTTAAAACAAACGGTTTCGCCTGGTAAGGAGCATAAAAGTAACTTCGCTTTCTAAAAGCATCCAACATTTCAAAACGCTGGCGCTTGACCCGACGGCCAGTCAGGTCCTGCCAAGGGTAATCAAAGCCGACTTTCTGATCCAATTTGAAACTGTTTAAGTGTGGCGAATTATACTGCTTAATGGTGCCTAACAGGCCCATAATCATCCCTGGATTGAAAAGATCTTCTTTGGCAAGGTAAACTACCCTATAACCACAGTCAAAGCCTTGTTTAGTTAGGCTCCTGGCAATAGCATCCGCTACAAATTTTTCCTGTGGGGTCAGTGTAAATTGCCCCGGATTAGGCACATCTCCCTCTTTTAATTTCTGATCTCGTTTTTGTAGTTTATCTAATTCTTTTTTAGCGGCATCTTTCCACTCCTCTCTTCTAAAAAGAGACCCTTGGATCCCGCGTTTTTTAGTGTCCATGACTAAAATTTGCATCCAGAGCTGTTCCCCTGCTCCGATGGATCCAAATAGTTCAATGACCGGAGTAATCGGATCTACTTTCAATTCTTCTTTTGGATCTTTATCTAAACCGTAATCAATATACGTTTTAATCGGATAGAAATCCTCCTTACCTAGTTTAAAAGTCCCAGCCCAGAGCGTCCAGTCGCTATCTTTGGTGCCGTACGGTACGGCTAAAGTGTAATCAGGTACTTCAAAAATTTCCGAGTCTGGATACTGAGAGTAAAGTTGCGACTCAACTGCGTTTCTAAATTTTTTCGGTGTGCGGACATAAAAATGAACTTCACCCCCAAAAGAAGCTATCTCTAAAGAAAACCAAAAGCGGACATAACCTTTAAACCAGCGGTCAACAAAGGTGCCGTCATTGCCTTGAGCAAAAATATTGGTCACCACTTCCATCGCCTGCGGCGACTTAAGTAGCTCGCGCGGAATTTTTATTTCCAACAAATCCCACTCTAAATTTTTAAGATAACGAGCTTGACTAAAATTGAGCCAGACCCGCCAGGCGACTACTATCAAAAAAGGCGGCAAGATGTACCACAAAGTAAAAGGAATACGAACTAGAGATTCGTACCACAGTTGCCAAAATTCTAAAAGAAGGGCCGGTCCATTATTCATGGTCCTTTAATAATACCCGAAACAGATGTGTTTAGCCAAATTTAAACCAAGGTATAACGTCCGCTCTGGTCTTTTTTAAAGTGAGCCGGGCTTTGCAAGTTCACTAAAATAGTATTTTCTTTAACGTGTCGTTCTTTCAAAACTTTAGCGATAATGTCATCGCGTTTCAAGGGTCCTTCTTTACGTAATATTTCTTTAATAACATCCAGCACAACGCCGCGAGTATAACCCCATTCCGACAAAGCGTAGAGTCCACGGCCCACTAAGACAAAGCGCTCGTCTTTAATGAGTTCATTGTGACAAGTGGCCGGATGAGCTTTTTTGCCAAACAGTTTTTCAATTCCCTTCGCCACCTCTTCAAAGTGCATCGGCGAACCATGCTGACGCAAGACCAAATAAGCATAATCTCGAATACCGCGCATTTTAATATTAGGTGATTTAGCCAAGCCCCACTCCCCTAATGGATTTTTGTTAATTAATTTAGAAATATTCAGCCATTTTTTAGCCAAGACTTCATTTTCCAAAGCGGCCCGATCGGCTAGATCTTTTACTTCCGACAATAGCTTGGTAACCAAGTCGTTTTCTGATACTAAATCTTGGTCTTTAATATTTTTTGAAATTTTTCGCAGAGATTCTTCTAGTTTCTCTGCTGCTTTTATATTAGTAGTCCAGCGATGATGAAACTCATCGCTCTCTTTTAGTTTAGTAAAGGAGTCTGATAAAACCAGTAAAAAGTGAATATGATTTTGCGTGCTTTTATCACTAGCGATGGCTTCCAAAAACTCTGTTTCGTGCACAATCCCACCATGAGCTTCCATAATTACTTTTAGCTCATTGATTTCGCCGGCCACACCGGTAAAGCCACTAGATTTTTTAATGGCGTTTAAAGAAAAGTTTTCGATCTGTCGTACTCGCTCACGGGTAATACCGTACTCACTACCAATGGCTTCTAAAGTTAAAGGCGATGAATTTTTACCAAGGCCGTAACGCTTAATAATAACGTCCCTGGCCCGCTCAGCCAAAACCGCTAAAAGTTTCTTGGTTAAGTCTTTAGGTTTAAAAGTTATGACTTCTTTGGTTTTCTTCATAAATAGTTTTTTTTATTATTACTATCATTATGCATAAATAATGTCAAGCTGTAAAGGCCCAAGCTGGGTGCCCGGCCCGATTAACTCATTTAATTTAGGTCACCATGTTAATCAAGCGGTTGGGAATAAAAATTACTCGGCTGATTGGTTTACTCTGTAAATGGGTGGCCACATTATTATCCTCCTTGGCGGCTTGGAGCACCGCCTCCTCTGTGGAATTGGGGGGCAAACTTAAGGTGGTCCTAGTCTTACCATTGACCTGTACAGCAATGGAAACAGTGCTAGCCACTAACTTAGCCGAGTTAAATTGTGGCCAAGGGGCTAGGTGAATCGAGCTGGGACTAAAACCACAGCTCTGCCACAACTCTTCAGCCAAGTGTGGCGTAAAGGGAGCTATTAGCTTAAGTAATGTTTGGTAGTCGCCGAGGGTGACCACTGCCCCTTCATCTAACTTGTTAACTAAAATCATTAAAGTAGATACAGCCGTGTTAAAAGAAAAGCTTTCGATATCCTCTCCCACTTTTTTGATGACCTGATTAATTTCTACTTCATATTTATCCGACTTACTGTTCTCTAGTTTGGATGCTAAACGCCATACTTTTTCCAAAAAACGGCGACTACCGATCATATTTTTAGTATTCCAGGCAATCTCGGCTTCAAAGGGTCCCATAAACATTGTGTAGAGGCGCAAAGTGTCGGCCCCATAGAGTTTGACTACATCATCTGGGTTAATAACATTGCCCCAGCGTTTACTCATTTTACGGCCATCTTCTCCTAACACCAGGCCGAGATTTTTTCCGAAACGTTTAAATGGTTCCTTAGTGGAAACCACCCCAATATCAAACAGAAACTTATGCCAAAAGCGGGCGTAGATAAGGTGTCTGGTGGCGTGTTCGGTACCACCCACATATAGGTCCACTGGGGCCCAATACTTCTCCTTTTTTGGATCAACGAGCTTCTTATTATTGCCGGGATCCATATAACGTAGGTAATACCAGCTAGAGCCGGCCCACTGGGGCATAGTGTTGGTCTCGCGTTTACCTGGCCCTTGACACTGGGGGCACTTAGTTTTGACCCAGCTGGCAATATCGGCAAGTGGTGACTCGCCAGTACCCGTTGGAGCGTAACTTTTTACGGCCGGCAATTTAACCGGTAGCTCGCGCTCTGGCACGGGCACGGCGCCACACTGTTCGCAATGAATAATCGGGATTGGTTCCCCCCAATAGCGTTGCCGCGAAAAAACCCAGTCGCGGAGTTTATAAGTTTTTATTACTTTTCCATCTACCGCTTTAATAATTTTATTTACCGCCTCCTTAGAATTACTACCGCTCCAGGAACCAGAATTAATTAATACACCAGGACCGACATAGATGGAATTTGTTTTATCCCAGCGCTCCAACCAGTCCTCTAGTTCCGCGTGTACCACTTGCGGATATGTAATGTCTTTTTTATCGAGCCAAATAAGCTCATGATCATCTTCAACTTTGCTATCTTCCTCTTTAAAGCTGCCTTCTAACTCAAACATTACCGCTCGGGTAAAAGAGACACGATTCTCATCCTTATGAGAGGCAAAATATTCAGCTCGCACTTGCCCACCTAAAACTTTTATAAATTTCAAATTAGTAAGTCCTGTCTCCTCTAACACTTCTCGTTTGGCGGCCTCGACAATATCTTCACCTGCTTCCACACCGCCCATGGGTAATGTGGTCCAGCCAAACTTGTTTGATTTTAGAAATAAAACTTTCTTAGTTTTAGGGTCAACAACTATAGCTTGAACATTTAAACGTTCAACTTTTTTCTTGTCAGCTCGGGGTGGATTAAATTTATCAATTCTATTAGGTATTACCACTTCCTCGATGGGTAAATTATATTTTTTGGCAAATTCAAAATCCCGTTGGTCGTGTGCTGGCACTGCCATAATGGCACCAGTACCTACACTACCCAGAACATAATTAGTGATCCACACCGGGATATTTTTTCCTGTGGCTGGGTTTATAGCCACTAGACCGCTGTTAATACCGGTTTTGTCTGGATTGTCTTTATAGCTTTGTTTCGCTCGGTCTTTTAAGACGCTAGTTACATATTTAACTATTGAATCAGCGGGGGTCCAGCCTGCTACTAGCCATTTTTTGATTAACTCAGGAGATAGGGCAATATAAGTAGCCCCAAAAATTGTCTCAGGACGAGTGGTAAACACTTCCACGACTTTATCTTTATGACCAGTGACAGCAAATTTAATCAAAGCGCCGTTACTGCCACCAATCCAGTGACGCTGAGAATCCTTTATTGATTCCGGCCAATTTAATTCAACTAAATCATTAAGCAGACGCTCGGCGTAGTCCGTAATTTTAAGCACCCATTGGCGCATCGGCTTTTGCTCGATCTCTGAGCCACAGCGCTCACAGCGACCGTCTTCTAAATCTTCATTAGCCAAACCTGTCTGACACGACGGGCACCAGTTGATCGGTTCGTATGACTCGTAAGCGAGACCTTGCTTAAACATTTGCAAGAATATCCACTGGGTCCACCGATAGTACTCGGGATCGGTAGTATCAATTTCGCGACTCCAATCATAACTAAAGCCTAAAAGATCTAGTTGACGTTTATAGTTTTTAATATTTTTAGCGGTCGAAATTTTCGGATGGACTTTATTTTTAATAGCGTAATTTTCGGCTGGTAAGCCAAAAGCATCCCAACCCATCGGGTGAAGAACATTAAAGCCTTGCATGCTTTTCATTCGGCTATAGATATCGGTGGCTATATAACCCTTGGGGTGACCGACGTGGAGACCCAAGCCGGAGGGATATGGGAACATATCCAAAACATAACACTTCGGCTTCTTGGAATAATCTTTAGTTTTATAGATGCCACTTTTGTTCCATTCTCGCTGCCACTTTACTTCTATTTGTTTGTGGTTATATTTTTTTTGCTTGCCCGCCGTAGCTTTACTTGTCCGGCGAAGCTTTAGCGAAGAAGGAGCGGAGGAGGGCCACTTCACTTCAACTTTCTTATGATCGTATTCCGGTCGGGAACTTTTTTTAGTGGACCGCCGACTACTAACAGAAGTCTTAAGTGAGGAAGCTAAAGTCGGACGCCCACCTTTTCTTTTAAGAGTAGAATCTGTCTTCTTAATAATTTTTTTAGGGAGCAATGATGACATAAGAGTAGTTTAAAACTTTACTACTATACAACAATTTATCTAAAACGCAAAACCGGGCGGCCTGATGGCCACCCGGTTTTGCTAACATCTTATAATTTTTACTCTTTAAACTTTTTAATGCCAATCCAGATCAAGGCAATCAAAGCCAGTCCAAGTACAATAACCCTCAAATATTCATCCATATCCGACCAGTAGCGGATGGAAGCTATGACCAGGGAGAGTAAGCCCCCCAAGGACAATCCTAATGACACCGCACTACCGGTAACTGAAACAAATAGACCGATCACGAGAGCTACTAAGCCGGTGATGACTAAACCGACAAAAACATTGCGGTTGTACAAAGATTGAGCCTCTTCATACTCCTTCCGGCAAGTGAAGTCTATGTCACACCAGCCGGCCGGCTCCGTGTTTTCTCTAATTACCGATTCTGGGATGGGTTTGCCGGCATTTTCGGTCCACTGACCACCGTCTGCCACGCACTGCTCTTGGTTTCGAGGCACATTAACTACTGGTTCACTCTGATTACCACAATAGTCATTGTAATCTGGTGAATCATAAAAGGAATCAATGGCGAAGTTAAAAAACAAGTTAAGCACTACCACAATGGAGAGCACTAACGCCCACTTAAGAATTGATTTGGTTTCCATAATAAATTATTTTTTGATAAATTTTTTAATCTCTAAAGTATTGATTATTATAGCTTAAATTTTGCTCCAGCCCTACCGGCTTTAACCCCACGGACGGGGTTAAATCTTAAACTCTATTACACGACCATCTTCTTTATCGAAGAATTTGGTGCTTAAACCACTGTTCTTGGAAGTGGACCGCTTGATCAATTTCATCATCTGTCATCGATACATCTTTTGGCATGATAACGAGCTTGTCGTCGTCATTGTCTAATCTGTGAACAATAGCTTTTACGATACCAGTCACTTTTTGGAGAGATTGATCAGTTCCAAGATAGTATGCATCTAAATCTTCTCCATCGGGAGCTTTCACTCCTTCAAGATATCCATAATTCACTTCATAGGTGAATCCATGTTTTGGATGTTTACTTCCTAGTGGTCGATCAAAGACAACTTCAACTTCCTTTCCAAGAAATTGTTTAGCTATTTCGAGTGATTTTGAGTTATTTGTTTCCATTATTTTCTTTAAATCCTAAATTCAATTACATCACCGTCTTTCACGATATATTCTTTACCTTCTGTTCGCACTAAGCCTTTCTCTCGGGCGGCGGCATAAGATCCAGCTCCCAAGAGCTTGTCCCAAGCCACTACTTCGGCTCGAATAAACTTGTCTTTAAAATCCGTGTGAATAGCGGTACCAGCCTCGGGAGCCGTGGAACCAAGTGGTATAGTCCACCCGCGGGTTTCATCCTCACCAGTAGTGAAGTAGGTCATGAGGCCCAGCAAAGTGTAGCTAGTTCTGATTAGATCATTAACCCCGTCATCATCGGCCCCTAGCTCGGCGCGAAAAGTTTTTTTGTCCTCGGCTCCCAGTTCCGAGAGTTCCCGTTCAATACCGGCGTCTACCTCCACATATTGGGCCCCGGAATTTTTAATAAAGTTTATGAGCTCAGTCGTATCCACCGGGGCGCCACCACTTTTTTTATTTAAAACATACAAAATCGGCTTGGCCGACAAAAGGTGTAAACTTTTTAAAATATCTCGCTCATTGTCCGTTAAACTTATACTGGAGGCCAGCTGACCGGCTTCTAACACTTTTATTATTTTTTCCAACACCGCCATTTCCGCCACGGCTAGTTTATCCCCCCGTTTTACTTCCCGACCTAAGTTCCCTATTCTCTTAGACACTGTTTGCATATCGGCTAAAATGAGCTCCAGGTTGATGACCTCGACATCATTTAGGGGGTTAATATCACCCGCCACGTGGGTAATGTTGCCGTCATTGAAGACGCGTACCACTTCGGCTATCGCATCCACTTCACGAATATGCGATAAAAATTTATTACCCAGGCCTTCCCCCTCCGAAGCTCCTTTCACCAAACCGGCAATATCCACAAATTCAATGGCGGCCGGAATGGTCTTGCTCGACTTGCTAAATTCCGATAATTTAGTAAGTCGAGGGTCCGGCACTGACACAATTCCGACCGAGGGGTCGATCGTACAGAACGGATAGTTTTCCGCTGGTACACTTTTTTGAGTTAGAGCGTTAAAAAGGGTGGATTTCCCAACATTCGGTAGACCAACAATGCCGATAGATAAAGACATAAAATGCGATGAAAAATTATATTAAGTCACAACTACTCGCCCCTCGTAGCTTTAGCGTAGTGGGGCCCACATTAGGTAAACCAACAATTCCTATATTCAGAACGGAAGACGACATCTAATTGATTGGTGTTAATGTATCCATATACTTGTAATGACTCGGTTTGAGCAAGGACTTTGTTGATTGTTTGTCTGATAATCGCCTGTTTTACTGGAGTTTTTTTTGTTACATTGGTACCGGGCAAGAAGTCATAGTTTTAGAACACCAACACCTTATCTGAATTTTCAACCATCTTAAGTAGATCTGCCATGGTAGAAATCGGACAGACCCCTGCCCCTTTCGTGCCTCGAATTTCCAAACATAATCCGCAAGCCAGTACTTTGCCGTTTAATTCATTGTACTCAGCAACTTTCTTGGAAATGTCGAAGTGTTCTGTATCGGCAATAGTATCAAGCTCAGCACCTTCACTCATCAAGAAGATAGTCACTTCATGTTTGGCCTTTAGTGAGGTGATACCGAAGCGAAACGTGTTCCAAACACGCTCTGGAGTATTTGATTGTAAGATAATGCCGATTTTCATAAATTGATTAGCTTAAATCCTTTTTCTTTTCTTCAAACTCCTGTTTGCTTATCTCTCCCTTTGCATATCGCTCTTGCAATATTTCGAGTGCCGATTTTCTGTGACTACTATCGCTACGAGACTGACTCGTGAGCCATTTGATAAGAGCAACGATACCGGCGATTATCAAGACCCACCAAAGAATCATGAAAATCCAGCCGAAGCCTCCATACGTGCCAAATCCAAAATTCATCATATTATTTATTGAGTTATCGCTATTAAAAGGAGAAGACCATCCTCTCCATATCACGTTCATCATAGGTAATCCGCTGTCGCTATATAGTAGTATTTTACCTCGTTTATATGAATATAGGAAGATGTATTCGCAATGACCAAATTATGTCAGAACAAGTTCACTGGAGCTTCTTTGTAATGTTGGTACCCAGCAAGAAGCCGTAGTCGACACCTGTCTTCTTGGGAGGTGGTATTTTAAGCGTAAACTCGAGTGGGATCTGCGTTATTCCGTAGTTATTGGAGAGGTCAGGTGGTGTTGCGTTCGGGGTGTACCGATAGATAAACTCATAACTATTGGCGCAAGGCTTTTAACTCAGCCTCATACTTCTTCATCACCGCCAGTGAAGCTTCGGTTTGACCCTCGCCATTTTTGATCCTACCTTGAGTTTCCTCGGCAATTTTCTTAAATAAGTCCGGATTTTTATTGACTATTTCCAGTAGTTGATTGATTTGCTCGTCGGACAAGCCCTGTCGCTTTAGCATCTTTTTGATTAGTATGTCTTTAAACATGCTTCTCAATTTAGCAGGAATCTGCTATATTTTCAACGTAGCTAGAGCTTCCCAGACGGCTACTCTAAAAAATTTAAGAGTAGGGCCCATGGTATAGTGGTAACACACGTCCATGGCATGGACGAGTCCGGGGTTCGACTCCCCGTGGGTCCACTAGATAAAATAATCTTCACCGCTGAAGATTATTTGATACTAGTGGCCCCAAGTGAGTAAACTGCTTTACTCGCGTCGGGGAGTCGAAAGACTTTTCGATGAGAACGAGCTCTTAGAGCGAGTGAGACGAAAAGTACCCGCCCCCGTGGGGGAAGACTCCTGTGAGTTCACAAAGTTTAATAGATAGTTTTAAACTATATGAGTACAGCATACAAAGAATTAGAGCAGTCCAAAACACTAAATCAAAACATAGACAAACTTTCTAACCAAATAATGTTGTCAACTAATAGTCTCGAAGACACTTTTAGATCAGAAACAAATAAAATCATTAAATCAAACGAAGAACTTAGTATTAGCAATAATAAGTATGCGTCAGCACTAAACTGGTTAACCTTATCTCTAGTAATTGTTACAGCACTACAAGTGATTTTAAATATAATTATGAGATGATCCTGATTTTAGTTCTGGGTGTGGTTTTCAATTTATTTTTTATTTTAATTATATTACTCAAACTTGCTCCACTTAAATAAATACCCAACTCCTAAACAAGAGCTGGGTATTTATTGTTTCAAAATTTTACTTTTAAATATAAACTTTTGATCATATTTAAGTCCTTACTCCCTGACCACGGAATAACTTCACAATCGCCAAGAGAATCACTGCGCCTAGTAACGCCACAAGGAAACTGTACAAGTTGAAGCCGGTGACATCCGAAGCTCCGAAAAAATCCATCACGAAGCCGCCAATCAAGGCCCCAATTACACCCACCACAATATTTAAGATGGAACCTTGCTCATCATTAGTCTTCATAATGATCGAGGCAATCCAGCCTACCAAAGCCCCAAACACAATCCACAAAATTAAGTTAAGTAACATATATGCATGAGTATTAGTTAATAATAACGCTTGCACGCTTTCATATTTTAAGACTGTTTAGGGCGATATTTCTTACACTCGCCCTTCTATCCTCTTCACTGTTTACCAAGCGTTGACAGGAATTATTATTCGTGTTTATAATGTAGAAAGATAAACCCCCAAGTTCAACCAGTGGAGGAACCAAGTTGACTAGCCGAATTATTATTGCCGACGAGCGACAGAACATTTGCTTTGCCATCTCGAAGATAATCAGACACTGGAACCTACAGCTCATTTTAGCTGAAGATAAAGATGTGGTTCAGGTGAACCTAGAGATAAACCGTGGGTTAATTGGTCTAATCGCCTATCGCGATGGGTTGCTTCGCGAAAGTGATTTTCCCGACTTCCAAGGTCTTTTTTTACAATACGATAGCACCTTGGGCGCCGAAGATATCATTCGCCTGGTGGCCAACAGCCTCAGCTGAATCAACTTGCAACTTAAGCCGCAACCCCTGGTTGCGGCTTTATTTTATTTATTGGTGACTACCTAAATTAGTACCAGCCCATTTATTAATTTGTCTAATCAGGAGAAAAATAACAAAAGCGATAATCAAAAAACTTAAGAGGGACGACAAAAATTGGCCGTAATTTAAAGTCACCGCCGGTGCCCCGCCTATCCCCTGCCTTAAAACCAAAACTTTATCAGCTAAATCTACCGGGCCAGTTAAAAGGCCCAAAATGGGGTTTAGGATATCGTTAACCAAAGAATTAGTAATACTGTTGAAGGAGGCGCCAATCACCACTCCAATGGCTAAATCAATCACATTACCTCGCAGAGCAAAAGTTTTAAATTCTTGCAGGATGGTCATAACTAAAATTGATTTTTATTGATATCATTGATATTATAACACAGCTATTATAGGGGCCCGTAGCTTAGTTGGTAGAGCGCCCGCTTTGCAAGCGGGAGGTCGGGAGTTCGAATCTCCCCGGGTCCACAAAAATAACGAGCCGGATGCGAATGCATTCGGCGATTATTTTTTTGTAGGACCTAGGGAGATTCGAAAGACGGAGGCCGCGAAGCCAGTGAGCTTGCGAACTGTTGGCCGAGTCCGGGTAGGAGCCACTTGCTAATTTCTTTGGTAAATAGAAATTAGCTTAGTGAGCTGACACCGAATCTCCCCAGGTCCAGTAATTGATTTTTAGAACCATATGCTTTGGTGCTAAAATAAAACCATGAATAATCTGTCTCTCATATTTATTGTTGTCTGTTTCGTAATCATGTCTGTTTTTTGGATTATTACGGCTTTCTATACAAAGCGGAACAAGACAAAAACCGATGGCTGGACGCTCCGCCTTGTAGCCATCGTTGTAGTTATCTTATTTATATATCTTCAGAAAAATGTTGACTTTCTGGGGTCAAGACTCTGGGAACAATCATATGTGATAAAAATCATTGCTGATCTAGTCACATTTATTGGGCTACTCATGATGGTGTGGGCCAGAAAGTATTTAGGTAACAACTGGAGCGGGAACATTGTTCTTAAAGAAAATCACGAATTGATTACTAGCGGACCATATGCCTTTGTTCGCCATCCCATTTACAGTGGCTTAATTATGATGGTGTTGGGAGTAGCTCTATATGTAAATACATATGCTACGGCAATCTTCGTTGTAGTATTTTTCCTCGGTGCCTATTATAAATCCCAAAAAGAAGAGAAGCTCCTGATTAACTATTTTCCAAAAGAGTATCTCGAGTACAAAAAACAAACTAAAGCTTTAATTCCTTTTATATTTTGAGAATTTTCTCCAACTCCATAAATCGGTGCCACTGATATAAATCTACTACAATTTGGTTCCAGGGGACTCTTATGTAGTCACCAAATTTTACTCAAAAAAGTAAGGGTTAGGGTTGTTAAATAATCGACTAATCCACCTTTATATGTATATAATAAAGTCGATTAAATTAATGGGCCTATAGTCTAGTGGTACGACGCGACACTGGCCCTGTTAAATAAAACCTTTGGGCCGTTAGTTCAGTTGGTAGAACACTCGATTCGCATTCGAGAGGTCACCGGTTCAACTCCGGTACGGTCCACCAAACGAAACATTGTCGGAATTAGAAAAATGGAGCGATTTTGCGGGAGGAAAAGGATTTGGCAAAACTTCGGCTCATTCGTTTTTGAATTCGGATGTCGC
>MHTK01000006.1:0-46415 GCA_001824825.1 Candidatus Vogelbacteria bacterium RIFOXYD1_FULL_46_19 | reverse complement strand
CGCAAATGGAAAAGGAGGGTGAGAAGCGAATGCTTGGAGCTTCGCAAGGCCGGAGCGCGACGGCGCGAGGAGGGGTAGCGGAATTTTCCATTTGCTCCTCTTTTTGTTTTTGAAAAATTGGGGGCGGACAGAAAACAGAAAAACAAATTCAATTTCAGTATTGTCTCGGTCATTTCTCTGCTAGTGTTCGTCCTTGACTACGGAGTCCATCCTCGGCATTCGCTTCGGACATTTCCGCTAGGGCTACTCGCGCCTAGATGTCTAGGTTTGGCGCTTTTCCTCGCACTCCCGCTCTGCAGAGCGGGAGCTCGGGCGCCATGCTATTTGGGGGAAGGAAGGAATCCTTCCCCCAGCTTCGGTCTCCTCCCCTCGCAGTGGTTTGCTAGAGTATTCAGTACTTTAGAGAGTTTAGCGGTCATTTAGAGCTTTCTGGCTTCGTTTAGCGTGCCTTCGGAGTCCGCCCTCGCACAACCCCCCTTCTCGTTTTCATATCGACTGTATGTGGTATCGCTTTCGCTTGGGATTTCTGCATTGCAAGATAACGGCGGCGCTCATCCGTGAGTCAGGACGCCCTAGCGGAAATGTCCGAGGCTCAAATACAAATGCGCTTGACCCACCCTCCCGTTCGCGCTCAATATCCCCGCCGTGGGAAAAAGAGGAGACGGCGGGGATGCTCCCTGCAAACTTAAGCTTTTGAATTACATTTCTTCTTTTATTTTCTTTTTAAGAAATATGAAATCTTCCGTGTCTCTTATTGAGTCAACTTTGTTTTTTGAAAATGAAATCACAATTTCTTTTTTTATTTGTGTTGGTCTGCCTGAGAGTATGATAACTTTATCAGATAAAAATACTGCTTCTTCTATGTCATGCGTAACAAACAAAATAGTTTTTTTAGATTTTCTAACAATATCTAATAATTCTTCTTGGAATTTTTCTCTCAATTGATAATCGAGAGAATTAAAGGGTTCATCCATTATAATAAATTTTGGGTCAACAACCAGTGCCCTGGCAAGGGATAATCTCTTCTTCATGCCACCCGAAAGTTCGTATGGATATGCATCAGCAAACTCACTGAGCCTTGTCATTGAAAGATACTTATTAATATCATTATCATCATTACTCACAAGTCTCATATTTTGATATACCGTCATCCAATCAAAAAGATCGTGTATTTGATTGATTACAATTCTGTCCTTGCCAGGAGCAACGACTTTCTCTCCATTCATAAAAACACTACCGCTGGTTGGTTCTGTATATCCAGCGATAATATTTACCAATGTTGTTTTTCCGCAACCAGATTTTCCCACGAGGGAGACAATTTCTCCTTCTCCAATCAAAAGATTAAAGTTTTCAAACACCGAAATTTCGGTATTTCGTGATTGATTCCTATAGTAATGGGAGATGTTCTTTAGTTCCAACATAAATTATTTCTTAATACTCCACGGAATGATTATTTTTTCCACTGTAAGTAAAAGCAAACTTAGCATATATCCAATAAACCCGATCAAAATCATTCCCGCGATAACATTATCAGTTCTCAATAAAAGTCTGTTGAGCTGTATAAAATATCCTAAACCTGATTGTGCTCCGATAAGTTCCGCCGCTATAACACTCATCCATGCCATACCAATACCTATTTTTAAACCTGTGAAAATATATGGCAAGGAAAACTTAAAGAGTATATCTTTCACAAAAATAAAATTTTTTATTTCAAATGAGTGTGCAATATTTTCATAAATAACAGGCAGGGAGCTGACACCAAAAAAACTATTGGTAAATATTGGGAAAAAAGCTCCGATAAAAACAATAAAATATGCCGACATGTCACCAAGACCAAAAATTAATATTGCAATAGGTATCCATGCTATTGGGGGAATTGGACGTAGAAATTCAACAAGTGGCTTAAGAAATACGTCAATCTTTTTGTAATACCCAGTTATTAAAGCAAGTCCTACCCCAAGAAATGTAGCAATCAAAAAACCAACAACAACCCTCTTTAAGCTAGCAAAAATATGTATAAAAATATCCCCCTGGACCGAAAGATTGTATAATGCAGTAAAAACCTCAATAGGAGAAGGAATGATCGTGTGGATACTGGACGATAGTAATTGCCACAAAAAAAGTATCACCACCAAAACTATTAATTTTTTTAATATATTTTGCATTTTTATAATAATCAATACTCGATTTTGCCTTCTTTCTCAGCCCACGATTGAAATACGGTAATCGCTTCTTCTCGCATTATCTGATGAAATGGTCTCTTCCGATTCAAATAAAGAACATTAATTTCTGCGTAAATAAGAGCATCATCAAAACCAATAGAGGCGGCGTCCTCCCTTGTATTTGCAAAATAAATTGCTTTCGGACGAGACCAATAAATTGCCCCAAGACACATAGGGCAAGGCTCACAACTTGTATAAATAATACAGTCATCAAGCTGAAATGAGTTTAGATTTTTACATGCTTCACGAATAGCAACAACTTCTCCATGCGCCGTGGGGTCATTCCATGCTGTGACGCGATTTATACCACGACCAACAACTTTCCCGTCCTTTACTATCACTGTTCCGAATGGTCCTCCGCCAGAAGAAATGGATTCTTTTGAAAGAGCAATCGCTTCTGCCATATGTTTTTTATGTTCATTGTTCATATTTAAAATTCTGCAAAAATCTTTTTTGCAGAAGAATTAATTCGCACAGACTTTCCATATGGCAAGCAAATTTGCGGGTCAGTGTGTCCGAAATCCATGTTTTGAATTACTGGCGCAGTTTTATTGTACCGGCGGATAACATCAAGTGTTATTTCTCTTTGTTTTGCGCGGTATGCTTTTCTTTCTTCCAATGATTGCTGTTTGTTAAACTCCCAAGCTTTTGGCCGTCCAATTAATATGCCTTTTACACGCTCTAGTATGCCCCGTTCACCAAGTGCACGGTATACTCGAAATACATAATCGGATGACGGAATTTCCTCTGAAGTTTCCATGAATAAAATACATTGTTCAAACTGTTCGAGTGTTGGCATCTTTATTCCATGACGTAATATCTCATCAATAGATTCAACACAACCACCCCAACTTATTCCTTTAGCGTCATTATTTCCATCCCAAAACCACCCATCATTTTTTTCATACATGCGCTTTTTGTCCAGTAGATTTTTATCGCCCCAATCTAATCCAACATCATTAAAAACTTCGCTTACTTTGAGTTCCTTTTCTCCAGATTCAAAAAGTGCGTACTTTAAATAACGCATAGTAAATTCATCCATATCTCCATTCATAGCAAACTGTGTTAACACTGCTCCGCCATAATACGATGGTATACCACAGAGCCAAAGAAAGTTCATAAAGTGAGTATTGTCGCTATAACCAAAAAATGCTTTAGGGTTTTTAATAAAAGGTTCTTTGGGAAGATTCTTAATATAAGTCACTTGATCATTACCCCCGAGAGAAGTAATAATCGCACTTATATTTTTGTTTTCGAATGCGTTAATTAAATCTTTAGATCTTTCTTCCTTTGAAGCACCAATTTTTTTAGTTGCCGGAAACTCCACGGGAATTAACCCAAAGTTTTCCCGAAGTCGTTTAAGGCCGAATTCATATACAGCAGGCCATTTACCCGGTGCCGCAAAGGACGGAGAGAGAATTGCTACTTTCGCACCTTTTTTTATTTTTGATATTTTTCTCATATTACTTATACCACCTTAACAACCTCTACAGCAATTTTAAACGGAATACTAGTTTTTACTTTTTTATCTTTATACTCAGCTTTTGATTGTGGTTCTCTAATAAATTTTACAAAAAGCCCATATTCTCCTAAAGCGTTAATATAAGATCCCAATGGTCGAGTGTATATCCTTAAAGCATTTTGTTGCTTTGTCCAATGATTATAAGTAGTTTTTTCTTTCTCGTTAAGATAATCGCTGTCCTTCAAAGTAATATCGAAATCAGTCCTACCAAACACCTTATATGCTGAATATTTTAATGGATGATCAAGTGTAAAAACAAATCGCCCTCCAGTTTTTAAAATTCGTGCAATTTCCTTTGCTAATTTTTTAATATTTGATGAGTAAGAAATCGACATATTCATAACAACTAAGTCAAAATAGCCCTCCTTAAATCCAGAAAAGTCCGACATATCTCTTATAGAATAAATAATAGAATGTATAGGATATCGAGATTTTGCAATATGAATCATGGTTTCTGAAATATCAGACGCAAAAACTTCTTTTGCTCCTTCTCGCATAAGACGACGAGCAATATATCCGTTACCACAACCAACATCATAAATTTTAAGACCTTTTGGGTTTTTAATAAGATCAAAAAGTGCCGGTGTGATAGTTTTTAAGTGAGTATAATCCCCATTATCACCCATGACATTATCATACTCATTCGCAAATTTTTCAAAGGAAGTATCAAATTTCATGGCCTATATTTTCCCTTTAACTATTAGCTGAGTTACTTTATCCACATTTATTAAAAGTTCCTTTTTATATATTTCGTAATCATCTGGTATTCCTCTTAAGCCATTTTTTTCTGATTTCATTGGAAAATCAGAGACAAAATTTAAAGCGATGCATGGTATTTTATTAAATAAGCAAACGGTATAAAGTGCAGATGTTTCCATGTCAACCGAAAGAACGCCCCATTTCTTTAATTTGTGCATCTTGTCTAAAGATTCAACCCATCGTCCGTCAGTAGTCCATGTGACTCCTCGATAATGAGTGTGCCCAGCTACATGCAAAAGATTACAAATCTTAGAAGATAATTCAAAATCACACAAACAAGGGAAAATGCTATCAATATATTGATTACTTGTCCCTTCATCTTTATATACTGCCATCGGAATAATTATTTCAAATAGCTTGTGTTCGTCGTGAAGACTTCCGGTTGTTCCTATCCTAATAATTCTTTTAACCCCAGCTTGTATAAGTCGTTCGGCTAGCGATGCAATCATTGATGAACCTTGCATCGCAGTAAAAACATGGTCGTCTTTCAAGTAGATCCTTCTATCAATAGCCAGAACATGATCAGATTCTGATTCTTTCAAGTATTCAAGTTCCTCTAATAACCAAATTCTCTCATAAATAACGGCGGTCTTTCCTTTTAGATTTGGCAGAATTTCTAAATGTTGCATAATTTATTTTTTAAAATATAACTGGCTGTTAATTAATTTCAGGATTTCTTTTTGAACAGCAGTTTTTGACCTTCCTGCATTAATAATAAAAGTCCGTTCTTTAATATTTTTTGGGAGATTATTAATTAGTTTAATATAATCTTGGTAACGACTCAATATAATTTTCTTATTAAGAAGAATTTTATCTTTTCTCTCAGACTTGTTTTTATTTCTTTTTAGCAATAACTTTTGAGAAACATTGAGAACAATTAATAAGTCCGGAATAGGCATTATCTTTGTTTCTTTGTTATGTGTATTTTTGTATGTAAATGAAAGTAAATCTTTAAAGTTTGGGTTCTTTGAATGTCCGTGCCAGATAAAGAGACGAGACACTATAGATCTATCTAAAAGAATCACAGCTCTACCGAACTTATTTTTCTTCATTTTCTCAAGCAGATTATTTTTAATATCAAATAACTCTTGGTACAATTTATTTGTCGCTCTAGCTTCTGCCTCCATAAAAGATTCTCTTCCCTTTTGTCCTGCTTCCATAAATAAGGGGTAATGTTTTTGCCACCACGAAGAAACAGGATCATTAATATCTAAGCCTGTGCCTGAACGAAATCCGTGGCCTCTTAAAACCACAACAAAAATTCCTTCTTTTTTCAAATTAGAATATAAATCTGCAATCTGGGTACTTTTCCCTGAATTATGTAAACCTTCAATTGCTACTACGCTAATTTTTGACTGTGACATATAATCGATATAGTCAAAAGCTAGTTTTTGACTTCTTTAATTCTGATAAATATTGTAGATAAATCTCTGATTTTGAATGAAATAAGGTTTGATCCTTTAAAAAAAGCTTAATGTATTTTTCAATATTTTTTGGAAAATAGTTATTTTGAATTAAATAATCATAGATCTCTTTGACTGTTAAGAGATAAAATAATTTATTATCAACAATGAGCTCACTAAAAGAAGTTTCAAACTTAACAACAGTGAATAGACCGGCGATCGAGATATCCGACTCTTTTAACTTGGATACTGCTAAATTGAGTGTTTTACCCGAGTAGATCAAATTGTCAATTATTAGTGTAGGAGTTTGGTCCCGTGTCAATTTTCCGGCAAGATGAGAATTTGTGCCATATTTTTGTGGTTCCTTCCTAAAGTAGATTGCGGGGATGTTATATTTTATAGATGTGCTATATGTGTAAGAAAGACCCTGCGTAGCTATACCACATAAAGAACGATAATTAACGACTTTCTGCAATCCATATATATATTCTCCTACTGCGTCTAAGTAACGAGGAGAGGAAACAGGCAAATCAATATAGGTAATAGGCCTTAAATCTATCCCCGCACCATTAATGGTTGTGTGTTGGTCAAACATAACACACTCGTTAAAGATGATTGTCTTTTGTCTCAAAATCTCTTCGAGACAAATCATTTTTAATTCATTTTTTTTATTGTTCTCCACCATAGTATCCTAAATTCTTAAACTCATTCAAAATTTTATCCTCAATTGCTACGTTTTGATCTGACCTATTTACGAGATCATGATTATAACGCCGTAAGTATTCTCCTAATTCCTCTTGAAAATTCAAATCAGTGTTTATTTCCAGCCCATTTTTAATAATTGAAGATTTTGAATATTCAACCTCGCCTGAATTGGTATACTTAAACTCAAGCTTTTTGTTGTCTTTTATTACCGCTTCTTTTAGAAGAAAACTTTTTATCTTTCCATCTATAAATTCATTTTTATTTTTTGTTTCTTGAAAAAAACCAACCAGCTCTTTGAAATCTGATACCCATGATTGTGTGACTGAATGATCTGGAGCTTTACTATATAAATCAACCCCATCAAAATCATTTTTTATATCGACATTTAAAAAATTAATTATTGAAGGTACAATATCTATAGTTCTCGTTATTTCATTAATTATTTTACGAGGAATGCTTTTGCTATGAAGTAAAACTGGAACATTGATTACACTATAATCACATGAATTAAAATGTCCGTATGATTCGTCCGACCAATTCTCACCATGATCACCAAATATTACTATTAATGTATTTGGATCATCAAAAAGTCCATAATCTTTTAACGACCTTATGAATTCATCGAAGCGACTGTTGTCAAAACGAGAAATTCCATCCGCATACCACTGCATTACTGTGTTGTAATCTTTTTTATTGCAGTAATAGTCTATTATCATTCGATAATTTTGCTCAAGCAATAATTCTTTATCTTCCTTTATCGCTTCTATCGGCCCCGGTTTTATTTTTTTACTGAGAGGAACCCCTGTTATTTTCGATTGTTCCATTAAAAAATTTTCTAATGAGTCAAATTCATTATTACTTTTTAGCTTGTGGTATCCATATGGCCAATGGACATCAGCAAAATGGAAGAACGCAAATTTGTTACCATCTGTGTTATGAAAATCCTTTAGGCATTCCAATTCACTTTCAATATAGTAACGATCTACGCCTTCTTTGAAACCAAGATAGTCTCCAAGAATAAAAGGAAAGTCATTGCAAAAGAAAGTTTTATAACCTTTTTTATTTAATAAATTATAAATAGTTGGTTTAGATAATTTATTCTTGAAAAAATCCATTACGGAGTGATGTTTTGGCCAGTAGCCAGTAAAATAAGAAGCATGGGATGCTGTAGTATACGGTGATGTCGTAATACAATTTTTTAAGAGAGTTGATTCTCTTACCAACCAGTCAAGATTTGGTGTATTAAGTTTTTGTTTGATATTATATTTTAAGTAAAAATCCTCACGGTTAAAAAGAGTGTCGGCTCTCAAAGTATCTACGCAAATCATAATGACTTTATTTATATTTCCCATATTTTTATTATTAATTTTTTGAAAGGTTTTTCATCTCATTAGGATCTTGCTTCAGATCATAAACCTCAATGTAATCACTGTTGAGATGGGTAATAATCTTTTCGGAGTTTTTGAGACGTATTGACTTCTTGTTACATGTTTCTAAAAACTTCCCTCCAGTAGCAACTGTTTGCTCTTCCGGATAGAAAGTCTCAGAGTATGCAGGAAGATTTAACTTTTCACCGCTAATTGCAGGTAATATAGATATGCCGTCAAAAGAGAAAACTCTTTTCTTGATGTTTAATAATTCAAGTGTTGTCGGCATGATGTCAACCAATCTTACTTGCTCTTCAATATTTATTCCTTCTTTTAACGAGGGATCTTTTATGATCAAAACAACCTTCTGCGTCTGATCGTAAAGCAAACATCCATGTCCTAATTCTTCGGGATGTCCAAGTTTTTCACCACCCTTGTCATTCGGATACATACCATCAAGATCCTCACCATGATCAGAAAAACAAACAACTGTTGTGTTTGATAGAAGATTCATTTCTTCCATTTCTTTCATAAATAAACCGAAATGATGAGCTGAATATGCAACCTCCTCTTCGTATATGTTATCGCCTGCAAATTTCTTAGGCGCTTCATATGGCCAGTGAGCATCAAAAAAGTGTAGGAAGGCAAAGAAAGGCTGTTCATCTTTATTTTTTGAAATCCACTGTATTGCTCTGTCAATAACAACCTCAGCTCGTTTAAGCGCCGTACCTCGTTTTTTTACATCAACCGTTTGAAGCGGATCACTCCCGTCAGCTAAAAGCGGTATCTCATCATCATAGTGGTCGAATCCGCGTGAGAATCCATACCACCTATTCATCCCTGGACAAGACACAATTGCTCCGGTTTTGTATCCCTCTGATTTTAGTATCTCTGCTAAAACCGGAACATTTTTATTAATTTGCTCTTTAAAAAGGTGACGGACACCGTGATTAAACGGTTGTAGCCCGGTAAAAACAGTAGAGTGACTGACTGGTGTAAGTGGAGAAGAAGAAATAGTATTTAAAAATGTAACACCTACATTTCTTAATTTTTCTATCGCTTCGAATTTTCCACTGTACGCAACATCTGCCCGTACCGTATCCAATGAAACAAAAATAAGATTCTTTTTCTTTTGCATAATGTGATTATTTAGCTATCTCTTCTAGAAACGAAGTGTCTACATGCTCTCTCATAATTACTCGTTTCTTTACTAACCCTTGATCAAAAATAAAATCAGCCGCCTCTTGCATTATCTTATAATCTTCGTCATTGAAGCCAATACGAATTTCATTTTTTGAAGTTACTTTAAGATTTGGTTCTACATCTGCCGCTATCTCTAATGCACGCGGTGTAATATCAAGTCCTGACTCTGCAACAAACCATGTGTCGGCTTGCGATATGTTGTTTCGGTAGTAATCATATGCTTCGTTAAACGATTTAAGGAAACGACTGACTGAATCGGGGTTGCGGTTAATAAAATCATTTGAAACTACAATCACCGATACGACTTTGCCTACATGTAGGTTTTTTACCAATCCTTTTTCTTCAAAGATCGCTGGTGTTGGGTCAAACCCCGCCATTGCATCTATGGTGCCCCATTTTTTTGCATTGGGATCACGAACAAGATCGCTCTGCTCATAAATACCAAGATTAATGTTATTTACATCCACTTTAGGATCAAGACCTGCATCTTGCTCGGCTTTCAAGGCCACACGTTGTGCAGCTGCTCCAAAAGGCATTGCTACGGTCTTTCCTTTCAGATCAGCTAATGTAGTTATAGGAGACATGGGTGGCACATAGAGTGAAACTCTGTTATACATAAGCCTTCCAATGATAGTCCACTTTTCATCCTTTGCGAGCAGAGTGGCCGCTGGTTGGTCTGCTGTAAAGATAATATCAACCTCACCTGCAAGCGCCGCCTCGTTTAACGGACCACCATAAGTAAATCCTTTGAAGTCTCCTTCAATTTCGTTATTCTTCAATATATCTGTATATTTTAAAATCTGAGTCAATTGGCCTTGCGTAGCCCATGGAGTCTGCCAACCAATGCGGACATGTGCTAATTCTGGCACGACAGAGCTCGTCAAATCTTTGTCTCTCAACAACACCAAAGAAAGACTTGCTAAAACAATTATTCCTATACAGATGAAAGTTAATTTTTGTTTGTTCATAAAATTAATATTCTTTATTCCAAGACTCCCTTAATGCGTCGAACACCAGCGGACGACGCTTCTTCTTTTATAATTTTAAATGTTCCTTTAACATCTCCGGTATTAGCAACATGTGGGCCTCCGCAAAGCTCTTGTGAATATACTGTACCGTCACTACACCTTACCGTATACACGGTAACTTTATCTGGGTATTTCTCCCAAAAACTTCCCTCCACTCCCGCATTCATTGCGGTTTCTTTCTCCATGATTTCTGTTACCACGCTACACTTCTTGCTGATAGCTTCATTCACATATTTTTCCACCCGATCAAGCGTCTCCCTTTCTACTTTTCCCTCATACGTAAAATCAAATCGTGTACGTTCTTCAGTAATATTAGAGCCTGCCTGATGGACACTGTCACCTAAATATTTTCGCAACCCTGCAAGCATAATGTGTGTTGCTGTGTGGAGCATCGTTGTTGTCTCATTAGTGTTAGCCAACCCTCCCTTAAATTTTCCTGATGTACTTGTCCGTGAAAGGTTTTGATGTTTTTCCATTTCTATCTGAAACTCGTCCTTATTCACTTTCAATCCTTTTTCATCGGCAAGCTCCAAAGTCAGTTCAAAAGGAAAGCCGTATGTTGAAAAAAGGATAAACGCATCATGTCCAGAAATAATAGGAGTGTTTATTTTTTCGAACTCTTTGATACCAACAGCAAGGGTTTTTCTAAACTTCATTTCCTCCTTCAGAACTTCTTGTTCCATGAATGCCTGCTTTTCCAAGATATTCGGGTAGGCTTCTTTGTATTCCTCAACAATTATTGGCACGAGCGAGACGAGTGAATCTTGTTTTATATCAATTTTATCTGCATGTCTTATCGCGCGACGAAGCAATCGACGCAAAACATAACCCTGTTCAGTATTTGAAGGAGTTATACCATCAGCAATGAGGAAGACTGAAGCGCGAATATGGTCGGCAATTATACGCTTGGACCGCTCATCACCCTGTTGCGCAAGTAACGATATTTTGTTAATGACGGGTTTGAATAAATCAGTGTCAAAAACATTTTCTTTCCCTTGTACCACACAAGTAACGCGCTCTAGTCCTGAACCAGTATCAACATTTTGGTTTTTGAGTTTGCCACTAATTTTGCCATCACTCTTTTGATACTCCATGAACACGTCATTCCATATTTCAACCACATGTTGGTTTTTGTCAGCTGCGATAAATTCTTCTTTAGTCAAGCCCTCAGTCAATCCACCCGTCACATCGTAAAACATCTCACTATCTGGTCCACATGGACCATTATCTCCCGGGCTCCACCAGTTCGAAGCAGCATCCATGAAAAAGATTCTTTTTTGAGGATCCATGCCTTCATTTTCAAATACTTCTTTCCAAACACTATGTGCATCGTTATCGCATGGCGCGTTTTCGTCACCTTCAAAGACCGTTACATAAAGACGTCGTGGGTCTAGCCCCAAGCCACTATTTTTTGATGTTAAGAATTCAAAACTCCACTGTATCGCGTCTTTTTTGAAATAATCACCAAGTGACCAGTTACCAAGCATCTCGAAGAAAGTAAGATGGGTATTGTCCCCAACCTCATCAATATCACTAGTACGTACACATTTTTGCACATTAGCGATACGCTTTGATCCTGACGGATGTTGCAAACCCATGAGATATGGAACGAGTGGTTGCATGCCAGCAGTATTGAAAAGTACTGACGGATCATTCTCTGGCACAAGTGGCGACGAGGGTACTATTATATGTCCTCGTTCCTTAAAAAAATCTAAAAACTTTTTTCGTATTTCTCGTGATTGCATATAAATTTATTTAATCAAATCATCAATGGTTATTCCCAACCCTTCGGCAATTTTGGTAACTGTTTGGATTGACGGCTTTGTTATCACATTCGATTCAATCTTAGTCAGCGTTGTATAGGGAATATCGCACTTTCTCGCAAGAGCGTCCTGTGTCAATCCTTGCTTTGCTCGAAAGACTTTTATTTTATCCCCAATTTGTCTATTTTGTTTGCTTTCCATAGTATGATAGTATAAGTATGAGCGTTGAAACTAACCCTCACAACTATACTAACATGAATAACACTTTTTCTCAATTTTTTCTGTCCGCCCCCAATTTTTCAAAAACAAAAAGAGGAGCAAATGGAAAATTCCTCCCCAAGTCACGGATATTTTTCTGCTGGAAAATTCCGCTACCCCTCCTCGCGCCGTCGCGCTCCGGCCTTGCGAAGCTCCAAGCATTCGCTTCTCACCCTCCTTTTCCATTTGCGACATCCGAATTCAAAAACGAATGAGCCGAAGTTTTGCCAAATCCTTTCTCCAAAAAATAGTTTTGCCAAAACTTCGTCCGCATTGTTCCGCCACCTGCCTGAATACTTGGAGGGCAGAACCCCGAAAGAAAAACACCCTTTCCTTTTTCAAAAGAAATTTCACTCCCGCCAAATCAGAAATGCAAGGAGTGTTTTTCTTTTGGGGTTGCCGAGGCTCTACGAGGCAGTGGCGGGACGATTCATTCTCGCTCAAAAAAAGTTCGAGCAAATGATATAATGACACCACTAGTAACATTTTGGATTTAACAGGGTGAACATTGTCGAAACGCGAGTTCGATTCTCGCTAGGTCCACAAAAATAAGAAGCGCAGCGACTATATTTTTGTAGGACTCTGAGACCGATATTCCGGTCGAAGAGTAACACCAAATAAATCGACCGGCACAAAATTGGCCCGCTACCGGATCGTTAGCGAGCAAGGTCTCAATCTAAACTGTGACGAAAATTCAATTGAGTCGGCAGCCCGACTAATTCAAACAATAAAAGCTCCCCCAAGTGGAGCCTTTACTCTACCTTTCAAGTCTTTAAATTTTATGATTCAGCTTGAATAGTGGTCGTAGCCTCTTCACTGGTATCTGTCTCGACTTCAATATTTTGCAGATCATTTTCATACTCTTCTAACTTTTCTTCAATCTCGGCCAATTGCTCCGTACACTCTACTTGATCTTTCTCATCGGTTACTCCCTGACACTCATTAACTATTTGCTGGTATTTGGCTAAATCCTGCTCAATCTGGCCTACAATATCGGTCGGCTCACCGGACACCTGCCACCACCAAAATATCCCACCTACAAATAGAACGGCCAAAATTACGATGGAAATTATTAAATTACGATTTGTATTCATAAGCTCTATAGACGTTTAGGCCTAGTAATTATTACTGGCTAATAATAATGATTTATGAGCTTAAAGCAAGAGTTATAGTGTGGTCTAAAAAGTCAGCGTAGGAGCAGCCAATGGCGGCGAGAGCCTTCGGCAAGAGCGACTCGGTGGTAAGGCCCGGTAAAGTGTTTACCTCTAAAGCGTAAATCCCACGCGACGAAACAATGAAGTCGCTACGCGAATAGTGACGGAGACCTAAAATCTCGTGCATTTTAGCGGCGATCGTTTGAATCTCCGCACTTTCCTCGGCGGAAAAGCAGCCAGGACAAATTTCTTCCGTCACCCCGGAATATTTATCCTCATAATTCCACACTGGGCAAGTGCTAGGTCGCCTAATTTCAATGGGCAACAGTTTATATATCCTTTCTTGTCTAAAATTATTAATCACTCCACAAGTGGCCTCTTTGCCTTTAATGTACTCCTCGATCAGTAAATTGTCGCTAACTGTAGCAGCTTTAGCTAAAGCCGCCTCCAACTCACTGTGGGACCGAGCAAAAAATAAGCCGACGGAGGAACCTTTATCCAAGGGCTTAATCACCCACGGCGGGGGAATTTTTAAAAAGACTTGTTGGCTAGCTTGGTGAAGATCAAAATTATCTGCTAGTGTGAGCCCATAAGGCACTTTTATACCGTGGGCTCGACAAATGGCTTTAACCGATTCTTTATTAATACCAACAGCGGACGCCAAACGACCACTGCCAGTATAGGGTATATTTAAATTATCCAAGATAGCCTGCAAACCCCCATCTTCACCAAACTCCCCGTGTAATGCATTAAAAACCACGTCTACATGCCGGACAATTTCCTCCGGCTTAATTGTTAGACCTGCCAAATGCCACTCTCCTTCGCGAGAAATAAAAATGTCTCGTGCTTCATATTTTTCCGGCAAATTAGAGAGCACGCTAGCACCGCTTTTCAAAGACACTTCGTATTCGTGTCCCGGCCCACCTCGTATCACACCCACCCGAGTCTTAAGCATAGGGTTTATTTAGACAAATGCTCACTGACCTTGGCCACGACATCGTCCAAAGTAAAGTTAGCTTTGATCAAAAAGTCGTCCGCTCCCAATTTTTTGGCTTTTTCAATATCTTCTCTTTGACCCAAGTTAGAGAAAACCACCACTGGTATACTTTTTTTCATTTTTTCCAAAACCTCAAAACCATCTACCCCAGGCAACAATAAATCCAATAAAATCAAATCCGGAGTATCGCTGTCAATCATTTTCAAGGCCTGCTCACCATCGGCCGCAATAATAATTTGGTAGTTTTCTTTTTCCAACCTTTTAACTGTTAAAGATCTTAAGAATTCATCATCCTCAACTATTAAAACTTTTTTCATCATAGAATCACTCATAGGTAATAAAGCAAATTAACAAATAATTTAGATAAAAGTATTATATCTCATTTTTCAACTTTTGATTAATCGGTAGGGTAAAGAAGAAGGTTGTCCCCTTACCCTCTTCAGTCTCGAACCACATTGCCCCCTGATGCCTTTCCACTATATCTTTAGCAATATAAAGGCCGATGCCACTGCCATCCGGTTCTTCCCTTCTCGCATTTGAAGCCCGGAAAAATTTATGAAAGATTTTCTTCTGTTCAGCCAGGGGTATACCAACTCCCGTATCCCGAACCGAAATTTCCACGGCCGGATGAGCAGTATTAAGTCGCAGATCACTTAAAAGCACGGTTATCATCCCTCCCTCGTGAGTATACTTTATAGCATTGTCGATTAAATTTTCCACCACCATTCTGATTTTGTTTTCATCCACAGTCACCAGTGGTAGAGACTCTGAGGTCATTTTAAATTCCAAACCAATCTTCTTGCTTTCGGCTTGATTGACAAATTCAAATTTAATATTCTCAATCAGTTTAGTTAAATCAGTAGGAGCTAAATTGTAGTCTTCTTTTTTGGCTGTCGCGTGATCAATGTGAACCAAACTATTAACAATGTTAATCATCCTCAAGGCACTCTGATAGCCTTTATCGAGAAAAGTTTTTTGATCTTGATTTAAAGGTCCTAGTTGCTCGGACAAAATCATGTTAAAAGTCCACTTAATAGCCGACAGGGGCGTTCGCAGTTGGTGCGTAGTAACAGACACAAATTCGGACTTAGCATTCTCCAGCATTTCCAGTTGCTGCTTAGCTAGAGATAATTCCAGTTCCTTGGTTTTTAATAAGCGGTTATTCTCATCCATCTTCTGACTATATTGGCGCACCCACTGCATCTGATCATGCTCCAACTCAGCTTCCTTCTGATTCAGTTTATCCTGCAGTGATTCTCGTCCACTAAAACTGGTTAATATACTAAAGCAATATGATAAAACCAAAGTAAAAACCAGATAAACCACCGACCAACCTAACAGCTCGTCGAGAGAAGTTTGAGTCATAAAACCGTCGATCCAATCAAAGTTGATAGATTGACCTAAGAGAACAATATTTTGCTCATCGAGATATAAAACAGTAATCAAACTTCCCCCAGCCACGGCCGAGAGGAGTAATGATCCAACTGAACTAAAAAGTAATACTCCCTCCAATAAGGGCCACAAAAAAAGCAAAAACAGTGCTCCGTCCCCATCCGGCCATGAAATAATGACTATTAAAATGGCTAGGAAATCAATCATGACTTGCCAAAACACCAATCCATTCAACCAAAAACGATTCTGGCTCTGACGGACTCCCTGCCAAGCTACAAAGAATAAAATATTAAGCAAGCCGACCAAAAAAAGAATGGCCAGAATCAAACCGTCTCCACTTAACTTGCCGAGCACTATTTTGTCCGCCTGATAAGCTAAAAAACCGACTATAAAGATAGCCGCCAAAATTAAAGCCAAACGGATAAAAATCAACCGGCCAGCCAGTTCCAAACGTAAGCTGTCCGCACGGGTTAACATTTAGAAATTATAACACTCAGCCAGAGGTGTGTCGCTAGCGTAATCCACGGCGACTCTTGGTTCGGTGATAAGAAATAGCAAAACGATGAGCTTCACTATTTGCCAGTAGAATTTCGCTTTCATATTCCCGGGCCAGTCTTTTATCACCTAAAATTTCTCGTGGTTGATGTTTCTCATTTTTCACCACTGCCACCACTGGTACTGTTAGGCCGAACTTATCCAAAATAGCTTTAGCTACTTTTAGTTGAGCTTTTCCTCCATCTACCACCACCAGCTCCGGCCAGGGCCATTCGGGATGATTTAAGCGTCTCTCCAAAACTTCTTGTAAGTTGGCAATGTCATTCACTTTATCCGAGGCCAGACCCCTCAGTCCAAATTTACGGTAAGCATTTTTTTCCGGTACTCCGCCCAAAATTACCGTCATCACCCCGACCGTATGCCGCCCAGCCAAGTGAGCAATATCATAGGCTTCGATTCGCAAGCGGCTACTGCTCGGACTGGCTTTTAAGAGGGCAATATCGTTTATATGCTGCAGGGCAAAAATTTGATTCCGCCGGACGAGCGCCTCTTCAAATTTTTCTTGTCGTGACAGTTGCTTCATTTCTTGCTCCAACTTTTTTAACAGAATAACTTTCTTACCTTCAAAAAATAACCGTAAGTGATTGACCAAGCGAGCATATTCGGTCTGGCTAATCGAGCCACTGCACACCCCGGGACAAAGTCCTAGCTGAGCCGAAAAACACGGTCGCCCCCCACCTTTAGCTTCGGCCGGCTGACACTTGTCACGAAAAGGAAAAATTTTACGAATAATTTTTAAGGCTACTTTAAGTTCCGCCGCTTGGGGAAAAGGGCCGAAAGTGTACTTAACACTGGCCGGCTCGATAGTTTCAATCAAATCTTTTCCCCGCACCATCAAAACCCGCGGCCACACTTCTTTGGTAATAATGATATGCCAATAACTTTTATCGTCTTTGGCCCGCGTATTATAAAGAGGCCGGTGTCGTCTAATTAAAGCCGCTTCTAAAATTAAAGCTTCTAAAACTGAATCTGTCTGTTGAAAATTAAGAGTCGTCGCCTCACTTAGCATTTTCACCAAGAGTGGACCCCTGGTCTCATTTAAATCTTGACTGAAATAGCTTCGCACTCGGTCGTACAAAGAAGTCGCCTTACCAATATATAAAATCTGCCGACCTTTTTTAAAAAAGTAGACACCCGGCTGATCAGCTAATTTGGTTTTTTTAAAATCGGATAAGTCCATAGACTAGTAGTGTAATGTTATCCCTTGACTCCTGTCTAGTGATAGATTAAACTAACAATTAGACGAGAACCCGAGGATCCACACAAATTCGGATGGGGTCGAAACCAGCAGTTTTGGGGGCCTGCAATAGTATTCCAACCCAAGCTGGTTTCCTAGTTTCGTACTCACTGCGCGACCGCAGTCAGCTTGTGGTAACAACCGCAAGTGAGTACTTAGACCCAAGTCTTTCCCAAGCAGGTCCTCTCCGTTCCGTCTGCCCCCTCTACAGCAATGTGAGGGGGCAAATTTTTATAGCTAAAGTTGACAAATATTAATCCATCATATAAATTCATAAATATCCGGTCCTGTTGT
The DNA here is from genome assembly GCA_001824825.1 of Candidatus Vogelbacteria bacterium RIFOXYD1_FULL_46_19. GTDB lineage: Bacteria > Patescibacteriota > Minisyncoccia > Phycocordibacterales > XYD1-FULL-46-19 > XYD1-FULL-46-19. The sequence continues at coordinate 28,556 of MHTK01000006.1, read as the reverse complement.
TTCGCTTAGCCTCACCAACTGCCTAGGGCTTGCCTTGGGCAGACCTGGCTACCGAAACGTCACCTTCCGGAACCCCTTAGGTGTTTGTTCACTCCTTCACCTGAGGGGTCTTTTTTATTTCGACTTATTTGGTTTTCCGTAAATGCTTACGCAAGTAGCGTCCAGTGTGGGTATCGGTGGCGGCCACTTCTTCCGGTGTCCCTTTGGCTACCAAATCTCCGCCACCAGAGCCCCCGTCCGGCCCTAAGTCAATCACATAATCGGCATTTTTAATCACATCTAAATTATGTTCGATGACTACCACAGTATTACCTCGCTCGACCAACTTGTGTAGTATATCGACCAAATTTTTAACATCTTCATAATGTAAACCAACCGTCGGCTCGTCTAAAATATAAATGGACTTTTGGACAAACGGCCGATACAGTTCGGATGATATTTTTACTCTTTGAGCTTCACCACCCGATAAAGTGGTGGCCGACTGACCTAGTTCCAAATAGCCCAAACCCACTTCGTTTAAAGTACGCAAACGATCGGCTATCGCCGGATAGTCACGAAAAAAGCTGGAGGCCTCTTCAATGGTCATATGCAACACCTCATTTATATTCTTACCCTTATACTTAGCTTCCAAGGTTTCTTGTTCGTAACGAGTACCACTACAGATATCACAAGTAACATAGACAGTCGGCAAAAAATGCATTTCCACCGCTAGTAAACCATTACCTTGACAGGCTTCACAGCGGCCCCCTTTAACATTGAATGAAAACCGCCCCGGCTTCCAACCGCGCAAGCGGGCGTACTCGGTCGAAGCAAAGAGATCTCTAATCCAGGTAAAAGCTCCGGTATAAGTGGCCGGGTTAGACCGTGGGGTCCGACCAATAGGCGACTGGTCAATCATAATTTCCCGGCCAATGTACTCGCTGCCGGTAAATTCCCGGCAGTTAAATAACTCGTTAGATCGGTACTTCCGATCAAAGCGCGCCTTTAGATTTTTGTGCAAAATCTCGTAAACAAAACTAGACTTACCAGAACCAGAGACCCCTGTAATGCTAACTAATTTTCCGAGTGGAATATCAATGTTTAAATGTTTAATATTAAAAACTTCTCCCCCCCGAATGCGGATGTGACCCTTGTCACTAGTTCGACGTTTCAGTGGTATCGGCACCGATTTTTCGCCCCGCAAATAGTCCACTGTCAGCGAATTAAAATCATTAGTCTTAGCGGTTAGTAAATTTTCCGTCGGAGCGGCCACCACAATATTACCCCCATGTACCCCGGCTCCTGGCCCAATATCCACTAAAAAATCCGAAGCATAAATAGTATCTTCATCATGTTCTACCACTACGATAGTGTTGCCCAGGTCACGCAAATCGAGCAAAGTTTTAATCAGTAAATCATTATCGCGCGAGTGCAGTCCTATGGTCGGTTCGTCTAAAACATATAAAGTTCCAACCAACCGTGAACCAAGCTGCGAGGCCAAACGGATCCGCTGAGCTTCACCGCCCGATAAAGTATTAGCTCGCCGATCCAAAGAAATATAGTCCAAACCCACGTCGAGTAAAAATTTAAGCCGAGACTCAATCTCTCTTAGCACCATTTCGGCAATCTGCTTTTCCTTGGCTGTTAACTTAATGTTTTTGAAGAACTCATCCGCTTCTCGAATGGACAGGGCTGCTAATTCCACAATATTTTTAGCCTTAGGCAAAGTTTTAACATCAGACTCCAATAAAACGTGGAGCGATTCTTGACGCAGACGGGAGCCTTTGCACACCGGGCAAGGTTTATCACTATATAAGTGCTTGGTCCCTAAGCCATGACACTCCGGACAAGCCCCGTAGGGTGAGTTAAAGGAAAAAAGCCGAGGCTCAATTTCCGGAAAAGAGAACCCGTCGCGGGGGCAGGCAAATTTGGCCGATAAAATCGATTGTTCACTGGCCTCCGCTAAAACTTTTTTCTTAGTTTTAGGTGAACCGATCACCACTCGCACTAAACCGTCGGCTTCCTTTAGAGCTCGCTCCACAGCTTCGGTTAGCCGACCATAAGCATTGTCATAAACAGCCTTCCCCACTTCGTTTTTAAGCTCTTTACCTTTAGGTAGCGGTTTAAAGTCGACCAAATCAATTTCATCCACTAAGACGTCAATATCATGCTTTTTCATTCGACCCAATTCAATCCGCTCGCGCAAGTTGTACCGAATATCGTCAATCAAAACTTCGCTATACCCCTTATCAATCAGGTCATATAGCATTTGGTAATACTCGCCTTTTCGCCCTCTGATCAAGGGGGCGTAAATCTGCAAGCTATCGACCCCAGCGGATTTTTTCAGTAAAGATCTGACTTTTTTTAAAGCCAAACCCACAATCTCATCGTGCGACAACTTAACGATAGCTTCCCCACAAACCAGGCAGTGTGGCCGGCCCACTCGCGCAAATAAGACTCGTAAGTAGTCATAAATTTCGGTGATAGTGGCTACAGTCGAGCGAGGATTTTGCGAGCGCGATTTTTGGTCAATAGAAATAGCCGGTGATAAGCCGGTAATTTCGTCCACGTCCGGCTTTTGCATTTGCCGCAAAAACTGCCGCGCGTAAGAAGAGAGCGACTCCACATAACGTCGCTGACCCTCAGCAAAGATAGTATCAAAAGCCAGTGACGACTTACCCGAACCCGACAAACCGGTAAAAACCACTAGCTGGTCGCGGGGGATCTCTAAGTCAATGTTTTTTAAATTGTGGGTGCGGGCCCCTTTAATTTTTATTTTTTTGTCTGATTCTTTCATAGTTGGTCGCAATGATTGTTATGACTCACCTTTTAGAGTGAGTCTCCCGACGCCAAAAACCCCGGCCAGTGGTCTATAGGGGTCAGTGCACTCTAACACAGATCACCAGTGTTTTAAACTAGCAACTCTTTAGTGGTCCCCGGACCTAATACTTTCTAATCACCCCTTTGACGAGAGCCACCACCTCCAACTCCATTTCCGGGTAAATGGGCTCGTAGCGCTTGTTGGCTGGGTCCAGCCAAACCTTAGTCCCCTTCCGCCTAAAATATTTCATCGTAAATTCACCATCAACTTTAGCAATCACAATGTCACCATCGCGAGCAGTGTCGGTTTTTTCAGCAATCACCAGGTCGCCATCGTCAATATGGGCTTCGATCATGGAGTCGCCGTCCACTTCCAAGATAAAAGTTTTATCTTTTTTATCAATCAAGAAGTCATTTAAGTTTAAAGTATCAAAATGGTCCAGCGCGTCCACCGCCGCTGGTAAGCCAGCCGTCACCAAGCCCAAGAAAGGTACCTCGGTCGCCGCTTTACTGGGTTGCAAGCGACCCAGGCGATCTTTTAGCACCAAGTCGGCCTCCACCAGTTTGTTGACCAATTTATAAACAGCATTTTTAGAGCGAAAGTTAAACAAACTCATCATTTCCGTATAAGTCGGCATTCGCCCTTCTCGGCTATAGAAGGCCATGAGCTTTTGATATTGAAGTGTAATCATATAAAAAATATTACTAGAACAGGGCCAGGTTGGACATCAAGCGGGAGAAGTAAGTCTTGCCGGCTAGTCGGTTCAGCTGTCGCGTTAAAATTTTATGACGCAAAGCTTCGCGGTAGTAAGACTGGCCGCGCAAAATCTTTCGATCAATCTGAGCGTTTAGAGTGGCGAGTTCTAAGCTGATAGATTTTTTGTATTGGAGGTAGTTCATAGGATATAAATGACTTAGTGGTAATAAATTTATTATAGGTGAACGAGCGTTCACCGGCAAGCCAAGTTATCCACTCGTGTCCCTTAACAACATAATTATATAAAATGAAAAACTGGCCTATAAACTTACTTTACTTAGCTTCGGTATATACCTATTGCTTGGCTGTTCTCTCTTTTCTCTCTTGATAGAAAAGCGTTATTGCAAAGAAAGCGTTTAGTATTTGAACAAGCGATAAAAACCAAAAAACTTTATTCTCCGTTATTTCGATTTTATTAAGTTCGTAGACGTTTTGGAAAACATGGGCGTTTGCGTTATTTATAGCTTGCTGATCGATAGCATCATAATACTCCTTAGGAGTATCAATACTTTGTAAAAAGCTAGTACTCACAAACATCTTACCCTTCATGGCCTCGTGGGCCATATATGCTTGCTGCATGAATGAAGGTTCGAGAGGTACAAATGCGCACTTACTTTCACCGTTTCCGCTGGTCGAGCAAAAATGGATTTGGCTTATAATATGATTTAGGCGTAGGATGTCGTTTTTGGCTACAAATCGGTTAGTAAGATCGTTAACGTATAGAGAGGAGAAAAAAGATGTATCTTTTTTGTTGTCAAAGTAAAATAGAGTGGAACTCAATACTATTGATAAAATGCTACAGATAGTTATAAGCACGATTAAAGTATGTGGTTTCACTAACCTTTGGTAAAAACCAGTAGCCAGTTTCCAAGTTTTTTTAAAAAAGGTAATATGGTCGTACTTACTTATTTTATTCAACTTCAATATGATTGTTTCTAAAAAGTTTTTCATATCTGTACTTAAGCATGCAATACGGTACCGAGCAAAACCGCAAACCTCTCCCTGTCGTTGTGTCGATTGTTGTAGTGCCAGACAAAAAGGTCAAGGTAAGACTGTAGGTGCTTCTTAGATAGCACTTTATAGGTACCCCGCATACTCCGTTTTAGGTGGGCAAAAAACGTCTCTACAGTATTGATATGCACTGTCCCACGAGAAAACTCCCGCTTATTGTGGTTTACCTTTTCAATATCCCGCTCGTTAAACTGATGATAGACACGACTACTGTCGGTATACATCCGAGCATTTTGTGAGACATACTTTTCCACAAACCCCCGCATAGATTCTGATGAATTATCAGTAGCAATTTCTGCCACGATTCGGCCACCTCGTTCGTAGGCAACATTAACCACTGCTTTCTTAGCAATAGATTCACTTAACTTCTCGTTATTGCGACCCGCATAGTGTCGGCCACCCAAGAAACCAGTGTCTATCTCTACATCACCGCCCAACTTGTCCTTGTTTTCATCTTTAAGAGCCTTACGGATCAGAGAAAGAATCCGCCAAGCGCACTTGTAGGTGACTCCTAGCTGTCGCTCCATTTCCTTGGCCGAGATACCAGACTTAGCATTAGAGAATATCCAGATAGCGTGGAACCAGAGGGTAAGAGGGGTATCAGACTTATGAAATATCGTACCAGAGGCTGGAGCGATCTGGAAACGGCACTTAGAACACTGGAACTGCTTACGTCCCTTTACCGGTCGGTATTCGCCCCCACAAGAGCACTTGTGGCTATGTAGAGTATCGAAGATAAAGGCGAGACAGGCTTCGTCGGTAGGAAAGTCTTTCTGTAGGTTCTTGATTGAGTATTTAGTATCTCTGGACATACCTACAGCTTAGCAGATAGAATTATGTTGTCAAGGGATATGAACGAAGTTATCCCCAACTCTCTAAGGCCTCCCCTTAGAGAGTACTATTTTAATTAGTTAATACTTTAATCTCATCCCGCAAAATGGCCGCGGTTTCGAAGTCCAGAAGTTTGACCGCTTCCGACATTTGCCTTTCTTTATCTTTGATTAGCTTTTTTAGGGCCTTTTTATCTGTACCCACGGTGGCTTGGTCAAGTTCGATCAGACGACGCACAGTCTTCTCCCGTTCCGACATAATACTGTCCGTAATATTCTTAATATTTTTTTTGATCGACTGCGGAGTGATGCTATGCTTCTTGTTATACTCAAGCTGAATACTTCGTCGCCGGTTGGTCTCGTCTATTGCCCGCTTCATGGAGCCAGTCACGACATCCGCGTAGAGAATTACCCGGCCGTCTACATTACGAGCCGCCCGACCAATAGTTTGGACCAGTGAAGTTTCCGAGCGTAAAAATCCTTCCTTATCCGCATCCAAAATGCCGATAAACGACACCTCGGGTAAATCCAAACCTTCCCGCAACAGGTTCACCCCCACCAAAACATCAAACTCCCCTTTACGAAAATTACTAAGGATCATAATTCGATCCAAAGTTTTAATTTCGCTGTGCAAATACTCAGCCTTAATCCCGGCCGCTTTTAGGAACTCACTCAGGTCTTCGGCCATTTTCTTGGTCAGGGTGGTCGCTATGGCACGGTAACCTTTTTTAATTTCTTTTTTAGCTTCGGTAATAAAATCTTGAACTTGGCCCGAATAACTAGCCCTCCCCACCACCGGCCGAATCTCAAGCTGGGGGTCTAAGAGGCCGGTCGGACGGATAATTTGCTCTACTATTTTCCCCGCCGGCGGCTCGCTATACTCCAACTCGTAAGACCCCGGAGTGGCACTGGTATAAATTATCGGACCCACTCGCTCCCGAAATTCGGAAAATTTAAGGGGCCGGTTATCCAAAGCACTAGGTAAACGAAAACCATACTCGACCAAAGTTTCTTTCCGGCTCCGATCACCGGCGTACATCCCCCCGATTTGCGACACGCTCACATGAGACTCGTCGATAATAGTTAAAAAGTCTGGTCGACCATCGGTGGTTTTCGGAAAATAGGACAAAAGCGTGTCTGGTGCTTCGCCGGCGGGCCGGCCCGATAAATGTCTCGAATAATTTTCGATGCCGTTACAATAGCCAATTTCTGCAATCAAAGCCAAGTCATAGCGGGTCCGCCTTTTCAAACGCTCCACCTCCAACACCTTCCCTTGTTTGGCTAATTTTTTAAGCTGATCTTCCAGTTCGGCCGAAATACTGCCTATCGCTCGCCGTCGTTCAGCTTCGGTGGTCACAAAGTGTTTGGCCGGAAATAAATAAAAATCGTTTAATTCTGCGACCACCGATCGACTGACCGCATCCAGACGCAGAATTTCTGTAATCGCCCCACCCGAAATTTTAATATTGTAAATTTCTTTTTCTGAAGCCGGCATTATTTCTATCGAGTTACCAATCGACCGAAAAGTCCCGGGTGTCAGATCAGCATTCGTCCGTTCAAAAAAGCGAGCGATCAACTCTTTCATAAAAGACTCTCTCGATATGGTTTGATCAACCAAAATCCGCATGTGTTCCCGCTCATATTCAGCTGGACTACCCAAGCCGTATATACAAGATACTGATGCCACAATAATAACATCCGACCGTGATAGCAGGGCCTGGGTGGAGGCGTGACGCAAACGCTCAATTTCCTCGTTAATGGCGGCATCCTTTTCAATATAAGTATCAGTCACCGGCAAGTAGGCTTCCGGCTGGTAATAGTCGTAATAAGACACAAAATAATGCACCGCATTGTTGGGAAAGAAATCGCGATACTCTTGAGCCAGTTGGGCCGCTAAGGTTTTGTTGTGGGCAATAACCAAAGTTGGCTTGTTGACCCTCGCTATCACATTAGCTGCGGTATAAGTTTTACCCGAGCCGGTCACGCCCAAAAGGGTTTGATCAGCCAGGCCAGACTCTAGACCCTTGACCAGCGCTTCAATCGCCTTCGGTTGGTCACCCTTGGGGGTGTATTCGGTACTTAAATTAAAACCATTCATATTGGCTTAATTTAACAGACCTCACAGAAAAAAGGAAACGCCTAAATGAATTTCTTCACTGAGGCGTTAAATGAAAACGATAAAAAGATAAAACAATCGTGTCCTACTAGATGACCCGCTTGGTTTCCGTGGGATCATAAGGCTTTTTCATAAAAGTCGGACCTCCACCAGGACAGAGCAAGACCACCTCATCGATAGCCTGGCATAAATAAGGAAAATGCCGCCGAGCTATGACGTAATGGGAAATTTCTTCCATAGTCGGGTTGTAAGAAGCTTTAGAACCCTCGATCTTTTTGAGTAACCGCCCTAAAGCGGCTTCAAAAGTTGAGGCTGGAACTTGATAAACTTGTTCTGACTCCTCACTCACTTCCAATGAAGACATAGCTTAAACTCCTTTCCTATTTTTCACATCATATTGATCAGCCGCCAGCATAACACAGTTAAATTATTTTATCACCCAATTAGTGACGGCAATAATCCGTCAAAAAAGCCGTCTGAAAAGTAGAAAAATTATTATCTAAGATGGCTTGTCTGATTTCTTCCAAGAGTCGGACAATAAAACGTAAGTTATGAATGGAGGCGAGAGTGGCCGCGAGCATCTCTTTACTCCTAAAAAGATGAGCCAGGTAGGCTTGAGTATAATGTCGGCAGGTATAGCAATCACACTCTTCCTCAATTGGCCGCAGGGCCGACCGATAGCGATTGTTAAAAATATTAATTTTACCCTGTCTGGTATACAAAGTACCATTTCTCGCCATTCTGGTTGGAGCGACACAGTCGAAAGTATCAATCCCCGCCGCTACTCCGGCTAGCAAATCTTCCGGTTCCCCAATCCCTAACAAATGGCGCGGTTTATCCCGAGGTAAAATTTCACTAACTATCTCTATCGATGCCCCTAAATCGGCTTTAGAAAATGACCCCCCGATTCCAAACCCGGCCAACCCGGTCATCGCGCTCAGAGTTTCCGCCGACCGACGCCGCAAATCTTCAAACCGCCCGCCTTGAATAATCCCAAATAGCCCTTGCTCTTCGGCTGGGGACGACGCTTGGTGGTAAGCCAAAGAACGCTTAGCCCAAGAGTGAGTCCGCTCCAACGCCTCGACTTGATACCGGTAATCAGCCTGAGGGGAAGTACACTCATCAAAAGCAAAAATTACGTCGGCTTTTAAGTTATGCTGAATAGCAATTGATTTTTCCGGAGTCAAACGATGTTCCGATCCATCTAAATGTGACTTAAACGTCACCCCGTCATCATCGATCCGAGCTAGTTTAACCACCCCTTCGGCAGCCATTGTTTTAGCATTTTGCTCGCCCGTCGCCGCAAACTTGGTCACTCCACCCTCGCCATAGGCCGCCCCTAAAGAAAAAACTTGAAAGCCACCCGAGTCGGTGTAAATGGGTCCGGCCCAATTCATAAACTGATGCAAGCCGCCGGCCGCCGCCACCTGCTCGTCACCGGGCTCTAAGTATAAGTGATAAGTATTAGCTAAAACCGCTTGAACCCCCACCGCTCTCAGTTGCTCCGGAGTGAGGGCTTTAACCGTCCCTTTAGTACCCACCACCGTTAAAGTTGGGGTTAACATCTCACCATGAGGCGTCGCTAGTACCCCCGCTCGAGCTAGTCGGCCCGTGGTCTTAGCAACTTGAAAATTTATAGGATTCATTATTATTTTAAGTCTTTAATAACCGTCTCCAAACGAGCACAAACTTCACTGGGACTAATAGAGGTAGTATTAATAGAAAAGTCAAAGTTAGCCTCGCAGGTGCAATTGGTTATTCCATAGTATCGGGCGTAACGCTCAAATATTTTTTCCATTCGATCGTTGGTTTCGGCCCGAGCTTGGGCTAAGGATTTATTTTCCCGCCGAGCGATCCGAGCTATTCTAACCGGTTCACTGCAGTCAAATTTTATTTTGAAGGAATCCGGAATAAAGTGCCAAGCCAACCGGCTATCAAAAACAAAGTTAGTATGCTTTTGGCCGTAAGCGGTTACAGTTTGGTCCAACTCTAAATCATAGCTCGGGTCAGTTTGAGCCAAACTCTCTAATTCGTTTAAAGTTAGACTTAAGGCTTCAGCCTTCTGGCGAAACATGGCTCCACTATACTTAAATTCATAGCCGAGTTTAGCCGCCAGTAAGCACCCCACCGTACTGGTGCCGGTCCCTGGTAAACCATAAATAGTAATTTTCATAGAAATATAAAAAGATTGTTACTTTGTAACAGAAAAAAGGGGTCACATCAAGCGGTTACCCAACCGGATAAATTTCTATCAAATAGTAAGCAAGTAAAAACAAACTACCCCACCAACCAAATACGGAAACAAAAAAACTAAGCATAATTTTTCTTTGCCAGGCCTGGGGTAGCAACTCGGCCGCCTGACCGGCACTTTCTCGTTTTAGTAAATAAGGACTAACTTTAAAAGACAACCAACAGCCGTTTAAAACTAGGCCCCCGGCCAACATTAAATGGATTAAAGGAATACCCCTTAAAGTTTCCTCTCGATATAAAATAATCCCTCCACTAACAGCCAATATTAACCCTAGCCAAATTAAAGGTTTAGTTACCTTATGCGTTCTAGTGGTAGCCTCGGTCCAGTAACCCGACTTCCGCCCTAAGAAGCCATGCCAGTCGATCACCGTGACCGCTCCCTGCCCAATCACAAAACCGGCCAACATTATAAACAGCCCGATTAAATCAATTGAGAAGCCAAATAGCATAGTTTAAATAGACAGCGAGCGTCACCCACAGTAGATAGGGCCAAAGGCAGTAGGCCGCCCGCCGATTGGTTTGCCATAATAATATTATCAACACTAAAACCGAAGCCCATATTTCCGTAGCCAGCCACAAGGCCAAGCCTAAAGCCCCCCAGCCAAAAAACGCCCAGCTCCATAAGACATTGACCACGGCATTATAAATAAAAATTACCGCTACCAGCTTCGGCCAGCGCAAGTCACCACGCTTAGACCAGGTCGAAATGAGGGCCACCGAGAGCAGAATGTAAATAAAAGTCCAAACCGGCCCAAAAACATAATTGAGTGGTACTAAAACGGGTTTATTTAAAGACTCATACCAACCGGAATCTAAACCTATGCCCGTAGCCCAAGCCCCAGCTATAGCCATTGTTATCACCAAAGCCGGGAAAACTATGTAGGCAGGTTTTAAAGTCATTTAATAAATTATTGTTATCAACTTGGCTAACTTGTCAACGCTTTAGATCGAACCAACGCCGCGATCGCAATTTCTATTTCGGCCAATAAACTACGATGAAAGTCAGCGGCGGCCCCCACTAAAGTTGACAGCTCTCCCAGCTCCAACTCCCGTGCCGCAGATTCTACTAGAGCCAGGTGAATAATGGCCCCTCCTTCAAAAAATCCCAACCACTCTAGTACTTCTGAAGTATCATCCCAATCGGATTCTTTGTTCATATAAACTTGCGCCATCGCCAATAGTTTATCGCCAGTGACTTCCGCCGTAGCCGTAATAATAGCTGTTAAGGGGGCGGTCTGAAGCACTTCTCCCATACCTTGTAAGTGTTCGACGTAAGTTTGGGTGACTCGTTCTAATTCCACTTCCGCCATCACTGAGGCCAAAGCCGCTCGACTTCTCTTAAACTGATCGCCGCCAACTTTAATAAAAGCGTAGACCTCACCTAATTTTTTAGCCGTAAATTCATTCATACAAAATCATACAAAAATAAAAACTAGCCTTTAACCAGTTTAAGTTTTACTACTATTTAATTATACCATGCCTAGAAAACAAATAGACGTCCTTAGGCTAAATATAAATCCTGGCCATAGCCACCCACGCCCACAAACTCGGCTTCCCCGGCTAAAATTTTTTCAAACGGCTGGCAAGCCATACACCCTCCGTGCGGGCAGGCAAATTCCCCCAGCTCGCGAGCTTCTTTAACCCGCCTGGCCACCTCAATGACTCTTTCATAAGCCTCATCGATAGTGGGCAACCACTTGGACTTGGGTTCGTTGTCAGTTTCTAAATACCAGTAACTAGCTCGGTTAACTTTCCGTTTTTGTAAGTTGGATAGTAGAAGTAGATAAATAGGCAACTGTAGTGAGTCATCATTTTCTTCATGTCGACCGGTTTTAAAATCGATAATGTGCAAGCTGTCATTCTCTGGAAGATACTCCAACCAATCGATTTTGCCACACAAAATAATATTATCTTCTTCCGATAAAAAATAATTGGGCGGCATATTGTTTTCATGTTCGGGCAACTTAACCGCCTTATTTAAAAGTGGTCCAGGGTGAGCCATCACTCGCTCAATCATTTTTCGCCCCCTCTCTTTACTCGCCCGTTCTTCCTCAGTCGATTTAAAACCGCCCCGGTGGCCAGACACTTTTTGCCAAGCCAACTCGTAATGGGAAAATAGAGGTTGCTTAGCTCTAGCCTCCGCTGGGTACTGGAGCAAGCCTTCCACCACTTCATGCACCGCGCTCCCCAGCGACAGGGCCGGACTCACCACGTTTAGCTTATGACCTGTCTTTGGATCCTTATAGACATTATGCAAATAATAAGCTCGGGGACACTTTAGGAAGTCACCTAAAGACGAGTGTGATACCCACACCGCCGTGTATTTATCTTTGGTCATAGTCCCCACCTTAAGGAAAATTAGATCTTTTGTCCACTTATTCTCACCGGCCCTGCATTAAATAATCGGTAAAATTCGAGCTAATGATTCCGTCCGGCCAGCGACCGTGAGGGTGGGTAAACCAACAAAACAATTATCTGACACTAAAATGGCGGCCCCACCAGAGTTACCCCGTTCAATCTTCGCTGAGGTTATGTAATAATCCTCATCAAAACCAGCAATGATTCCTTCCGTAGCGGTGATGCCAACCTTAGAACCAACACTCGGGTAGCCCAAGATCACCACCCCATCTCCAATGTCGGGGCGAGTAGCACAAATCGGCAAGGGACCAACACTGGTCGGTAGAGACACTCCCTGGCTGGGTTTCAAATAGGCGAGGTCGCGATCGGGCCGGGCGTCTATGTCGTTTTTGGCCACCTTAACAGTCGAGTCTCCGTCAAAGAGCGTTAATTCACACTCATCAGCCATGACGCCTTTTTCTTCCACCACGTGCTTATTGGTCATAAAACGCAATTCACCCGAGGTCAGATCGGCCACCGCCGAAGCTTTAGCCACTCTAGATCCGCCCTCACTAAGTTCTGTTTCGCAAGTAAGTCGCACCACCCGGGGACTCCACTCTCGAATGACTTTCGTAATATCAGACGCTTCCAATGCCACTTTTTGCGTCGTCACTTCCTTTTCCAAAGCTAAGAGTTGTTTTCTAGATGCTTCGGCTTCTACCTCCGCCGCCAACCTGGTAGTCTGCTCAAGTTGAAGAGAGGTGGCTAACTCACTATTACCGTCCACCAGAGCCGTCAACACCTCTTGGTTTTGATTAAATTGTGTCTTAATCAGATCAAGTTCGCTAGCCAATAAATTAATTCGTTCCCGGGCCAAGGATTGCTCTTGGGTAATAATAGTTAAAATGACTACCAGAATAACTAAAAAAATAAAAACTACTACCATTAATATCTTGAGCCACCGGTTGTGATTGTTCGGCCAGTTGAGGATTTGTTTTAGTTGTGGAAATTGACTATTAGTGATCATAAAAAACTATTATATCATGGTCCGGTCAAGATAGAATGACTTAAGAAATTAGTAAGTGGTTGATTTGCTAATCCAAAAACAAGCGGGCCAGGCGTAGCTCTCTAAAAGTAAAACTCTCTGGTAACAAATTTTTCACGGGCGAGAGTTTCCGATCACCGGTTTTTATAAAAGCTTCTTTGATACGCTTAAAACGATTAGGTGCCGGCTTCAAGTAGTCGAGGTTTAAATCTTCGCCGGCCGCTTGAAGCTTTTCCAGGTGAGCAATAATCGTTTCTTCTGTCATCTGCCGGCGACTGGCCATCTCCCTTAACATCAGCCCGGTCAGGACCAGCTGCTTAGTCGCCTCATAAGTCGAAACTTTAGGTGGGGGAGCGGCCACTTTGGTTTCATTGGAAAATTTATCAATCAGCCGTTTTTTATCACCAGCGGTTAAGCAGTTGAGGCCAGCACCTAAGTTTCGAGATAAAGCTTGAAAACGCTGATCTTGCTCGGCAATTTCCTGATCAACAGTTAAAGCCAACTCATTAATCCCCAATATATTTAAGCCCCGAAGCGACCGGACGCGTGACAAGGCCACATAACCCATACCGGCCACAAAGGCTTTCGACAAATCCACCTCCATGGCATCCAAACTCATCCCTTGGCTCTTATGGACAGTAATGGCCCAAGCCAGGCGGAGCGGCAACTGTCTAACTTCCGCTTTAATTTTTCCATCTTCTTCTAAAACCCAGGTTTCCGGTTCCACCTCTATCACTTCCCCGCTTGATAATCGCACCTCCGGTAAGCCTCGTCGACTAAACTTTTTTACCACCCCTAAGGTGCCATTAACAAAGCCAGCGTCAAAATTATTCCGTACAAACATTACCCGAGCGCCCGGTTTTAAGTATAAAATTTCCGGGGCTAAGAGTCCCCGTTTCAAACCTTCGGCCATTTTTTTATTACCCTTGACCGCCATTTGATATTCCTTCTGAGTGCCGTCTAAATTCGCGAGCTCTCGCCCATTAATAACATCTACATCCACATTATGGGTGTACAACCTGGTCGGCATGACATCTAACTTCGGTGGCTGATTAAAACGTTCCGTGATTAATTTCTTAACTGACTCACTCACCTCATTATTACGGATAGCTTGCAAAACCGTGAAGTAATCCTGATCTTCCCGCTGTCGAAACTGCTCCTCGAGATAACAAACTTTCACAGCCGACCGGCCCCAACTCTCGGCTAAATAGGCCCACAGGGACCCGCGACCAGTTTGACTAATAGGTGGTAATTGAAAAAAATCGCCAGACATTACCACTTGTAGACCACCAAAAGGTAGACGCTCATCACGAAAGGCGCGCCCCAAAGCATCAATCGCATCCAGCTGTCGGCGCGACAGCATGGATATTTCATCAATGATTAAAACTTGATACTTCTTAAAACGATCCCATAGGTATTTTTTTTCCTTCAATTGCTCCACGCCATAGGCATCCAAACCATCGCGCACCCCGAGTCCCGTCCAAGAATGCACTGTCACTCCGCCTAAAAGAGTCGCGGCTATGCCCGTGGAAGCCGTGATAGCCACTGGTATATTTTGCCGTTTTAAATATTTTATATATTCTCCCAGCACATAAGTTTTACCACTGCCGGCCGGGCCGGTGAGAAAAATATTATGACCCATTTTTAAGAGGTCGAGGGCTTCAGTTTGTTTCATTAGTTCGCATTATAGCAAACCTCGCCCCAAATGTAGCCGGCCTCTTCCTATTTCCCCATTCCCCAAACCATCCACTCCTTAACCACCACATTACATCACATCTTCTAAATACATAGGCTTAGCTTATGTATAGTGTGATTCGTTCACCAAACGGGACAAATTTTTGAAGTCAAAATCACTACCACTGGTGAACTAAACATAAAGAACAAAGCCGATAAAACCAACCGTCACCAGTCAGCCAAACGACTTTTTAAGCACGATTATTTATAATTTTAAAGCTTAGATAACTCTTTAGTAATGTAAAAGGTTAGCGTGTAGTCGGCCGCTGATAAGGTGACCCCTTCACGAGCCAAGGGGTCAATGGCTATCAAGTTGATATAATAGTCTCCAATTTGTCTTTCCCCTTCATCACTACGCAAACTAATGGTTTCAGTTCGCCCTTCTAATCCAATCTCCAAATCGGCCGTCACTCGCCCCGCTTGAATACACTCCACCCCTTCCGGACAACGACTATCTTCGGCAATATCAACCAATTTCAAACTAAAATCTCCCGAGGTATAAGTTTCACCCAAGGACAGCTCAGCTTCTTCAAACGGAATCTGTAGCCACAAGGCATTGTATAATTCTTCTGAACCTTGAAAAGGTAAACTAACGGGACCAATTTCTTGTCCGGCGTCGTCAAAACCGAGAGCATATATCTCCACGGTGGCTAGTGGATATTTGGGAATAGGCCAAGTCCAGGTTTGAACACCTGCTTCTTCTAATCTTAAGCTCATTTCACCCAAACGCTCGCCCTCCGCCTCTAACTCACTTTTAGACCAAACTTCCACGCGGGCTAAATTAGAGCCGGTCGCCACAAACTCTCGATCTGTTTCATTGACCATAAATGTTTCCAGGGTGGTCTCTCCCTCCCCTCGAGCGGGCGAATCTACCCCCGCTTGATTATTGTAATACCACCAGCCCCCAGCTATCAACACCAGAACAATGACGATTCCTAGAAAAATTTTAGACATAGGTAATATAAATGATTAAATTCGTAATTTTATCCTCTCGCGATCAAGCGTCTTCACCACCAACTCTACCAGCTCTAACTGGCTTCCTCTTTCGTAACGAATAAGCGCTGCAAATCCAACAAAGTAAAGAAGAGACTAAGAATTAAAGGCCCAAAAACAAAGCCTAAACCCCCAAACATCGCCAATCCACCTAACACTGATAGTAAGATTAAAACCGGATGGATTTTAACCCCCCGTGAATAAAAGTAAGGTACCAAAATATTATCAGCTAAACCAACAATCAAGGCCGCCCAAATCAAAAGCCCTAGTGCTGGTATTATCCCACCGGTAAAAAACATGTAAATGATAATAGGTACAAATACTAAGGCCGTGCCGACACCCGGAATCATCGAGGCTAGCCCAGCCGCCAAAGACCACAGGGCTACATTGGGCACATCAAAAATAACTAACCCCAAAGCGGTCAAACCACCCTTAATCAAGGCCACCACAAACGCGCTCCGCACCACGGCGTTGATGGTATTTTCCAGTTTAGCCATAATCTGCCGGTCTAAGTCGTCATCTAAAGGGCTAAAGTGAATTAAAGATCTTTTAAAAGCTGGTCCATCTTTAAGTAAAAAGAATAAGGTAATGGCCACAATAAAAGCGTCGAGGATTAGCCCCAATAAACTTAAGGTACTACTGGTGACGAAAGAGAAATTTTCCCACACCCCTTGGATCAAACCTTCGGCAATCCGCCCGGTGTAGCTAGCCAAGTCAAAACCAGCTCCGGGTAGAAATGAGCCGACTAATTCATTAATCTTAGTCATCCACCCGGACAGTAAAAGTGATGAATCCGCCCCCATTAAAGACAGGGCAATGTCTCTGGTCTCCCGCACAATCTGTCCAAAAACTAAAGTCAGCGGAATGATAATGAGTAGAAAGATAACCAAAATGGTTAAAATTGAAGAGAGCGCGGGCCAGCTCTTTAAGTGACGATTAAACCAGTAGTATAAAGGCTTAAAAGCTATCGCTAGCACAAAAGCTAAGGCAATGGCGTTAATAAAAGGAAAAAGCACCATCATTGACAAAATCGCCACCACGATAAATATCAGTAAGAAAAAGTAAAGTTGCAAATTCTGTTTTTTGATCATTGAATAGTCCATAATAAAAATTATAACACTTGATTTGGTAATATTACAGGCAAACTTTTTGCCGATGCTTAGGGTAGCGACACTCTAAAATTTTACCCACTTCCGCCCCAATTAGAATAGATAGAGCCATGTAGTATGACCACAACAGAAAGATTACCAGAAAACTAGCTGCGCCATATATCGGTACCACAATACTGATAGAAATATACCAACCCAATATACTATTTATGAGAGCAAACAATATACCCCCCACAGTCCCGCCGCACCAAGCATTCTTCCAAGTCAAGCGCTTTAAGGAAGTCAGACGATAGATGAAAGTCAAAATGAAAATCGCCACCAACGTCATAATTAGATAGTTGACAATAGACAAGGTGATCGGTGGCAGGTTAAACCACAACCAGTCAACAAACCAGTGAACTAAAACATTAGCCGTCACATTAACAATTGCCAATACTAAAATGAGTAGCAACAAAATAGCTAGATAAATAACAGAACGACTATGGCGATTTATTACAGCCTGAACTAAATCTTCTTCAGTTTCCGTGGTAAAGTTAAAAATTAAACTAAAGGCGTGTTGTAAATGCTTAAACAAATTAACGGCCCCATAAATAAGCACTAAAATTCCCACCACAGTTAAAATCCCCCCTAACTGAGCTGTCGCCAATGACTCGGCTGCCTTATTAAAAAAAGTTAGACCAGACTGACCAAAATAGGTTTCCACTAACTCTGACAGCGCCCCAGATCCTCGCTCACGACCTAAAGTCAAACTAGCGATCACAGTCGCTATAACTAACGTGGGCACCAAAGAGAATACCGTATAGTAAGCAATGGCCGCCGCATACAAAGACACACTGTCACCCTTTAGGTGTCGCGCTAGCTGCTGTCCAAAATTAATTAGTGAAGACATAGTTGTTAAATTATGTTTGTTGATACTCTTTAACTAACCAATTAAATAAGATTAAAATCAGTGCCCCCAAAATCCATCCAGCTACCACATCGGAAAACCAGTGCACTCCGAGGTATACCCGCGACAATCCAACTAAAAAAATAACCAAACCACCAGCCAATAAAATCACCCTCTTAACTCTACCTGATCTTGGTCGACTACTAATAATCAGCCAAACTATAAGCCCGTAGAGCACTGTTCCCACTAAAGCGTGACCACTGGGCCAAGCAAAGCCACCAGCTGATACTAAAGCCTCGGGGACTAGAGGGCGGCTACGAGCCATAAATAACTTGAGTAAAAAATTCACTGCCCAAGCTAAAGCTATAGTCAGGAGTGAAAAGACGGGTAACCAAGGTTTGAATTTTCCACCGAACCAAATCGAAGCCAGCAGTACGATTGTTAGAAATAGCACTACCTCAAAATCTCCTAAACGCGTAAAGAGCAAGAAGAAATCATTTAATACAGGAGACCGCCAAGCCTCCATCCATGTCATCACTTTTAAATCTACAACTTCAATCATAACAATTTTACCCGCCCCTGTGGAGGCGGGTAAAACAATTTTTAATTAACGATCAGGGTCAACCTTTTTAGCAATCAAGCGCCGGGTTTGATTAGTCTTTTTTTTGACCATCCCGGTTTTAGCTTTCAGATCAGCGTTAATCTGCCGCCAATACTTTTTCATATCCTTTTTTAAATCTCCAATCTCATCGGCGGAGACGTCTTTCATTTTCGCGTACTTGGCGGTAACTTTTTCCACGGCTTGATCATATTTTTCAGCGGTCACTTCCTTCATTTTTTCCAATTCAGCCAAAATCTCTCCTCTAGCTTTAATAGTCCAAGCTCTTACCTTCTTACGGTTTTCTCGACCGTGGGGACCATAAAGGAAATAGCCGCCAGCCATCGCGGCCACCACTGACGCCCCCAGAGCCAACCCAGCTCCAAAATTACCATCCTTACTGTTTTTGTTCATTTTATTTGCCATAACAATATTCCTATAATAATTAATTAATCATCACTCGACTTCCGGCTTGATCGCCGTTTACTTTTTTGACGAGCCGTTACTCGACCCGCTCCTGCTAACAGCATATCAAATATCTTTTTGGCCGACATGGCACCAACAGCCAATTTAACTCGCTTTTTTACCACCTCTACTCCATCTTTAAGATCCACGCGAGCTCGTTCGATATCAGCTGCAATATTTTCAGCTTCTGTCCTCGCAATCTTAGACATCCGATTCACATTATGAACTATCACCACGACATAAGCCAAAATAATAGCCCCAAAAATAACGATCAAAATTTCTGCTAATCCAGTCACAAGAACAAATATAGGTGATGAGATAAATGTTTCCATAATTTTATTATAACAGACCGCTATAAAAAATGTATCCAGTTGTCCCCGCGTATTACCTTACTACAAGTTAGCTCTAACTCGTTGGTTCGGCCACGGCTTCAATCTTAATTTGCACTTCATCATCTATCACATTATCACCCAAGTCCTGGAAAAACCGAGACGAATTATAGCGAATCCTCCAGTTGGTTCGGTCGATCGACAGGTCCCCGGTGATAGCCACCGTCCCGTCCGCCATTTTAGTCACCCGAGTGGGAATCGTAACTGAATTGGTCTGGCCTTTAATCATCAAATCTCCCACTAGGGTCGTCGCTCCGCCGGCTCCAATTACCGCCGGCTCACTCATGGTGAAACTTGCGGTCGGATAGGCCTCGACTTCCAAAAAATCCTCTGATTTTAAATGGCGAACCAGAGCGTCAACCCCCAAGCGAGTGTTAGAGGTATTATCGGCACTTAAGCTGTTCATATCAAAAACTACCGATCCTTCGGATATTGTCCCGCCTGAAACCCTAAATGATCCCTGTTCTATTTCCACTTGACCTAAATCTTCATAGGAAGCAATCAGGGTCTTGCTCCCCCGCCACCCGACCTTACTTTCACTCGCCACAAAATTATATTCACCATCAGCTGGCACGGCGGCCGGGGCTGAATTTTCAGTGGTAATCGGTGACTCTTCAACAGGCTCGTTCGTCTTTGGCCAAATAAACCATATTAATCCAACCAAAATAATTAAGACTAATATTAGAATAGGTATTGTTCTAGACATAGTTGTTGTGTATAAATTAAATGCTGACCTATTAAACTTCGTACTATAATAACTTATAAGAAAGTCTTGGTCGACCATTATTAATTTAATAAATAATTTAATGACATCGAACAATAAATCTCTCGCTTTGGTGGCTTGGGTTTTGGTTATCGTGGGCGCTCTCAACTGGGGCCTAGTTGGTTTAGGTTATCTTATGGGGGGCGACTGGAACTTGGTTTCCCTGCTTCTGGGTAGCTGGCCGATGGCCGAGAACCTAGTCTACCTTGTGGTTGGTATCTCCGGCTTAGTGGCTATTTTTACCTGTGGCTGTAAAAATTGTCGCGTCTAATAATTTTAGATTAAAAAATCACTGTCTTAAGGACAGTGATTTTTTAATCTCAGAAATGATATCTCATTTTTTCTTGGTCGGTTTAGTTTCATTGTTCAACCAATAATGTCGGTCCGTCAAGGTTTCCGGCAATAAGCCCTCAGTCTCGTACTGCTTATAACCGGCCCCATAACCCAACTTTTTTAACAAGGCGGTCGGAGCATTTAAAATTTTTTTGGGAATCGGTAAATTGCCATACTTCTTCACGTCCGCAAGGGCCTGCTGCCAGCCATCATAAACTCGCCGATCTTTCCCGGCCGTGGCCAAGTACACCGCTCCTTGAGCCAAGTTCAAACCCGCCTCCGGCAAACCCACAGTTTCCACCGCTCGGAACACTTCATTAGCGACCACCAAGGCCGTCGGTTGAGAGAGACCCACATCCTCCGAGGCAAAAATAACCATCCGGCGAGCAATAAACTTTGGATCTTCGCCACCTTCCACCATCCGAGCCAAATAATATAAAGCGGCGTCAGGACTACCGGCCCGTAAACTTTTTATAAAGGCACTAATAACATTGTAGTGTTCCTCACCACCTTTATCATAGCGCAACTTTTTATCCTGCAGGCTCGCTAGCAAATTTTTCAAGTTGATTTCTT
The DNA here is from genome assembly GCA_001824825.1 of Candidatus Vogelbacteria bacterium RIFOXYD1_FULL_46_19. Lineage (GTDB taxonomy): Bacteria > Patescibacteriota > Minisyncoccia > Phycocordibacterales > XYD1-FULL-46-19 > XYD1-FULL-46-19. Next base: position 7,568 of record MHTK01000006.1, on the reverse strand, counting down.
TATATAAATGTGAGGTATTTTCCAAAATTGACAACGCTTGACGAGCGTCCCCACCGGCGGCTGCCACCAGCCAGTTTAATGATTCTGAATCCAGCTTAAATCCCGTTCGGACCATAATCTTCTTTAGTTCGGTTTCACTTAAATTATTAAGGACAAATACTCGACACCGAGAAAGCAGAGCTGGTATCACTTCGAAGCTAGGATTTTCCGTGGTCGCCCCAATCAAAACCAACTGACCTTTTTCCACGTAAGGTAGGAGAAAATCTTGCTGAGCCTTATTAAAGCGATGAATTTCATCTAAGAATAAGATAACCGTTTGTTCAAACACTCCGCTTAAGACTCGCCGAATATCCTCCTTACCGGCCGACACGGCCGATAACTCATACATAGGCAGACCAACTGAGCGAGCATAAATTCGAGCTAAGGTAGTTTTACCCACCCCCGGCGGACCCCATAAGATAAAGGAGAAGACATGTCGCTTTAAAATAGCCGCTCGCAAAGGTTTGCCCGGCCCCACTAGGTGATTTTGGCCAATAAATTCCTTTAGGTTTTTAGGTCGCAACCGCGCCGCTAGAGGTTCCATTGCTACATTATAGTGATTTTTACCTGCAAGAATACCCCGCTCGTTTCGTTAGTAAACCCACACGAAAATTCCAAGCTAACAATTACCATCTGACTGAAGTATTAGAATTAATCCAAGAATAATTTTTCATCAATTTCCAACCGCAGGGCAGAGGTTTAATACTTTTTAACATTATCTAACCTTCTTACCTATGAACCACCGTCTGATCACCTCAACAACTGATCCCCATATTATTAAAGCTTGGACTCTAGCTAGAGGTGGCCAGCCAGCCAAAGTAGCCACCACGAATCCTAGTAAAAATAGTGGTTTATTGCGCATCGACTTTGGTGTTCAGGATGAAAACTTGAAAGCTATAAGCTGGGATGAATTTTTCACTTATTTTGATCAGCATAATTTAACATTCGAATACCAAGAGCAAGATCCGGAAAGTAGACCCAATCACTCTTATAAAATAATTTCCTCTAGCTAAACCTCATTACACCACACTCACCCCTTCCCCGAAGTTTAACTTCGGGGCAGACCCAGGTGTGTTATAAATATTGAGTATCCATGTAAATTTGTAAAAAACGCACCAAAAAATATCCGCCATAGTGACCATATGGTGTTGCAATAAATATGCTTGCATCAGAAATGTTACCAGAGCATGCCATAGATAATAAGACGTTGCTGCAAGCGAGCTCGGGCTTTGGCCGCTAGGCGTTTTGATTGTTGTTTGTTGATAATCATATTTTTGGGCGGGAAAGGGCCGAGGGATATATCACCCTCGGCGGTCTTTCCTTACTATAAGAGACGGTAGTGAAAAAAAATTCTTACCTGGACGAGTTACAGAAAAGACAAACCCCGTCGCAACCTTCGGTTGCGACGGGGTCAAAACTACTAATTCATACGGCAGGTGTAAACTTCCCACCGTGGCAAAACGTAGGCTACGTCTCTGCCGGGTGAAAATTGGGGAAGTTCAGCTTTGAGTCTCCGATCAAATTCTGTTTCCAGAGCCTTCATTCGGCTTTGCATAACCTCAATCTCGGCTTGGACCCGACTTCGTTTTTCCGGACTCTTTATTGCCGCAGGGTCTCCGGGTGTGAGCTGGTTCACTAGTTTCGCCAACCGGCGTTGTTCCTTTTGCAGGTACACCCACAAGCGACGCGTCGTGGTACTGGCCACTACACCTAAATATTCTGATCCGTCGGGCAATTCAGTCTTCTGGAAAAAACTTTTGGGCACAGTCGCCAGATCCACGTTAATTACTTCTGATTTAGTATCTGGCGACAGCAACAAGTTAGACATACCATTACCTCCCTGTTTTGTTTGCGATCAAATCAACCCGATCTAATTTCTAACAGGAAATACAGCTGGTGTCAAAAATGGTATCCATTACCGCCGATCGGGGGTCCAGGCTTTAGCCCACCAGTCGCTTGGTGCCTGACTTTTAATTTCCTTGGCAATGCTTTTAGCCAAGTCGGTATGCATCAAGCGCTCTTGGTTACTAAGCCCCTTACCACCTTTGCCCTTGCCGGCCCGGCCAGCGAGCCAGTTAGCGGCCTCTTTGTTACCTTGCCACTCATACTCCCTCAGTAGAAAACTCTGATCCAACAGGTCAGCATCTTTCGCCACCTTAGACTCCAGTGTCTTCCGCTCTTCGTATTCATTTAATATTGCGACCAAATCCAAGCCGTGCGGTAAACCGTCAAACTGATCCTTCTTAATTTCCTCCGAATAAATTTTGACATACTTCTTGCTCACCCAGTGGTGGTCCATCGAGCGGGATTCTTCCAAATCGTGCAATAAGCACATCTTTAGCACCTTATCGGCATCGGCCCCCAATTCTTTGGCTAAAAAATAACCAATAAAAGCCACGCGGAAAGAGTGCGAAGCAATAGTGTCGGTTAAGTCGTAAGATAGAAGCATCTGCTGATGCGCCCGCAAAACTTTCCGTAAATTACCAATCTCAAATAAAAAGCCCGTTAGCTTCTTGGTTTGATCTTTTTTCATTACCAAGTATTAAGTTAGTCAGCAACCGACGTCTGACCGTCAAAATGCTCTTCGGCCGCTTCCGCCTCCGCTTTAGTCTTATACTCCACCCCGTCTCGGTGCTCCGGTGGCGAGTAAATAGTATAAAGTTTTAAGGCTTCGGTCGTGGAAGTGTTGATAATATTATGTTCGGTGCCGGCGGGTACCACTACCGCCGAGCCGTCACTAACCGGTACCTCTGCCCCGTTTAAAACAGCTTGGCCACTCCCCGCTTCAATTCGGAAAAATTGATCGAGGTCATGCGTCTCGCTCCCAATATCCTCCCCTGGCTGCAGACTCATTAAAACCAGCTGACTATGCTTCGCGGTGTACAGTACCTTACGGAAACTGTCATTATTAATAGTATCTTGTTCAATATTAGAAATATATCCTCTCATATATAGTTTAGTTAAAATGAGTAATAATTGTTTATCATTATAACTTTTTTTTGCCCTGAGGCGAGATAAACCAGTAAGAAACTAGATTAAAACTTGATCAGCTAAACCCATCACCACCGCTTCCTCGGCTGTGACAATGGTATTGCCGGCCATTAGTTCCAACACGGCTTCCCGAGAATACTGGCCGCCGGTCCGCTCCGAGACCACCCCAGCGTACTGATAATCTTTCAACTTGTCCTCTTTTAACATACTCCCCATATCCGCTGTTGAGAAACGCTGATCATTACCCAAAGTTCGACCGGCCAAGTGAAAAAGCATGGTCGTATTGGGAGTCAGGAAGCGTCTTTTACCAGCTAGAAAGATAATAATTCCTGACGAGTCCACATCACCCGAGCCGATCGTACACAAGTCGGGTTTAAGCCACGTCGTCACCGCATCGTAAAAGCTCATCCCAATCCCGGTAGCCCCACCAAAGGAGTTGACTAGGAGTTGAATTTCTTCTTTGGGCTCGCTTAGCATCATCCCTTTCATCTCGGACAAAATTTTTTGCAAATTTTCATAGTTTACTCCGCCCAACCACTCCATCATTCGCTCCGGCTTAGCCACAAAAAAATCACTGCGGGCAACAGAGTGAATTTGGAGTTTTTTTGAAGATAGGGTTTTCATTAAGAAAGAAGGGGGTGTGGAATCTTTGTTATTATAGAAATTAAGCTACGTAAAGCAAGCAGAACCATAAGGTGGATAACTCTACGAGTATCCCCTCACATCAAAAAACCTCCCGCTTGGGAGGAAAAGCTAACAAAACCTAAGCTTTTTTTGGACCGTCTCTATTGGCTGCCGAGAATACTCTATTCATTGTTGTTCTGGCGACGGCTTTGTCCACCCTTGCGACCAGCGGCGCGAGCTTCTTCCGAGGTAAATTCATGAGCCCGGCCGCTAGCATGGGCTGCTTTGCCACCTTTGCTAGCTATTTGTCGGCGTTTTTCTTCATCCATACTGGCGAACCCCCGTCCGCCATTTTTATCGTTTTGAGCCATAGTACTTAATAGATTATGTTTAGTAATTTTTTACTATCGACCAAGGGTCGATCACTACTACTATTAAAATCTCGACCACGTTAATCTACTAACGAAAAAGGTTGAGACGATCTTACATCTCAAGCCGTAAATTAAAATTTAAAAAATGAAATCTAAACTATGACAAGGCCGAAATTAATTACCCACCCCCCACAATTTCATACCCCAAGGTCCAACCTATGTAATATTATTTTTATTTTAAGTTCCAACCTTTACGACGGTCGTCTCCTAGTTGGGAATAGAGAGAAAATTGTTGATTTCGAAATTTGAAAAGTCCTGATTGATTGACAAAAACTCTCAATAAGTACAGGATAAATTTGGCTTAATTATCTTGCAGTTATCTTGAGCTGAAATGTTTTTAGCTTGAGTGCAAGACTAGCACCTTAAAAGGAGGTCTCATTATGAAGAAGAGAGGGTTTACACTCATCGAACTGTTGGTTGTCATCGCTATCATCGGTATTCTCGCCGCCATTCTCCTGCCCGCCCTAGCGCGGGCGCGGGAGGCGGCAAGGCGAGCCAGCTGTCAGAACAATCTGAAGCAGTGGGGTATCGTCCTGAAGATGTACGCCGGGGAGTCACCTGGTAGCAAGTTCCCGCCTTGCGGGTCAGAATGGAACGCCGATTCGCCAACCGGCGAGGGTTGGGTGGCAACACCAAACGGACCAGCCATTTATCCGGAATATTTGTCAGACATGAAAGTCTACTTCTGCCCATCCGATGCCGCCTCCGATCCTGACGAATTTCTGGTTTGCCCGTCTGGTTCGTGGTGCACCCAAACCGCAAGTAGCCCCAATTTTGAGAAGCTCGATGCAAAAGAATTCGACGACCGCGGGTACATGTATTACGGTTGGTTGGCTTCTAATACCAACGAATTCGGAAGTTTCATTGTCCACGCGGCCGTGAGCGACGGGGTGGGACTTATTGGAACACCCCAAGCTTACGATGAATATGCTGACGGTGACATCGAGTTCAACACCCCCTTGACCGCCACTGTTCTTCAGGGACAAGCTGACGCATACCTGGTTGCTAACGGGTACGCGGCCGGAGACATTATTGTCCAAGGCAATGCCGGCGGAAACACCATCTTCCGTCTTAAAGAAGGGGTTGAACGATTTCTGATCACAGATATCAACAATCCTGCCGGTAGCGCTCAAGCGCAAAGCACCATTCCTGTGATGTGGGATCAGGTCAACGACAACGTCAAAGACTTCCATCACGTGCCCGGCGGTGCCAATGTGCTGTACATGGATGGTCATGTTGAGTTCATCAAATATCCCGCGGAATTCCCGTGTAATCCCATAATGGCTCTTCTTGGTCGTGCGATTGGGTGATCACGAGAATCCTCCTCCACCCGGTGGCTGTACACAGCCACCGGTTTTTCTATTTATATTTAAAGAAAAAATAAGAATTCTAAAACTTAGACACTATCATAAAGACAACCCCAGCTCGCTTTAGCTTGACAATTAATTCCTTTTATAGTAGAATGATATTAGAGCCAAAAACATAGAAAGGACTCCGCCATGAAGAAAATAGGAATTCTGACCGTGGTAATTTTGATCATCGCTGTCCTCCACCCCAAGTGGAGCCAATATCGTATCCAGAAGGAATCTGCGCGGACGGTGGTGGGAATGTGTGAACACGATGCACTCGCGATGATGTCGTTGACACAGCGAGAGCGCTACCTGGCGGCTAAAGCCGAAAGTGAAAAAAAAGAGAGAGTGGAATGGGACCGCGAAGGAACTATGCCGGCTGAGGATTACTATCGACTTTTATTCAAACAAGATTTCGATAGATCCCAGCCGGCCGGGACCGCGAAAATAATTTCTAAAGGAGTTAAGAGTTTTGCCTTATACATAGAAGGAGCTCCTTTGCGAAACCACTTCGTCTTCGCACGCCGGGCGGCGGATCAATCCGCCGGTATTGTTGCTCTCGCGCCCAGTCTGATCGAAAAGGTTTGGACAGGCGAAGAGGTCCCTGTAAGCAGGTTCAAAAGGAATGGAGACTGGCTATATTTTGTCCGTCCCTAACAAATGACGCCGATGCTGGCCCTGACCAGCATCGGCGTTTTCTTATTTAAAATATTTAAACCGAAAGAAACTGATACTGTGGATAAAACACCAATCTCCTAATTGACAAAATTGATTTAGTTGCTTATTATTTGATCAGTAATTGTTCGAGTCATTAGATCTTCGACAAAGTGCTTTATGCGCTGGAAAGGGATTCTTATGAATACTAAGACGTGGAAAGCCCAGCTTTCCTATATCACTCTAGCTTTAGGTATTGGCATCGCTACTTTTGGTGTGGCCATGAGCCAACTGCACATGGAAGACCAACAAGTACGGGCCGAAACCGTCAAAAAAGCGACGGCGTGGGAAGCGACGGACTTGGCTCTCAAGACCAAACCGGCAACAGAATTTTTCGCCCAAGAAATTAGCTCTCCGAGTTTCAAGTTTATCGGGAAAGGTCGTGTTGTGTTCGGGCCACTTGCCCTTAACGCTCGGGACGCCCTTGGGCAGTTCCCTCAAAGCGTTAAGGTTGTACTCAACAACCCGAGTGCAACCCCCATCATGGCGGAAGTTATGGCTGAAGTAGCGATCAAGGACAGCGAGCGCATCCGTGGTGGGGATTCCCTATGGGTGTACCAGGTTGTCTCCACACCGGTTAATCGCCGGACCGGCGAAGCCTACGGAAAAATTCATGAGCACCACATCGCTTCGTGCCAGCCGCTGGACGATCTAAAGCTGGCCAAAAGATAATACCCCTTCCAAGTGTAGTAAATGCCCGTCTGTCTTTCGACATTCGGGTATTTTCTATTTATGTCGTACCCTTCTTCCTACCACTAGGCACTTACAACAGTATAGGTTTTTAATTAATTTACTTTTAATAAAACTTAATCTCTAAATACTTGGCGACGGTTCATCTACAGTAGGTTCTTCAACTGATAAAATTTCTGCTTCAGGTTCAGGAGTTGGTGGAGCTTCTACTTCAGGTTTTGGAACTTCTTCTTCAAGTGGAAAATCCTCTACTGTCTCCCCTACTGCAACTTCTGTAGGTGATTGAATTTCTTCAATTGGAGTAGTGGTTGAAGTTGTTGGTTCAAGCTCTGGAGATTCTTCTTCAGGTGGTAGTACAAATTCATCTACTTTTTCACTTTCAATATCTACTAAATCTTCACAACGACCCTCTTCTGTTTTTAATTGTCCTCCATCAACATAAATACAGTAAAATTCACCCGTCGTTTTATCTTCTGTGGTCACACCCTTTTTGCTAGTCAAGCGCTTCGTTACCACCTCCTCCACCTCAAGCACCCCAGCCTCACTCAAACTCCATTTACCAGACAGCGAGGCGAGGGATTTAATATTAATAATATCCTGACCATTTAAGTCTAGGAGAGCAAAGGGTTTGATACGGCCCGTAGTTTCGTCTAGGGTCCAATAGGCGGAAGTGATGGAGCCTCCTGTCACTAATGATGATAAGACGGTGGAAGAAGCGATTTGACTTTCT
>MHTK01000005.1 GCA_001824825.1 Candidatus Vogelbacteria bacterium RIFOXYD1_FULL_46_19 | reverse complement strand
GCCTTAACCGCCGCCTCGGTCACCGAACCAAAGTAGCCAGTGGGACCGACTGGATAGGTGAACCAGCCCTCAGTTTGGAGATAAGTTTACAAACAGCGCACATCCTCCCCACTGGAGCCTAGGCTAAGGTCGGTAGTAAAAACACATGGAGCAGGTATAACCTGATCTTGCGCCCATAATGAGCTGATTGGAACCAATCCAACCAAGAAAACCATCAAAAATACAAATTTAAGTCGAAAAGACACGATAACTAGATTTGTTAGAAATTTATTATTTACCTAGTCATTATAACATACTTCAGTTTATATCCTTTACTTGGCCAGACTGTTAAACATCCATGGAATACCAAAATTATCCACAGGTGACCTATAATAGTCCTCCAAAAACATATCTTGGAGAGGCATTTCTACTTTACCGCCAGGCCTTAAGATAGTTTTTACTTTCTTAAGTAGTCCTATTTAAAATTGATAGTAAAGCCGTACATCCCCATCGAGCATGAGCCCTGGAGTTGACTCCCCGCCACTTGCGGTGGTATCACTATTTTTGTCACCCCGGTAGCCGGTAGGTTAGCCCGGTAATTTATACTGGGAATTACTAAAGCCGAGGAACAATCAAAAGTCCCTGCCGTCGACATTTTAATCACAGTTGGCAAACCAGCCGCGGCTTCCGTCACTTGGGGTGTATAGCCACCCTTGGCCGCTAAGTCGATAACTTGCTGGCCATCCACTACTGTCACATTATCTCTAGATACTTCCGGAGCGGGGCGACTACCACCACCTACTAAAATAAGAGCTCCTCCTATTAGAACCACGGCCACTAAAACGGCGTAAGTATTAACGGACATAAAAGTAGACTTTTTATTAATTAGAAATTAAACACCGGCGCTAATAGCCCAATAACCACCAAACTGTTAATTAAGTTAAAAAGGGCAAACATAATCACAATCAACCCGGCCGCTTTAAAAAATATACCGGCTTTGGGACTTTTACTAATACTAAAGGAACTAAAACTAATAAGACCCAACACCGGTAAAGTCCCTAAAGCGTAAACCAACATCGTCAAGCCACCCTGCCAAAAACTACCGGTCGTTAAAGTATACAGTTGCATCGACTGCGTAAAGCCGCAAGGCAGGAAAAAAGTAGCGGCTCCCACTAAAAGCGGGGTCAAAGTATGATTCAACTGAGACACACCATGAGCTCGCCTCGCAATAAACTTTGGCATGGCTGGTTGCCACTTTTTTACTTGAGGAAAAATGTCCAGCAAGTTAAGGCCTAAGATCAACATCACCAAACCGATAACCAGACTAAGAATAAACGTGGCGGCCACGTTTAAAGTAAAAGCTGCACCAATGGCCCCGATCACTCCACCCAGGACGAAGAAGGACACTAGCCGGCTGAGGTGGAACATTAATTGGGGTTTGACTTTATCGCCCTCTTTGGCAAAAGTGGCCGACATCGACAGCAAAAGGCCGCCCACCACCGCCATACAAGTTGAAACGGAAGCTATTAAACCAATAATAAGCGCGGTCGCGTAAGTTACTTCCCCGGCCCCGATTAAATTTACCAAACCCATTTTTTGTAGCACCAAAAACACTACTATAAAAACCAGAGCTATCGGGACGGCCCACTTAAAATCAGCCCACCCTTTGGTCTTTTTTTCTTCGTCTAGAGATAGAGAGTAACCATGGCCGGTAAGCACCCGACTAAGGACGACGGCCACCGCCTCTTTATCTTGCCCGGCGAAGTTACCCTCCACCTCCACACAACAAGTACCAAGTGAAGCCTTAACAGTAGACACCTGCTCCAATTCACCAAGTTTACTTTCAATTAAAAGCACGCAAGAGTTGCAGTGCATACCGTGAACGTGAAATATATGCTTATCTTTTTGATTCATCATATTAGGATAATTTCTTAGCTTTAATTCTAAGTGAGTTAGAGACCACCGACACACTAGACATCGCCATGGCCAAGCCGGCAAAGACCGGGTTCAACAACCAACCAAACAACGGATAAAAAATACCGGCCGCCAGCGGTATTCCCACCAAATTGTAAATAAAGGCCCAAAACAAATTTTGTTTAATACCCCGCATAGTTAGCTTCGACAATCTGATGGCTTTGACTAGTTTTGACATATCTCCTCCCAAGAGAGTGATACCCGCTGATTCAATAGCCACATCAGTGCCGGTCCCCATGGCGATTCCCACGTCCGCTTGAGCCAGGGCCGGAGCGTCATTGACGCCGTCACCGGCCATGGCCACCACCCGGCCCCCGGCTTGCAACTCTTTTATTTTAGCGAGTTTATCTTGGGGTAAAACCTCCGCCACCACCTCGTCGATCCCTACCAAACTGCCAATATACTTGGCGGTCCGCTCATCGTCGCCCGTTAACATCACCACTCGTATTCCGAGCGCCTGCAGATGTTTGACCGCATCCACTGACTCAGGCTTTATTTCATCAGCCACCATCACCAAGCCCAGCACTTTTTCCCGCGTCATTATCATTACCGGCGTTTTTCCTTGGGCGGTAAGCTCGGCTAGTTTTGACTGCTCAAATGACAGCGAGAGCTCTTGCACCAGTCTGGCATTACCCACTAAATATTCTTGCTTATTAACCAGACCCTTTAAACCGCGCCCCTCTAGACCTTCAAACTCTTCCACTGTTACCAATGACAGGTTTTTCTGTCGCGCATAGGTCGTGATAGCCTGGGCAATTGGATGCTCAGATTTAGCTTCAAGCGAAGCTAGAATAACCAACAGTTCGTCATCACTTAGATCCGATAAATTTTGCAGCTCCACTAAAGTCGGCTTGCCTTGAGTGATCGTCCCAGTTTTATCAACCACCACCGTATTGACCTGGTGCAGTTTTTGCAGGGTAGCGGCATCCTTAATTAAAATTCCTTCCCTAGCTCCTTTGCCTACGCCCACGATGATGGCGGTTGGAGTGGCCAAACCCAGGGCACAAGGACAAGCAATCACCAGTACCCCCACAAAAGATACCAAGCCAAAAGACAAAGCTTGAGCGAAGCCCAAATACTGTGTACCGACCAAGAGCCACAGCCCCAAAGTCACAAAAGCAATTACCAAGACTATCGGTACAAAAATACTAGAAATTTTGTCGGCCAAAGCTTGGATCGGGGCCCGACTTCCTTGCGCCTCGGCCACCATTTTTATAATCTGTGCCAGCAAAGTTTCCGATCCAACTTTAGTGGCTCTAAACACCAAAGAACCGCTAGTATTAATAGTGCCGGCCACCACCAGATCGCCTACCTGTTTAGCTACAGGCATCGGTTCCCCACTAACCATCGCTTCATCCACGTAGGACTGACCCTCCGTCACCACCCCGTCGACTGGGATTTTGGCTCCCGGCTTGATAATAATCAAATCATCGTGCTGAACCGCCGTTACCGCCACCTCCACTTCACCCCCCTCGCGCTTCACTAGAGCGGTTTTCGCTTGCAGGTTGAGCAACTTTTCAATTGCATCACCCGTTTTTATTTTAGAGCGAGCCTCTAGGTATTTACCTAAAGCTATAAAAGTAATCACCACAATAGTGACATCGTAATATTGATAGTCGACATTAATAAAAGGTCGCAAAACCTCTTCCCAAGCTGTGACAGTAAAACTATATAAAAAGGCGGCCACCGTACCAATACCAATCAAAGTATCCATATTAGCTTTGCCGTAACGCAAAAAGCGGTAAAAACCCAAAAGATAGGGTTTTCCCACCACAAACAAAATGTAAGTAGCCATCAGTGGCAACAAGTGATGAAAAAATTCCAACATAGTGAGACTCATCATCGGCACCACGTCATACTGGACCAAAATTTCCCAAGTCATCATTAGAGCAGCCACTATCGCGATAGGGATAGCTACCCAGAGCTGTTTTTTCATAGCGTCCACTTCAGCCAACTTCTCGGTTTTGGACTGGTTTAGACCAGTGTGAGCCGCGTGTTCTTCCGTCGACATGCCCATAGCCTCTGCCTCCGAGTTAGCCGGTGTTGGAACTACTAGCGAGTAGCCCAAGGGCTCGATAGCATGTGACAAAGTCATGGCCGATATTTGCGATTGGTCAAAATCAAGACGAGCCGTTTCCGTGCCGTAATTCACTTCTGCCAGTGTCACACCTTCTGTCCGTTTAAAGGTTTTTTCAATAATGCCAGCACAAGAAGCGCAATGCATGCCTTTTATTCGGTAAGTTTGGGTGGACATATTATTTTCGTTTCAACTTATAAACTTTTAGCACTTCCGCTATAGCCTGGGCCGGTTCACCACTTTTTATTTGTCGCACCACACAGTGAGCCAAATGATCGGCCAACAGCGCATCTTCAAAACTCGATAAGGCTTGCTTAACGGCCGAAGTTTGGGTAATAACATCAATGCAATAAGTATCCTTTTCCACCAGATCCTTTAAACCGCGTATTTGACCTTCGATGATTCCTAAGCGACGCAATAATTTTGATTTGTTGTTAGTCATGGTTTTTATTGTATACCCCCTAGGGGTATACGTCAAACTCAGACTTGGGGATAAATACTGTTTAAGTCTTTAATAAAGACGGCTCACCTGAAATCACCACCAAACTCTGCTATAATCTCCATTAAGACCCTAGCTTCACTTAATTATTATTCACTGTTTAACCCTTTAATATGACCTGGTTCTCTCGCTTGTCTCTGGTTACCTTAGCTTTTTTATTTTTACTAACTCCAACCAATCCCGCTCTAGCCGAACCGTCTCCGACTCCATCGGACACCCTGAACGCTTACTTTTTTTATGGCGACGGTTGCCCTCATTGTGCTAAGGCCGAAAAATTTTTTGAGCAAAAATTGTTGCCCGAATTTCCCGACCTGCAAATTCACCACTTCGAAGTTTACCGTAACCGGAAAAATTCCGAGCTTTTACAACAAACAGCTACCGCCCTGGGCGTCCAAGTGGGCGGGGTCCCCTTCTTAGTCATTGGCAATGAAGTGATAGCGGGTTACGCCCCCGGCTTTTCGGACCAGCTGATCCGCGACCGCGTCCTCGAGTGTTACCGCCTTACTTGCCCAGACGACGTGGCGGCTATTGTGGGCCTCGAAGAGCCAATCTCCCCCGCCACTACCAACCCCGAGTCTGAAACTACTGCTGCCACTGCTACCTCGAGCCTGTTCAACCTACCCGGCTGGGGCCAGGTAGACGCGCTTACATTTTCCCTCCCGCTGTTAACGGTTGTTCTCGGCACCCTCGATGGCTTCAACCCTTGCGCGCTTTGGGCGCTCTTTTTCCTCATTAGTTTACTTTTGGGGATGAAGAACCGCCGCCGAATGTGGCTTCTCGGCAGTACCTTCATTGTCGCTTCGGCTTTCGTCTACTTTATGTTTATGGCCGCCTGGCTCAACCTAATCCTTTTCCTCGGCCTGGTGATGTGGGTCAGATTATTAATTGGTCTTTTAGCTCTCGGGGGTGGCGCTTACAGTTTGAAAGAATATTTTTTCAGTCCCCCTGGCGTGTGCAAAGTCTCGGGCGGGACCAAGCGTCAACAGTTTTTTGAACGCTTAAAGCAAGCGGTGCAAGAAAATAGTTTATGGCTCGCTTTAGGTGGCATCATCTTGCTCGCCTTTGCGGTCAACTTGGTTGAACTAATCTGTTCGGCTGGCCTACCAGCGGTCTACACTCAAGTTCTGGCTTTAAACAATTTAACCTCTTGGCAGTACTACTCTTACATTCTGCTCTATATCTTGTTCTTTATGCTTGATGATTTGTTTGTCTTTATTGTGGCGATGATTACTTTAGAGCTCACCGGGGTTACTGGCAAATACGCCCACGTCGCTCGCCTGATTGGTGGGGTGGTGATGGTAGCCATCGGCCTGCTCCTCATTTTCAAACCCGAGTGGCTAATGTTTGGCTAAACAATCCACTCCAGGTCGGAAAGTGCTACCTCGTCGCCCCACCTAATTTTCAGAAAAATACTCCACGAGGTTTTTCTTTTAGACTAATCCTGCAATTATTTTCTTTAGAGAGAAATCACTTATGGCTAGATATTCCTATTTTAATTTTAACAAAAATAAACCGCCTCGTGAACGTGTCACGAAGCGGTGAGGTGGTTTATTAACCACTACAATTTGAGCAACTGATCCTGTGCGTCCACGGACCGAGCCAGTTCTTCGGCCTTGTGGCGAAGCCGACTTCCCTCCGAACCGTTTCCTTGCACAAGGCCAATGAGTCTGGCGCAGCTCTTATAGATGCGAGCAGCTTGTCGCGGATCCTCTTTTTCAGCCATTTTTGCTTCAACAAGGGCGGCCTTGACTTCCGTCTCGACACTCTCTATATCACCCTCGTGCCGATAAACCTCGGCCAGCCCGATGTGAAGCAGTCCCCGGGTGTGGGCCTTCTCTGGATTCTTAGTAAGCGCAATGTCAATGCACCGCTTCGCTTCCTCGTGGTAGGCACAACGGCGCAATATGCTCTGGCGTACGTCACATTGATCGGCTGACATCCCATAGTAACCAATCAATTCGACCATCCGATCCGATAAAGAATGCATACGCCAGTAGCAGTACAAAGCCAGCGGCAGCCAAGTCAAGCACCACAGCAGGATTCGAAGCGGAGCCAGCCAGATCAGCCCCTTGGGCCGAACCACCGCCCGGAGCTGGGAGAACGCGGTGCCGACGATGGTGTAGTAGGTGCTGGATAAGGAGGAACAAGCTCCCGCCTGCACCTGCGGGTCTTGAGACCGCATCCTTGGCTTCTCGCTCTGTCGCGCTTTGAGAAAGAGCTCCAGCTTGGCTGAAAACGAGGTTTTACCCCAACTAAGGTCGTATATCGAAGTCATTTCCAATTCTCCTTGAGTGTTTCTGTTACGATCTAAACCTTTTTATATTATATCACAGTAATTATGTATATGCAATAGTAACATAGAAAACTAACCAAAAAAGAGTCGTCTTGTAGCCAAGTACGTACATATATTACGGGCATACTAGCGCTAAAGATACAATCTGCGAGAATAATTTGTTACGGCAATTTATAGAACTGATAGGCAAAAAATACTCCGAGAGAAAAACCTCTCGGAGTATAAACATATTCAACGAAATATGTCCTAGTGGCCGAAAAACCCCCGACCGTCAAAAGCCAGAGCGCCGCTGGCCACCATATACTCGAACACATGGCCGTTTGAGAGCGATATCATTAGAAAAAATCCTCCAGTTTTGGTTGATTACAAGGTTCATGATTCTAATGAAACACTACCAGAAAATAGATTTAGGTAAAGAAAATATGAATATTAGATTTCTGTGTCCTAGACGAGTCACTCTATGTAGACCTAAAATAGTGTTGTTTTAACGCGCCTCGAGCGCCGTACAAGTTGGCTGCCGGACTTGGATTCGAACCAAGATGACATCCTCCAGAGGGATGCATCCTACCATTAGATGATCCGGCAATTATTCCAAAAGTTAGCACACAATAAGGCTTTTGACTAGAAAATACCCCAATCTTTACTCCCTAAACATTCTAATATTCTCAAGAATATTAGAATGTTATTTGGTTTTAGGATGATGGTCTTTGGCGGCTTTCACAAACTCGGAAAACAGCGGGTGAGGGCGCAAGGGCCGGGCCAAAAATTCCGGATGAAACTGGGTACCCAAGAAAAATGGATGGTCTGTTTTAGGTAACTCCGCAATTTCCATCAACTGACCAGACGGTGAAGTGCCAGAAAAAACCAGCCCGGCTTTTTCTAATCGTTCAATATAAGCGGGGTTCACCTCATAGCGATGACGGTGCCGCTCGGTGACCATTTCGGCTTTGTAGGCCCCCCGCGCCAGTGTCCCTTTTTTAAGATAAGCGGGGAAGGACCCGAGACGCATCGTCCCGCCGTAATTTTTGTCGGCCAAGTTTTTCTTCTGTTCTTCCATGACATCAATCACTAAATCGGAAGCCGTCGGATCGATTTCCCGCGAGGTAGCTCCTGGCACCCCGGCTTTATGTCGGGCGTATTCGATCACCAAGAGTTGCATCCCATAACACAACCCAAAGTACGGAATCTTTTTTTCGCGGGCAAATTTAATGACTTTAACCAATCCTTCAATCCCAGCCGTGCCAAAACCACCTGGCACAATAATCCCGTCATACTTAGCCAGCTCCGTCACTCGACGTTTACCAGTTTCGATATCTTTAGAATTCACGTAGGAGAGAACCGGCTTCACGCCAGCCTGATAAGCCGATAGTTTTAAAGCCTCAATAACTGAAATGTACACATCCGACAAGACAAACTCCCCTGAATCAAAATATTTGCCGACAATCGCAATATTAAGGGGGCGTTTAACCGTTTTAATTTGACGCACTAGTTTTTTCCAAGCTGTAAGCTCGGTGGTGCGGTGATTGCCCAGTTTTAAAATTTGACACATTATTTCTCCCAACCGGTCCCGCTCGAAGTTGATCGGCACCTCATAAATAGAATCGATGTCTGGCGCCGATATTACCCGCTCCGGCACAATATTACAAAAAGTAGCAATTTTATCTTTCCGTTTTTTATCCAAAGCCATTTCACTCCGAGCAATAATAACGTCGGCTTGCACTCCCACCGAGTTTAGCGACCGGGAGGCGTATTGCGTCGGCTTAGTCTTCATCTCCCCCACCTTCGACGGGATCGGTAAGTACGACACCATCACAAAAGCCACATCATCCGGGTATTTGGTCTTCATCATGCGGCCGGCTTCCAAAAATATAATATTCTGATACTCACCAATAGTGCCCCCAATCTCCACCACCACCACATCCGCACTGGCTTCCCGGCCCGCCCGCTCAATCCGACGAATCACTTCTTTGGGAATGTCTGGCACCACTTCCACATTTTTCCCTTCATACTCCAAGTTGCGCTCTCGGCGAATGACTTCCAGGTACACCCGGCCAGTGGTCATGTAGTTGGTCCGCGATAAATCGGTATCCAAGAAGCGTTCATAGTTACCCATATCCTGATCACATTCGTCACCGTCGCCTAAAACAAAAACTTCCCCGTGTTCAGTGGGGTTCATAGTGCCGGCGTCAACATTGATATAAGGATCGATTTTAATGGCAGTGGTGCGGAAACCGCGAGCCTGCATAATGGCCGCCAAAGAAGAAGAGGTAATACCTTTGCCCACCCCAGACATCACGCCACCCACGACAAAGATATATTTTGTCTTATTTTTCTTCATTTAAAAATGTTAAGTGGTCTTAAACCTTTAAGTACCTACCAATTGCCAAAAAGCCGGACACAACACCCAGTATAATACCAGATGCCAAGAGAATAAGGAAAAGCTGGCCGAAGTGTGAAATATAATAAGACACTAAGTCAACCCCACCATACACCCCCGCCGTAATATTACGAATCCAAATCACCACTGGATATAAGAGACCGATCGAAATCAGGGCCGCAATCGTCCCGGCGATCACTCCCTCAATCACAAACGGCCCTCGAATGTAAGAATTGTCGGCTCCCACCAAGCGCATGACCGAAATTTCTTCCCGAGCAATATAAATCGTTAAAGAAATAGTGTTAAAAGTAACTAAGATAGACATTAAAACCAGTAAAGCACTGAGCGTGATACCTACCTTCTGACCGGTATCAATGAGGGCCAACAGCTTGTCAATAATATCTTTTTTAAAGCTAATTTGGTCAATAATCCCACCGGCACCCTCGGCGCCACCGTCATAGTTGTTTAAAAAGCGCTCCACACTGTCGTACTGAGCCGGATCCGTGGCTAAAATCGAGAGACGGGCCCCAAAGGGATTGCCGACCTCCTCCAGCGACTGAATCAAAAGAGCATTATCCTGATGA
Source organism: Candidatus Vogelbacteria bacterium RIFOXYD1_FULL_46_19 (assembly GCA_001824825.1). GTDB lineage: Bacteria > Patescibacteriota > Minisyncoccia > Phycocordibacterales > XYD1-FULL-46-19 > XYD1-FULL-46-19. The sequence goes on along the minus strand of MHTK01000005.1, from coordinate 80,309 downwards.
CGTTCACGAAATTCGGCCAGTTCCTGCTCCCGGGAAGCGTAAGACACTTCCCGTACCTCGGGTAAGAGCTCCAAATCTTCTTTCAGGACTAAAACAGCATTTTCATTAACATCAGTTTTAAAGGTGACACTAATATCCACTCGACTCCGGATCCCCTCCAAAGTCGAATTCAAGTAGGTGGAACCAAGAATCAAGGACCCAATCACCAGCAAAGTAACCGTGAGGACAAAGATCGAAGCCATAGCTACCGCACTATTGCGCCAAAAATTGATCGACCCGGCTCTGATTACTCGTTTTAAATTTACGATCATAATTATGTCAAAAAATTAAATTACATAACGCCCCTCTTTGTCGTCGCGAACTAGACGACCCCTTTCCAAGGTCAGCACTCGCTTGCCTAGTTTATCGATAACGCCTTTATTGTGAGTGGTTAAAATAACTGTTGTTCCAATGTCATTGATTTTTTTAAATATTTCCATTATCTCGTGAGTAGTCACTGGGTCTAAGTTACCAGTCGGCTCATCAGCGATCAGTAAGTCTGGTTGATTAACTAAGGCTCTCGCAATCGCTACCCGCTGACGCTCGCCCCCCGACAACTCAAACGGGAAGTGCCACATTTTATCATCCAGACCAACCAGCTCTAAAACGTGAGGTACATCCGACTGAACCTCTTCATCAGAGCGGCCGGCCGCTTCCATCGTAAAAGCAATGTTTTCAAAAGTGGTTTTATTGGGCAAGAGTCGAAAATCCTGAAAGACACTGCCCACTCGGCGGCGCAAATCTGGAATCCGACGGTGTGACAAAGAATGCACATCAACCGACTCAAAAAACACCTTACCCTCGGTCGGCTTTTCTTCCGCGATGATCATTTTCAGTAAAGTCGACTTACCGGCCCCGGAGTGACCCACCACGGAGACAAACTCACCCGGCTCGATGGTAAAAGATACATCATCCAGCGCTAAGGACTTATCGAAATAGACTTTAGAAACTTTATCAAAATAAATCATATGAACTCGAGACAAATCTACAAATTAATTCAGACGACTGATACTAATAGGAAAACCTTAACCTCAATTTAGAATATTAACCATTTATAAGTTGCTTTCGGCGGCAATAAATTCATCCAGCCCCCCCTCTAGTACCCCTTCAATATCGCTGGTTTCCACTTCGGTGCGATGATCTTTCACCAGCTTGTACGGATGCAGAACGTAAGACCGAATTTGATTGCCCCACTCGATTTCCGTCGTCTTCGAGACGTACATACCTTGTTCAGCCTTCTGCCGATCAGCTTCTTGCTTACGGAATATTTTACCTTCCAGGATAGCCAGAGCGTTACGACGGTTAGCTTCTTGCGTCCGGTCCGTATCCGATTGAGCCACCAGCCCCGTCGGCTTATGGACAATGCGCACCGCCGTCTCCCGCTTGTTGACGTTCTGACCACCAGGGCCGGATGAGCGAGCAAACTCAATTTCCAAATCATCGGGCGGAATTACAATCGTCTCCGGCTTGGGAAATTCTGGGATAACCTCTACCAAAGCAAACGACGTATGGCGCAACTTTTTGGCGTTGAAAGGTGAAATGCGCACCAACCGATGCACCCCCGACTCATTCTTAAGTATACCATACGAGCCTCGGCCTTCAATCTTAAAAGTTAAGTTGCGATACCCGCCGTGATCATTCTGATTAGAGTGTAGAGTAAACAAAGTCCAACCCTGTTTATCCACATATTTACGGTACATCTCAAATAATATCGACGCAAAATCCTCGGCGTCGTCACCGCCGGCACCGGCAAAAATAGTCATCAGAGCGTTTAATTTGTCGTACTGGCCCACTCCAGCCAACTCACTCTTGGCCGCTTGATACTCGGCCACCGTCGCTTGAGCCTGTTCCTTGTCGGCCCAAAAATCCGAGGCTTGCATACTAGCCTCTAGGTCAGCAATTTTCTGCTTTAGTTCATCCGGCATGAGGGGATTATAGCACAGGATTAAGGTCTTAAATTGAGCCACCTCGGAGAGTCGAACTCCGGACCCCCACTTTACGAAAGTGGTGCTCTACCAGCTGAGCTAAGGTGGCACAGTGAATAGCAAACAAAACCTAACAAGTTCAAACTATTATAAAGTGACTCTCTACTCGCCCGCAACGCCTGAGCTAACTCTAGGCTTGCGCTGGCGGGCGGGCCAGCTGAGCTAAGGTGGCACAGTGAATAGCAAACTAAACTTAATAAAGTCCAAACCATTTTTAACTTGTCCTAATGATTCGCCGCTGACTGTTTTTCCTCGCCACTAATCTGGCCATCCTCGAGGTAAATTATCCGATCAGCCTCTCGGGCATACTCCAGCTCATGCGTTACCATTACAATAGTCTGCCCACGCTCGGCGTGCAACTTATTCATTACTTCAATCACGGCCTGGCCGGAGGTACTATCTAAGTTGGCCGTTGGCTCGTCGGCAAATAAAATATCCGGTTTTTGGGCGATAGCCCTCGAGATTGACACTCGTTGTTGCTCCCCACCCGATAGCTGGCTCGGCCGATTGTCATGCCGATGAGCGAGTCCCACCGCATCCAAGGCCTCAATCGAGCGAGCATAAGCATCCACTTTGTTTAAGCCTTGCATCAAAAGCGGCACAATCACATTTTCCACTGCCGATAATTCGGGTAGCAAGGCATAGTCTTGAAAAACATAACCCAAACGGTTAAGACGAAAATTCATTCTAGCCTTATCAGAAAAATCAGCGGTATTAACGCCATCAATTATTATCCGGCCACTTGAAGGCAAATCCAAAAGACTCATCTGGTAAAGCAGGGTGGACTTACCAGCTCCTGATTTACCCATAATGGACAGGAATTCACCGCTCGGAACAAATAAATTTATTCCTTGCAAGACCTTGGTCACCACCGGCCCAGTGGTGTAATTTTTAGTTAAGTCAGTGACTTCAATCATAAAATCAAATTAACGACCTAAAATAGAGTCCAGAGTATTTTTCTTAATAATCAGCCAAGCTGGCACATAGCCGGCGATAATGGTCGAGAACATCAGAATCACCAAGCGAATCACTGTCCCACCCACCGGTGCTACCAAAATACCGTCAGAAAAAGGAAAATCAAGCGGGTGAGCCAAAAACCATGGTACCAAAGCCCCATAAATGATAACTACCGCGATAGCTGAGCCAATAACGGCGTACACTACCGATTGAAAAACATACGATAATTCAATAGCTAGCGGCGAAATCCCAATTCCCTTCAAAATTCCAATATACTTACGGCGAGTAATAGCATTGACAAAGACCACAATAAAAATGGTAATCGAGGCTACCACCAAGCCAATTGAGCTAATCAAATTACCTAAAAAAGCAAAAGTGGCGATAATATCTTCCAAGGCTTGTGGCAAACCCTCGCGCGACAAGCGAATCACCGCCTGCCGGCCAAGGCCACTGGCAACCAAATTAGCCTTAACCATCTGTGGGTCCACGGCCGGCTGCACTCGGATCGCTATTTCATTAACATTTAAATTGGTCCGACCAATAAAACGTAAAAAGTCACTTTCTACCATAAAAATTCGCCGTGAGGTTTCATCCACTTTGGAGTTGACCACCCCCCGCACAATGTACTCCTTCGTCTTACCCCCGGCCGACAAACGGACTCTGGTACCAGGATGCACATCATCTAGAGTATCAAACCCCTCCCCAAAATCCGGCGCATACTGATCCAGGAGGTTGGCGCCAATCAAAATTTCACCCTCTCGCCCCGGCTCTAGATATTCACCCTCCACCACAAAGCCCGATAAGCCCGTCACAATATCCTCCGCTATCGGGTCAATGCTAGTGACCCGCGTTCCGACTGAATCACGTAGCTCAAGCGGGTCCCGCCTAGTGCGATAGTTAGCCTCCACTGTCACCCCAGTCGTGGACCGAACAGTATACGCAGCAATGCCTGGCAAAGATGGCAGTACCGAGATAATTTCGTTGGTGTTTTTTATATACTCTTCTCCGGCCGGAGTGGAAATAAAAATATCACCAGTATATTGATCGCGATAAGCTTTGACGGACCCTTCAATCAGTCCCACCAAAATACCAGTCACCACCACCAGATTCATAAAAGTCAACATCATAACAAAAATGATGAGCGCCGTCGTCCACAGGCTGGCGTAGCGAATCTGCCGCCAACCAAGTAGTAGTCCGACCCGAAGGGTATTACCTAACATAGTTAAGACTTTACAATGACGTTTTCCATCCCAGCTAGTCCAGCCGTAATTTCCATCCAACCATCGGTACTGCGCAAACCAGTAGCCACGTCGACCTCTTTGTCACTTTTACCATCAGCCGAACGTACCACCACATAAGTAGAGCCATCGTCTTTATAGCGCACCGCGCGCGCCGGCAAAGCTAAAACGTTATTTTTAACACTAGTGGTAATAGTAACTTCAGCCGTCATACCCGAAGCAATTTGCTCATCCAGTTCATCAAAAACCAACCGAGCTTCATAAACCGGTACCCCGTCAGTGAGGCTTTCTGACCGATTAACCGACACTACTTTACCAGTCAAGACCAAATCTTCACCGATAGAATCAATAGTAATGGCCGCAAGGTCCCCGGTCATCACTTTAACACTATCTACTTCCGGCAAGTCCACCACTACTCCCAACTGACCAGCTGAAATAAGAGAAATAGCTGTCTCATTGGCTCCCGCCGATTCACCTGGGTCAATATTAACGGCGGACACCGTCCCAGCAAAAGGAGCGGTTAACACTCTTTGACCAATTTCGGCTCTAATTCTATCGGCCGCCGCTTGGGCTCGAGCCAGTTCGGCTTCCGCCATAGAAGTTCCACTAGACTGCGATCGTAAACTATTTCTAGCTTCTTCTAAAGCTCGGTTGCGACTCCTAATTGTTTCGTCATAAGTATTCTTATTGGCTAAGTAGACCGAGCTTTTTTTATTAGGAATAGTGACGTACCAAATAGTATCCTGGTAGTCATCCAAGTCATCTGGAAAATCGATAAACAATCCACGTGTACCGAGCGAGGTAGCGCTAGTTTCGGCAATTTCCACAAAAGCCGGATTTTCCAAATCGAACACGCGCAGTTCATAGTCGTTAGCTGTTACCGCTTCCCGCTTAACAATTATTTTATAGGTACCCTCTGGCCCATCATAAAGGCCACTGACCGTCGGCGGAGTTTGAGTATAAGAAGATCGGGATGGCTCAGCCACCAAGCCTTCAGACAGTAGCGACCTCTTGGCACTTTGAACCAAAGTATCGTATTCCTTCTCTATCGCTTCTAGGTTAACAGAGGTATTACCTTGTTCAGCTTGTTTAATTAAAATGTCCGCTTCAGCCGCTCGTAAATCAGCCGAGAGAGTACCCAAGTCTAGAGTGGCTAGTCTGGCACCGAGACCGACTCGATCATTAACCTTCACCAGTACCGCGCGCACCGTCCCTGACACCGGAAACCCTAAATCAGACACCACCTCAGCCTCGACACGACCCGCCACCCGTACGGTTTCCACCAAATCACGCCGCTCGACTTCCAACATCTCGTAGTCACCATTGCCATTCTTAAAAGCGAGCCAGCCGCCGCCGACTAAAATGACGATTACAATAAGGCCCAAAAACCAGCGCTTTTTTATGTTTCTGAAATTGATTTTCATATAATAAGTTTTAGCGGCCCTTAAATGCCGCCACCCAAGCTAATCTTGAGCCATCGGCCGGGATCGAACCGGCGACCTCCCCCTTACCATGGGGGTGCTCTACCAACTGAGCTACAATGGCTACAAACCAAACGAGAATATTGTAATATAAGTTATAAACTTTATCAATCAGTCGTAAATAGCCGATCTTGGTCTTTTTCAATCAGCCCTAGTAGTGATTTAAAATCCGCCTTCAACTCTGGTGACAAATCTAAAAATTTTGTTTTATTAGCCACCATGGTCTCGAATCTAAGCCCATACTTCTTCCATGTCCGACCCTCGTCAAGATAATTATTGGCGGCCGGCAATAGTTTGTCTAATACATACACAAAGCGACTTTCCGGATCAGTTTTGTCTTCATAAGCCTTTATCAAATCTGCCAGGGCGGGCCAGTCGGGTAGTACTTCCGTAATTTGCGTCAAAGCCTCCCGCTCTTTCTCTTTTTTCTGTAAAACTTTTTCAGCACTTTCAAAATAAGCCACGTCGCCAGTATAAAGTTCCAGCAAATCATGTACTAAAGCGTATTTTACCGCTTTCATACTGTCTAACTTTAGCCCCCGCGAATCAATCAGATACCAAGTGCATAAAGCCAGAGCAAAAGAATGTTCGGCATCATTTTCGTTCCGCTCTTGGCCGGGCACTGCAATTTTACGTTCAATCGCTTGAAAGCGATGAATCAGTTTTAAAAATTCTAATAACTGATCAAGCGAGGTCATCTTTTTTGGGTCGGCCCCATTGCCAGCGTGGCGACTCGCCAAAGCGATAAGCCAAACGGATAAAGGTAACAGTCAATAATAAAACGGGTAGTAACCAAAATAGCCACACTTCTTTAGTGACATTAAAGTCAGTAGCCGAAGCGAAAAACAGCACCCCACCGGCATAGATCAAAGTTACCAGCCAGCCTTCAACCGAAGCCGGGTACCAACCCCAGCCATACCACTTACGTTTAAACCACAGCTTGGTGAGTTTATTATTCATCACCACTCTCCCTAGCGGTTGATAACTCCCGCAAAGCACCGCCGATAATTTCAAACTCTTTAACTATAGCCACACTCGGCTCCACCGCGAGAGACTCTCCTTCACCACGGTCTAAGATTCGAGCTTGCAAACGCGGATTCGCGCCGGACCGGTCCATAGTTAAAGACTGCAAAACAACACGATCACCCAGCAAGACTTCCCCGCGCTGTTGCCAGCCACCAGCTGATTCCTCATATAAAACTAAATATAAGAAGGTGCCGGTTCCCCCTGTGCTAGCGGCCACCGGAGCTACTGCCACTGGCGTTCCGGCCACTTCTCCAAACACCACTTGATCCGTGATAAAAATTACCACCCCGTCGGACAATCCATCAGCGGTTTGATAATCCACTAGGCCATCAGCCAACCGAACTACGGTATTACCACCAGGCACTATAAAATTAACTCCGATCAACTCCCTACCAGTCAGAGTGGTCACCACTGGTTCAGTCGTTGTAGCCGCCCCTTCAAACATTGGGGGCGGAACTGGTTTCTTAACTAAGGTCTTAACCGTTAAACCAACTCCCAACGCCACCAAAAGCGCGATAATAATTATAAAAATATAAGCATTTTTCATATTTAATTATATTAACACAGACTATTAGGCTAAACCAAAGCCAGTTTGCTATAATCAACTCATCATGAAAAACAACAACGACCATAGTTTAGCTTATATTCTCCGTTATTTTGCAAGAAATTTACTAGTGGTCATCGGCTTAGTATCAGTCTGGCGCGGGGTCTGGTACGTTTTAGACGCTTTTGACATTGTTGCTCTTAAAGGTAATCACTTCTTGGGCGGCCTCATCGGTATCGCACTAGGATTACTCCTGTTGTATTTGCCAGATAAAGACTTGAAGGAAATTCAAAAATTATAACCAACCACCAGCCCTCAAGGGCCGGCGGTTGGTTATACTATCAAAAATTGGAGCAGTCCAGTTTTTCCGACCGCCAAGCAAAAAGCCCCAGCAGGGGCTTTATTTGCGCGGTCGACCGGACTTGAACCGGCAACCTCCCGCGTGACAGGCGGGTGCTCTAACCAGTTGAGCTACGACCGCAAACGTGAGACATTCTAACAGAAACTCATGTAAATGTCTTGTGTCGGGGGTGGGGATTGAACCCACGACCCCAGGCTTATGAGTCCTGTGCTCTACCAACTGAGCTACCCCGACAATTACCTTTAAATTTATACATATTTTTGCGTTTTTGGCAATTAACTAATTGCGCCAAAACCGTTTGTGTGATATATTAAATGCGCAACGCGGGGTAGAGGAGAGGTACCTCGGGAGGCTCATAACCTCCAGACGCCGGTTCGATTCCGGCCCCCGCAACAAGAATAAACAAAAAGAGCTACTTTCGTAGCTCTTTTTGTTTAACTAAATATATTCAAACTCCTCAAAGACACTCTCAAATAATTTGATCACCCGCTTGGCTTCTCGCTCGGACAGCTCATAGCCTGCCTCATGGGCAATCGCATTTCTCACCTTATGGGCTTCCCAAGCGGCGTTTAAAGTTAAAAAATCACTCGGCTCCACTTTCTTCAGCCGCTCACCCAAATTTTCCCCGTCATAACCCATTTTTTTAACGAGTATATCAAGCAAAGTGTCGGCTTCCAAAATAGCCAGCTTCCAGTCGGACGGATTAGACGACGATAAATAATCCGTAATTTTTTGCCACTCCCGATTTGGGGCATCGACCTGACCCGACCGCTCTCGCACTGCTTCATTTAAAACTCCCCGCTCAATCCGATCAAGCTCCTGATGCTTGCGATAAATAGTTATAATAAAAATTAAAAGTCCAGCCCCCAGCACACCCCATAAAATCTTCGAGACAAGCAAGCCTAGATCGGAAAAAGTAAAAACGCCTACCAGCCAGTCATAAACTGTGAAATAGAGATAGTTATAGTTGATGGTAAACATAAATGGACTAAAGTTGCTCAATGATTTCCCCAAGGGCAAACAAATTGTTTTCGGCAAAATGAGGACCAGCCAGTTGTACCCCTACCGGAAGCCCCGCTCTAGTCTGGCCCGCTGGCACCGACAAGGCTGGGATACCAGCTAGGTTAGCCGGCACGGTAAAAATATCTTCCAGATACATTTGTAGTGGATCATTAACTTTCTCGCCGATCAGCCAAGCTGGAGTCGGGGCTGTGGGCGTTAAAATAATATCCACGCCCGAATTCTTTTTAGCAAAAGCTTGCGCGTAGTCTTGCCGCACCAGTTCCCGCACCGCCGTGGCTTTGCCATAAAAAGCATCATAATACCCAGCCGACAGCACATAAGTTCCCAAAATAATCCTCCGCCGCACCTCCGGCCCAAATCCTTCTCCGCGCGTTTTCAAATAATCTTCTAGCAAATTAGCTCCAGATTTCGCTACTCCGTAACGCAAGCCATCAAACCGGCCCAAGTTGGTCGAGCTTTCAGCCGGCATTAAGACATAGTAACTAGCTAATGAGTATTTCAAATTAGGCAAAGACACTTCCCGAATTAAGTGCCCAGCCCCTTTTAGCTTGGCGATAGTGTCATTAAAAATAGCCAACACTTCCTCGTCCACACCCTCGGTGAGAGTGTCATAAGGTACGCCGATAGTAAAGGCTTCCGGTGTCGCCTTCGGTTCAACTAGTTCAACACTGGTAGAGTCGAGTGGATCTCGACCGGCGATAGTTTCGTAAAGCAGGCGGGCATCGGCGACCGATCTCGCAATCGGACCGATCTGGTCCAACGATGAGGCCATCGCCATCAAACCATAGCGCGACACATTACCATAAGTCGGCTTTAGCCCCACTGCCCCACAAAGGCTGGCTGGCTGACGGATCGACCCACCTGTATCAGAGCCGAGGGCTATTGGTGCGAGCCCCCCACCCACGGCGGCCGCCGACCCGCCGGAAGAGCCTCCGGGGACTCGGCTTAAATCATGCGGATTTTTAGTTGGACCGAAACTTGAGTTTTCCGTCGACCCACCCATCGCAAACTCGTCCATATTCGTTCGCCCCAAAAACACCGACCCGGCTGTTTTAAGCTTGGTGATCACGGTCGCATCATACGGGGCCACATAATTTTCCAGAATCCGGGAGGCGGAACTAGCCCGCCGACCCTCGATTAAAATATTATCTTTAACGGCCAGCGGTATTCCCCACAGCGCGTGGCTCCCAGCCGACCGCTTGTCATCACTGACCTTTGCTTGATCTACTACATCAGCAAACACCTCCAAGTACGCCTTGAGGTCAGAATTTTTCGCTTCTATTTGGGCCAAGTAACTTTCCGCCAACTCCACCGCCGAAATTTCTTTCTTGGTCAACAGGTGGCTGGCCTCGGTCACCGATAAAGTCAGTAAATCAGTAGCCATATAACTAAGCCGAGGGATTATCTAAAATCTTTTTAACCGCCACCATTTCATTTTCGGTAGCTGGGGCCGCCTCCAGTAAGCGATCGGTGTAGAGGCCGGCAGGATGAGGCTCCACGTCCTCCCTCAACACGTTTTTTACCAAGTTTAAATCCTGGTGAACAGGTGTCTCGGCCGCCACTTCATCAAGTTGCGAAATATAATTTAAAATGGAATCCAGATCCCGCTGTAAAGCACCGGTTTCGGCCTCGGTTAAAGACAGTCGCGACAGCTCTGCTAAAATTTGCACTTCATGTTCACCAATCATAAATCTATGATAGCATCAGCCCTCCTATTTGGCCATCTGCCGAAATTCTGTTTCCGACAAGATTTTAACCCCCAAACTGACTGCTTCATCATACTTAGAGCCCGGTTCGGCACCAGCCACTAAGTAGTCAGTTTTCGCTGACACCGAACTAGTCACGACAGCTCCCGCTTGCCGCGCCAAGTCTTTGGCCTCCGCCCGCGTCAGTTCGCTTAAGCTACCGGAGAAAACCAGAGTAACTCCGGCCAGAGGGGTACTAGCTGGTTTTTTTTGATCAGGTTTAATCACCCTAAGCTCACGCTCTAGTCGCGTAAGCTCGTTTAAATTATGTTCGTCGCGAAACCAGTTAAAAATAGCCTCAGCCACCACTTGGCCAATGCCCGATATAGCTTCCAGTTCACCTACTGTGGCTTTCTTAATTTTAGCCAAAGTCCCAAAATGTTCCGCTAGAATTCTCGCTGTCTCCTCGCCCACGTGATCCATTGAAAGCCCAACCAAGAGACGGGACAAACTCACCGCCCGCGCTTTATCAATAGCAACCATTAAGTTAGCCGCCGACTTTTCCCCAAGGCGAGGCAAGTTCACCAAATCTCCTATTTTTAAGGTAAAAAAATCAGGCCAGGTCGCCACCAAGTGTTCATCAAGGAGTAAGTCAACCGCCTTCGGACCCAAGCCTTCAATATCAAAAGCGATTTTACTGGCAAAGTGATACAAGCGGCGGCGATGCTGAGTGGCTGAATTACGGTTAAGCGCGCGATAGGCCGCCTCGCCCGGCCGCCGACCGATCGGCCCGATTTCCGGCAACTCGCTCGGAAAAACAAAGGGCCGAGCTCCCTTCGGTCTGAGCTCGGGTAAAACTTTTATAATATCCGGGATCACGTCACCGGCTTTGTGCAGCACCACCGTGTCGCCCACCCGCACGTCCAGGCGGCGAATCTCGTCTTCATTATGTAAAGTGGCCCGCGACACTGTGGAGCCAGCCACCAGCACCGGTCGCAAACTAGCCACCGGCGTTACCACCCCGGTCCGACCCACCTGCAGAACAATATCTTCCACCACCGTCGTGGCCTGTTCGGCGGCAAACTTAAAGGCAATACCAAAGCGGGGCGACTTACCAGTATAGCCCAAACGGTCCTGAAACTGGCGCTCATTAACTTTCACCACCACGCCATCCACCGAGTAAGGCAACTGATCTTTCTGGTGTTCCCACTGCCGCCAATACGCTATCACCTCGTCGATGTCGGCACACCGCGCGAAATGCTCGTTAACCTTAAAGCCTAATTTTTTTAAGAGCACCAATTCTTCAAATTGAGTGACCGGCGGAGTAAAGTTAGCAGCCGCCAAATCATAAATAAAAGTCGCCAGCTTACGTCCGGCCACCACCTGTGGGTCAAGCTGACGAATGGTCCCCGCGGCTACATTGCGCGGGTTGGCATACAAAGGTTTGCCAGCCTGGGCTTGCTCCTTGTTTAAGCGGTCAAAATCCTGGCGACCAAGCCACACTTCCCCCTCCACCACGACATCCTGTGGCTGTTCTAGAACGAGAGGCACCGACTCGATAGTGCGGACATTGGCCGTCACATTTTCTCCCACCAAGCCATTGCCCCTAGTGGCCGCCGTGGCCAGCCGGCCCTGATTATAAGTCAAGACTATTTTTAAGCCGTCAATTTTTAGTTCACAGGTATAGGTCGGTCGCTCACCTCCCAAGTTCTTAATCACTCGTGTTTCAAAAGCTCGAATATCCTCCTCGCTGAAGGCATCATCAAAAGACCACTGGCGCACCGCGTGCACCACTTTCTCAAATTTCTCCAAGGGCTCGCCAGCCACGCGCTGGCTGGGTGAGTCGGACGTCACCAAATCAGGCCAGTGGCTTTCTAAGTTTGTCAGCTCTTTTTTAAGGGAATCGAGAGCCGCTTCCGAGAGTTCCCCTCGATCCTCTACGTGGTATAAATAGCGCTCCCGATCGATCAGGACCCGCAATTGAGCCAGACGCTGTTTCGCCTCTTTTTTAGTCATTTTTCTATCTTAAATGAATTAACCAGCGGTGCAAACTAGTCCCCGCTGCTGCTAGACCGAACAATTACTATTTCCACCCGGCGCGGGTGTTTAGGATCTTTAATATTATAACCTGTTGCCTCAACTACTAGTGGATTACTTTCAGACAAAAGAGCTCTGACGGTCGCCCCTTGGTTTCCACCTACTGACTCGACTTCAAATTCAAAACCTATAACCCCTGGGGCCACATTTGTAGGGCCACTAACCGCCGTCCCGCAAGTCAACAAGCCAATATCACCTTGCTCATAGACCAAATCATCATTCAAATCAACTTGAAATCCACCAAAAGCGTATTGAGCGTTACCAAAACGAGCACATTCATCACCAGCATTAGCGGCGTAATAGGCCAACCGTGATTCCTTACCCACCGATGACAACATCAGCTGTTTAACAATAATATTGGCTAGTAAGATACCTCCGATAGAAATCACCCCAGCCACTAAAACGGCGTAAAGAATGACAAAGCCTGATTGTTTTTTTCTAATGGTGGTCATTAAATTTTTTAGTTAAGGGGTTGGTACCGTTCGAATACCTTGATTGTAAATTATAGTAGTTAGTTCCAGCTCAACCGGATTAGTTTTATTTACCCACACTACCTTAACGGTAATGGAAGCTGAATCCTCGTCCTCGTTAATAGTCGCTGTTCGCCTAAAAATGGCAGGTCGGCCAGTATTAGTGTGGGTATAGTATGGCTGCTGACCAAGGTCGTCTTGTATGTATAAGAGGCAGTTGCTTATAGTAGCTTCAATATCACAAGATCTAATATCTAGTTGTTGATTCAAATCTAATCCAATTTGACAGTCGTCCCCCACACAATTCCCTAAATCATTTAGCCAGTCAACAGACGCTGCTAAATTTTGATCACGTTGATTAATAATCAATTCCGTCGCCTCTTGGGCCAAATAATAAGCTGTGACCTGATTTTTAGCGTAATTGCCGTCATTAATAGCTCGCGACAAGAGCCCGAGTGGTCCAATAACAGCAAACACTAGTATCAGAACCGCCACAAACGTTTCTATTAAAGTAAAACCTGATTGTAAATTAGACTGAGACATTATTTAACGAGGATAATTACGCTGGGATAAGGTAGTTTGGAGTAAAAAATCTGAACTCAAACCAACTTTACTAGTAGCCACTCCACTTAGAACAACCGTAACTCGAGGTACCTCTAAAGAGTCATCCCTAAAAAATTCCAAACCATCAACTGTAATTTCTGGCGATGTTAAAGCTTGGCAATCGGCCGGACTAGCTGTTCCAACACATTGAACTAAACGGCTATCTTCTAACTTATAAAATAAATGTCGATTAGTAGTTAACTGATTAGTTTCAATAGACAACTCATCAAAAGCAATACAGCTGACCCCCCCGTTACAGCTAAAATCATAATTTCGACCCTCCCTAATTTGTAGCGCCATGGTATCCATCGCTAAATTTAAGTTATCAATAACCGCCCTGTTGGTTTGCACCTTGCGGTATAAGTCCGCCATTATTATAAACGAGCCACTGGTAATCATAGCGACAATGGCAAAAATCGAAACCGCTACCATCATCTCAATCAGGGTAAAACCAGCGGCCGTCTTCCTCTTATGTAAAAATTTAGTTTTCATTATCAACTCCAATTTGTCCATTAAAATAAGCGGTTATCGCTTTGGCTTGTTGTGAACGAGGCGATCTGATTAAAATCGTGGCACTATCCTTATTTTGACACTCCCACTCGCCCCCTGTTTGACGGATACAAATAGCGGCCTGCAAGCTCGGTCTGGTATAAGTAATATCAAGTTCAACCCCATTGCAATCCTCTTCGCTCGTTCCCCGATTTACACACAAACTGTCGAACACCAAACCACTCAGTTCCCTCGTCTCTTGAACCAAGTCGCCACCTTCTTCTGCATTAAAATACTGGTCGCTACCCGTATCAGTCACATTAGCAAATAAAGAAAAAGTATTGGCAGTTTTATCGAAATGAATACCATAACTAGGCCGTTCGTTAGGAAAGATGACTCCACTCGCCAAGGTTTTGCCCCCCGAGGCAAATACCTGAGCCCCCCGCACATTCACCGCAATTTCCTGTGCCACCAAATCAAGTCCCGAGCGGTCACGGAAAGCCGGCACATAAGAAATAACCACCCCGGTGATAATCATCACGATCGTGACCACCACCACCATTTCCAGCAAAGTGAAACCCCCTTGCTTTAGTTGTTGTTTAGCCAGCCAGAACATCGCCTAAGTTTAAAATGAAACTAATAAAAGCCCCGGTTACTAAAAACGGCGCAAACGGAATTTCACTCTTAAGCGACAACAAGCGCCAGCCCTTGGGTAAATTTTTGGACCGCCTAAGGGCAATCAGCCCCAGCCCCACCACCGCCCCTAGAATAAAAGCGAGCATCACGCCAATCAAAGCGTCCTTTAAACCTAGCCATAGTCCCAAGCCAAACACCAACTTCGCATCACCAAAGCCCATCAAGCGACCAGCGGAAAAGTACCACAAGGCCCAAAAAGCCAAGAATAGTAGTCCGCCCGAGTAAAGGCCGTGCACTAGCCACACAATTTCCGCTATGCCGAAATCAAAATTTAAGACAAACCCCGATAGGGCCGACAAGGCCATAAATAGGTACACCAACTGGTCGGGAATAATTTTATGTTTCAAATCATAAGCGGCAATTACCACCAAAGTCGAAGCCACTGCCCAAGTCCACACCACTGTTCGAACCAGTTCAAACCACTCCAGGCCAATATCGGTAACGGCCCGCCAAGCAATGAAACCAAACACCAGCGCTGTTACCAGCTCCACGGTTATGTATTGCGAGGAAATCTGGCTACCGCAGTGGCGACAGTGACCACGCTGCCACAGAAAGCTGACTACCGGTACCAACTCTAGCCAGCTAAGCTGATGACTGCAAGACAAGCAACGAGATCGTCCTTGCAAAGTCCAGCCAGTGTTGAAACGCAAAACAACCACGTTTAAAAAGCTCCCAACTATGAGACCCGCCCCAATTGAAACCAAATAGATAATAGGAATCATTAATAAATTTTAATAGGATTTAGTCTTGAACCCCACCAGTAAAGATAAAGCGGAAAGTGGCAATTTTCTGATCAGTGATTCCCGCCGCTGTAGCCTTTACCCCTACTTGAGTGTCAAAACTCTCAAGACCTGAACCAATCGGTTTAAAAACTTTCAGATAGTAAGAGCCGGTAATGCCCGACGTTGGCACTAAAGTTGGGCAAGATTCACTGTCGGCACTATCACATTGCTTAAACTGGAAACCCGCCCCTCTACCATTAGCAATCGAACTTGGGAAAAATACTTGGTAATTTATAACTTGAGCTGGATCATTTGGTACGATTTGAGCCGCGTTAGAAAAGACTGCTTCATGTAAACAGTCCGCAATAATGTCGCAGTTAATCGTCATAACACAGCGATCACCACCACCAACTCGCACACATTCGTGGAAGGAGAACAAGTCAGTCGGCGTCGTAACCCCGCCAGTAAAATCTACTGTAATAGTAGTGTCCTGATCTGGCATATTAAAGTTACAATCAGTGTCTGCCTCGTCGCACAAACCACTTAGACTACTAGTCCAAGTGGCAGATGGATCAGCGTTTAGAGTCACAGCTTCTTCGGCGGAAAAAGTATTTACACAACTAGTTGTACAGTTAAACCCACTTCCCGTGACCGTACCAGTACCAACAACCACAACTCTAAGCTGATGTTCATCGTCAGCTAATGTCGAGTCTGAAAAAGTAACCGTCACTGTCCGATCTCGATCCATATAAACGGCTCCACACATACCCCCTGTTGTGGGATTAAAAATGCCACAAGAAGGATCCGCATCACCAGCTGGTGCCCATTCCCAATCTAAAAGCTGTTCCCCGGGAGCTGGATAGGCCAGCAAACGAATAGAAGAACCATCAGGATAACTTTGAGTACAAAGAGTATCAGACTCATCGCAGTCTATTAAGATAATGTCATCAGTATCCATATCAGTCACTCGCCCCAGTCCTACGATATTAATAGTTAAAACCGGATCACCAGTGATAACACAATTAGCGCAAGCGGCTAAACTAAAATCCGCCCAGCCCACTACCAAGTCTCCCCAACTGAAGCCGGAAAACCGCTTGGTCAGGGAATCAAATTTTACCCCATAGGCCCCGCTGGTGGCCGAAGTACCCGACAGGCTCACCCAGCCGTCCCACCCACCTCTGATTTGGTCCCCTAAGAGAGTACTGTCACAGCCAGCCGCCAGCGGCCCGCAAAAACGTACCCAGCCTTTCACGTCACTGCCCACAAATTTGGCGCTATGAGCACTAGTCGCACCGCCGGTCGGATAGGGCCCAGCCGGATTAAACTTCACCCAGCCCACATTAGAACTCCAGCCATAGCCAGACAAAGTATCGTCCGTATTTTTTACCACTTTAAAATTTCGCGTGGCACAAACGCTAGTATTACTGCAATTTAAACTGACCCAGCCAATATTGGAACTCCACAGCCAGCCAGTGAGCTCGGCCCCGCCGGTTTGAGCCTCGGTCGCCGGAATAGTTTTCACTGTCCAAACGGAAGCTAAAACGACCAAAGCCACCAGGGCCACCCCCAAGCCAATTTTTTTAAACATAAAAGTGGGTCATTAGATTAGTTATTTCTTTAATCATAACACTAAAAAGGAGGTCGGACTTACCGCCTTTATCCACACAACCATTAGTTTAAGAAAAAGCAATCAGAAGTGTCATCGCCTGCCACCTTATGGGCACACAAACCCTGGGAAAGTAGCAGGTAACGGTCCTAGATAATCACCCACCACCCGACGCGAGTCTACACAAAAGTAACCAGATGATAAAGCGACCCCTATAACATAGCTTTGCTCATTACTCTCACAAACATAATTCACCCCAGGGGCGCCTTTACCGGCCAGATATGGTGCCAATTGCAAGCTAGAGCATAGGCCATAGTAGGTGTTGCCGCCAGTGGTGGAGTAAAAAAGCTCGGCGCCAATGCGCGAACCGGCCAGGTCCGCTCGGATGCCAGCATCCCGCGCCCGCACCCGGGCTCCGGATAAGCTTACCAAAACAATGCTGGCCAAGATCCCAATGATAGCAATTACCACCAGCAGTTCGATCAAGGTGAAGCCTTTATTATGTTTCATTGTCTAATTGATGTGAGTTAAGTTAACTAAAGCATAACACCAATCGCTCTTGAGCCCAATCTCCCCATCCACCTAAAAACCCGCCAGCTGGCGGGTTTTTAGGTGGATGGAATTTACTTTTTCAGTATATACTCAAACGTTATTACTGATTATAAGCTAGTACAAGGAGACGTAGCTGGGGCTGAACTTTTAACTCCTGAGTAGCCACTGCTATCAACACACCAGATTGTCTCATCATTTAATTCATCAGATATGTAATACCTTGAGCCATTGACCTGACAATCTTGGCTCACCGACAAATCAGCTAAATAAGCTCCGGTAAATTCGTTTCCGGCGGTACAAGCACCCGTATAACTTCCTGGGGCTGCACTCTCAGAATAAACTAGTTCGGCGGCAGTGCGGAATCCAGCCAAAGTAGCTTTAATTTTAGCGTCACTTGCTTTATCTCGTGCCCCCGACAAGGCGGTAATCACAATCCCCGACAAAATACCAATGATAGCAATTACCACCAGCAGTTCGATCAGGGTAAAACCTTTGTTTTTCATAAATTCTTGGCGACCTAAACTTTGGCCGCAATATCTATTAAATAATAATAACGACTAATCCTGCTCTTTAAGCTTATGCTTTTAATTATACTCTACCTCAAACATCCGCCACAATCATCACTTGAGGATAACTCTCTAAGGACTCTTCTCAAGAGAAGCCTAAACGTACTAGAACTAGAAACCGGCGGCCACGTCATAAATCGGCACCAAAACGGAGGTTAGGAGAATACCCACGGCAAGACCCAGAAGCACGATCATCGCCGGCTCGATCAAGCCCACCAGAGTATCCACCTCATTATCCACTTCGCGTTGGTAGAACTTAGACAATGTTCCCAAGACGAAAGTTAGCTTGCCCGACTCCTCGCCCACTTTGATCATCTGCACCATAATGCTGGGCACCTCTTCATAACGCGAGAGGACGGCCGACACAGCATTGCCCGACTTCACCAAGTTAGCCGTCTCCTCTAAAATTTCTCGATACACTTCATTACCTACCACCTCGGAGGTAATCTCGAGAGACCGCACCATCGAGACGCCGCTAGTGATGAGAGTGTTTAAGTTGTCGGCAATCCGCGACAAATATAGCTTGCGGTATAAGCTACCGACATAAGGAATAGCCAGCTTAAATCGCGACAAGGCCATTTGCCCAGCCGTAGTGGGTAAATACTTCACCAAAAAAGCGGCCACGACGACGAGAAAGGCCAGCATCAAAAGAATATAGTCAGCCATAAACTGGCTGGAGCCCACCACAATTTTAGTATAAATAGGTAATTCTTGGCCGGTTTCAGCCAGAATTTCCGACAGTTGCGGAATGACATACACCATCATCAGCATCATCACCACAATAAAAGACAAAATGACGAAGGCCGGATAGATGAGAGCATTGCGCGCTTTCGAGACCAAAGCGTAAGACCGGTCCAGATAATCAGCGAGATAAGTGAAAGTTTCCGACAGCTTGCCCGACTCCTCGCCCGAGCGCACCATACTAACGTAAAAGTCGGAAAAAACATCCGGATGGCGAGCCAGTGCCGCCGAAATCGGCACCCCGGTTTTAATATCATCAGTCACTTGCGTCAGCTTCTTTTGCAGAATAGCGTTCGGACTTTCACTGGCAATCAAGCGAAAAGTCGACATCACAGAAACTTTAGCTTCAAACAAAGTCGCAATCTGACGCGACAAGATTACTACGTCACTCGACCGCACGCGGCTAAAAGCCAGGTTAAAACGCCCCCCAAACAAGCCCGGCGGCCGCTCCTCTTCGATACTAATGACCACCAAACCTCGGCGCTGGAGGGCCACAATCGCCGTATCCAGATTAGAGGCTTCAATACTGCCATCTTGGACTTGGCCGATTTTATTGGTCGCTTCGTAATTAAAAAGCATAGTGATTTAAAAAAATATTACAGCAAACGATCAAGGCTTTTCGGATTCATACTGTAGCGATAGGCACTTTCAGCGGTGATTTCTCCCTGGCGGACTAGCTCGGCTAAAGAGCGGTTTAAATCGATCATTCCCTGGTCGGAACCAGTTTCAATCAAGACATCTATTTCCGCCGTTCGGCCTTCGCGAATCAGGTTAGAGACAGCGCTATTGTCCACCAGCAGTTCATAAGCCGGTACTAAGCCGCCCGAAACACGTGGTAACAGACGCTGCGAAAAGATCCCGATCAAGGAGCCGGCCAGCTGAATGCGAATTTGCCTTTGCTGATTGGGTGGGAAGGAGTCGATAATACGGTCGATGGTTTGCGAGGCACTGTTGGTATGCAAAGTAGATAAAATCAAGTGACCGGTTTCAGCCGCCGTAACCGCAGTCGAAATGGTTTCCGGATTACGCATTTCCCCGATCATACCCACATTCACATCTTGGCGAAACATCGACTGCAAAGCGGAATGAAAATCGTCGGTATCAAACCGCACCTCACGCTGGTCGATAATAGAGCGTTCATTGGTAAACAAGTATTCGATCGGATCTTCAATGGTAATAATATGTTCGGCCCGCTCTTGGTTGATCATATTCACCATGGCTGCGAGTGTAGTGGATTTACCTTGACCCACCGGCCCCACCACCAAGAAAAAACCCTGTTCTTTGCGGGTAAACTCGGCCAAAATGTCGGGAAGATTTAACTCAGCTAAAGTTTGGACGTGGGTTGGAATAAGGCGGAGAGCCACCCCCACTAAGCCCCGCTGAAAAAAAGCATTGCCTCGGAAACGGGTTAGACCATCGGGCGAGTAGGAAAAGTCAACGTCTTTTTTATTCAAAAACAAAGTTTTATTGGCCTCGTTTAAAAGCTCCATCGCTATTCCCATCGTATCGTCGGCCGAAAGCACCGACTGGTTCACTAGGGGCACCAGGTCGCCCGCCACCCGAATAACCGGATGCATCCCCGCGGTAATATGCAGGTCAGAAGCACCCTCTTTGGTGACAATCAGTACCAAGTCGTCTAATTGTTTTTTGTATTCAGCCATTTTTTAAATAAATTGATGATTATTAAGCTAGTTGCTGCAGGAGTCAAGATGATGATAGGCTGTGTCCTTATCAAAACTTTAAGCCGAAAGTGGTCACCGAAGTAAAAACAGCAACCATTACTTCAATTTAATGCCAATTATTTTTATTATCGCATGAGTCCGCCTCAGTCGCTAGTTAATTACACACAGTTCAAGCGACCAATCTGTCGTTCAACACCATCTTTCTAGCTTAATTAAATTTATTAACCTCAGTGAAAGAAATTTGGCCAGCAAAAGCCTTGCGCATCGCGTCTTCTTTCATCGACGTAAAACCTTTGGCCCGCACGTGATTGTAAATATCGTCTTCACTTGGGCTTTTTAAGATTAGGTGCTCCAGGTCACGGTCCATAGTGATAAACTCAAAGACTGCCGTTCGGCCTTTGGTACCCGAGGGGCAGCTGGCGGTTGACTTAGCCTCGTAAACCATATCTGGAATCATAATTTCGCGGCGGAATATTTCCGGCAGATCCGATAACTGCTTATCAATCATCATTTTAATACTGCCTTCCACCGGGACCGGATTGCGAGCTTCCGGACACAAGAGCGGCACCAAACGTTGACCAATAGCCATCACTAAAGTCGGCGGAATTAAAAATGGATCCACTCCCATATCAATCAGGCGCGGCACCACCCCAATAGCGCTATTAGTGTGGATAGTGGAAAACACTAAGTGGCCGGTTAGAGAAGCTTGGATGGCAAGTGTCGCCGTTTCTTTATCACGAATTTCACCCACCATGATAATATCGGGATCTTGGCGTAAAATAGAACGCAGACCACTAGCAAAAGTGTAATTAATATCCGCCTGAACTTGCGACTGATTAATGCCGGCAATGTCGTACTCGATTGGGTCCTCTAAAGACACCACATTGGCCTGCTCCTTATCTAAAGCGTTTAGCATAGCGTATAAAGTGGTCGTCTTACCCGAGCCGGTCGGACCGGTTAGAAGAACGAGACCGTGGGGCTTTTTAATCACCGCATCTATTTGAGCAAGCTGTTCGCCGACAAAGCCCACCGAAGCCAGCGAGATCAGCTTTTTGTCCGGATCCAAAATACGCAGCACCACCTTCTCACCAAAGTAGGTCGGGAAAGTCGACACGCGAAAATCGATCTTTCGGCCGTCAATTTTGGCCGAAAAGCGGCCGTCTTGCGGTTTGCGCTTTTCATCCAATTTCATATTGGTCAAAATTTTTATGCGGGCTACCACCGCCTCCTGCACCGCTTTCGGTAAAAACAAACTGGTATAAAGAACACCGTCCACTCGAAACCGGACTCGAACCTGTTCGGTGGTGGGCTCGATATGGATGTCGGAAGCATTACCCTCAGTAGCGTGCTGTAAAATAACCCCCACAATTTTGGTCACCGGCGCTTCTTCAATAATGTTCGGGGTCTTGCTACTAGCTTTCTGCTCACCGTCCTTTAAAAGCTCGGTGGAGTCTTTCTTGTCGGCTTCAATCTCGGCCGCAAAGGCATCCAGGGCTTCATCTACTTGCCCGCCTAAGGCTTCATAACTTTTCAAAGCTTCGGTAAAATTTTCTTCGGAGATTAAAAATATTTTAAACGGTAAATTACTTTTGGACGCGATAAACTGCAAAGCATCGCGGGCTTCAATATTGTCCGGATCCACCATTCCCACCTGAAGAACCCCGTCTTTAAAATCAAGCGGGATAAATTTATAGTAGCCAGCGGCGTCTTCCGGAATAAATTTCAAAATGTCGAAAGAAATCCGATTGCCATTAAGTTGTGCTACGGGAATAGAAGACAGATCAGTCATATAATATTTAAAAGGTAATTCCGTCCCTAGAACTAAAACTGCACATCAGTCGAAAAGTCCACTACTGGCGTTTCTTCATTCAAAAAAGAACTTACCGTGGTGGTACCCTGCTCGATGTCAGGTGCCTGGCTCGATAGATTAGCCGTCCCTAAAGGCGCAAAAGGGTTAGCCCGACCCTGCGGACGAAAAGGCACAATAGTGGTAAAGTTCACCAGTTCACGCGAAAAAAGAGCGTTGGTAAAAATTTGTCCGGATAGATCCACTCCTTTCAGCGACTCCAATAGGAGTAAAAATTCGGAGGTGCCACCAGGAACAACTGACGCCTCTTCCCCGACGACCGAGTCAAGGCCAATGCGTTCAGCCTCTTCATCGCCTCCCGAAAGATAAATATAGCCAGCGACCACCGCTCCGACCAAGAGGATGGCAACCACAGTATTTATGAGTACTTTCTTTTGATTCATAGTAATTACTTTAGCCAGTAAGTTTCCACCGTAATTTCATACTTGTAACGACCAGTCTCCGAACCATCTTCCGCCACCGAAGCAAACTTCAACTGTTTGACTTCCAAGATTCGTAAACTTTTAGCCAAATCCGAGATCATAGCTTTCAACTGGCCATAACTACCGTCTACCGTAAAGGAGACGGCCACGGTTTCTACCGCCGGCACCGCTTGGCCAGTTTCCCGCTCGACTGACCGGCGTCTAGTTTGGTCGGCACCAAGCTTAACCTCGCCCAAGCCCATACCGGACCGACTAGCAATCGTGTTTAAATCCACCACTAGCTGAATGTCATCCACCGAGTCAGGCAGGAAATTGTCCAGGCGAGTAATATTATCAGGCGAGATACTAGCCGCCTGGCGCTCGAGCTCGGCCGCCCGCTCTTGTAGAGCCTTGGCATCCTCCATCGCCTGCGTCAAAGTTTTTTTCTCCTCTCTTAAATCCACAATCCCACTGTCGCCACTACTGAACAAACCCCCGCCGTAAATCACCGGATCAGTGAGACCAAAATACACCCCGACCGCCGTCAGCAAGAACAGAATTGGTAGTAAAATCTGGACCAGCATAATTTAATTATTTAAATTAGTAGAAAAGGTTAACAAAGACGACACAGGCACCAGTTGGAGCTTAAAAGTAATCAAGCTGTCGTCATCTAGGCCTAGCCCAGAAAACACCGCTTCTTTAATAGAATTACTATCTTTATAAACCCGCAGCTGGGCGGCCAAATCCTCATACTCGCGAGCCGTGCCTTCGATCGTTACCGTCGTCCCATCTTCCACCGAAAACTTGTTATAACGCACATTATGAATTGTTAAGCGTTCTAAAACATCAAACAAAGGTACCAAAGTGGTGTGACCGTCGATCAGCCCTTGAGCCACTTTCATTTTTTTATCCAAGCGGTTGTAGCGCACAATTTGCTTTAAGTCGAGCTCGTGCTTGATATTATCCACCGTCGCTTTAAGACCGCAGGCACCACCCTCGCCATCGCAAGGCGCATTTACTTGACGGTCTAAGAGATACCAGTAGCCGTAAGAGCCGGCAAACAACAGTAAGGATAAGCCTAAAACGACAAGTGACACCAACATTAAAATTCCCATCATACTTTCGCGGCGAGGCTTTTTGAAGGAGCCATCTTTGGGAATGAACGATGATTGATTTTGAATTGCCATAACAATTTAAGTATTAAAAGCGAACGTCTACATTTCTTCTAAACCCCGCAAGGCCAAGCCGATCGAAACCGCAAAGCCCGGGCCCACCTCCTTTAAAATATTTTCTAAAAAAGCTGGGGCTTCAACACGGTCAAACGGCGTCCCCAGATACACCGGCGCATAAATATTCTCTTTCGCTAAATCAAACAAACCTTTAAGCATCGCTCCGCCACCGATCATAATAACTTTTTCAATACTGCGACTGTGCTTCTTCTGATATTCTATCATTACTTGGCTAATTTCGTTAAAGATGTATTCCACAATCGGACTGATTGTCTCGCCAATATCCTTATCACCAAATTTTTCAATAATGCCAACTTTGCGTTTTACCTCTTCGGCCTTAATAAAAGACAAGTCCATCGAACGAGCAATGGCCAAAGTCACATCTTGAGCACCTTTATTGATGGTGTGCGACATCCGCACTACCCCATAGTCAACAATCACCGTTTTAGTGGTCGAGGCTCCCAGATCAACAATGACCGACGCCCCAAAATCACCGGAGAGTGAGGACCGCATAGCACTGAAAGTTTCGATTTCTAAAAATTTAGTGTCGATGTCGGTCTGCCGACTAATTTCCTGGAACTGTTTAATAGTGTCTTTGTGAATAGCCACAATCAACACTTCGATTTGCTTCGGGGTCACTTTGTTGCCAGCTTCCGGCGCTGTTTGATTATCATCAATTAGCTCCCGGTGCATATCAGGAATGACCGACCAGTCCAACATCACTTCAGAAATCGGCACTGGTACGTATTTGCGGGCCTCCAAGGGTACCATTTGGGCTAGCTTATCTTCCTCCAACTCCGGCACGTTGATGGTAACCAGTAAGCTCGAACGAAGTGGAATGGCTACCCCGCCCACTTTGGTGGTAATATTAGCTTCTTTAAATAAGTCGGTAATGAGGACAGCCAATTGTTCCGGTGCCAACGTTACAGCCTGACCCACCGCTTTACCGGCGTAAGGTCCGGTGGAAAGTTCACCATAAGTTTCCAAAATGACCCGGCCTTTATCTTTGCGCAACTGAATGACCTTCACCGACGAGGAGCCGATGTCTAGGCCGATAACACTGTTTTGCTTTTTAAACAAGCTAAAAGCCATAAATAATCCTAATTAGTTTTCCAGGTTCAAGTTTCATTTATATAATGTAAAGTATATCACACTAAGAGGTTGCTATGTTTTCACTAGCTCTAAAACTTATCCACATTGTTGCGCGCTTTTTATTTCCGTCAGTGTGTGTTGGTTGCGGTGAGGTCGGCACTTTACTCTGTGCAACTTGCACCCAAATTTTAGAGCCAGCCGAGCCACTAGAAGACGGGACCTTAGCCGCTCTCTCCTACCACGACCCGAGAGTGCGCCAGCTTATTTGGCACTTAAAGTATCGCGGCTCGCCCGAAGCGGCCACCCTGCTGGCTCCTTATTTGCATCAGACAATTTTAGCCGAAATTAGTCGAGGACCGGCCGCGGCCACCCTTAAACCTATCATCCTAATCCCTGTCCCAATGACGCGCCAACACTTAAAACAGCGGGGTTGGAACCAAGCGATAATGCTAGCTGAGGCGCTCGTTGCTTTAGATCCAAATCGCTTTGAAGTGGCCACTAACATTTTAATAAAAATAAAAAATACGCCAACTCAAGTATGTATTAAAACAAAGGCTAAGCGATTAAAAAATTTAACCGGCGCCTTTGCTCTGACTAAACAAACTCCATTACTAAAAGGTCGCGTAGTTTGTCTCCTTGATGATGTGACCACCACCGGTGCCACCTTAAGAGAAGCCCGCCAAACGTTGCAGCGCGCTAAGCCCCGCCACCTCCTAGCTACCGCCGCCGCGCATGGGTAAAAGTTTTTGCTATACTTAAGTAATGGTTAAAAAAATAATTTATTGGTCTCTATACGATTTTGCCAACTCGATTGTTCTAATGGCTTTTTTGTTTTATTTTTCCCAGTGGCTAGTTATCGACCGCGGCCAGCCCGCCTGGTGGTACAACTTTTCCCTCATTATCTCTTCGGTGTTATTTCTAATTACTGCCCCCAAAGCCAGTCATCTCATCGACCAAACGGGTAAAAAAATTAAAGGATTGCGGTGGTGGACGATCATGTCTTTTATTGGTTTCACTGCTACCGCCTTGATGACAGTTCTGGTAAGTGGTTTCGAACTTTTGACTACCACCTTTTACACTTTGGCGATGTATGCCTATTTAATGTGCTTTCTATATTTCACCCCAATGTTAAACGACCTGTCACGCTCGAGTAACCGGTCGTGGATCTCCGGTTTGGGGCAGGGCGCTAACTCGATCGGGCAAGTAACCGGTGTCTTAGTAACTCTACCATTTGTTAATGGCCTCACTCTTTTAGGCGAACCGGGTCGGGCCCAAGCTCTTTTACCAGCTATTATTTTATTTTCTTTATTTTCTTTACCAATTTTAATTTTTTATCGAGAAAATACTTTTTTAACTCCACCCAAAAATAATCTGCCGCCAAACTCTTTGAATCTACTTAAGATCATCTGGTCTTACCGTCCTCTCGCCTTCATGCTAATTGCCTACTTCCTTTTTAGTGATACCTTAATAACTTTTGCCAATAACTTCCCTTTGTATTTAGAGACCATTCATGGTGTATCAGATACGATTAAATCCCTTCTAACCGCCATGATTCTAGTGTTAGCCGCCATTGGCGCTGTTATCTTTGGTCGCCTGGCTGATAAAAAAGGGGAAGTAAAGATTTTAACTTGGATCATTATTGCCTGGTGTGTAATTTTCCCGGCCATGGCCCTCATTACTAATTTTTATTTTCTTATTCCGGTTTTCTTGGTAGCTGGACTCCTTTTTGGCCCAGTTTGGGGTATCAGTCGGTCTTTAGTCGGGCAACTAGCTCCAACCAACCTTGTTGCCTCATCTTATAGTTATTATGTTATCGCTGAACGATTCGCCACTTTTATTGGTCCAGGTATTTGGAGCCTAGCTCTAATTACGGCTGGTGAGGGTGTCCGTGGTTATCAGACCGGGTTATTCTTTTTAACCATTCTGTTGGTTATCAGTTTAATCTTTTTAAAACAAATCAATCGGAAATATAAACTGATTGAAAAAAGGGTTTAAAATTGCTAGTATCAAGCAGTAATTGGAGGGTTGGCTGAGTGGCCGAAAGCGCCTCACTGCTAACGAGGTAGGGGCTTTAAAACCCCTCGTGGGTTCGAATCCCACACCCTCCGCAGTTTTGAACGCAGTGAAAAAGCTGCGGAGGGTAGCGAGGCAACTGCTTGCCTCGCGGGTGGGATTCGAAAAGCTTTGCGTTATTTTCGAGCAGCTTGGCTGGGATAAAATCGCAAAGGTATACTGTTCATGTAATGAAAGAATCCCACCAACCAAAAAACCGCCTGATTGCTCAGGCGGCTTGGGAACGAAAAATTTCATTCCGAATCCACTTTCATTGACAGAGCTCCTGCGGAGTCGCTAACTGCTCTACTAGCTTCACCCGATCTCTAGCCGCCTCAATTTGGCGCACCAAAGCCTCACGGGGAATTGGCGATCCTTCATCCTCGAGCTCACCATACAATACTTCCAGGTTCAACCTGGCGTCTTTCACAGAAATTACCGGCATAAAGCTTACCCCTTTCGGTTGAAATTTAAAATAATCTATTGCCTAAACTAGGCTAAAAGCCAATTGAAGTCAACTTCTAGCCAAAATTATATAACTTGCGCTATAATTACTAAATATGAAAAACAGTAATCGTATCAAAAGTGGCAAACAAGATGGCAACCCAGCTTTCCGTACCCCATCCGGCTTTAAAGCGGCCAAGTCGCTCCGCCCCACCAAAAATATGAACTTCCGGCCAGCTATCCGCAATAATCGGAAACCCTAAAACCAACTAGAATTCCCCCGACAGGCTTAAAGCCTGTCGGGGGAATTTTGTTACTCCCATATTTTACCTCTCTCAACTACTCGTTCCAAACCAAACTCGTAATCGAGTGGGGCGGAAATTCATACTCAGTACTTTCATTAATAGTAACTGGGGCTTCTTCCACTCTTAACTGAATATTCCTTTCGTTATTAGCTAGGGGGTCAGGGTGGTAGAGCCAATACTTACGGCCCGAGCCACCGGTACCCAGTAGATCGAGTTTAGTTTTAAGAGTTTCGGTTTGATGGAGGTTAAAGACGATGAGCCCATAGCGATTACCATCTTTAAAAGCAAAAGTCTGCAAATAAGGAACAGTGTGGTTGGCGGATCGATCTTTTTCAACCTCGTCAGGTAAACTCTGAACCCAAGTTCGGCCGCCACTAACTTCTGCCTTAATCAAATCCCCAAAAATAGCTTTGTTGGCTACCACCAGAGCTAAACCTGTCCCACGAAAAGCCCGCCCATTGTCTAAATCGCGTACCACCCCCCACAAACGGGTCATATTACCCCCGGTGTCACGGAAAGCAAACTGGGAAAAAGTAAACGCGGTTTGAGCACGAATACCACTCCCCTTCATGGCGTGCAACATCTGAAGGGGTAAAGTAATACCTCCCGCCTGACCGGTGATAATTTTATTTTTTAGGGCAATCGCCGGTTGGTTGCCAGTGTCATGAAAGTTAATTTCATAAATAGCTGGTTCCCGACCAGCCACTCTTACAATGGACGCCGACTGGTTTATTTTACTACCCGGAATATTTCGCACTAGCGGGTCGGCGTATAAGTGGCCGAGCAAAGAAGCAACAGTTGAGTTGGCCCGCCCATTCATTTGGTAGTAAGGAGCAATAGCCGTCAGATTATGAGTATCACTACCCTGTTCAATTTGATTTTGTCGGTCCACGTAAGCGGCTTGCCCCCCGATCACCAGTTTAACCTTGCTCGAAAGGCCGGCTCCTTTCATTACTCGAAAGGCTTCATCCGCCAAAGTCGGTAGATTAAAACTAACAGTCGCCCCCTTAAATGGGTCGTCACACCCTGTCCCCCACATCTCATTACCGTACTCCAAATAAATCCGATCAAACTCACCCACTCGGAAATTAACGTAATCTGTTAAATCTTCTAATTCCTGAGTCGTTAAAGTTGGTGGTACCACGTACCACGGGTCGGCATCTACGGCTTTGGCTAAATCTAGGATTTCGGGTAGGGAGGAAAAATATAAAGTGTTATTTTCGCGGGCTTCGGTGGAAAAGTTAGAGGTCCCCCGTTCCCACTCCGAGCCCAGCACGTTTTCAATTGGTTCACCCAAGTTACCACCCCAGTAGCGCAAAACGCCAGGGTTTAATTCTTTCAACATTTTGACAGCTTGATCGCTAAAGACAGTGGGATTAGTGTTGTCCGCTTCACCTAAGTAAAGGTCGTCGATCCAAACCGAACCGCGGTTTTTAGAGTAAGTATGGGTGCGAGTGGCAATTTTTAGACTCACCGGTTGAACCAAGATATTGGCCGATACGTTGCGAGCATCGAGGCCAGCCGGCACCATAAAATTAAAAGTATACTCGCGCCAATTAGTATCGGTTAGCGTAATTTCTTTATCCAAGAAGGCTGGCAAACCTTGGCGGGAAAAGCTAACAAACAGCTTATCGCCCGGCTGTTCGGCTTTGGCCCACACCGACAAGCGCCAAGGTCCCTCCACTACCAACATTTTACCGGCGTAACCGTCTTCCACTTTAGTTCTAGCCCCGTCGTCAAAGTACTGCAAAAAAGGATAATCCCCGCCGTCCCCCCGGTTGGAGTCCAGCTTAAGTGAACGATCCCCGGGGCTGCCTGGCCTTTTTTGGCTGCGGTCAAAGTTATCAAAAGTTTTACGTACCTGTAAAATCGTATTCAAGTAATCAGGTCGTTTAGGTAAATTTTTATCCAACGTAAAAGTATAACGCGACGCCCCGTTTTTATCGGCTTTAAAAGTAAAAGCAGTGACTTTTCCTTTTACATCCTTTAACCATGCCGGCCCTGCAATAAACTCATAATCGCCGCCGGCCCAAGCGCCCAAGCCTTGCCCCTTGAAGTGTTTACCGTCCGAACCAGTACCCCATTCCGTTTGCCAGCAAAATTCCTGCACTTGATTGGCCGCCAGACCACCCTCGGCCCCGCCATTTTTCAAAGTGTAGTTACTCCGCAAAGTGGCTTCTTCAAAGCCGGGATTATGAACAATATTTTTCCGAAAGTGAACCGCCGTATCAAAACCAGCTGTATAACCAATATTTATACCCAATCTAGAAGCATCGTTTAAAAGGGACTGGTTTAACAACGAAACCACAGTCCCCGTCGCGGTCGGTGGTACTGGAGGAGGTACTTCCGGATCGGGGCCTGGCTCCGGGTCAGGGTTTTCACCAGGTAGCGGTGTGGTGGGAGTACCGATTTGGTAAAACAAATCTTTAGTAGTTTTATAGGTCACCCCATCAGCCACCAGGTAAGCCCCAATATTAAATCTAACTTTGGTGCCCAGAGGAGCATTGGCGGCCGACTTAATCTGGTAACGCCCATCATCAGTCGCCCCCGGCGCCACCCGATCCAATTTCGCTTCACCATAACCTGATTCCACAATACTGCCCGGCAAAAAGTAAGGCTTAATTTCAAAGGTTTCAACACCACAACCAGCGCTATTATTATTGGTTAAGCGATAAGAATAATTTAAAATCCGACCCGGCTCGCCGTACTGCACCGAGGGGGTCACCTCAATCGTTGGATTTTGCCGCACGCAAGCTTCGGCGGAAGTTCTGGTCGGGGTCAAACCAACAACGACAACTAAGACTATTAAAAATGTTCCTCCGATCAAGAGAAAAGGGGTTATGCGGCCAGTTCTGCTATTAATTATCATAGGGTTAAAATCTGGTTAAAAAGCAAGTAAAAAGTATAAACCCCAGGGTCAAGCCCTGGACCTATATGGATCTGAGTCCGTCATTATCAGTTGAGGACGTATGAAAGTTCACTTTCATACGTCCTCAATAACTCAACAATTAGATTAGTCAGCAGCCAACTCCTGTGTCATCGAAACGACCACTACCCCTCATACTAACCACAAAGAGTAGCTGGTGTCAAAATTTATCCAGCCGCAGACAGACTAGGATGATAAAGGATATCAATCAACCCCGCCGTAACTGTTGCTACGGCGGGGTTGATTTTTAAGCCTCGGATTTTTAGTCTATATTACTCACTCCAAGTGAAGCTAGTAATCGAATGCGGTGGGAATTCGTACTCAGTAATTTCATCAATAGTTACCGGCACTTCTTGAATCGTCAGATTCACACTTCTTTCATTGGTAGCCAGAGGATCAGGGTGATACAACTGGTAGCGCGTCCCGGCTCCTCCGACACCCGGTAAATCCAGCTTAGATTTAATCGTGGCCGTCTGATGAACATTGAAAACGATTAGGCCATAACGATTACCATCTTTGAAAGCAAAGGATTGGAGGTATGGGATGACGTGGTCGGCTTTTTTACTGCGATCAAACTCATCCACCATCGTTCTAGACCACGAACCGCCGCCAACTACGTTACTACCGATCAAATCACCAAACACCGCCTTGTTAGCTACCGAGAGAGCCAGACCAGTTCCGCGGTAAGCCTGAATATTGTCCAAGTCCCGGGCAATACCCCACAAGCGAGTCATAGTTCCACCGGTGTCTCGGAAGTAAATTTGTAAGAAGGAAAAAGCAGTTTGAATACGAATACCACTCTCTTTCATCGCGTGCAACATATGTAGCGGTAGGGTAATACCCCCAGCTTGACCCGTAAGAATTTTATTCTTTAGAGCAATCGGTGGAAAACTACCGGTATCATGAAAGTTTATCTCATAAATAGCCGGTTCCCGACCAGCTTGTGAAATAATTTTACTAGACTGGTTGGTTTTATTATTGGCTTTATTTCGGATCAAAGGGCTAGCATAAATGTAATCCAGAAGATTAGCCACGGTTGGAGTGGGCCGATTAGTAATCCCTTCTTCAATCATTGTGTAGTAAGGAGCAATAGCCGTTATATCATGACTATCACTATTAGCTTCAATTTGAGATTGACGACCGACCCAGGCGGCCTGCCCACCAATAATTAGCTTGACCTTAGATGACAACCCCGCGTCACGCATCACTTCAAACGCCTCATCCGCCATCTTCGGCAAATGAAAACCGACCGTGGCCCCCATAAAAGGATCGGATCCGCACCCTGTGCCCCACATCTCATTACCATACTCTAAGTAAATTCGATTAAACTCGCCAGCTCGAGAGTTAACATAAGTGGTCAAATCTTTTAACTCCTCTTTAGTCAAAGTTGGCGGCACTACGTACCACGGATCAGCGTCAATTTCTTTGGCTAAATCCAAGACTTCCGGAAGTGAAGAGAAATATTCATTTCCCGTTTTAGCCCGAGTTGCAAATCGTGACATCCCTCGGCCCCACTCCGAACCCAGAACATTGACGAGGGGCTCACCCAAGTTACCACCCCAGTAACGCAAGACTCCCGGATTCAACTCTTTCAACATTGCGACCGCTTGATCGCTAAAAACGGTCGGGTTGGTATTATCGGCTTCCCCTAAATAAACGTCGTCGATCCAAATCTGGCTCCGATTACGATAATCTTTATAAACTCGGTCATATTGGTCCGGGACAGAAGAAATTTTTAAACCAACTGGCGGAGCCGCGTTCGTATGACGAGCATCGGTTCCCACCGGCACTGTAAACGGAATATCATATTCCTGCCAACCGGCTTTATCCAAGGTTACTACTTCACTTAAGAACCCGGGAGTTCCCGGTCGCACAAAACTAATAAATACTTTATCACCAGGAGTAGCCGCCTTAGCCCAGAAGGACAAGCGCCACCGACCCTCGACAATCATTTTTTTGCCAGAGTAACCATCTTCAACCACAGTTGAAGAGCCATCATCATATAATTGATTAAGAAGAGTGGTTTTTCCCGGCCCAGTTTCCGGCTCCAGTCGTAGCGACCTTTGACCGGGGCTACCAGGGCGTTTTTCTGTCGAATCAAAATCGTCGAAAGTTTTTCGCACCGTCAAGATCGTATCAGTATTACCCGGGCGACGGGGCAAATTTTTATCCAGGGTAAAGGTGTAATGAGGAGCCCCGGAGGCATCAGCCTCATAAGTGAAATCCTGCACCACCCCTTTTATACCCTTAAGGGGGCCAGACATTATTTCGTAGTCGGCGTCATTCCAGGTGCCGATCGGCTGCCCTAAGTTGCCATTATTGCTCCAATCAGTATTCCAGCAAAACTCTTGCGCTTGATTAGCTTGAATTGATCCTTCACCAATCAATTTGCCATTACCATCCTTGGTTCGGAAATGATGTAGGACGTAATTACTACGCAAAGTAGAGACTTCAAAACCAGGGTTCCTAACTATATTTTTACGGAAGTGAACAGAGGTATCAGCACTGGCTGTGTAACCAATATTTACTCCCAGTCGATAAACATTATTCACTAAAGAGTCCGCTGCAATAGTAATCAGAGCCAGGCTAATCGGTTCACCTTCAGTTAATGGTGGCTCTGGTAAAGGTACCGGCTCAACTGGTTCAACCGGCACAGGTGGGGCTGACACCGGCACGGTACTGGTGCCCACCACATAAAATAGATCTTGGCTGTGACGATAGTTAACCCCTTCAAAGCTTGAATAAGCCCCGAGGTTGAACCGTACACTATCACCTAAACTGGCCGTGGCTGAAGATTTAACCGAATAAGTCTTTGAGACTTGTCCACCGGCCGCTATTTTCATAGTCATAATCGGAGTCGAAGCTGAACTTAGAACACTGTCGGTAAAAAAATATGGTTTAATCTGAAAATCAGACTCCCCACAAACCGAACTATTGTTATTGGTGACGGTAAATAGGTAATTAACAATTTGACCCGGTAAACCAGCTTTAGTCGCCGGTCGAACCGATATCGAAGGGTGACGCCGCACACAAGTCTCCACTTCTTCCACCATCACCACATAACGAGCATCGGCACTGCCCCAATGACGAGCACTGCTTACATTAACAGCCTTCTGGTTAAAAACTATTTCTCGAGCCTCGGCTGTCGCGGGAGAAATCATGATGAAGTCACGAGTGACCGATGTTCCATCGGCTAAAGTTTCAACGTGAAGACGCGGCTCAGCTGATAACCCATAACGAGGATCAAGCCAGGGTCTAATATCAAAGGTCGCCGGATCGCAGTTAAGATTATTATTCCGAACTGTAAATGAAAACTTTAATCTTTCGCCCGGCGCCCCCTCTTGCCGCCTGGGGGTAATGCTGACGGTTGGATTTTTAAGTTCACAACTGCCTAAGCCGCTAACTTGTGCCACCAACCGCTCCACGAGAGCCTGCGGCCCAGACAAAATTTCCGTTCTTTCCATCAGATACCAAGTGGAAAACGCTACCAAAAGCACTCCAACCACTATAATAAAAGCACTGCGAACAAAATCTAAATTTTTCATATTTACGGAAATATTATTAAAAAATTAACTCCAGGCCTAAAGCTTAGCTTCAGCTAATCATAAAGGATATATCAACACTTAGCCACCAAGTCATCAACAGGTCTTAGTGATAAAATCGGTCAATACCATCTCCCGATTCAAAACTTGCTTATTTATCCCTCCGACTAAAAGTTAACCGGTCGACGAAACACGTTCAGGCGAAGAACAATATTTTTCCACAGAGTAGTATTATTTAGAATATTAGTCTGATCAAAATGAAAAATATTATTTTCAATCAAAATATTATTAGACTGGGTGTCCCTTTCCCAAATAGTTATTCCGCCCTTAGCTGGAACCATAGCTCCGATCTGGGGCACACCTAAGTCAGTTTCAGTGGAAAAGAAGTTTAAGCCGGCAAAAGCCAAATTACGAGTCTGGAAAAGACTGAAGCGGGTGTTGATTAAAATCGGCCGTTGAATCGAACGACCATAGCTGGCCACCAAAATTCGTTCGGTCGGTAAACGTCCAGAAGTTATAAACCAAATATCCGGCTCCACAAAAGTATCACCCCGCTTGAGGAGGAGCCAGTCCGCCGAGGCTGGACGCAATAAATTGTAGCCAGCTAAAATAGTTTTTTTTGGTCCCTGATTAGTGCCAAGAACCGGCTCCGGTGTCAAGCCGTCAAAACTGTCATCCCCGCTGGAATTAGACACGTAAATAATTCGGCTGGCGGGGGACGGTTCGAACCAAGTGTAGCCATAGTCGGTATCAGTTTGCCGCAAGTTTGGACCAAAACAATCTGGATCATCAAAACCGGCTAGTCCGTCCCCGTCGTAATCTTTATGGTCAAAACACTCAATCCCCCAATTGGTCAAGGGGGAACTAATCGTCGTAGTAGCGGTAGTTGTGGCTTCATCTATAGTTGGGGTAACTTCATAAATAGCATCTTGTAAGCCACGGTAAGTAAGAAGGCCACTAGTGGAGGTAGCTGTAAAATAAGCCCCCATATTAAAGCGGTAGGAGTTGGAAGTTGTGGCCGCAATAGAATTGACTGCAAATTCACCGGAAGCGGTAGTGCCGCCAGCCACCGAGACAGCAAAAGAATTAATCGTCAAATTACTATCCGCTGGCACCCACGGTCTTAAGGTAAATTCCGTCTCACCACAGCTTAAGTCATTATTATTCGTTAAAGAGTAAGTATAAGTAACCGTATCACCCGCGGCGCTGGTCTGAGTGAAAGGGGTGAGCGTCAGAAGTGGTGGCCGATAAACACAACCAGTCACCAGAGGCTTACCCTTAACCGTCAGCCGAGCGTTGGCGCTGGTCCAATCAACCGGCCGGCCAATATTGTAAGCCCGCTGATTGAAAATAATAGGAACTTCCAGTGACCAGTCTGGCACCATTAGATTAAAAGTCCGAGAAATTTTAGCTCCAGACTCCAAAGTCTCCGTGAAAGAAGCTGGACTGGCCTTAAGACCAAACAAAGGATTTAGCCACGGCTCGATTTTAAAAGTCGCGGGGTCACACCCATTATTATTTTTGTTGGTTAAAGTGAGAGTGTATTCAACTGTTCCACCAGGAGCCACTGTTTGAGAACCAGGAATAACTTGAACCTGTGGTTTAGCTAACTTACATTGACCAATAGAACTGACTTGGGCCAATAACTGATGAAAACTGTCGAAGACTACCAAGATCGAACTCGGACGACTTAAAGCCCAGCCCGAAGCTGAAAGCACTAATAAAGTTGCCACCACGGTAGCCAAAACTGTTGCCAGTGAAGCTTTTTGTACTTGAGAAAGTTTATTATTCATTAAAAATGAAGAGTCAGTCCAAACGACTCTTCTAATGATAAACTAAAGTCCCCTAACTACCAATCGACTTTATCCAGTCTAAAAGTTAGCCACCAAGCTAGCCCAGCTTTAGTCAAACCCATCTAAGTGAGTTAAAATTCTTAAATATGCAACCAGATTATCTGATCACTGGGCACTTTCGCCTCACTCCCGACCAAAAGAAAGCTCTCACTCGATTAAACTTGGTCACCTTGCGCGACCTATTATTTTATTTACCTTCTCGCTACGCTCATCAAGGCGAAATTAGGTCAATTGTGGATTTGCGAGCCGGTGAAAAAGCGGCCATTGTCGGTCGAGTAGAAAAAGCAGGGCCCAAGAAAGCTTACCGCCGCCAAATTCCGATGGCGGAAGCGGTTATAGAAGATGACACCGGAAAAGTAAAAGCGGTTTGGTTCCATCAAGCTTACTTGGCTAAAAAATTAGTCCCCGGTACCTTGGTTCAATTATCAGGCAGCGTCAATAGCCGCCACGGTGAACTTTATTTTTCTAATCCCGATATCAGCCCGGCGCCCACCTACAGCTTCAGTAAACAAACTATTTTTGCCAATCCCAATCAACCTGACAATCTAGTAGCCATCTATCCGGAAACACGCGGTCTATCCTCGGGTTGGTTTTATTACCATATCCAAAAACTGTTAAGTTTGGGGGTGCATAAACATTTAACCGATCCGTTACCAGATGCTTTATTAAAGCGTTACCATTTACCCGCTTTAGATACGGCTCTAGTCTGGATTCATGCCCCTCAAAAATTACCGGACACCCAAAGTGCCCGCAAGCGTTTTGCTTTTGAAGAAGTCCTATTGATTCAGCTCGATCGCCGTCAGCAAAGGGTGGTTTATAAAGCTGGTCGAGCCCCGGCCATTACTAGTTCTAAGGCCAACTTAAAAGAGCTTCTGGCGAGTTTCCCTTTTCCTCTAACCAGAGCGCAAGAGCGAGCCATCAAGCAAATTGCCGGGGACCTCGCCGAAACTGAACCAATGGCCAGACTCCTAGAGGGTGACGTGGGCTCTGGTAAAACAGCGGTAGCGGCGGCGGCAGCCCATTTAACAGTTAAGACCGGCCTAGAAGTGGCCTATATGGTGCCCACCGAAATTTTAGCACGCCAGCACTTTGAATCCTTTATTCAAAACTTTGCTCACTTAAACATTAATATTGGACTAATCACCGGCAGTGAGTGCCGAAAATTTCCCTCCAAAATCAACCGCCTAGAACACACCCATATTTCCCGAACCCAACTTTTAAAATGGGTCGCTAGCGGTGATATCCCCATCGTGATCGGCACCCACACCTTAATTCAAAAGGCTGTAATTTTTAAAAAATTAGGTCTGGCGATTATCGACGAACAACATCGTTTCGGTGTAATGCAAAGACAAAAAATTCTTAAAGAAAAAAGTACGGCCGCCGACACTGTCCCCCACCTACTCTCCATGACGGCCACCCCTATTCCCCGCACTTTGGCTTTAACTATTTTTGGAGACTTAGACTTGTCAGTCTTAGATGAATTACCCCCGGGCCGACAAACTATCAAGACCGCCATCGTCAGCCCCGATAAACGAGAGGAAGCTTATGATCAGATCCGGCAAGAGCTAGCCGCCGGTCGCCAAGCTTATGTTATCTGTCCACGGATTGACGAACCAGATCCAGACAAAGCCTCCGCTCTTCAAACCAAGTCCGCTGTAAGCGAAAGCCGGCGCCTGCAAACTTATGTTTTCCCCACCTATCGCGTCGGCTTGGTGCACAGCAAACTGGCCCCAATGGCTAAAGCCCAGGTGATGGCCGACTTTTCAAGTGGCCAAATTAATGTTTTAGTCGCCACCTCAGTGGTAGAAGTTGGTGTCAATGTCCCCAACGCCACTGCCATTGTTATTGAAGGCGCCCAGGCTTTCGGCCTGGCTCAACTGCATCAACTGCGGGGGCGGGTTTTCCGCTCTCATCACCAAGCCTACTGCTACTTGTTTAGTGACACGACTAATACCACTTCCCTCCGACGACTCAAAGCTTTAACCGAAGCTAAAACCGGTTTTGAATTAGCCGAGATGGACTTGTCGTTGCGCGGAGGAGGTAGTTTAACCGGCGTCAAACAGTGGGGGATTTCCGATATCGGTATGGAAGCCATTAAAAATATTAAAATGGTGGAAGCGGCCCGCCTGGAAGCCCAAAACTTGTTGGACCAGGATCCCAACCTTAAAACTCATCCGCTGTTGAAAGAGCGACTAGCCAATCGTCCCGCTATCCACTTTGAGTAAACCGGAGTAATGAGTGACCCTAACGGGGCCACCAAGCAAACAAGCTAGCCGCCAAATTAGCCCAGCCAGAAAAGAGCGGGGACGGTAACACTTCAAACAATTCGCTACGCTCTCGAGTTGAATAATTATTAGACTGACGCAACAAAAAATACGACGGCCCGGTTAAAATACCGGTCGGGAGAACAATGGTGGCTTGGCCGTCGTTAGTCAGATTAGATCCGACGATCCAGCAACCTTTGGTGTTATTATGGCAAACCAGCAAATCTAAGGGCTGGGTTAAACCTGGCGCCTGCCAGATGACGTCGCGAACGGTCCCCATGGCCCAAGTGGAATTAATTTCGGCATCAGCTAGTCCAACCGACACAATAAAGCCAGGGGCCTCGGCGCTAGGTTCAGCTGGCAAATTAACTTCCGCGACTGGTAGAATAACTAAAGGTATCTCATTACTTCGACCACCATCTGTCCCTACAAACTTTAAATGGTAGGTTCCGGCCGGTAAAGCCTGTACTCGATATTTCACTTCTTCACCGAGAGCGCCAGTGTACAGTAAATTAGCGAGAGGTACGCGCTGGTCCCCCACCAAGAGGTCGGCCTGGTTTAGATTTTGGCCAGAAATAGTGACCCAGATTCCCGGTTCACTCGAGGTAGCACTCAGTTCGCTAATGATAATCGAGGTTGTGGCAGTGGAACTGATAGCTGTTTGGGCTCCCACCTGATCCACAAAAACCAAAAGAAGTATTAAAATGGCTAACCCGAAATAAAATCTTGTAGTCATTAGCCCATCATAGAGCTTTTAACCGGAAATTTCAAATTAAAACTGCCGCT
The DNA here is from genome assembly GCA_001824825.1 of Candidatus Vogelbacteria bacterium RIFOXYD1_FULL_46_19. Classification (GTDB taxonomy): domain Bacteria; phylum Patescibacteriota; class Minisyncoccia; order Phycocordibacterales; family XYD1-FULL-46-19; genus XYD1-FULL-46-19. Next base: position 40,985 of record MHTK01000005.1, on the reverse strand, counting down.
AGCTTTGAGGCTAGCGGCGATGAACGTCGACTATTTTTCATAAGTCCAACCCATTCTCTTGGCCTTCTGGTGGCATAAATGATCGTCCCAGTGCGGAAACTTAATGTGCTGACCGCAATCCGGACATAAAGTGCAGCAGGCGTATGGCCGATCGTCTCTTAGTCTAACAGAGCAATTTTCGGTTTCCTGACATATTGATTCATACCACTTGCTCCGACACATATCACCCTCCTTTGTGATAGTTGTCTAGACTTTGCAATCCAATTTTATTATACCTCTACCGTCAAAAAAAAGAATATTTTTTCTGGTGCGCATAATCACACCTATGACAACACAAAGATGCGCGGCACTCTTACCTCACTTTGTTCGGGTGCGCGTAGGTAAAGACTCTCCCCCAACGGGGGCGGGTACTTTTCGACCGATTATCTTTATCAGATACTCGGTAACGAAAAGTCTTTCGAGTCCTGACGCAAGCCAAGCAGTTGGCTTGCTACACTCTCACCCTCACTTTGTTCAGGTGCGCGTGCCAGGACTCGGTCACAACTCTTCTGCTTCGATAAATCTCCGCTACGAAGGTCGCTACCCCGCCTCGCCGACAAGCATTTTTCGTTACCTCAAAATCTTGTATACCGGCTCCGGCTTTCGAGTCCCTCACGCTGCTACAAAATCAAAAGTCCTGAAGCTTTCACTTCAGGACTTAAGATTTTGTGCGCGTGCCAGGACTCGAACCTGGGACCACGGAGGTATAAGCTCCGCGCTCTACCAACTGAGCTACACGCGCCACAAAACTAGCATAACCTCATTATATTAAAAATCAAATTCGCCAGCGACTTATCTAAACCTTAACACAGTCACTCTCGGTGATCTCCCCCACCTTGATTCTTTTAATATGGAGAGCTAAAGCCGGCAATTCTAGTTGTCGCCCCAACTCCCGGGCCAGAAGTCGAACATAAGTACCGCTTGAGCACTCGATAGTAAGTGGAATGACCGGAAAGTTACAGCTGGACCATCGTTTCAATTCCCTCTGCCAACCGGCCAGAATTTCCGCTTGCCGAAAGTCCCCCATCACCAGGAAAATTTTTTCCTCAATCAGTTTAAGTAAAGCTTCGGCCAATATCATCTGTCTCTCACCTACAGCGACCGACTTTATTTCAACCGAGCGGGTAAAAACTTTCCCATCCAAACCCGGCGCCGAGTAGCGAGGGGCGGTTTGCCGTCGCTTGCCGACTAAGGACCGAGTGGCCATGGCTACTCGCTCGAGGCTTACTATTTCAGGCTTCACCACCTTAGTCGAGAGTCCCAAGACGTCGCCGCTGTCAGTCGCCGCCCCCAGTAAAATCTCAACTTCATAAGTTTTAGGTAAGACTAAAAACTGCTCTTTGTCTTTAATATCACCGGCCGACAAAATAATCATCACCCCCAGAGCCAAGGGATCCAACCGACCGGCGTAAGTCAGTTTAACTCCGCCTAAATCTGGCCTTATTTGTTGGAGTCTTTTAACAGCCTCGAGCGGTGTGAGGCCGACCGGTTTCCAAATTTTAAAAACCGCCATAGCAATATTTATGACTTAAACTTAGAGTGTCGCTTTAGCTATTTCCGAGACTAACTTGGGTTCGACTTTAGGTTCAATCCCGTGAGCCTTGAGCAAAGTTTCAAAGTCGGCCCGCTCGAGAGTTTCCACTCGCACTAATTCTTTGGACAAGTGATGAAGAGCATCTAGATTGCCCGTCACCACTTCGGTCGCCCGATTCAAAGCGTGCTTCATTAAAGCCGAAACTTCACCGTCAATGACTGCCCAAGTACTTTCGGAAGCGCTCTTTTCCGACAAAGGCACATCGCCTAAGTGAGAAACCGTACTAGCCCCAAAGTCGATCGGACCCACTTTTTCGCTCATCCCATAACGGGTCACCATCGCTCGAGCGAGGGAAGTAGCTACCTGAATATCATTGGAAGCACCCGTGGTAATATCTCCGAAAATTAGTTGTTCCACCGCGTAGCCACCCAAAGACACCGCTAGGTCATCTAAGAATTCATTTTTAGAGTTAAGCTTTCGGTCCTCGAGTGGCAGTTTCAAAGTATAACCAGCGGCGTGCCCCCGCGAAATAATCGAGACTTTATGCACCGGGTCGGCATAAGATAAAACCGAAGCCACTAAAGCGTGCCCCATCTCGTGGTAAGCCGTGATTTCTTTTTCTTTTTCCGACAAAATATGGCTCTTGCGCTCTGGACCCAGCATCACTTTTTCCACACTACGAATCAAGTCGAACTGCCCCACCTCGGTTCGATTTTCTCTAGCCGCCAGGATGGCCGCCTCATTCATTAAGTTCGCCAAGTCCGCCCCAGAAAAACCCGGCGTCCGCTGAGCAATCACCCTAATGTTTACATCCTCAGCCAAAGGTTTTTTATTAGCATGTAATTTTAAAATTTCTTCCCGATCATTAATATCTGGGGCCTCTAAGATGACCCGTCGATCAAACCGCCCAGGGCGCAACAAGGCCCGGTCCAAAACATCGGGCCGGTTGGTGGCCGCCATTACAATCAGCTTTTCATTCGGTTCAAAACCGTCCATTTCCACTAAAATTTGGTTTAAGGTTTGCTCTCGTTCATCATTGCCACCCCCCATACCAGAACCGCGGTGCCGGCCAATAGCGTCTATCTCATCAATAAAAATAATCGCCGGCGCCGTACGCTTGGCCATTTTAAACAAATCGCGCACACGGGATGCCCCTACGCCAACAAACATTTCCACAAACTCCGAACCCGATAAATAGAAAAATGGCACGTGAGCCTCACCGGCCACCGCTCGCGCGAGCAAAGTTTTACCGGTGCCCGGGGCCCCCATCATTAGCACCCCCTTAGGAATACGGGCGCCAATATCCAAGAATTTTTTCGGATTTTTCAAAAAATCAACGATTTCCATCAGTTCATCTTTAGCTTCCTTAGCGCCGGCCACATCTTTAAACAGGACTTTTTGACTTTTATCATTCGGGTCAATAATCCGGGCCCGCGATTGCCCAAAAGAGAAAGCTTGCATCGATGCCCCCTTCATTTGGCGTGATACGAGCCAGAAAAACACCACTAAAAAGATGAGCGGGATCAGAAAGGGTAAAATATTTAAAACCCAGTACCCCAGCCCGCCCGCCTTGGTCACATCCAGTTGGAGCGCCGTCAGCTGTTCGCCGCTCACGCCATAGTTAATAAGAGTTTCCGATAGTGAAGACTCGGTTTCTTTTTTCGACAGTTTCTCCGTGCCATCCACTAAAGTTACCGACAGCTCATCGCCTGCCACCGCAATTTTCTCCACCTTCGCCGCTAGCACCAGGGCCGCCAGTTCCGATAAGCTAATTTCTTCGGTTTGACTACGGTTTTCGGTTAGGGCCGAGTAAAACATCACCAGTCCTAACAGTAAAAGCAAAGCCAAAAAAATCTGGCTCCCAAACTGGTTCCACACCTTTTTTGACGAATTTTTAGGTCGATTTTTCTTCGATTTGTTTTTAGCCATATGAGAATTATCTAGTTTACAACCCTCCTTCACTACCTTTTCCGTCAACTTCCTTACAGGGTGCATTATAAACAAAAATGACCAAAAAGAAAGATTTGGCTGGATAATTTCGTTTATAGATTAGGTTAAGCCATACCAACAGTCGACTTTTAATGTTTTAACACCTATCCACTAATTATGAATGCTAATTCACGTTTGATAATCGTTTATTTGATCAATTTGATTTTTGGTCTGATTATTGCCCTTCTGGGCGGTCGGCTAATCCTTAAGTTACTCGGGGCTAACTTAGTCACCCCTTTTACCGCTTGGCTTTACAGCACTACCGAGCCCCTCCTTACCCCCTTTGCCAACATTTTTCCGGCCCTTAGCCCCGAAACCGGTTCTAGTCTAGAAGTGTCTACCTTATTTGCCCTCTTAATTTACGCCCTGATTGGCTGGTTCTGCCTCACCACAGTCAACAAAATCTACCTGGCTTCACCTAATCGCTTCGATCATCGGCCATAAAGAAACTAAGTAAAACCCCGCCAGTGGCGGGTTTTTACTTAAGCTATAAATGAAGCTTGAGTGAGACTCTACTGGGCCGGAACTACCGGCGTCTCAGCTCCACCGTCAGCTGGGGAGGTTGGCAAATTAACATCAATTTCCACCTCTCCAATATTCCCTTCCTCGGCTGGAACTTCCACATTAGTGTCTCGAGAAATACCAAACATAAACAGGATAATAACGATCAAAACGGCAATAATTACTCCAATTACTACCCCAAAACCACTATCATCATTGCGCGGAGCGGATGACTCCGGCATGTTTATCGTAGTGTTATCCATAATACTTATTTTAATTATCAGACTACTAATATCGGCCTCTACTATTAATTCTACCCTGCGCCTCCCAGCTGTCAAAGCCCAGCTTGGTAAGGTCTTCAGCCTAGAAGGCTGGTCTTGCGGCTAATATCTTAAAATGTTATAATTAGCGATTACCCGCGACCGTCTGAGGGCTTCCTTAGATTCCACTCGGCCGTATGTAAGAAAAGCACCTCCAGTCCGTCTTTTAAGTATAGCTCTGATCGGTCGTCAAATTGTTTTAATATATCTATGACCGAAAATCAATTTACCGCTATGTACGAATCTTATGCGGATGCCATCTTCCGATACTGCTATTTTAGAGTATCGGATAAGGAGCAGGCCAAAGACTTGGTCCAAGAAACTTTTACTCGCGTCTGGAAATGCGTCACCAACGGCCAATTGATTGAAAACGAAAAGACATTTTTGTTTACGATTGCCCATAATCTTTTAATTGATACCTATCGTAAAAAGAAATCCTTTTCTTTAGACCGGTTACTTGACGACGGCTTTTCCCCTTCAGATCGGGGTCACGCCGCTATTGAGGCGGGAGCGGAAATCGAGCAAGTGTATAAATATTTAGAACAGCTCGATGAGAAATACAAACAGGTGCTCCTGATGAAATTTGTTGAGGATTTAGGACCTAAGGATATTGCCAGTATTATCGGTGAGACTGAGAATAATGTGTCTGTCAGGATAAATCGTGGCATGACCCAACTGCGAGAGTTGCTCAAAAACGGCCAAGCCACCACTTAAACCAAGCTTATCTGAGGTATAGTTATTAACAGCTTATTAATATATTTCTTTTAAAGTTTTTAAGTCTATTAAAACCCATAAAGATAACCACAACAAAAATGAACGACGCCGAGATTCAAAAACACCTTGCCTCCCTTAAAAAGATCCAGCTAGAACCAAACATTAAAGCTAGGATCCTAGAGGCTATTTTAGAAAAAAATTATACCCGAGCCGGTTTTAATTCTTCCGATCAAAAAAATAGTGGTGGCTATATGGACTTGCGCCTAATTCTAGGCCGCTTCCTGCCACCCAAACCAGTTTTAGCTGGCCTCGCGGTTTTTTTATTTGCCCTATCCGGGGTTTCTTACGCGGCTGAAGGCACTGTGCCCGGAGATTTTTTATACCCCATTAAGACTGATGTTAATGAAAATATCATCAGTGCCATAACTCCGGCCGGCGAAAAATCTAATACATGGCACCTAACTCAAGCTAAACGGCGATTAGCCGAAGCGGTAATACTGGCCCAAAATAACCAGCTGACTCCCGAGTTCGAAAACACCCTGGTTGAGCTTTTTAGTGACCACGTGGCTTTTCTTTATCAGGTCGAGTCGGCGTCCGCCGCTAGTGTCACCACTAATGAGAAGGAGGGTGTTACCGCTCTAGCCGAAGAAACCCGAGCGATGGCAACTACCCTTGAAGTGACCAAGAAGTCCGACACCGCCTTAAGGTCGAAAGAGTCTTTTACCCCACCACCGGCCAGTAATCGTAAACTGATTACAAACCAACCAGCTAAAGCTGACGTACCAGCCGACTTTATCGCAGACTTAGAAAACTACAAACAGATGCTAGAAACCGCCCAAAGCGATAAAGCTCCACTTAAAATGATTGATCTAGTGAACGGACAGTTAAATGTCCTTAAGCCTAACCAAACTCCACAATCAGAACATCAAGATGGAGCACCCTTTCGACCAACTTCTTTGTTTGAACCAGCGGAGTCTGAAGAAGGAGCCAATCTCACCACTAATTCTACAAATCCTTCTTCTAAAGGTCCCTCCGAAACTATAGTTACCAAAGATAACTCAAAAGAAAATCTGACCTCCGATAATGACCCTCTAAAACCTGTCACCAAGGGACCACCGCAGATTTTACCGGCCGCTACCTCTCTTCTTGAAAATCCCTCACTCCTACCGCTACTTAAATTTTAATATTTAAAAAGACAACCCCCTGAAGCTAAGCCTCAGGGGGTTAAAGTCAACAATACTTAAGAGCTAGATCAGGCCAGGGCTCGCGCCATGACCCTCCTTTCAAGAACGAGAGCCGAACGGCAGTCTAACTCAACGACTGCCAACGCTCTACGACTGGCGCCGGGCGCCGTCACCTCTACTTTCTCGGAGTAGTCAGCCGACAACAGAGCCGAGGCCCCAAACGAATAGATAAAGTCGCTACCGCTACTGGTCGAAATTTCCACCGACAAGTGCTCGGCTGATCCGTGCTGAAAAATCGCCAGTACAAGCAATGAATCTGAAGGGAAAATCCGCGTCTCCCCTTCCTCAATAGAGGAATATGCCCATGCTCCCAGCGGGGCAACTTTGGCTACCACCACCGGTACAGCTTGAGTGCCAGCGAGGGCCGGAGGGCCAATCGCTAACACCAAGGCGAAGGCTAGTAAGGCTACTAACCCCACCACGAGGAGAACTTTCATAGGCAATTCCTCCTAAGTAAGACAAGGACCCAAGCCGGCGGCCCCTGCAACCCGATCAAATAGTGATCAAGTTACCGCCGGTACTATTTAAACTATACCAAGCTCATCCTGAAGGTGCAATCATTTATCCACTGTTTATCAAAAAAAAATAGGTGCGTCAGGATGGGGCCTGACGCACCGTTTGGGGCAAGTCTAAGGAGCCACAGCCCAACCAAACAACTTCCTTAAACTTGCAGTCTATAACATAAATGATTTTAAATTTTTTGTCAACTCTGTGAAATAGGAAATCTGAAATCCTCATTGAGACCAAATATCACTTCAGAATAATTATATTTAAATAAAGACCTTGGGGTAAATTATTTCACGGGGTCAACCCTGTGAAATATAGACTCTTAAATTACCACTGAAAACTTATACCACCTCAGGATGATGACAAAAAGTAAAAAATTGGGGTAAATTATTTCACGGGGTCAACTCTGCCTAAACCAGCGCCCTGGCTGCCAAGGGGTACCCAAGGCCGGTAGAACAAAACGATCTAGCCCCAGCTGCCCCACTACTTTCCACGCCAAAACCAGCCCCACACTTAAGACAAGCAGGATCGGGTTAGTACTAAGCGAGCCAGCCAACATAAAGTTGAAATTCATCATTAAACCAAAGAAAGCCGCTACCCCCGTAAATAGCCCCAATAAGAGTCCGAGGCCAACCAAAAACTCCCCCGTCGCTACTACCACCGACCAAGTCTCGACATTATCTAATACCACAGTCTGCAAAAAATTGGCATACCACAGTGGTACATCCGGATGCTCACCGGTTGCCTTTCCCACCGCCTTGGTAATAAAACCAGTGAGTGAGTGACCCATGTCATTGCCCACCCAAGCCGGATTGTTTAGTTTGCTCCAGCCAGCGGTAAACCAGGCCCAGCCCACATAGAGACGGATCGGGAGCCATAAGAAAGCCGCCCTGGTATCCGAGAGCAGAAATTTCGCCACTGGTGATTCTTGGAATAAGACTTGGGACATATAATTAATTATAGCAGAGTTGGTTTTTTTGTCGCCTTAACAAAAAAGCCTATCCCGAAAGATAGACTTATAGCTCCAACAGTACGATTGGTCGCTCGTTTAACCGGTGATCAACTGTGCCACCTTCGCTCGGGCTTGAAGCATATTTGCTCCACGTAGCAAGGCATCTGGTGTCCCCAGGTCAATATAGGAACCGACCGGCAAAGTGGTATGAGTCATTTCGCCGCGATCGATAAAGCCCTGAGACAGCATAGCGACGTGAACCTCGCCTTTTGTTTCAGCATCCAGCCCGCGCGCCAGGTCAAAAACAGAGGGAGGAAAAAGCCAAGTAGCCGTCGTGATTAACTCACCAAAACGATAACTAACCTTTTCCCGAAGCTTCGTCACCTTATCACCGTCGACCATAACTTGACCGTACTTCGACAGATCATCGTCCAGATTCTCAGATGGCATGGTCCACAGATGCGGTGCCGTTAGGTGGCGAAAATCAAGTGGGTGAAGATAGAGACTATCCCCTAACATAATGATGAAGTCTTCTCCCCCCACCCACTTCTCGGCCAAGTACAACTGCCGACCAGGTCCATCGACTTCCCGCAGATAGCGGTAATAGATGTCACAATTAAGCCGAGTGCCATCTTCGAGTACCTCCATCACAGTCTGCGGATAAAACCAGTTCAGCAAAACCAACACCTCAGTGACTCCGCCAGCTACCAACGTCCGAATCACATGCTCGATCATCGGCCGATCATAAACCGGCAAAACGTGCTTATTAACTTGGCCTTTAGCGGAAATCAGACGCGACCCCTTCCCGCCCGCCATCACCACTGCTTTCACTGTTACCGTCCTTTCCGACCCAGCGTTTTAGCTAAGGCCTTTAAAAGTTGAGTCTTGGCTTTCTTAATCGGCACCGGAAATATTATGATCTTAGGATTATCCTCCTGTATTGTAAAAAAATGACCCAACTTGTCAAACCCGCGCAATGGGTCACTGGCCTGTGATGACACCACGTGCCAATGAAGATGTTTTATTGATGATTCCGAGTTTAACCCCGTCTGAAGAAAAACTTCCACGCCATCGGTATTGTAAGTTTCATTTAAAGTCTTAGCGGCAAGAGCGACTAGCTCTTCCCGATCTTTTATCTCTTGAGTGGTCTCTGACCCGATTTTAGTCACATGGCGCTTGGGCACTACCATAGTGTGACCTTCAAACTTAGGGAACATATTTACCACCCACCGATAGGTTTTGTTTTCAATAATAGTGCCGTCGGAATATTTAACAGACTGCTTCTCCATCATCTCTGTATTACAAAAAGGACAACCTGAATCAGACGGTTTCTTGGAATATTTATTACGAAAAGGTGAGTAATAGTAAGCCATAAGTGTTCCAACTTAAGTTAGAATATTGATCATAATAAACAGAAATTAAACTTACTCAACTCCCCGAAATACCTGGAATATTGAAAATACCCACCGCCAGCTCCGCCCACACCATAATGAAGAGTAGGCCGAGACCAATAGCGAGAGCCCAGCGATATTTATATTTTTTCACCTTTTTAAACAAAAGCTCATACCCTAACCCCACAGCCAATAGCAGTACCCCACCAATTACAAAATCAGCCAAGTTCCAGTTCACTTCCTCACTAAACTGCATCGCCGCTAAAGGGATAATCAGAACTAGAGCGGTAAACAAAGCTGGCCGGATAATATTTTTACTGAGCATCATAATAATCTGATTATACGTTTTTTCCTCTTGTAATTCTAGGCAAGGTTAAACCGAGTTTTTACTAAAAATTAAGGTTCGAAGTTTAATTAAAATATAAAAACCCGCCGAAACTAAAGTTTCAGCGGGGTACAACCAGGCGAAATCAATCAACTCTCTCCACAGCCAGAATTCGCTGAGCCGCCTCGTCAATTTTCCTGGCCAAGTGCCTGTAATACAGCTCGATCTCTTCAAGCTCGGTTATAAAACAAGGCAAATAGATGAATTCCGTACCAAGCCCCCGGAGCATCGCGTTTACCCCCACTTCGTGCTCCAGACTAGTACGAAAATCAGTGCGATATATTATTGCTCGACCGGTTTTGGCCATCGCATAGGCATACTCCACAGCGGTTCCACTGTCGACATCGGGACCGTCCACACAACCCACCAAAATACTGTTCGGATTTTCGGCGGCCCGACGACAATCTCTAGAAATTGCTCCGGTGTCAAACAGGCAAGTCTGGGGATTCTGAAACCGCAGCGCTTCGCGCTGCGGTAAAACGATTGCATGCCCCAAAACTCCAAGTGCCACCTCCAGATATAAATTGTGAATCCGCTCACCGGCGTTAAAAAGACCCCCAGCTAAGTACAAGATCGCTGATTTCCTCATAAACTACTCCTCTCTCTAAAAATCGGGACACCTGGATGACTCTAAAATAATTCCTAACACAGTGGACACAATCTCTCAAGGATGAATATCTGGGTTTGATATTTATCGGAAAGTTAGGAAATGGTGGTAAAAATTTGAGCATAACAAAAACCTGAGAACTAGTTCTCAGGTTTTTGTTATTGATGTGGCGCCAAAGTGAGTACACTTCGGCATCCTACAAAAATATAGTCGTCGCGCTTCTTATTTTTGTGGACTTAATCACGAAAAGTTGGAACCACCTATTTCCCTGGGTATTTGAGGCGAGAGCGGCGATTGTGGGGGCTGGTAGTGGAGAGGAAAGCTTTGTTTTTACGTAATTGAATAGTGGTAGGAGGTCACAGGGTGGGAGTTGAATCAGAGTAAAAGAAAACGCGATTGGAAATACAAAATAAGCCCCGGCGTCTGATGACGTCGGGGCTTGTAGATCAAGTGAGAGAGAGGGGTTAGAGACTTACGAAACGTCCTAACCCCGCAATTCGCGTCGCCAGAACGATACCCCCCAAAGCGTTCCCCAGCGACTTGGACGCCTCATCTTCCACGCTTTCCTTCATGATGACGATCTTCCAGCCCTGGCGAAGCCCCAGTCCGTTGCCCTTGTTGGCACGAACTCGATCTTCGATCGTGAGACTTGTCGAGATGCTTCCCCAGAACAAGTCGTGAAGAAGCTGGTGTCGCGCTTCTTCGGTCTGCATCTCGGCTTGTGCTCGACAAGAAACGCAATGACGGGCGTGCCGAAGACTTGCGTCTTCGTTGGGATCGTCGTCCTGGTGGTCAAGGTCGTCTTGAATCACGGTCGTAAGCATCCGCTCATGGATGCCTTTGAGCCGTTCGGCCATCTCGTCGCCATGTTTCGCAAGAAAGCCATAGAGTTTCTGGACATCGGGGTCAGTGACTTCGCCGATAACGATTTCACCTTCTCCAATCGGCGCATCGACGATTTCATCCCAATTGACTTGTTCACTTTGGAAGTTCTGGACTCCCTCACTGGCCCAACGCAATAGATTCTCCACTGTAATTCCCCTTTCTGCTTCATTTACAGACGACACTAACGCGGACCACCATGATCCATTCTGACTAAGAACCTAGCACAATATACAACTTTAGTCAATAGCTTTGTTTTTTGGGGTCACCAGTTAGGAACTAAAAAGTGGCTCCAGCATCGCTACAAGAGCCACAACTTCACAAGGCGAGATTCGGGACCTCAGTCATCCCCAGTATATACTCCGAAGACTTGAAGTAATACTAAGATGATCCCTACGACTGCGATTCTGGTCTCGTCTTTGCTTTTTGGTGGGAACAGTCTCACCTCTCATCAATCGACGGAGACGGGTTCTTCTCCTGATTCCGCACTTTCTTGCCACTAGCTTCACCCCCCTTCTCGGTTGTAGTTCTTATATATCTCTACCATAATAACGCAGATTTGTTAACTGGTTCGCTTGAATCCGATAAAAATAACTTGGTTTATGGGTAGTAAAATAGTTTAAGGGGGGTCACAGGGTGGGTGGGAGTTGAATCAATATTAAAAACAGAAAGCCCCACTCGAAAGCGAAGCTTTCGAGTGGGGCGGGGACAACCAAGACGACTAATCAACGAGAAGAGCGTTGTAGTGCATTTCGCCCGTCGACGAATGCAACACCGTCAAAAATTGCGGGCGTGCGATTTCAACCGGTTCCTTCCCCATCAATCCTTGGCTGAGGGGAATGACTTTGAGGCCATCGTGACTTTTCACGAGATAGCCCACCGTGGCGCCGAGGCCATCGAAGGGATAAGTGGCCAATCCGACCACCTCAACTACCTCCTCGTAGACCAGAGTGGATTCCTGTTCAGACATCCGACTGAGACTGTTCCTGATGGAACCCAAATGAAAACCAATCGCCATCAATGTCACCGCCACCAAAAACATAAAAATATTCATCGTCTTCATGGTCGCATTCCTTTCGTGGTTGGAAAAACAAACTTTTCAAACTCCTTTTATATAATATCATAATATTCAAATAAGTCAATAGTCCCTAAAACGAACTTCCACAATAGGAAAAAATCTTGTTTTACAAGGGCATTTTGTTTGTAGAGACAATGGTAATCTCTCTACCCCAATCCCGCCCTGTGCACAGGGCGGGGTCTTTCGATTCCCCCACGGCCGGGGAATCTTTCATTACATGAACGGTACAGGCTTCACATCTCGTTTCGCCAAGCACCAATGCCTTCTCTGGTGCTCGGCTCACTGCGATATGTTCAGCCTTTTCGATTCCCCCACGCAAAGCGCGCAGGCGCTTTGCTCATCTCCACAAACAAAAATCGCTCACATATAAATGTGAGCGATTTTTGTAATTGTGGAGATGGGGGGAATCGAACCCCCGTGCAGAGATATGGTTTAAGCGAGTCTACATCCGTAGCTGGTTTTAAGTTCTCGACGCTTTAGGTATAAAACGAGCAAAATCCCAAAGCGTTAAAGTTTCTAAGTTTCGGCGTCTGGGCGAAACAAGTCCAGTTGCCTATCCCAACGGTTATTATGCCGGGAGCGAGCCAGTTAGGAAAAAGCTCGTCCGACACCAGCTTATTACGCTAAAGCGAAAGCTGGAGAGTACGGTGAAACCACCGCACCAGTGCTGTTTTTTGCACTTAAGTTTTGCCGGTGTGATTTACGAGGCGACCAGCACCCTCGGGACGCACGAATAAACTAACATATCAATGGCAAGGCCGATCATCCCCCTAAAACATGTTTAGAAAGAAATATGTTCGATAGTAAATATGCTTTAGCCGAATGACCGGGCTTTCTAACTATTTTTCAATGTACGGTCAATGTCTCTTTTGACATCGCGTTTTTTGATGGTTTCGCGCTTATCAAACTTCTTTTTACCGCGCCCAATGGCAATATCTACCTTCACCAGCCTTCCTTTATTATACACTGAAATAGGCAGTATTGTCAAACCCTTGGTCTGGGAGGCCGTTTCCAGCTCTTCGAGTTCCCGTTTCTGGAGTAAGAGCTTGCGAGGACGGCTCGGCTCGTAGCCCTCAGGAGCATTACCCCCTTGAAAAGGCGGGATAGTGGCCCCCACCAAAAAAGCCTCCCTCCCTCGGAGGATCACGTAAGCCCCCTCTAGAGAGCCTTGGCCACCTTTGACCGACTTCACTTCCGTCCCCAAGAGCTTCACCCCAGCCGTATACCGCTCTAGGAGCTCATAGTTAAAGCCGGCCTTTTTATTTCTCACACTGCCAGTCATAGAGCTATTCTAACAGACTTATTGACTTTTAGGCTATTTTTGTTTACTATTACCCGCATATCCACTCGGGCGCTTAAACTTTAAGAGCGGTCATCAGTGGGTTAATATAAAGTCAATTTTGAGTAAATTCACCCGCCTAAATCATCAAATTACTGCCAAAGAACTCCGAATTATCGACGAGGAGGGCACCAATTTGGGCGTCATGAGTAAGGAAGAGGCTTTAAAGAAGGCTGAGGAGCTGGGCTTAGATTTAATTGAAATCACCCCGCAAGCCAACCCACCGATTGCCAAGATCATTGACTACGGCAAGTGGCAGTATATGGAAAAGCGTAAAGCTAAGGCCGCTAAGGCCGGCAGCAAATCGACGGAAACCAAATCACTGCAGGTAAAAATTGGCACCGGGGATCACGATCTAGAGCTTAAAGCCCGCCGGGCGGGCACCTGGCTTACCGAAGGTCACCGCGTCAAAATCGAGCTCTTTGTCTCAGGCCGAGCTAAATACTTTGACCAAAACTTTTTAAATGATCGCTTGGAGCGACTACTGCGCTTGATCCCGGTCGACTATCGCATTGCCGAACCGGCCAAACGAGGCCCCAAAGGCCCTTATCTCATTGTCGAAAGAGACAAAAGTGTGAAAAGTAAAGAGGGAGAAGAAATTCCAGGTAAACCTACCAGTTCGGCTCCAACAGTTTAAACATTCAATTTATATAATATGAAAACTAACAAATCATTCACCAAGCGACTAAAGGTGACACGTAATAAAAAAGTGCTTGGTCGCAAACCGGGCAAGAACCATTTTAACGCCAAAGAAAGTCGTTCCACCCAGCTGGCCGGCAAAGGGATGAAAACCTTCGCCATTAGTGCCAAAACTGCCAGTCGAATGCTTAGCGGTCAAAAAACCAGAAGTAATTAACCCCAATAATCATGCCTAGAGTTAAAGGAGGAAAAACTACATTAAAGAGACGCCGCAACATCCTAGCCCGAGTCAAAGGCTTTCGATTCGGCCGCAGTACTAAAAAGCGCGAAGCTAAAACAGCCTTTCTGCACGCTGGCACTCACGCTTTTGCGCATAGGCGCGATAAGAAAAACGACTTTCGTCGCTTGTGGAATATTAAAATCGGCGCCGCTGTTCGCGCCTTAGGCCTATCTTACAGTCAACTCATCGGCCTCTTGAAAAAGAAGAACGTCGAGCTTGATCGCAAGATCCTCGCCGACCTCGCGGAAAACAATCCAGACACTTTTAAGCAAGTCGTGGAATACGTAAAATAAGTATATTGTATACAGTATAGAGTATCGTGTATAAAATCCCCTTTGGTGCTTCCGCACCAAAGGGGATTTTCCATATTCTATACAACATACTTATATACTTCATACACCCTTTCCCCCTCTCCTACAACTCCAACACAATTTTCTCGCCACCTGTTGGGGCCACTGCCTGAAGCCCCAACTCACCTCGCAAACGCTGGACTAAAAACAACGATGACTTCGGTTCACCCATCGCCACCATCACTTTTTTAAGGGTTCGCTCGCTATCAGCCACAAACTCCACTAGATCATCCGATCCCTTGTGGGCGGAAAAACCGGTAATAGTCACTACTGTGGCTCGCACCGGCACCCAAGTACCCATAATTTTTACTTTCTTGGCCCCATCCTGCAAAATACGGCCCAAACTACCCACCGCCTGGTAACCAGCGAGCAGTAAGGTGCTATTAGGATCGGGTAAATACTCTTTTTCGTGATGTAAAATACGCCCCCCGTTGGACATACCCGAGCCAGCGATCACAATCTTGCGCGGACTCTGATACTTAATAGCTTTGGATAACTCTGTACTTTCAGTGAAATGAAGCTGGGGAAAATGAAATACTCCGTCCCCTAGTCGGTGAACCTCCCGCACATTACTATTAAAATAATAGTAGTACTTTTTATAGATCCGCGTCACTTTAATGGCCAGTGGCGAGTCGACAAACACCGGCACCAAGGATATTTCAGATCTTTCCATCATATTTTCAATTTCAAACAACAGTTGTTGAGTTCGCTCCACCGAAAAAGCTGGGATCATCAGCGTCCCCCCTTTATTCATCGTATCTTTAATCACGCCTCGTAATAGGTGTAACCGCTCTTCATTTTGCTCGTGATTGCGGTCGCCATAAACACTTTCCATCAGCAAGTAATCAATATCCGTAATTTTTTCCGTCGGCGGTAGAAGCGGCGCCGGTGAATTACCCAGGTCCCCGGAAAACAAAATTTTCCGCCCGGCCACTGTAAATTCTATCATCGCTGACCCTAAAACGTGCCCGGCATCCCGAAACACCGCTTGCACCCCACCCACTGTAACCGGCTCGTGATAGGGTGCGGTTTCCCACATGCCCATCGCGGTCGCCACATCAGATTCATCATATAGCGGGGGTCGATCGGAGCCCCGCAACTCTTTTTCCATCACCCCCAAGCTATCCAGCATAATCAGTTCGGCAATTTCCTTAGTGGGTGGTGTAGAGTAAATCTTACCCTTAAAACCATCCTGGATCAGCTTACCAATTCGACCCACGTGGTCGAGGTGACCGTGAGTAATGAATACAGCATCAATGCTCCCCGGATCGTAAGCAAAAGGCTCAAAGTTTAACTTTTCATAAATAGCCCCACCCTGAATCAACCCGCAATCAATCAAAATCCGCTCTGAACTTCCGTTTGATTCTGTTTCTAGTAAAAAATTGGCTCCGGTCACCGAGCCAGCCCCGCCATAAAAAGTAATCGTTGCTTTAGGTTTCATAGAAAGTCTAATTAATTATCCAACCGATTAAGCCTCGGGCTCTGATGGTAAAATATTAATCCAGCCAGTACCGCCCCTAATAAATCCCAGACTAAGTCACCAATCGTATCCCAAAAACCAATCTGCAGGACAACTAGTTGCTTAATAGAAATACGAGTCGCCCAAGACTGATCAATTTGAAACTCTAATAATTCCCAAATAATACCCGTCACAGCTACTGCTATAATAGTGACAGACAAGATATATTTTAAATCTCTCAAATTGTCTCCCTTTAACCTATTGACCAGGACGTAGACCGACAAACTAATCAAACCTATCGATAATCCAGCTAAGAGATGAAGCAAAACATCAAACCACCAGAAATGCCAGAACCAAAAAAAGTGATACGCCGCTAGCCCTAGCCCCACCGTAACGGCCGTGACTAACCCTGTGGTGATGTAAAGTTTCAATAATCGTGACATTTATCTAAAATTGTACCTTAAATAGCCTAGCCTGCAAAACAAAATCCCTCCGTCTGATAGGAGAGATTTTCTTTAAAGGTTATTTGAGAGTATTAACCCTAGAAGAAATAGTATCTACGTGGGTGCCCGCAACTTAAGATCAAAGATCCTAAGCAATATAAGGCTCCCTAGGGTTATGTTTGATCTAGATAATACCCCACAAATAACCTCCCTTAAATTATAACCAATCTTATTGTAAATACAAATTCGTCGCCAACGAAAGTTAGCGACGAATTTAATATTTAATCCACTGCGAGCTCAACCAATACCGACTAACTAATCATCCACCCCAAACCGTTTATAGTTAAAGATAGGCTTATCCCCAAACCAGTAATTAATCTCATGTTCAGCTTCTTCCGGTGTTTCCGACGCGTGAATCAAGTTCATAATGGCTCGTTTTTCCGCGTTAGCCAGGAGCGGTGAATCAATCGAAAAATCACCCCGAATGGTGCCCATATCGGCCATCGATGGAATAGTATGGCCCGTAATTTTCCGTACCACGTCGACGGCGTGCAGGCCCTGCACGACCATCCGCACCAAGGGAGCCGAGGTCATATAATCCAAAATCCACTGGCGAACCTGGGTACCGATGGCAAATAAATCATCAGTCCCCAACTCGGCCTTTAAATCATAGCCATACTTATCGTAAGTTGACTTAGTCTTTTCCCCGAGCCTGGTAATCCACTTTTCATCCTTGGGATAATGGCTGTCAATTTGATCCGTGGTGGGTTGGAACATTTCTAGGGCCACAATTTTTAAGTCGCGCCGCTCAAAACGCTGCATAATTTCTCCCACTAGCCCCTTACGGACGCCATCGGGCTTAACCATGACATAGCTTCGTTCTTCCTTAGGATTTACCATAAAATATCTTACTTAATTGTTAAAATTTCTACTCCGGTCTCCGTGATGGCTATGGTGTGCTCGAAGTGAGCACACAAACTGCCATCAGCGGTTATGAAAGTATAACCGTCACCCAACAACTTAGTCTTTTCTCGACCGGCGAGCACCATTGGCTCAATAGCAATCACCAGCCCCGGCTCCAACTTGGCCCCTTCTCCAGGCCGTCCATAGTTAGGCACTTGTGGGTCTTCATGGACTGCAAACCCCACCCCGTGACCAGACAGATCACGAGCTAGCCCAAAACCAGCAGCAGTGACATAGTCTTCAATCGCCGCCCCAATATCACCCACCGTGCCCTGGGGCCTCGCGGCCGCGATCCCAATATCCAAAGCTTCTCGAGTGACCATCAAGAGCTTAGCCACCTCCGGTGACGGCTCACCGATAGAGAAAGACCTGGCCATATCAGTCACCAGACCTTGATGAATGAGCCCCAGATCAAGAGTGACCAAATCACCATCATTGATCACTCTGCCACCGGGAATCCCGTGCACAATCTCTTCATTAATCGAGACACACAAGGCGGCTGGGTAGGCTAAGATGGCTCCCTCCGGTCGGTAATTTAAAAAGGCGGGCCGGTCTCCAGCCTCGGCAATCAGCTCTTGCGCCAAGTCATCAAGCTCACCAGTTTTAAGACCAGGCTTCAACTCTTCACTTAAGCGCTCAATTAGGCCGGCTAGGCGCTTACCCCCGGCCCGCAAAATCTTGATCTCCTGCTCATTCTTTAGTCTGATCATAAACGGGCAATTATATCCTGATGAATCACCTCGATCGGCCGCTCGCCATCAATGTCTAAAAATAGAAAGTTGGGATCATTCTTAAAAAAATCTATAGTGGGTACCACTTCCTCATCAAACCAGTTCAGTCTTTTTTCAATACCCGCCACGTCGTCATCAGCCCGGCCCCGGGCCAGTAAATGCTTATGTGACCACTCCCGCGACACATTCAAGTGGACGACAGCCGGACGATGTCGACCATAAAACCTAAGGGCCGAAGCCATAGTCAGAGCCTCCGCCGGCTTCCTCGGTGAGCCGTCTACCACTAAATGTTGGCCCTCTTCCATTTTTTCAATAAACTCGTTGGCCCACATCCAAGTCGACAAAAAAGATGGCTGCAAATCATCAGTGGCCATTATTTTTTGGGATAACTGGCTGGAAAAAGAATCACGCTTAATAAAATCCCGAAATCGAGCGCCGGTCTCAATATATAAAACAGGGGCCAGGGCCCGATTACCCGCCTCCAAATACTTAACCAAGAGGCCCGATTGTGTACCCTTGCCACAGCCAGAACGGCCAATGAAGAGAACAGTGAGGAGATTAGGATCAAACATGACGAGAGTAAGTATAACGCAAATTAGGGTCTAAATCTAGGGCCGGGGTAATACATCGTATAAAGTATACCGTATGGGATACGGAAAACCCCCGCGCACCTGTGGCGCGCGGGGGTACATTATACTATGTATTCCATACTAAATACGATTATCAACATTTCCTTCATTCCTCAAGCCAAACCCCAAAAGGAGGACTTCGCAGGTGAGTAGCCGACCTGCCCGCCATCGTCAAGCTCAAGCGTTGCAGGCGGGCCTGCCCGCCAGTGCCTTGTGGTGTGGCAGGCGGGGACTGAGAAAAAAGTCAGTAGACTTTTTTTCGTGCTCCTTTTGGGGTTTGGCTAATTAATATTCTCGCATCGTCACCTGCGCGTCAATTTTCTTGATCAAATCCAGAACCACCGAAACTACGATCAACAGGCCGGTTCCCCCAATAGCTAGCGTAGCCACTCCGGTAATCTCCTGCATAATCAGAGGCAACATCGCAATAATACCCAAAAATAAAGCTCCAAAAAAAGTCAGTCGTGACAGCATTTTGCCAATATAAACCTCCGTCGACTGGCCCGGCCTGATACCGGGAATGAAAGCTCCCCCTTTTTGCAAGTTAGTAGCTATCATATGAGGGTCAAAGGTGACAGCCGAATAGAAATAAGTAAAACCAAAAACTAAAATAAAATAGATAATGCTGTAAATCCAAGCATTATTAAGAATGGACAAGATAAAATTAGACACATCCTGCACCACCACATTGTTCGCCTGAACCAAGAAATTCACAATCATCTGCGGAAACAGCAAGATCGACAAAGCAAAAATGATTGGCATAACGCCGGCATTATTAACCCGAATCGGTAAGTAAGTAGAGACCCCGCCATAAACCTTCATCCCGCGCACTCTTTTGGCATAAGTAATAGGAATCGGCCGTTCACCCTCGGTCACAATAACCACTCCACCCACAATGACTATCGCCAAAACCACAAAGCCGAGATAAGTGGGAATTAAACTTGGATCATAGGTAACCCAAAGCTGAGAAATAGCCTGCGGTAAAGCCGCCACGATACCGGCAAAAATAATAATCGACAACCCATTGCCGATACCATACTGATTGATCATCTCTCCTAGCCACATTAAGAGCGCTGAACCGGCCGTAACCACAATGACACTCAAGAGGCGATCCACCGTCGTCATTTCATTTAAAACTCCCTGTTGAGCCAGTAAGGTCAAGAGTCCAAAGCCTTGCAGCATGGCCAGTGGCACCGACAAAAGCCTCGAGTACTGGGCTACTTTACGGCGGCCAGCTTCGCCATCCTCATGATACAACTCTTTTAAAGATGGAAAAATCAACGTCAACAGTTGCATAATAATCGAAGCGGTAATAAAAGGTCCCACCCCGAGCATCACAATAGATAAGTTAGATAAGCCACCACCGGAAAAAATATTCAACAGACCAAAAAACTGATTATTAGAAAAAAATTGGGCTAAAGCCAAATGGTCAACACTGGGAATAGGCACAGCGGCGGCGGCCCGAAACAAAGCCAAAACCAACAGCACAAAGCCAATGCGGACCATCAAAGACCGGTCGGCCATTACCAGTTTAATTTTTTGGATGAATTCAGCCATAAAATATTTAGTTAGTCACTACCCCGCCCGCCACTTGAAGTTTGTCAGCGGCGGCCTTCGAGAAAGTTAAACCGCGAGCTACAATCTTACTCTTAATATCGCCAGTCCCCAATACTTTAACCAAAGGCACACGGCCATCGATTTTTCTGACGAGCTTCTTGTCGACTAAAATTTTCGGTGATACTTTTTCGCCGTCTTTAAAATTAGCTCCGATCACAGCCACACTAATAGTAGCCACCGGCAAGCCCACCGGTTTATTGGTATTAATACCGCGACCACGCAACTTAGGGATTTTTTTGATTTGGTCGCGAATTTCCGGTCGCAGTTTACGTCCAGCTCGCGCCTTCTGACCCTTAGTTCCCCGACCAGAAGTTTTACCACGCTTACCACCCCGGCCTATTTGTTGGTGTCTAGTTCTCTTTGATTTTTGTTTTACTTCGTGAGTTTGCATAGTAGATATTCGAAAGTCCTAAGCCGCTCTTAACTTTTTTAGAGCTATCACCACCGCCCGCGCATTATTTAACTTGTTTTTGCTGCGAGAAATTAATTTAGCATTAACGTCTTTAACTCCCGCTAAATCCAGCACGGTTCGCACCGAGCTACCGGCCACCAACCCTTTACCTTTAGACGGCTTTAAAATTAGACGGGTGGCACCGTACTTGGCCTCCACCTCATGAGGAATAGACTGTTCGTCGGTTCTAAGAACAGTGATCATTCTTTTTTTGGCGTCATTCATAGCCTTATCAATGGCGAGAGCAGTGTCCCCAGCTTTACCAATACCCACTCCCACTCGGCCTTTTTTATCACCAGCCACCAAGGTGACCGAGAAACTGAACCGGCGACCTCCTGCCATAACTCGAGTGACCCGACGAACATCCACCACTTTGTGAGCAAACTCCGGCTTAGCTCGTTCACGACGCTGTCCACCCCCAAAACTTCGACGCTTGGCATAGGCCCCACTATTGTTACCACGACCAGCTGGGGCCGGGGCTTCGACGACGGGATTTGTTTTATTTTGTGCAGTAGTAGTCATAACTAAAATATCGAGTATTAAAATTCCAAACCACCCTCGCGGGCCCCTTCCGCCACCGCTTTAACTCGACCAGTGTAGCGGTTCCCTCCGCGGTCAAAAACAACCTTAGAAATCTTTTTAGCCTTAGCTAAATTAGCAATTTCCAACCCGAGAGCGCGGGCCGATTCTACCTTGGCGAAGTCACCTTTAGCGACTTTAGTAGTAACTGTACTAGCCGCAGCCAAAGTTGCCCCTTTAAGATCATCAATCAAAGCCGCTCGAGTGTAACGGTTGGATTTTTTAACTAGGAGACGAGGTCGGAGAGCAGTACCACTCAAGCGAGCTCGAATCCGCTGGTGACGGCGAGTTAAAGCGGCGGCCTTCTTTTTTTGAATATGAGCAATCATAATTAAAATATACTACAACTAGGAAACAGTCTTTTTACCTTGCTTGCGGCGAACAATTTCGTCCATATACCTAATTCCCTTACCCTTGTAGGGCTCAGTTGGTTTATGGGAACGTACCGTGGCCGCGAACTGCCCCACCAGCTCTTTATCAAACCCAGTTACGGTAATTAGGTTTTTTTCAGTCGTCACAATTAAACCCGCTGGAATAGCCTCCTCAACCTGATGAGAAAAACCAATATCCAAAACTAATTTATTACCCACCACTGCCGCTTTAAAACCAACTCCCTCAATAATCATTTTTTTCTCAAAACCTTTAGACACACCCTCAATCATATTAACCAAGTGCGAGCCATAAGTCCCCCACAAGGCTCGGGTTGGTCCGGTTTCCTTAGTGGGCACCAAAGTAATGGTATGGCCATCAATATTAATAGCCACCTCCGAACGGAAATGCCTAGTTAAAGTTCCCTTAGGACCTTTAACCTCCACCCCCTCCGGATTTTTAGCAACCGTCACTCCGGTAGGTATTTCAATTGTGCGCTTTCCAATACGAGACATAATTAATATATTAACGATTGTCTACGAGGATAGGCCTAGTCTTATCAACACTAGTTTATCACTCGTGGCCTGCCTAAGATTTAAATTACCAAATTTGACACAACACTTCTCCGCCGACCTTTTCCCGTCTGGCATCTTTATCGGTCATCACCCCTTTGGGGGTAGAAATAATCGACAAGCCTCGACCCTGACGCACACTCCTGATAGCGGTAGATTTTTCATAAATCCGCTTGGACGGTTTGGAAATTTTTTTGACAAAAGACATCACTGGGGCGCCACCATCGGTATAAGCAATATCTAAAATAAGGTAATTGCGGCCGTGTTTATTCTTTTTAACCACACTAATTAGATAGCCCTCTTTTTTCAACACCGAAGCTACCGCCAAGCGCAAGTTAGAATAACTAACCGTCACTTGTGGTTTGCCCACTTTAGACGCGTTAGATACGCGATTTAACATATCAGCAATAGGGTCTGTTACCATGATGATTTTTTAATGCCAGGAATTTTGCCCTCATTAGCATACTCCCTAAAACAAATACGACAGAGATCAAAATCTCGCATATAACCACGCTTACGACCACAACGGAAACAGCGTCGCACTACGCGTGAGGCGAATTTGGGAGTTTTTAGACTTCGAGCAATAACAGATTTTTTGGCCATAATTAAACAAATTAGCCCTAAGGGCTAGGAAGTATACTATCAATAAAGCGTTAGCCTGTCAAACTAGCAAACGGGGCGTTTAGAGCGACAAGTCGATCTAATAACCTTAAATTTGTAACTTAAAAGTTGGCTACCCCTCTAAGGGAGCCGTCGTCGATTCCCAATCATCCCCAAACTATATATTTGGGTCAGTTAACGAGCTGCTACCTTCTTAAACGGAAAGCCTAGTTCACGGAAGAAAATTAGGGCCTCAGCCTTATTTTTAGCGGTAGTAACAATAGTTATAGACATACCAAAAACATCGCGGATGTCCTCATCAGCGGTTTCCGGGAAAACGATATGCTCCCTGATACCTAGAGTCAGGTTGCCCATATCGTCGATAATTGTTTCCGGATACCCTTTAAAGTCTCTCATACGCGGCATAGTGACATTAAAAAGCTTATCCAGGAAACGATACATGCGAGGTCCCCGCAAGGTTACCGCAGCGCCAATAATATCACCCTGTCGTAATTTGAAAGTAGCGATAGACTGCTTGGCTCCACGCAAGGCTGGTTTTTGCCCAGTAATTTTAGCTAAGCGCCCGGCCACTAGCTCATTGCGCTTCTTATCTTTAGCCTTACCAGTACCAGAGCTAACTACCACCTTAACCAGTCTAGGTAAAGCTAAATCATTGTCAGCTTGCAAGCTCTTACGCAAGCTAGGCTTAATGGCTTCAATTTTTTCTTTTAGAGGAGTAAACATAAGTCAGTTTATTTTTTAGCAACGGCTTTTTTAGTTGGTTTGGCCTTGGTTTTCTTCTCAGCCAAAGCTAGGTTGGACACGTGGATCGGAGCGGCTGTTTTCACGGTTTGGCCGGTTTCATTACTCTTCCTGGCTCGGACTCGCCTCGATTTAAGGTTTAAGCCTTCCACAATTACCTTGTCCTGTCTGGGAAAAGCCCTAATAACCTTGGCGGTTTTACCCTTATCTTTGCCAGTAATAACCTTAACCGTATCACCTTTTTTAATATGTAAAGTATTCATATGATTGATTTTCTCCACGAGCGGATCTAAACCACCTCGGGAGCCAGGGAGGCAATTTTTTGGAAACCAAGTTCTTGAATTTCGCGCGGAATGGGACCGAAAATACGACCACCCTTAGGTTCTTTTTTACCTTTTTCAATAATAACTACAGCGTTTTCATCAAAACGAACATAAGACCCATCTTTACGGCGAAAAGGCTGACGCTGTCTGACCACCACTGCCTGAACTACTTCCTTTTTCTTAGTAGCCTTGCGTGGCTCGGCTACCTGAATCGACATGACGACCAGGTCTCCAATCCGCGCGTAACGTCGTTTCGAACCACCAAGCACCTTAAAAACTCGGCCGATTTTACCGCCGGTATTGTCTGCTATTTTTACGATGGATTGTGGTTGGATCATGATTGAAAATAATGAACGTAGAGAATATATTGTCTTCACTCCGCCCGGCTCCGTTGTCGACTGGATTGGTTTTAAAAACAGATAGAGTGCACTTTCCTGATCAGTGGTCTCTGGCTGTCAAAAACGGAGCCGGGCGGGGTCGCACACTCGTTAAATTACCTCAAAACTCTTGTCCTTTGATATCGGCCTAGTTTCCTTTATTTTAACCCGATCACCAATGTGGTATTTGTTGGCCGGATCGTGGGCTTTGAACTTTTTGTGAATGTTCATAAACTTACCGTATTTCGGATGCTTCACAAAGCGAGCCACCTCCACCGTTACCGTTTTGTCCATTTTGTCCGACACAACAACGCCAGTAAAGACTCGCCCCTTATTTACTTGTGGATTATTATCAGTCATAAAATTACTGCTATACCTTAGCGGACTTTCCCATTTCCTGCAAGCGGGTGGCAATTTGAGCTATCTCGCGCCGCAAGTTTCGACCTTCTTTGACATTGGTTACTTTACTACCAGCGACCCCAAAACGGAAAGACGACAAAGCTTCCCGCTTGTCGTGTAAAAGCTTGAGTAAATCCGTTTGAGTTTTTTTATTTAAATCAGTCGTTTTCATAAATAACTTTTAGGACATCTGTCTAGTGACGAGACACAATCTTAGTTTTAAGAGGCAGTTTAGCTCCCGCCTTGCGGAGAGCTTCTCGAGCTACGGGCTCATCCACACCATCCAGCTCAAAAATAACTCGGCCCGGCAACACTTGCACTTCATAGCCTTGCAAATCTCCTTTACCCTTACCCATACCCACTTCGGCCGGTTTAGCGGTAAATGGTCGGTCGGGAAAAATCCGGATCCACAACTTACCCTTTTTCTGCATTTGGCGGGAAATGGTTTTTCGGGCCGCTTCAATTTGGTTGGAGCGAATACGAGCAGAGGTTTCCGCTTTCAAGCCAAAAGAACCGAAACTTAGCTCCACCCCACGAGTAGCCACTCGTTTTTTGTTGGGGTTAGCGCGGCCGGTTTGCCACTTGCGATGTTTAACTTTTTTAGGGAATAAAGCCATGATTCTAAATTAACAATTTATACTCGCATACTCGTTAAACTACACAAATTACTCAAAAATTTCGCCTCGATAAATCCACACCTTAATCCCAATCACACCGTAGGGTAAATAAGCTTTCTCCCGGGCGAAGTCCACGTCGGCTCTCAGGGTCTGGAGAGGAATCCGGCCAGCTTTTAAAGCTTCCCGTCGACCCATTTCTGCACCCCCTAGGCGGCCAGCCAAGTTGATTTTTACCCCCTGAACATTACGCTGAGCCATAACCTTTTCAATGGTTTGCTTCATCACGCGGCGAAAAGGCATACGCTTTTCTAAACCTTCAGCAATCATATAAGCCACAATGCCAGCGTGAGACTCCGGATCTTTCACTTCCTCCACGTCCACTTTCACCTCCTTAGGCAAGGTGACTTTCAGGCGCTTCAGTTGCTTCATAATATCCGCCTTAATCTTGGTCGAACCTTCACCATTACGCCCAATCACCATACCCGGTCGAGAAGTTTTAATAACGATACGATAAGCATTTTCACTCCGTTCCATATCAACCGAGTCTACATAAAGACCCCGTAGTCGTTTAACCAAAAATTCTCGGAGCATAATATCGGTTTTCAAGTACTCCTGATACTTACCGTGAGTGCCAAACCAACGTGACTTCCAGTCACGGATTATTCCTAGTCTATGAGAATATGGGTGAACACTGTGAGTCATATTATTTATTGGCTAGCAACTACGGCTTTTGCTTTAGTCACTTTTTTATTATTTACCTCCACCTCGGTCGCTGACAATTCCACCTTGACGTGACTAGTGCGATGTCTGATCGGGAAAGCTCGGCCGCGGGCCCTAGCTTGAAAACGTTTCATCACCACCCCTTTGTCGACTCTAATCTCCTTCACTAGCAAATTGTCAGCTTTGATATTGAAATTATTATTGGCATTGGCCACCGCTGACTCAATGAGCTGTTTAATAGGAAGAGCGGCCCGCTTAGCCACAAAATCCAACTCCTTTAAGGCCTGGGCGACACTTTTACCCCGCACCAAGTCGGCCAGGAGTCGGACCTTGCGTGGTGATTGATTATAATTAGAGAGCGTCGCTTTCATAAGTAGTGGAATATTTTAAAAGTTGAATTTATTTTTTCGTATCAGAAGCGACCTTGGCTGCTTTAGCAGCCGTGATTTCGGCTTCCTTTTTCTTCTGTTCTAGCTCTTTCTGCATTTTACCGCCATGACGGTAAAACTTCTTAGTCGGCGAAAACTCACCCAGTCGATGACCAACCATATCTTCGGTAACAAATACCTCCAAGTGTTCCCGTCCATTGTGGACACCGAAAGTAAACCCGACCATTTCCGGACTAATCTGACTGCGACGGGCCCAGGTTTTCACCACACCACTGTCGGCCGGCTTTTTACCGGCAATTTTTTTCATTAACTTGGGGTCCAAGTAGGGACCTTTCTTTAGCGATCTAGGCATAAATATAGTAAGTGAACTGGATCGGGGCTCGATTGATAACAAAAAAACAAAGCCCGCCACGAGCTCGGATTAATCTTACCAGATAAGTCTTTAATGTCAATTAAAAGAGCTCAATTGGTCTAAAATTAGGCTCTTTGTAGGTCTTAGTCGGTTTTTACCTACCTCAGCCTCCCCCGTTAGCTAGCTTATAGGTGACAAACCCCTCCTAAGAGACTATAACAAAAAATAAAGGTGGTTTTTAATTATCAAAGGAAAAACCTTCACAATAAGAATACCCAAAAACCGGCCAGGGGGCCGGTTTTTGGGTAAAGTTAAAATAGAGTTGAAAAGACTGGTTATTTGCGCTTTTTGTTTTTGCGGCGCGCCACAATGAACTTATCCGAATATTTCTTAGCCCGGCGAGTTCGGACCCCGAAAGCTTGTTTACCCTCACGGGTCTTAGGGC
The DNA here is from genome assembly GCA_001824825.1 of Candidatus Vogelbacteria bacterium RIFOXYD1_FULL_46_19. Classification (GTDB taxonomy): domain Bacteria; phylum Patescibacteriota; class Minisyncoccia; order Phycocordibacterales; family XYD1-FULL-46-19; genus XYD1-FULL-46-19. Next base: position 13,437 of record MHTK01000005.1, on the reverse strand, counting down.
CCCGGCGCAAACCAATACCCTGCCTACCTTCACCACCACCGTGGGGGTGATCTACCGGGTTCATAGCACTGCCACGCACCGTCGGCCTAATACCAAGCCAGCGGCTACGACCAGCTTTACCCAAGTTCACCAACTTGTATTCTTCATTAGACACTGCCCCGATCGAGGCCCAAGCGTTCTCATTTAGTTTGCGCAATTCACCGGATGGCATTTTCAAAGTAGTGTAACCGGCATCATTAGACAGCACTTCAGCATAAGAACCCGCCGAGCGAATCAGTTTGGCTCCGCCCTCGGGCTTAGTTTCCACATTATAAACAAAAGCTCCAGAGGCAATCTTCTTCAGCGGTAAACGATTACCAATTTTTACCTCCGCCTTATCGGAAACGATAAATTTCTCACCCACCGGCAAGTTTTGTGGTACTACAATGTAGCGATACTCCCCATCAGCATAACAAACGAGAGCAATAAAGGCCGAACGATTAGGATCGTACTCAATAGTTTTAATAGTAGCCGGAATATCTCGTTTTTCGTATTTAAAGTCGATCTCCCGCCAATTGCGCTTGTGACCACCACCTTTGTGACGCACCGTAATCCGGCCGGCACTATTACGGCCAGCAAAGCGCTTCTTGCCTTTGACCAGTTTCTTATGTGGCTCGGACACAGTCAACACCTTCTTATAAGAAACGGTGGACATATGACGACGTGACGGAGTTGTAGGGGCGTAAGTTTTCATGTTAACTCAATATATATTAAACAAAATCGATCTGGGTACCCGCCGGCATATAAACCAGCGCTTTTTTAATTCGGGCCTTGGTCCCACGCTTGCCGCGAACCACCACCTGCTTGGCCGGTAGTGACACAATATTAATCTTCACCGGATCAATCTTATACTTCTCCTTAATGGCTCGCCGAACAGCCACCTTACCAGCCTGAAGCGGTACTTCAAAAGTATAAACCGGTAGCGGATTACCGGTTAAAACCGACGCTTTTTCGGTGATGCGCGGCCGCAGGAGTACCACCGCTGAAGATGTAGGGGTAAATTTAGGCATAATTATTTTTGGCGAGCACTTAAAATCTTGACTGATTCTTCCGGCTTCACAATCAAGACGTATTTATAGGTTAAGAGATCAGTTGGGCTGATATTCCTGATCTCCTCGACCTTAACACTCTTTAAGTTACGGAAACTTTTTAGCGCATTATCATCCTTAAGTGGTAAAGCAACAAAGGCTCGCTTACCGGTTTTGTAGTTCAATTTATCAAACCCTTTAACCTGAGCTAGAGCATCGATAGAGCGCTTAGCCTCGCCAGATTTCGGACCAGCAAAAGCCAACTCGTCAATAAACATCACTTCATTGTCTTTAACTTTGCGCGACAAAACAGTAAACAGCGCCTTGGTCAACATTTTCTTATTAATTTTTTTATCAAAATTACGCTCTTTGGTCGGACCATGAGTAACTCCACCACCCACCCAAATTGGTGACCGCGTAGAGCCGTGCCGGGCTCGGCCCGTCCCTTTCTGGCGCCAGGGCTTCTTGCCACCACCGGAAACATCGCCCCGACCCTTGGTATGAGCCACGTTTTCCCTAGCATTAGAAGCCATACTGGTCATTACCTGGTGAACCAAGTCAGAATTCCAGCGCAGGCCAAAAACTTCTGCTGCTAATTTCAACTTGCCACTAGCCTCACCTTTTCGGTTGTAAATAATAGCTTCCATAAAAATTAATTACCGCGAATTTCGACTACCGTACCTCGGCGACCAGGAACAGCCCCGCTGACTAAGATCAAGTTATTATCCTTGTCCACCTTAACAATTTTCAAATTTTTAACCGTAGTGCGCTCACCACCCATTCGGCCAGCCATTCTCTTACCTTTAAACACGCGCTGAATACCACCAGCGCCAATCGAGCCAGGTTCACGTTCGGAATGCTTCTGACCGTGAGTCCGGGGGCCTCCATGAAAACCATGGCGCTTAACCACCCCCTGAAAACCCTTACCCTTAGAAACACCGGTGACGGTAATATCATCACCAACAGTAAAAACAGAGGCATCGAACTTGTCCCCCACCTTAACCTCAGGTAACCCGGCCTCGTCTTTATCTTTATACTCACGGGTTAAACTAAAACCTTTATCTTCGGCCGGTAGATTCGCCCCCAAGTGACCGCGCAAAGCTTTGCCTAATCGAGACAGCTTACGCTCGCCAAAACCAAGTTGAACTGCCTCATAGCCGTCTTTCGCCTTGGTCTTAATTTGAGTCACCATTAAAGGTCCGGCTGAAATAACTGTACCAACAGTTACTTGGCCGTCATCCCCAAAAACTTGGGTCATATACTCTTTGGTGCCAATAATGTATTTCATAAGTTTATTTTAGCCGGAGTCTAGCTTATCCTACGACTGAAAGGTTTCCATCAATATAGAGAATTTAAAGTTTAGAGCTGTCCTAAAACAAAAAGATTAGTCCTAGTCAGACCTGCAATATATTAACAGATAAGGGGTTAATGTCAAATTAATAGGGACCAAGGCAGGTCCGGACCCCCATCAACACTTTGCTTCCTCTAATTAAAACCAAAAAAACACCCTCTAGAGGGTGTTTTTTTGGTTTTCCTAATCCTGGTCTCTAAACCATCTTCACGTCAATATTGACGCCGGAAGGCAAATTGAGATTGGTTAGACTTTCGATAATTTTTGGCGAGGGATTTAAAATGTCCACCAGTCGTTTGTGCACACGCATTTCAAATTGTTCGCGTGAGTTTTTATCGATAAAACTAGATCGATTAACCGTGTATTTTTTAATCTCCGTCGGTAAAGGAATGGGGCCGTGAATCGTGGCATCATAACGAGCCGCTGTGTCCACTATTTGCTTCACACTGGCATCCAAAACCTTGTTCTCGTAAGCCGAAACTCTGATCCTTAACTTGGAAATATCAGTTGAGCTGACTTTACTGGCTGAGGCTTTTTTGGTTTTTTTAGTAGTTGTAGGCATGAGTTAACTCGAAACTAGTTTACGAATAATGTCTCGATAAATGTTCGGCCAGTATTCGTAATCTAAGCGCCGGATATTAGGCGTTAATCTTAGTTACTACTCCAGCTCCCACTGTTCGGCCACCTTCGCGAATAGCAAAGCGCAATTGCTCCTCCATAGCCACCGGGGCTACCAGCTTGACCTTAAAGGTCACTGTGTCGCCCGGCATAACCATTTTCACGTCTTCGGCCAAAGTTACTTCACCGGTCACATCTGTGGTGCGAATGTAAAACTGAGGCTTGTAGCCAGAGAAGAATGGGGTGTGTCGTCCACCTTCTTCTTTGGTTAAAATGTAAACTTCGGCTTCAAAATCAAAGTGAGGAGTCACCGAACCTGGTTTAGCGAGAACCTGTCCGCGCGTAATATTCTCTTTTTTCAAACCGCGCAACAGAATACCGGCATTATCGCCAGCCTGACCTTCGTCAAGTGACTTGTTGAACATTTCGATTCCAGTCACTGTGGTTTTCTGATTATCAGCTAAGCCAACAACCTCAATTTCTTCACCCACTTTAACAATACCCCGTTCAATTCGGCCAGTCACCACCGTCCCTCGTCCTTCAATGGAGAAAATGTCTTCGACTGGCATTAGAAATGGTTTATCGGTAGCACGAGCTGGTTCTGGAATAAAGTCATCCAGAGTGTTGACCAATTCCAATACCTTTTGAGCAGCTTCATCATCAGCCGAGGTAGCCTGAAGCGCCTTCAAACCGGAACCACGAATAATCGGTGTATTTTTACCATCAAACTCATGCTTGTCTAGAAGATCACGGACTTCTTCTTCCACCAAGTCGATCAACTCCGGATCATCCACCATATCTACCTTGTTTAAGAAAACAATCAGCTTAGGTACCCCCACTTGACGCGCCAGTAGAACGTGCTCTCGGGTCTGCGGCATCAAACCGTCAGTAGCGGCTACGACGAGGACGGCCCCATCCATCTGGGCGGCACCGGTAATCATGTTTTTGATGTAGTCGGCATGTCCTGGGGCGTCGATGTGAGCGTAGTGACGCTTCGGTGTCCAGTATTCCGAGTGGTGAAGCGCAATTGTAATTCCTCGGGCTTTTTCTTCTGGGGCATTGTCAATACCATCTACCCCTTCAATGCGAGATCCATAACCCTTATCCTTGTTCAAATCGAGAACATGCAGGATAGAAGCGGTTAGAGTGGTTTTGCCGTGGTCAACGTGGCCAATAGTACCAACGTTAACGTGTGGCTTGGAACGATCAAATTTATCTGCCATAAGCTAATATTATTTACGATTAATTACCTAGTATTAATAATGATGTTAGTCCGTGCCTGCTTGAATTTTCTCTCAAAACCGAATGTGAAAAAAACTCAAGCTGGCACGCAAACACCAAAAAAGCACGCACAAAGCGTAGCTATATAATAGCAGAGGGATGGAGGATGTCAAACCCCTATATATTAGTATAGTGTATATTGTATCTGGTATTTAGTATAAAACCCCCGCGGCTCTGCCGCGGGGGTTTATTAGTATCATTCGTATATTAGTATCATTTCCTATTTCTTCCTCCCTTCAATAATCGAGGTGGCCACATTTTGCGGAATAATAGCGTACTCGGAAAATTCCATCACATATGTCCCACGACCCTCAGTCATCGAGCGCAAGGTGGTCACATAACCAAACATTTCGGCCAGCGGCACCTTGGCTTTAATTGCCTTTAAGTTACCCCGATCTTCCATCTCTTCAATTTGCCCACGCTTGGAAGACAAGTGGCCAGTAATGTCCCCCATAAACTTATCAGGTACCACGACTTCCACTTTCATAATTGGCTCCAACAACACTGGTTTGGCTTTACGCGCGCCTTCCTGAAAAGCCATCGAGCCAGCCAGCTTAAAAGCCATTTCTGAAGAGTCCACATCGTGATAAGAACCGTCGTACAGTTCTACCGAAACATCTACCACTTCAAAACCAGCTTGAATTCCTCGACTCATGCCCTCCCGCACCCCTTTTTCTACCGGAGTAATAAACTCTTGAGGAATTACGCCCCCTTTAATGGAGTTAATAAATTCAAAGTTATCTTCGCGCACTACGTTTTTAGGTGCATCTTCCGCTTTCAAGGTTTTATCAAGCGGCTTAATCCGCAGACGAACATGGCCGTACTGACCCTTACCACCAGACTGCTTGATATATTTGTGCTCAGCCTCCGCCATGTCGGTAATAGTTTCCTTGTAAGCGACTTGAGGAGCCCCCACATTAGCCTCCACACTAAATTCCCGTTTCATTCGATCAACAATAATATCCAAGTGTAGCTCTCCCATACCGGAAATAATCGTTTCCATAGTGTCAGGGTCAGACTTGATTCTAAAAGTTGGATCTTCATCAGCCAGTTTACGCAAAGCCAAGCCCATTTTTTCCTGATCTGCTTTGGTTTTAGGTTCAATCCGCAAATCCACCACCGGTTCTGGAAATTCAATCCGGTCTAAAACAATTGGCTTAGTTTCATCACACAAGGTATGAGAAGTTTTAGTACTCTTTAAGCCCACGATGGCGGCAATTTCCCCGGCATAAACTTCCTTTACTTCTTCTCGGTGATTAGCGTGCATCCGCACAATTCGCCCGATTCGTTCTTTGTCATTAGTGGTTGAGTTGTAAATATAAGAACCGGCAGATAACACTCCCGAGTACACGCGGACATAGGCTAGCTGCCCCACAAAGGGGTCACTTTGCAGTTTAAATACTAAAGCTGACATCGGCGCTGTATCACTAGCTGGGCGTGAATCTTCTTCACCGGTCTGTGGATCAGTACCATGCACTGGTGGAATGTCGAGGGGGCTAGGTAGATAATCCACCACCCCGTCCAATACCAACTGCACACCCTTATTTTTCAAAGCCGAGCCACAAAATACCGGCACCAATTCATTGGCAATAGTTGCTCGTCGTAAAACACGTTTTAAATCATCAAAAGTCGGCTCTTTGCCTTCCAAGAAGGCTTCCATCAAAACATCGTCATGTTCCACAATTTTTTCGATCAGCTCGGCTCGCAATTTTTTAGCATCAGCAAGTTGTGCCTCCGGAATTTCCACTTCCTTGATCTCATTACCCATCGTACCTTCAAAGAAGTAACCTTTCATTCGCAAGAGATCGATTACCCCTTCATGAGCATCATCTTCACCAATCGGAATTTGCACCCGCACCGCGTTTTTGGTCAGCCGGTCAATAATAGTTTTAAAAGAATGGTCAAAGCTCGCTCCCATGCGATCCAGCTTATTAATAAAACAGATCCGCGGGACTTTGTACTTATCAGCTTGGCGCCAGACAGTTTCCGACTGTGGCTCCACTCCAGCCACTCCGTCAAAAACCACCACTCCACCATCTAACACCTTCAACGATCGCTCTACTTCAGCCGTAAAGTCAACGTGCCCCGGTGTATCAATAATATTGACCCGGTGCTTACGACTATCATTACCGGCTTCATAAGTCGGGGTCCAAAAAGCCGTAGTGGCCGCTGAGGTAATGGTAATGCCTCGCTCTCGTTCTTGTTCCATCCAATCCATAGTAGCCTCACCCTCATGAACTTCACCGATTTTGTGAGACACTCCGGTATAGTAAAGAACCCGCTCGGTAGTAGTGGTTTTACCCGCGTCAATATGAGCAATAATACCGATATTGCGTACTTTTTCTAAAGGATAATCTCGCGCCATGATGTAAAATAATGAATGAAATGAATATATTTTGTTCACCCCGCCCTATCGGACCAACAACTAACACCAGGTTTATAACAAACAATATTAGCTTAACCAAAGTAAACCAATAACCAGTCAAGTGTCCGACAGGGCGGGGTAGTTAAATTTATGGTCGCCCTGCTCCCTAAATTAAAACTATTTTCTCCGGGCCAAAGCAAAGTGGGCAAAAGCCCGGTTAGCCTCGGCCATTTTGTGAACATTTTCTTTTTTCTTCACTGCTTCACCTTCATTTTTACTGGCCAGCACCAGCTCATCTGCCAGTCGGTCTTTCATTGGTCGGCCACTTTTAGCTTGAGCTGAGTTAATGATCCAGCGCAAGCCTAAGGACAACCGTCGGACTTCCCGCACTTCATGCGGCACCTGATAGTTAGCTCCACCCACCCGCCGGGACCGCACTTCCATTACCGGGCCAACATTTTGAATGGCTTGTTCAAATACCGCGAGGGGTTCAGCTTTTTCCTTGTCTTTAATCACATCAAAAGCCCCGTAAACAATTTTACGAGCGGTATTCTTTTTGCCTCGCTCCATTACATAATTTATGAGTTTTTCAACTTTAAGAGACTCATAGACTAAATCCGGCTTTAGGCGACTAGTTGGTTTATGTTTTCTGCGCATGGGTAAAAATTATATATGAAAAAAACTTAAGCTTTTGGTCGCTTGGCTCCATATTTAGAACGACCTTGTCGTCGCTTATCAACCCCAGTGGCATCCAAAACACCACGAACAATATGATAACGCACACCCGGCAAGTCTTTCACACGACCACCGCGAATTAAAACCACCGAGTGCTCCTGCAAATTATGACCCATACCTGGGATATAAGCGGTCACCTCCATACCATTGGTTAAACGGACCCGAGCAATTTTTCGCAAAGCAGAGTTAGGTTTCTTAGGAGTGGTGGTCTTTACCTGTAAACAAACTCCTCGTTTAAAAGGCGAGTTATAGTAAACTGGTTTATTTTTACGGTTATTAAAACCCATCGCCAAGGCGACAGATTTGGTTTTCTTTTCTACTTTTTTTCGGCTCTTTCGAACCAGTTGATTGATGGTAGGCATAAACAGATGATACTTTAATACATTGACTAGAAAAAAGCAAGAAGCAGGAGTCGTAAGTTGCTCCTATAAGCGCCTCCCAGTTAAGAGCGTGAAGACCAAATTAACCACTGGCCACAACCAAGACCAGGCCGCCAGAATGACCAGCAAGATTAAAACCAGCTGATAACGCTCCATTATCTCACCGACCCCTCGCCACCTATAAGGGATAAGGGCAAATAAAATTTTAGAGCCGTCTAAAGGTGGAATGGGTATTAAATTAAACAAAGCCAAAACAATATTCAAAACCACTACCATTACCACAATCTGACCAGCTGCCGCACTAATTAGACCTAAGGGTAAGACCCAACGAATAACACCAGCAAAGATAAAGGCAATCAGCAAGTTAGAAACTGGGCCGGCGACCGCCACGAGAGCCGGCCCCCACTTACCCGCCCGCAAGTTATAAGGATTGAAAGGCACCGGTTTGGCCCAACCAAAAACGATACCGCCGGGAATAAGAGACAAGACCGCGGGGACCAAAATGGATCCCACGGGATCAATATGAGGAATCGGGTTTAGAGTTAAGCGGCCAGCAATTCTAGCCGTCGGATCACCTAGTAGATCAGCGGCAAACCCATGGGACACTTCGTGCACCACCACCGAAACGATCAAAATGGCAATAAAAAAAATAACTTCAAAACCCATCATAATATTTGAAAGTCGATATTTAAGAATAAAAACAGTGAATCAGAGTCTTAGTCCAAAGAGCGTCCACCATTTACAAAGCGATTTTGACATGATAGCATACAAAGTGCGATACAAATAGACTATAGAAGTGACTACAAATCGTATCGTTTTTAGTGACCAAAGACTATTTCAGAAATTTATTTAATCTATTAGTACTTAAGTTATGAAAGCTTGCCCAATTTGCTCCAAAACTAGCCAAATGGTGGGGAATTATTCCAACCGAGTTCGAGCCACCAAATATAATCCGACCGGAAAAACGCGCAAGCAGCCTAATTTGCAGTGGGCCACTTTGGCACCAGAAGTAGGAGGCCGAATCAAAATTTGTACTTCTTGCTTAAAAAAGAACAAGCATTTGCAAATAAGGCTAGCCGACTAATATCAAACTCTGATAGCCCTGGGCCGAACGGCCCAGGGCTATTTTAAAACCTCCAATTTTAGCAGCAACCCTGTTTTAGGAATAAGTGGTTACCGAGAACACTCCACACATGTGACTGTGTAGCCGTCGGACTGGAAAGTAATAGTGCCCACATCAGCTGTACTAAAGTAGGGAATACTTAACCGATCCAAGCGGTCTAAGACCACTTGATGCGGATGACCGTAACGATTATCTCGGCCGGCCGAAATAATAGCCAAGTCAGGTTTCGTGGCCGCTAAAAAATAATCTGAACTAGAGGTGTCTGAGCCATGATGGCCCAGTTTTAATACTTCCGCCCTTAAGTTCGCAGTATAAGTTTGCACTAACTGATCTTCAACAGCAGCCGGAGCATCACCGGTTAATAGAAACTCTGTCTCCCCATAGCGAAGTAAGGCCACGATAGACATGGTATTAGAGTCGACGTCTAGATCAGTTTTACGGTCAGGGTATAAAATAGTGAGCTCCACCCCCCGGTCCAGCTCCACTTTCACCCCAGCTCGAGCTGTAAGCTCTGGTACTTTCTCAGCCCTTACTGCTTCGGCGAAGCTCACACTAGCCTCGTTATCTCCCGGCTCGCCATTCGTCATCACACTCGAGACCGCAAAACGCTCCAGCACAAACGGCAAGCCGCCCAAGTGATCAGTATCAGAGTGCGTCGCTATAACCAAGTCAAGAGAGCGATCATAAAACGGCATCACTCCCCCCAACTCTCTTAAGACTTGTCGGCCAAAACCACCGTCAATTAAGATCTGGTTACCATTAGGCGCTTCAATGAAAATAGCATCCCCTTGACCCACATCTAAAAAGGAAACGGATAGATCACCTCCCGGTGTCTGTCTCACCACTTCCAACCAGACCACCAAAGAAAGCACAGCTATCAAAAACAAACCAAACCAGCGGAGGCTCATTGATCTATTCATTATCACTTAGTATAACAAAGTCCGTCCCCACTTTAATAAGTGGGGACGGCTTGAAACTCACTGTCAAAAAGTGGCTACTCAGCTTCTTCTACTTCACCAGCCGGAGCTACTGGAGCTCCTCCGGTGGCTTGCTGGAGGAAAGTCATGATGCTATTGATATCATTACGATTTTCCACGGCCAAGTTTCTAGTCTGGTACACCACAACGGCGTGTCCAACAAAGACGGTGACAATAATTCCTAGTATAAAAGCCAAAATAACATTTTTATTTTTTATCGGCGAAGCAATGGTGGCCATAAAAACTAAATTTAATTAATTAGTACTTGAGTAATGAATCTTATTATACAAATAAACTCATCAAATTCAAATTAATGAATTGTGAACAATGATGAGGTTTTGAGTTTACTGGGCGTCCAAAAGTAAATAGCCAGTCCGTAGCCGAGATAAATTATTACCACCAGAACTAAGTTGATGGCAATGCCATTTAACAAAGCTCCGGGAATGGCCGCCAATAAATTTACTACCAATAAAATATAACGGAGCCACAAACTAACGAGCCAAGCGAAGAGATAAGCTGTCGGATAAAAAACTAAACCCGCTAAGCCAGTCACTAAGCCGAATAGCATGACAGGTGGAATAACCGGTAAAACCAAAACATTAGCCAAGAGCGATACCAGTGAAACTTCCCCTATCACGTAAAGAAGCCACGGTAAAACTGCCAACTGAGCGGCTACTGTCGTCACACAAACTTCGCGCCAGCCTAGCGTTTTTGGTATGAAAGATAATTTATCTTCAAGTAAAGGAGCTAAGTATATCAATCCTAAAGTGGCCAAGAAGGACAGTTGAAAACCAACATCATAAACTAAAACTAGAGGGTTAACTACTACCATTAGAGCGCCCGCTAAAAACAAAGCCACTCCGGCTTCGTACTGTCGTCCCGTCGCCCGCGCCAATAGGGCCGCGAGAGCCATAATAGAGGCTCGCGCCACCGTCGGGCCACCACCCACCATCATGGCAAACAGGATGATTGTAACCGCTCCCAACGCCAAACTAGCTCCAAACGATAATATCGTGCCGAACCACAGCATAATTGATTCCGCAATAATCATCATATTATAGCCCGACAACACCACAATATGAGATAAGCCGGTGCGTCTAAAATTCTCTTCCAACTTTTGGCCCAAGCCTCGATGTTCACCTAGAATTAAGCCCGCCATCAAGGAACTAGCCGGCTCGGCTATAAGTTGATTTAGGGTCTTAGTAAATGTATTCTTGACTGCGTAAAGTTTAGCCTTGAGGGCACTACCTCCTCCCGACTCAAGTTTCACCACTGTCGCAAAGGCTACTTCATATACTATGCCCCTAACTTTTAGATATGATACATAATCAAATTCTTTCCCACCGTCAGCAATAAAATTGACCGGCCGGCGTAATGTCCCCTTTACTAAAACCGTATCGCCGTAATGAACCTTTGACTGCGGCGGGACCTGCACCAAAATTTTAAACTGTTCCCCTTTGGGCTCTACCACCAGTCGGATGTTCTGGTCTCGCTCATCGGGTTCCGCTACAATTAAACCCACAAAACCAGCCGACCCTCCAGACGCCATCCACTTGGTTGTATCCAATTTTACGAGCAAGCTTTCCACTTGCCCCACCCCAAGGGCCGACCCTATTAGGAAAGCCGCCACCAGCAAGTAGGGCCAAACCTTCTGCCAACGCATCAGACCCGCCAAACAAATGAACCCAGCTGCTATCAGAAGAAGTGAGGGCAAACCAGCCAGTGATGGTGTCAAAGAAGCCCAGCCCACTCCCAGCAAAAAACCAGTCACCAATAAAAACATTAAGTGTCGCCAAACCGCTAAATTAATTTTAAATAGCGATAACATGGCTTTAGACCAACTGCTATCAGAGGCTGGTTAGTTAAAAAGTCCGCCCGTTGTCTGCTTATCCATAGCCTCATTAGCCAGTTCATCAGCTACCGCATTAGCCTCTCGAGGCACGTGAGTAAAACTAATATTAGGAAAATCACTCACGCGAAAATTATTGATTTTCATAAACCACGGCCACAAGCGCTCTTCTTTGACTTGATACTGTCCCAACAGTTGGCGTGTGACCAACTCCGAGTCTAAACGCACCTCCACCTGCAAATTTTTTAACTTATCTTTACTAAAATTTTTTTTAATCGTCTCCAACCCCAAAATCACCCCTTGGTATTCAGCTTCGTTATTGGTAGTTTCTCCCAAATACTTAGACGCTTTAGCTAAAACTTGGCCAGTCCCACCCGTGACCACCGCTCCCGCTCCCGCGGGCCCCGGATTACCCCTCGCTCCACCATCAGTATTTAAAATAATTTTTTCCATCTTAAAATTATATCATAAGAAAAGCTCGCCGAAGCGAGCTTTTACACCGTCTATCAAAGTCCTACTGATCGGAGTTGTCGTTCTCTTTATCCCACCAATGGGATTGGACAATCGCTGCTACCAGTAAAACCAGCAGAGCCAGAGAATAGAGCGTAGCTACCACACAACTCATCGCACACCTCCTTTAGAGATAGGCCTTATCTTCTATAGAATTATCATATCACTTAGTTTTGAGCAAGTATTGGTTTGCCTTAATTAGCACACATCGCAGCCGTCAGGGCCAAGTTGACCGAAGCCACCACCCGGCCAGTGGAATTTTCCGTAATAGTTAGGCGTTTAGCTTCCGGACGACAAGTAAATTTAGCGTTTATTTCTGGCGTAATGCCACATTTTTCAAGATCAAATTCGTGATTAGCTTTAAAACATGTCGCCGGGAAGGAGATATGGATGGCGTAGGGATCTTGAATTCCGTATTGGCTAATCACAGTCCCCGACTCATTGTATAATTTAGCCGTATAATAACCCTCGGTCGGAACCGTCGACGACTCAACAAAATAGAAAGGTTGGGCGCCGGGGTAGGCCCGGTTTATTTCTACCACTGGTCCTGATTTTAACACCAAGCGGTCTCCTAAGTCTTGCCACACCACCTTGATTAACTTGCTAGTGAGAGTCCGTGGCAAAGGATTCACCGGATCATAAGCCTCGTACGGTTCACTGTATGCACACACTGCCCCCACCGGCACCTGACCGGTGGCATCGGTTGGGCAAATCTTGGCTCTGGTTTTGTAACCATCAAAAGCGGCGGCGAAGAGCGCTCCTTTGGCTTTTTTTTCTTCCAAAGAAAGATAGTAATTTGGATTGAGGTGTATAGATACCACATTGGAGCCTAATGGCTGTAAGGAAGTACTGGTGCCAGTGGGGTCGCCGGTGCCTGATGGTACTTTGTTCTGCTCCAAACCTGATCCTCGGGACATCAAGAAACAATACTCATCACTGCCAACAGTGGAAGGATTGCACAAGCTTAAAGATACTGTTTTCACGAAGTTACTAAAATCACCATACTTCCATTTAAAAGTATTAGAGGTTCCCACTTTCCAACCAGTACTAGCCGAAAAATTAGCCCCAGTTATGGTGACATTTGATACTGTGGCAACCAAGAGTGGTAGACTTGGATCACGCGGTGGCAGATTCACCGGATCATAAGCCTCGTACGGTTCACTGTATGCACACACTGCCCC
>MHTK01000004.1 GCA_001824825.1 Candidatus Vogelbacteria bacterium RIFOXYD1_FULL_46_19 | reverse complement strand
TTCTGCGTGACATTCCAATCTTGAACAGCGTGCCGACTGAGACACCGGGATACCAGATCAGCTTTGCGTTGTACGAGAACGGTGGTACGCGACGGTTCTACGTATTTTTTAACGGAGCGTGGAGGTACGCAACACTTACTTAAAAACTTATGGCAACAATAACAATACAAAAAGGTCAGACCCTATCGGGAATCGCCAGACAGCAAGGAACGTCGATCGACGCCCTGCTGAAAGCGAATCCAAGTATCAAGAATCCGAACCTGATATACGCCGGTTCGAGCCTGAACTTGCCCGGAGCACCGACTTCACCCGTTGTTGCCCCTAAGGCGAGCGTTCCAACTCCTCCTGCACCCGTAACACCTTCTTCGCCCGTAACCCAGCGCGTTGACCAAATTTCGAGCCCGGGGGCGAGCGGTGTACCCCAGAAAAGCACCCTGTATGGCGCTGAAGTGCCTTCTTCGACCAGTTTGCTCACAAAGTACCGATCCGAACTCGGTCTCGATTCTGCCCTCAAAAGCATGCAGGATAGCCAGACTTCCTACCTCGAATCACTCAAAAATCTGCCTAAAAAAGCAGACATTTATGAGCAAGAAAAGGTGAAGCGTGGTGTAGATGTGATGCAGAAAAATCTTTTGAGTTTAGATGATCGCTTGGCATCGATGGAACTTGCGATCGATGATTCAGAGAAAGACATCCGCAATCGAATGGTAAAGGGTGGCGGTCTCGTAACCGAGAGTCAAACTCAAAGACTTGTCGCTTCAGAAAAGCAACCACTCATAGACGAATACCGAAAACTTCTCAACGAAAGAAATCGACTGGCCGATAAGCTCGGGGTTGCAGATTCATCTGCCAAAGATGCGGCCGGCATGCAGTACGAGGATTCTACATTGCCACTCACGGTCGCAGAAAAAACACTTGGATTCCAGAAAGACCAATACAGCGTCCTCGGGGACATCTTGAAACAAGTATTCGGTGCTTCAGAAAAAGATGTTGCAAACATCGTCGAAGCATCCAAGTACGGCAAAGAGCAGGAAAAGAAAGACGCTCAAGATGTGATCAATCGAGCAATTCAACTCGCAAACCTTTCCAACAGCACCCCAGCCGGAACAGTGCATGACATTGCTGGCACAAAAGTAGTCGGCGCAAAGTCAGGTAGCGGATCAGATGGAGGAGGTTCATCGAGCGACATAGAAGCTTACGCACTCGAACTTCTTAATAATCCGAACTTTACCGCAAGCAATGTACCGCAAAACATCCGGGCCCAAGTCCTGCAGAAACGAGATCAGATCATCGCTGAAGCAAATGCTCAACAGCAAGCGGATGCGGCCGCCGCTCAAGCTTTGAAATCAGGTCAACCAAGAATAACCGCTCAAGACTTCGGTGCTGGGGTCAAAGACGTATTCACACAACAGATACCGAACCTCGCGAAGTCCGGATACAACACCGGCAAGAGCTTCTTGAAGGGTCTCTTCGGTATCGGAAATTAAAACGCTATGGCCTACATCAAAGACCCAAAAACTGGAAAGTACATAAACACCGGTTCTGCACCGGTCTCTCCTCCACTCCCAAAGTCTGCACCCGCTCCCGGTAACGTCGTGCAGTATCAAAAGAATGCCGAGGGGAAATATGTAACGACCGAGGTTGAGAAACCGGCCGGTAAACCAAACGTGACCACTGTCGAGGGGTTGCGAGACTTTGCCTTGCAAAATAATCTCGATGTATCCTCCACTCAACCGAAAGCATCAACTCTGCAAAGAATCCTCCACGTACTCAATACTGGTGGGTATGCTGTCGGAGGCCTTATAAGCGGAAAAGGAATCAAAGCCGGAATCCAAGAACACATACAGCCGTCTGAAGCACTCGGAATCAAGAGCAAAGTCGGTGGTTTTATCGCAGACGTCCTGCTTGATCCGACAACGTACTTAACATTCGGCTATGGGGCCGGTGCAAAACTCGCAACCAAAGCCGGGACGGTCGTGCTCAGTAAATCCGGAACGTCACTCCTCAAAAAGTCTATACAGGAAGTCGGTGAGACAGCCGCCCGGAAAGCATTGGCAGAAAAGATTCTTGCGGAAGGGGGCGAAAGGTATCTTGCCAAAGGAGGTCTAAAATTTGCCGGTCAACAAGTGCTTCCACGATCGGCTGTCACCGCACCATTCAAGGCCGCAGACTGGCTCGTAGAAAAGACACCTGTCGTCGGCAAAATGTATGAAAGTGCAAAAGACCTCGCTGGCAAAGCATTTGTACCATTTAAAAGCATCAAAGACCTGCCGGGACGTATCGGTGAGGAGTATGTCGACAAGTTTTCTCAATTCACCAAAGCAACCCGGTCCGAAGTCGGTAAGGCCGCTGACGAAGCAATCGATCTCGGTAAAACAGCAAGAAAAGAACTTGGCAAAGATGCTGGCACCAGAGTCGGCCGACTGATCGAGGGAATGGCCGATCTTCCTGCAAAGGCGGCCGACGGAGTCGAGCAAATCGCTACCAAAGGAAGCGGTGCGATCGACAACATTATTAGTCACATTCAGGGCGAGCATAAACGATTTGCAAATATTGAAAAAGAAAAGGGTCTACTCCATACCGAGCTACCGGATTACTTACGCCACTATCTGACACCGGAAGGCCGTGACTTTTTGCAAAAGAATAGTGATGTCGCTGACGAGCTAACAGGAAAGATGCGAGTAAGCACACCGTTTGCAAAGTCTCGAACCCTCGACGACACAGTCGACAATATCAATAAATACTTCCGAAGAACTCACGGAGTGAGACTGTTTGAGCAGGATGCATTTAAAGCATTCGGCGCACGCAAAGCCGAGCATATCAGAGCTGTAAACACCTACGACTTTTTAACTGAAGCTGGAAAGCAATTCGGCAAGCAAGGCGAAGTCATCACGAAAGAAATAAGGAATCCTGTAACCGGAAAGATGATGACCAGAGAGACAGTAAAGCCAATCTTTGAGAACGGCATTCGGTACGTTGAAAGCACCGTGCCTCAATTAAAGGGAGTGCTTTTGCCTGAACAGATCGTGAAGCATGTCGAGGAAACATATAAGGTGCTCACGAATGATGAAGCAACTAAGGGATTCCTAAAGCTCTACGATAAAGCTCTCAATTTCTGGAAGGGATCAGTAACCGGCTGGTTTCCAGCTTTCCATGTTCGCAACTCAATCGGTGGAATTTTCAACAACTTTATAGCCGGTGTGAAAAATCCGGCACGATACCTCCAAGGCGATCAGATCGCTCGGGGTATGAAAGGTTCAATAACAACAAAACTAGGTACCAAGTACACCTACCAACAAATAAAAGAGATGACTGAAAAACTGGGAGTCGTTGGCCAGCCCGGCTACTTGGATGTGATGCGTGAGGTCGAGAAAGACATAGGAAAAAGTCCTGTTGGGAAACTGATGGATCTCCCGAAAGGTGCGATGGAGATCACTGAAAACCGTCTGCGTCTACCACTCTTCTTGGATCGTTTGATAAAAGGTGACGCACCGGAGGATGCCGCCAAGGCAGTATTCCAATTTCACTTCGACTATGCACCAGAGGGTCTTGCGAAGTTTGAACAAAACGTAATGAAGCGACTCATGCCGTTCTACCGATGGACTCGTGGCAATATCCCTCTCCAACTTGAGCAAATGGCAAAACAGCCCGGTAAATACGCCGCCATCGGCAAGCTTGTAGACAACCTTCAAGTCGATAAGGAAAAAGCGAAAGAGGAATTCCAATACTTGCCACCATACATGCGAGAGGGATTGCCAGTCCGACTCGGTGAGAAAGAGGGATTCTCGCAATATCTCTACGGTCTCGGTCTGCCGGTCGAGGACATCAACCGACTCTATAAAGGAAGTCCTCAACGAACACTAGCGAGCTTCGTGGGTGAACTGTCACCGATCCTGAAATATCCGATTGAAGCGGCCACCGGACAAAACCTCTTCATGGGCGAGCCGATCAAAGAAAACAGCCGAGTCTATCCATTCATCAATTCAATCCCCGGACTGCGAGACTGGATGGAAGTATCAGAGCACACGAACAAAAACGGAATCGTGAGCTATCGAGCCAACGCTTACAAACTCCACTTCCTAAACACCGCTCTCGGACGCTTCTACACTACGGCCGGCAAACTTACCGATGATAAGACTGCCGGTGTTGTGAAATTCCTATATGGAATTGTCGGGGCGAAAGCGAGATCGGTCGACATGGAAAAGGAGAAATTCTGGCGAGATCGAGAGATGCAAGACAGTCTTGAGGAAACACTGGAAAGCAGAGGTCTCATCAATAGGTTCGACTCGGTGTACGTGCCGAAATAATCATATGGAAAGATCAGAGTATCAAAACCGAATGCAAGATGAGCGTCTCGACCGTGTTGAAAAGACGGTGAATGAAATCAAAGACAATCATCTGCCACACATACAGATCGAACTAACCAAGGTCGGTACGGATGTCGATTGGGTCAAACGATTCTTCTGGATTGTTGCCACCGCATCGGTGGGAGGTTTGATCACTGCAGTCATTAACTTACTACTAACAATTAACAAATAAGATTATGAACATCATTCAAAAAAAGTCTCCTAACTTCTGGAGTGGTCGCAAAGGTTACCGACCGGAGGGCATCGTCATCCACATCATGGATGGAACGCTCATTGGCACCGATTCGTGGTTTGCGAATCCATCATCACAAGTAAGCGCACATTACGGAATCGGGAAAACCGGTGAAGTCCACCAGTATGTGCAAGAAAACGATGCCGCCTGGCACGCCGGTCGTGTCGATGCGCCTCTATGGAAGCTCATAAAACCGAACGTCAATCCAAACCTGTACACGGTCGGGATTGAACATGAGGGTAAACCGAACGACGTGTGGACTGATGCCATGAAGCAATCAAGTGCAACCCTGATTCGAGAAATTTGCCAGCGATGGCAGATTCCAATCGACCGGAATCACATCGTTGGCCACTTTGAGATCTTCTCAAAGAAACCAAACTGTCCAGCAATCAACAAGGCGATCCTCGACGAGCTGGTCGCACTTGCCGGCCAACAAACGACCAATCCCTCTATCGAGGACGGTGTGAGGAAAATCGAGGAAGGATTGGCAATTATTAAGCGATCATTTTAACCACTATGACAACACCTCAAAAAGAAGCTCTGAAGCACCTTGCGATCGTGTTCTTTTACTCCGCAGTATCAGCAATCCTGCCGATACTGATCGCCTATGCCGAGAACGACCCTCGTTGGGCGTTACTGATCCCAGTGATCAATGCGGGGTGGTATTCAGTGACCAGATACCTCAAAGAACAGAGATTGATAGAGGATGCCCGAGGAGAGGAATAATCCTCTTAAGTAAAAGAAAATCCGGCTTATGTAAGACCGGATTTTCTTTTACTTCTTATACTCCAAAATATCTCCGGGCTGACACTCTAAAGCTTTGCAAATTGCCTCCAACGTTGAGAGGCGAATTGCTTTTGCCTTGCTGTTTTTCAATACAGAAATATTAGCCATTGTGATGCCGACTTTCTCGGCGAGCTCGGTGACGCTCATCTTCCGCTTCGCCAACATGACATCGATGTTTATGATGATTGCCATAGCATTAAACGGTTAAGTCGTTCTCGGACTTGATATCGACGGCACTTTGCAACGTTTTCTCAAACACCGCCGCCGCAGTGGCTACCACAGCAGAGATAAAGATCAAGATAACTCCCATCATCACTCCGCCGGCAATATCCTCCCCTGCTTTGCGCGAGACAATATTGATGTAGCCTTCTGCCCCCACAAAAAAACCGATGAGTATCATTGCGCAGTATTTTATTGCACGCAATGCGTTCACGGACGCTTGCGAGAACACCCTGTTTTTTCCAATGTACCCGAGCAGTTTAAATGCCTGATACAGCGCAACAAAAAATGCAATAGACGCGAGGTACATATACACAATGAATGGATCGGCATAAATACTGAACAGGTCTAAGTTTGCGGCCCTCCCTTCGGTTTGGGGAAACCGAATCATAATGGCTAGTGCCACGATGCCGATGAGCACGATGACTACTTGAAGAAATACTGTTGAGCTTTTTTTCATAGGTGATTCTTATAAATTATTTTTTGTAGTTTTAAGAATGTTTATTTTGCGGAGGAGATAATGAATAATTGAGGCAAGAATCGTCCAGTAGAAAATAAGATAGATACCAATAAATGGGGGTGGAGGATCATCCCGCAAAAAATCGGTAGAAAGCAACAAAGGTCCTATTAAAACAACTTTAATAGGCGATATAATTGTGGATACGGTATTCTTCCAGGCTATTGGTGACGCTGTTCCCAAGAAAGAGTCTGGGTGCTTAGGGAATACTCGGGGGCCTGTTGACCCCAAAAGCGTGCTGGTGATAAACATAAAAGCGAACCCAGAAATGATGAAGAGAATAACGAATTTTGTTCTTGAAATATTCATATATTCATCTTAATCTAGCCCTTATCGTTTGTCAATATCTATTTATCGTTATTGTGGATAAGGAAATTCTAATAAATCTTCTGGGCGAAAGCCGGAACGTCAAAATAGCTAGGATTCTCCTTGTATAATCGGCGTAAATCCCTTACAATTTTATCGACACGACTGAAGTGTAGCGTCCTAATGGGTTCTAACTTCGGGACATCGTCACCGCCAAAAAGCGAGATCCGCAAGCTTTTTTGCGGAGGCCGCCTGTGGGGCGGTTCCGCCAAGCGGAAGGAGGGATTAGAAAAGGTTGCCTGATATTTTTCGAATTAGAGAAGAAAAATATCGTCAACCTGAACAGATTCTGTAGGAATCAAATCCCTCATCCTCCGCATCTAATAGTTAGCACGAGGAATTCTACTGTAAAGTTGTCCACCACTCGACTTTTAAAGTATTTACACTCAAGCTCCTTATGCTACTCTAGGATTAGACAATCTATTCCACTGGGTAATTTAACGGAATAGTCGGGCAGGGAGGGTTTATCATGATGGAATCAAAAGAAAGGGAAGGAGTGGTTGATACCGCCGCTCGAATGGCGGCCCAATGCGCGCAAATTTTGAGTGCTGACAATCGGTATTATACGATCCAAGCTCTGCGAGCTCAGGGTATCGACCGGGATCCGACTCCTGCAGAATTGGCCTGGCACTATATCCGAAATGGGGGTGCCGAACACTTTCACGAGGAGACTCAAGATCAGTTCGTTAAATTCTAAACGCTCCTCTCGGAGCCCGAAGCGAGTCCTAGACTCGCTTCGGGCTCTTCTTTTGACAGCTGGCACAGTGGCAGCCGTGGGGTTCGATGAACTCGTCGAAATACTCTTTACCATAGTCATAACAAATTTCTTCCCCGGGTTTAATTTTTTTGAGAGCGGTAATAAAAATGCGCCGGTTTTTTATGACGGCCTCGGCATTGGGTCGGCAGGAGTGGTTGACGTAGCGGGCGACATTAGTCCGGCCGGAGCCATCCATGGTCCAGCGACTATTGACATCAAACAAGTAACGACCGCCTTTGTCGTCGGCCTCCGTCCGACTTAAGAGAGGGCCAATGTACTCCACAATAGTTTGACCCCGTGTTATGTCGCGAGTAGCCACGAGACCGAGTCCAGATAGACCCCGGGCCACCCGAAAGCAGGGGGAGGCGGATTTATTAATCAGCTCGCCAGTGGTAATTTTTTTCATGAAAGATCATCATAACTGGCCAGATGGGTTTTGGTCAAATAGTTTAAGGGGTTGGAGTAATTGCTGAGCTTGGTGGCTAGTGCTAGAGTATAGGGAGATGAAGTATCGGGACAAATTAAAGGAGGTCAGACATGACACACCTTAGTTTACTACTCGATCGTTTGGGCCCTTGGACTCTTGCGGATGGAATCAAGCTTCTAGCTGATTTTGAAACTCGGTGGCCAGTGGAAAGGATTTTTTGTCGACAAAACTGGCAACCACCGGCGACTGTGGACCCGGTGGAGTGCCCATTTAACTCACCTGATTCACCACAACCAGGAGAACCGGAAGACGACCATTTGGACTGCACTTTCGGTCGGCAGGAATTATTTGGGCAACCAGACTGGTCCCAAGAACGGGACGATTGGTATAAGGAAGAGTAGAAAAATGAGACAGTTGATAATAGACCCGGCCACTTACCATAGGTGGAACCGGGTCTAATTTTACCAAATCAACTTAAGTTTCAAGATAGTTGATAAAGGATGAGTTAATTTTTTTAACTTTTGTTATGATTTAAGCAGAGTTTCATCTATTAGCAGTCTTTTAATTTAACTATGGATATATTTTCTGGAGTGTTACTTGCTGGACTTGGTGGGGGTGTGGTGCGGGGTTTGGTGGGCTATTTTAAATATCATTACTCCTATCGCAATGTGACTTTTAATCCGCTTTATTTTATTAGTGGAGTGGTCCTTTCTGGTCTAGTTGGTTCTTTGGCGGCTTGGGTGACCGAAGACTTAGGGATTACTTTCTTAGGGCTCGAGACTCTCACTCCGGCTCTGGGTTTTATCATTGGCTATGCCGGTGGGGATTTTATTGAAAATCTGTTTAAAATCATCACCGGTAAAACGTCTATTTATCTGCCGGCTGGCAAGTAAAGACGAATTAATTACCACTAAACCAGGTTTTTGGCTAAAGACTATGAGAATGGTATATTGTTATTTATGTCTATAATCAAAGAAACTAAACAAGAAAGATCTTTGCGCAAAAGCCGAGAACGAGTAGTTAAAAAATTTATTTTATTAATAATTGGTCTGGCAGCTTTGGTGGCTTTAATATTTGGCGTGGTTTGGTCAGCCCAACAATCCGGGACTACCAGTGGTCCCCAAACGGTAAAAGTTGATCTAGCCTCGATTACGGCTGATGATCACGTTTTGGGTACCCCGGGCGGTGTTACTTTAATCGAGTATAGCGACTTTCAGTGTCCGGCTTGTGCCGCCTATGAGCCATTGGTAAAAGAAGTAGTAGCTGACTTTCGGGATGACTTATTGTTTGTCTATCGGCATTATCCACTACCCCAGCATCAGAATGCCCGCCTGGCGGCCCAGGTTAGTGAAGCGGCCGCTGTGCAAGGCAAATTTTGGGAAATATCTACTTTAATGTTTGCCAATCAAACCGCCTGGGCGAGCCAAAGTCCGACCACCGCTCGAGTCACTTTCGCTAGTTACGCCTCCGAGCTAGGGTTAGATATGAACCGCTTTGAGGCTGACTTAGTAAGTGAGGCAGTCGCTGAGCGGGTCGAGCGCGACTATTTAAGTGGTGTTCAAGCTCGTGTTAGTGGCACCCCCACTTTTTATTTAGACGGCGTGGAAGTCAAGGCTAGAACGGCGGGAGAATTTGCCGACTTAATTGAAGCGGCCATAAAGACTAAAAACAATGAACCAAATAGTTCCACTACCACCCAAACTACAGTTAACGAGTAATCGGTTAACTCTAACTATCGCCGCTCTGGGCTTACTAGGGTTTCTTGATGCTTCCTATTTGACCGCCAAACACTTTTTAGGTGGTTCGGTTAGGTGCTTGCTGGTCGAGGGTTGTGACGTGGTGACCGGTAGCCAGTACTCCACTATTGGCGGGGTGATACCGGTGGCCCTGCTTGGTGTACTGTATTACAGCCTTATTTTGACTTTTATTTTCTTGCATCGGGAGACTGGTCGAGACTTATGGTGGTGGCTACTCGCTGGCTGGTCTTTGTTGGGTCTAGGATTTTCCGGTTGGCTCTTATATTTGCAAGCCGCTATTTTAGGCGCTTACTGCTTTTACTGCTTAGTGTCGGCCGGCATTTCCATTCTAATTTTTTTGTTGGTATTTTCGCGCTTTATTACCAGGAAGAAATTTTAGTTACCTGGATCTTTCAACTTAGGTTGCGAGCTATGAAGCGGGCCCTAGGACTAAATTCATCTTGCAGCTAAATCTAAAACTCAAGAATTATGACCGAAATAACGTTGTGATCACGAGTTAATTTTGACCCTCGCTTGAAGTTTTTTAATTTTCATTTCTTAACTATTTTTGAGGTGAGTTTATCAACATTATTTCTTGGGTCAAGTTGATCTGTGTACTATAATGAGTGACCTAAGGTCTGCTTTAAACTCTTATTCCTAATATAAAACTCCTATTTATGTCCAATCAGAAATCTACTTTGACGACCGTTACTAAAATTACCAAGCGTGACGGATCGGTAGTGGATTTTGATTTGGCTAAAGTCGAACACGCCATCATGAAGGCGATGAAAGCGGCGGGTGAAGGTAAAGAGGGTGAGGCCGCTTCGGTCGCCAAGTTGGTGGGGCAAGAAATGGCCGCGACGGCGGCTAAACAAGAGGGTAAAGAGTATTTGCCGGGGGTGGAAGAAATCCAAGACTTAGTTGAAAAAAGCCTTATTTTAAGCCAGTTTCCAAGTACAGCCAAGGCTTATATTCTCTATCGTGAACGACGAGCCGAAGCTAGGCGGGAACATGGTGAGGTGCCAGAAAAAGTCAAAGCGCTGGTGGAAGAAAGTCGTCAGTATTTTCGTAATTCGCTGGGCGAATTTGTTTATTATCGCTCTTACTCCAATTGGATTGAGGGTGAGAACAGGCGGGAAACCTGGGTGGAGACAGTGGGGCGGTATATTGATTTTATGAAAGAAAATTTAGGGGACAAGCTGGCGGAGGCCGAATACGAAGAAGTGAGACAAGCTATTTTAAAACAGGAAGCTATGCCCTCGATGCGCTTGATGCAGTTTGCCGGCAAAGCGGCCCGCAAGACCAATGTCTGCGCTTATAACTGTTCGTTTATCGCCCCGTCTAAACTGGAAGATTTCGCGGAGATTATGTATGTCTCGATGTGTGGTACTGGTTGCGGTTTTGCGGCTGAAAGTCAAAACATTCAACAGTTGCCGATTATCACCAAGCAGACCGGTCAAAAACTTACCACCTTTGTGGTGGAGGACAGTAAAGAAGGGTGGTGCGATGCTTTAACCTATGGCTTGAAGACTTGGTACGCCGGGCAGGATGTAGATTTTGACTTGTCTAAGCTCCGACCGGCCGGGGCCAGGCTTAAGACGATGGGAGGCAAGTCATCTGGTCCGGAGCCCTTGCGTCAACTGATAGTTTTTACCCGGGAGCGAGTGTTACGACGTCAGGGCAAACGCCTCACCAACTTGGATGCTCATGACATTATCTGTAAAATTGGCGAGATTGTGGTGGCTGGCGGTGTTCGGCGTAGTGCTCTTATTTCCTTATCTGATCTGGATGATAAAGACATTCGTGATGCTAAGACCGGTCAGTTCTGGTTGACTGATCCTCAGCGTAGCCTTGCGAATAACTCGGCCGTCTATGATGAAAAGCCTCATGCTTCGGAACTTTTAAACGAGTGGACGGCGCTGGTCGCCAGTGGCACCGGCGAAAGAGGAATTTTTAACCGCGGAGCCTTGAAGCATACTTTACCAGCTCGTCGCCTTAAGGTGTCGGAAGGCTTTTTCAACCAATTGGGAACTAACCCTTGTGGGGAAATAATTTTACGATCCAAACAGTTTTGCAACTTATCAGAAGTGGTGGCTCGGGCGGAAGATACGGAAGAGACTTTGCTGAAAAAAATCAGGATCGCTACTATCCTGGGCACTTATCAGTCCACTTTGACGAACTTCGCTTATTTATCTAAAGATTGGAAAGTTAACTGCGAAGCCGAGCGGTTGCTCGGGGTGTCGATTACTGGTCAGTGGGACTCACCGGCGGTCAGGACTGCAGAGACTTTACGAAAAATGCGTGATTATGCGTTGGAGGTAAATCGGGAGTATGCTAAGCGTTTTGGGGTAGGCGAATCAACCGCTATTACTTGCGTTAAGCCGTCGGGGACTGTGTCGCAAACCGTCGATGCGGCCTCTGGTATGCACCCTCGACACGCCGCCTACTATATTCGCCGTATTAGAATTTCAGCGACGGATGCTTTGTTTCAAATGTTGAAAGATCAAGGTGTACCTTACCATCCGGAGGTTGGTCAGTCGGCGACGAATGCCACGACCTATGTGTTGGAATTTCCGATTAAAGCCCCGGACAATAGTACTTTCAAAAATGATATGAGTGCTTTGGAACAGCTTGAATATTGGAAAATGCTTAAGGAAAATTTTACCGAACATAACCCATCGGTCACTATTTCAGTGGGTAATGATGAGTGGATTACCGTCGTCAACTGGTTGTACGAACACTGGGATATTATCGGTGGACTGTCCTTCTTACCTCGCAGTGAGCATGTCTATCAGTTGGCACCGTACGAAGAAATAGACGAAGCCAGGTACTTGGAGTTATCTAAAGCTTTTGGTGATATGGATTTTTCTAAAATTGTCAGTTATGAAAAAGAAGATCAGACTGAAGTTAAAAAAGAGCTGGCTTGTGCTGGGGGGACGTGCGAAATTGACATTCCAGCTGAAGCAGGGACAGGGAGTGAACAAGCGAGTAGTTAGGAGGAGACGTCGGGTTGTGAGCAAAAACCAGGGCCAGAAGCCCTTGTTTTTGTTTGTAGTTTGTAGTATAATTTGAGAGTCTGTTGCCGGATGGTTGCCGAGCACCACTTTCAGCTAAAGGTGAATTTTAGTTAATCACCATATAATCAAGCTCGTCTAAGTTTGATGGTTGAAAGTGGTGCTTGGAGGAAAGTCCGAACACTTGCCCCTCACATGAAATGGTCTCGTGAGTCTAGATGAGGTTTAAGCCGTGTAGTTGTGTTTGTTCAATCGAGCCAACTTTTTTATAAACTCGGTGACAACCTTAGCTCACAAAATTCATAAGACTATTTCATGTGAGGGGCAGCCGGGTAGCGGGTAACACCCGTCGCATGCAAATGTAGAGGTGCGAGCAGAGACGCTTGAGCTGAAAGGCGAGAGAATCCTTTTTAAGGATTAGCAATATGGTAACATATTGGTGAAACGGCTAAATCCTTACCTAAGTGCAAGGCCGTACTCCGGTGCTAGTCACCGGTTTGTGCCGCTAGAGGGTACTGGCAACAGTACTCCCAGATAAATAGCCATCGCCGAGCATCACTTTCAGTATTTTTCGAGAGACAAGTAAGAGTATTGAAAGTGATGCTTGGTACAGAATTCGGCTTATAGACAACAGATATAAAATCAAAAAACTCCGCCTAAGGCGGGGTTTTTTGATAGGGTGGATTTAATCAGCTCGAAGAGTCCGGCGTCCTCGGTTTAATTGATTAAGTTCAGCAAACTGTTCTAAATTGGAAATGGAGTACAGGCGATAGTTATTTTTAGGGTGGCGTTTGGATTTAAGTAAGCCTTTTTTACCCCACAGTCGAACGGTGTTGATAGAGACGCCTAATATATCGGCGGCCGTACCAATAGTAACTTCAGTTTTGGAGTTTCGTTTATTCATATTGGCTGTTGTTTCAAATTTTAGTATACTGTAGCGGTAAAGCAAGTAACTAAATTTAAATAAAAAAGTATGACCATCTCTAAAAGTGCGACTAAAGAGAATTTGCCGCTCAAACAAAGTTTTTTGACAGCTGATCAATCAGCGTTTTTAGTCCTCTTTGTCGGACTTAGCCTCTTGCCGACTGTAAGTTTATGGTTTTTGGGCTTAGCTCCTGACTTGAGCAAGAAATATTTTTTATTAGGCATTCTCGTGGTGACGGTTGTCTTATGGTTGGTGGGTCGGTTGCAAGTGGGCACCCTGAAACTGCCTTGGACTTGGATTTTAGCGGCTTTACCGATATTACCACTCTCGGTAGTTATCGCCGGCTTGCTAGGTAGTAATTGGCGGCAGTCTATTTTAGGAACATTGGTAGAATCGGGCACGGCTTTATCGATCGTTTCTCTTTCGGTTCTTTTATTTTTGACCGCTGTTTTATTTGACAGTCGACGTCGTCTTTTCAACTTTTACTTAGCGGTGCTGGCGGTGGGACTATTATCAGCTTTGTATCATCTAATAATATTTTCCATTGGTGGCACGGTGGTCCCTGTCCTTTTAAAGTGGTTGCCACAGACTTTGATTGGCAAGTGGTATGAAATCAGTATCTGGTATGGTTTCGTAGCTTTGGTGGCTCTGGTCCTATTGGAAGTAAAGTCGGTGGCTGGTAGCCCACTTATTAAGTGGTTGTCGATCGGGGCCCTGGTCTCCTCGCTTCTAATGTTAGGCTTGACTAATTTTGCGCTCGTTTGGCTTTTGCTCGGTTTAGCGTCCCTATTGATTTTTATTTATACTTCAATTGTTAACGTAGAAAGGAGTAAGTCTAGCGAGCCGGGAGTAAATATCTCTTTAAGTGGGCAGAAAGTCTTCCGACCATCTTTTGTGGTGGTTTTGATTGCGGTTCTCTTTTTAACTCTTGGTCCTTCCGGTAAACCCCTTGGCCAGTCTATCGATAGTTTGTATGATCGGCTGGGGTTGTCTTTTCTGGAGGTGCGTCCAACTTGGTCTAGTACTATGACCGTGGTCAAAGAAACCTGGCAAGAGGATCTTTTGCTGGGAGTGGGGCCCAATAACTTTGGTTCGGCTTGGAATTTGTATAAGCCTAAGTTACTAAACGAGCAAGCTTATTGGAATCTTAATTTTACGCAGGGTGTGGGCTTGATACCGACCTTTGCGGTTACCGCAGGACTGTTGGGGGTTTTAGCTTGGTTGTTGTTACTAATAAGTATTGTTTTTACGATTGTGCGTATACCTGGTCACTTAGCCTCGGAGCCTTTGGCTAAGCCTTTGGTGGCTTTATCGTCTTTGTCGATGATTTACTTTTGGGTCGTGTCCATTTTTTACACCGCCGATTCTTTAGGGCTCGTGATGCTATTTGGTTCGACCGGCTTATTTATTGCTTCTCTGATTAGCGCTAAGGCGATAAAAGTAAAAGAATACTCTTTATATAAAACTACTAATAGTTATTTTGTTTCCTTGCTTGTCATAGTACTGTTACTCATTGGACTAATCGCTGCTGGTTACACTATTATTCAAAAGTTTTGGTCGGTGCTTAGTTATCGTGAAGCCGTTGAACTTCTAACTCAGAATAATTTTACGGCCGCTGGCCAGTCACTAGGTCAAGCTGTTAATTTAGATCCCCACAATACTATCTATTTACGAGCTTTAGCTAATACTAAAATTGAAGAGGTTAATGCCCTGCTGGCTTCTATCGAGGGGGAGATGGATTCTATCACAGAGCAACAGTTGGGTGTGTTGATAGGGAGCGCAGTGACTTTTGCGAGGAGTGCCTATGAGTTAAATCCCACTGATCATTTAAATGTGGTGGCCCTGGGCAATGTTTATGAATTTTTAGCTCTACTAAAACTAGAAGGGGCTTACACGGAAGCGCTTCGTCACTATGCCGAAGCCAGAACTTTGAGCCCTTTTGATCCGGAGATATTACTTAGCTTGGCTCGCTTGGAAATTGGGGCCGGTAATCAAGCCGAAGCCCGGGCTTACTTGGAGGAAGCTTTGAATATTAAATCTAATTACACGCCGGCGGTTTTACTGCTGGCACAACTAGACCAAGAGTCGGGTGGGCGTGCGGCCGCCTTGGAGCGTTTAGAGTCAGCTGCTATTCGGATGCCTAATGAAGTGAACTTGTATTTTCAGCTCGGCTTTATGCGTTTTCAGGATCAAAACTATCGGCAAGCGGCGACGGCTTTTGAGCGTGTCCTTACCCTTAGTCCGAACGGCTTAAATGCCAACGCCTCGTACTTTTTAGGTTTAAGTTATGATGCGCTGGGTCGGTCGGCGGAGGCTCTAAGCCAATTTAAGACGATCGAGCAGTACAATCCCGACAATCAAGAAATCAAACGGATTATTAGGAATATCCAGAGTGATTTACCAGCTTTGGCTGGTATAGAAAGTGAAGTTCAAGAGACGGCTCCTATTGAAACAGAAGCCGAGGCTGAGGAGTTGGAAGCTGGTCGTGACGCTGAATTGGTAGACACAGATTTGTAACTTTAGTCATGGTTGATCGGTTTTTTAAGTTGTTTTATAAGGAGTGGGGCGGCCTACACCAGGCCGCCTTTCTCTTGGGTAGTTTTTCTTTACTGGCGCAAATTTTGTCCTTGCTGCGTGATCGGCTACTCGCGGGAACTTTCGGGGCTGGGTTAGAACTGGATATTTACTACACTGCTTTTCGGATTCCGGATCTGATGTACGTTTCCTTGGCCTCTTTTGTGTCGGTAACCGTTTTGATTCCTTTTATTATACGAGAGCAGCGGGATGGTGGTCGTGAGGCGGCGGTGATTTTTCTGAGTGGTTTGTTTACAGTCTTTTGTGTCTTAATGATAGTGGTTAGTGTCATCTTGTATATTTTAATGCCGCTTCTCTCGCCACTCCTGGCTCCCGGCTTTAGCGCTTCGGCTTTAGCCGAATTAACAACCCTGTCGCGGATTTTGCTTCTATCACCTTTTTTATTGGGGATTTCCAATCTCTTGGGCAGTGTGACTCAAACTTACAAGAAGTTTTTTGCCTACACTCTTAGTCCGGTTTTTTATAATGTTGGTATCATCATCGGTATTATTGCCTTTTATCCGCAGTGGGGGTTGGTGGGCTTAGTCTTTGGAGTTGTTTTGGGAGCGGCTTTACATTTAGCCATTCAAATTCCTAGTGTCTATCAACTGGGTCTGGTGCCCAGACTCCGTCTTAGTATTGACTGGCGGTCGATTAAGGAAGTCTTTTCGATCTCTTTGCCACGAACTTTAACCTTAGCTACTTACCAAATTTCTCTGGCCCTATTGGTGGCCCTGGGTTCTTTAATGGCGGTGGGTTCGATTACAATTTTTAATTTAGCCTTCAATTTACAGTCCGTACCTTTAATTGTGGTTGGCGTTAGCTACTCGGTAGCCGCCTTTCCGACTCTGGCTGTTCTTTTTTCCAAAGGTCAGCAGGCGGAATTTGTTGGTAAAATTGAAACAGCCATTCGTCATATTTTGTTTTGGTCTCTGCCGGCCTTGGTACTATTTGTGGTGCTTCGAGCCCACATTGTTCGAGTGGTACTGGGGGCCGGCAACTTTTCTTGGTCGGATACGCGTTTAGTAGCGGCCGCCCTGGCTTTGTTTATTGTATCAGTGGCCGCTCAAGGTTTAGTCCAACTTTTCGTCCGCGCTTACTATGCCAGTAATGAAACCAAATTACCGCTCTTGGTTAACGCCGGTTCCTCCATTTTCATTATGGCGGCGGCGGTAGTTTTAGTTAGATTATTTAATCAGGTGGATTTATTTCGCTACTTTATTGAGAGTCTCTTACGAGTGGAAGACTTAAGCGGTAGTAGTATTTTAATGTTGCCGCTGGCTTTTTCCCTTGGCCTAATCGTTAATATGAGTGCTTACTGGATTTTATTTCAACGCCGCTTTGGCCGCTTTAAACCATATCTTTATCAATCTTGTTTTCGGTCGGGCGCGGCCGCTATTGTGGCCGGTTTTATAGCTTATCGATTTTTAGCTGTACTCGCGCCCTGGCTTAATCTGGAGACTTATTGGGGTATTTTTGCTCATGGCTTACTAGCTGGTTTGGCTGGAGTTGTTGGGGGAGTAGCTCTCTTATGGTTTTTGAAAAGTGTAGAGTTATTGGAAGTAATTAGAGCGGGCTCTAGTAAACTCTGGCCTCAGCCTATTCGAGTGGACCAGGAGGAACTTTAAGATCTCTATTGATTTAAAGCTTTTTTGGGTTAGTATAAGATAATTCGGCAACCAATAAATTGGCCCCGGAGTGAAATTTTCTATATGTCTAGTAATAATATCCGTAATTTTTCCATCATTGCCCACATAGACCACGGTAAGTCGACTTTGGCCGATCGGATGTTGGAGCACACAGCGACGATAGAAAAAAGAAAGATGAAGGAGCAGGTCTTGGACTCGATGGAGCTCGAGCGTGAGCGGGGGATTACTATCAAAATGCAACCCGTGCGTATGACCTATCGGGACCACTCCTCGGGCGAGACTTACATTCTTAACCTCATTGATACCCCGGGCCATATCGACTTTTCCTATGAGGTGTCACGGGCCTTGAAGGCGGTGGAGGGGGTTTTGCTCCTGGTGGACGCCACTCAAGGAGTGCAGGCCCAGACTTTAAGTGTCCTCGATATGGCACGAGCTGAGAATTTAATTATTATTCCAGTTATTAATAAGATCGATTTACCCAGTGCCGCCATCGATAAAGTCATTGAAGAGGTGGTGGAGCTTTTAGGTTGTGACCCGGCTGATATTATTAAAGTTTCCGGTAAAACTGGGGCCGGTGTTCCGGAGTTGTTTGAGGCAATTATGCGCGGTATACCGGCCCCGGCTCAAGTGGCTAGTGTTCCTACTCGCGCTCTAGTGTTTGATTTTGAGTATTCGACGCATCGAGGAGTGATTGTTTACACTCGAGTTTTCGACGGCTCACTTAAAAAAGGTGATAGTATTACTTTTGCCGCGTCGGGTGAAAAATTTACCATTTTGGAAGTGGGAACCTTTGCTCCCTTTAAAACCCCAGTGGAGACGATTAAGGCCGGCGAGATTGGCTACGTGGTAACCGGTATTAAACAAGCTGGCGGAACGAAAGTGGGGGACACTTTAATGGGCACTAAGGAGCCAGTGACGGCCATACCGGGTTATATGACGCCATCACCGGTGGTGTGGGCCAGTATTTATCCGGAGGGTCAGGATGATTTTTCCCTTCTCCGTCAAGCTTTGCTCCGGCTTCAACTCGAGGATTCATCTTTATCGTTTGAGGAAGAAGCTTCCGGGTCTTTGGGGCGGGGTTTTCGTTGTGGCTTTTTGGGAATGCTACACTTAGAAATAATTAGTGAGCGCTTGAAGCGAGAGTTTAATTTGCAACTGATTATCGCCACGCCCACTATTAGCTATGACATTAAAGATGATAAAACTGGTGAGACTGATACCGTTTATACCCCCCATTTGTTTCCGGAAGATTTAAAGAACAAGGAAGTTAGAGAAACTTGGGTTTCGGTCAAGCTAATTTTGCCGACGGATTATTTAAACAGTCTGATGCCGATTTTGCATGATCACGAGGGAGAAATTCGGGATATGGAAAATTTTGGTGATAAGCGGGCGACCCTAACCATTTCTATGCCTTTACGGGAATTGATGCGCAACTTTTTTGATGAACTTAAAAGTGCGACATCGGGCTTTGCTAGTTTTTCTTATGAACGGGTGGATAAGCGCCTGGCCGACGTGGCTAGGCTTGATATTTTAATCAACAGTGAAGTTATCCCGGCTTTTTCGCGGGTTATCGCCAGGCGGCGGGTTCAGACTGAAGCCGAGGAGGCGGTGAATAAATTAAAAAATTTACTGCCGCGGCAGTTAATCACTATTAAAATTCAAGCGCAAGCCCTGGGGCGGATTTTAGCCTCTAGGACTATTGCGGCTTTACGCAAAGATGTAACCGATTATTTATACGGGGGTGATATTACGCGCAAAATGAAATTACGGGAAAAGCAGAAAAAAGGTAAGAAAAAGATGCAACAACTGGGGAAAGTTAATATCCCCCAGCAGGTATTTTTGAAAATGATGAAATCAGCCGAGTAAGGCGGGGAAAGAATAAAAGGCCACCATGCTGATGATCACCAGGACCCCGACGATAATGGCCAGTACTCGCACGTATTTCTGTTGTTTGCGTCCAAATAACATACTGTAGTAGTATAAGCTAAATTATGAAGGAATTTCAAGGCCGTCGGCGGCTTAGACACTTTTTATACTCCAAGGTGACAATTGTGGTGTTAGTAGTTCTGGTTTTACTAATGAGTAAAGCTTTATGGGGGGCTTATCGTAAAAACAGCTTGGCCGAGGCGGGGAAAGATCAAGCCAGGGCCTCGCTCTTTGAACTCGAAGATCAACAGCGGCAACTGGAGAAGCGGGTGGAGTGGTTGTCGACAGCGCGGGGGCAAGAAGAAGAAATTAGGAAAAATTTTTCGGTTATTGCTCCGGGGGAGAATCTGATTGTGGTAGTGGATGGGGTGGGAACTAGTACTAATGGTGAGGACTGGTCGGCCGGAGAGTCATGGTGGCGGCGATCAGTCGAGGCGATTAAAAACTGGTGGTTTTAACAAAGCGGGTATAGTTTAGTGGTATGACGCGACCTTCCCAAGGTTGAGACGGGAGTTCGATTCTCCCTACCCGCACTAAAACAAGGAGCTCGAACTGCCGGTTCGAGGGAGTATGTTTTAGTAGTGGGTAGGGAGAATCGAAAGCCGGAGCGCACGAAGTCGGAGACCAGCAGGACTCCGGCGCGAGGCGGGGTCGCGACCTTCGTAGCGTAGATTTATCGAAGCAGAAGAGTTGTGACCGATCTCCCTACCCTTTCAACTTTGATAAAGATTTATGGCATCCAACTAAAACAAGGAGCTCAAAAGTTCGTTCAATCATGGCCCAAAATTTCATCAAACATCAAGAAGATTTTACTTGCGAGCATTGCAGGGAGCTGGTCGAGGGTAATGGCTATACCAACCATTGCCCCCACTGCCTGTGGAGCAAGCATGTTGATGTCAATCCGGGAGACCGAGCGGCCGTCTGTGGGGGTCTCATGGCCCCGGAAGCTCTATCAAAGGCCGGAGAGAGTTTTGTAGTACTTCACCGTTGTTTAGACTGTGGTTATGAAAAACCCAATAAAACCAGCCGGGAGGATGATATTTCAGCCTACTTGGAGGGTGTGCTATAATAGCCCCATTAATACTAAATCTGCTTACTTATTATGGATAAAAAAGTAGTTATGTATACTACGCCGACTTGTCACTTTTGCCATTTGGCTAAGGACTTTTTCAAGACTAATAATGTAGCTTTTGAAGAGTATGATGTCGCTGTCGACCAGGCTAAAGCCCGAGAGATGGTAGAAAAAAGCGGTCAGATGGGTGTGCCGGTGATTATGATTGATGATCAAATCATTGTCGGTTTCGATGAGAGTGGTATTCGCTCCGCCCTTGGCTTGTAGTCTTTCTTAAAGTCGCAACTTGTGCCAAAATGAGCAGGATACCGAACTTGGGTATCCTGTTTGTTTAATTAATTCCGCCCTCGTAGTTCAATGGATAGAACAGTCCCGTCCTAAGGGATTAATGTGGGTTCGATTCCTGCCGAGGGCACAAAACAAACGAGCAAAATGTGGATACATTTTGCGACTATTGGTTTGTAGCCCTCGGCAGGAATCGAACGCCGGAGCGCACGAAGTCAAAATTCAGTAGAATTTTGGCGCGAGGGGGTGCCTAGACCAAAATTTGGCAACGGCCAAATTTTGAGTCGAAGGAGATTCCTGCCGAGTTAGGTAAAACAACTGGCCTACTCCGTGCTGGATGGCTTTAGGGCTTGTTTTGCGTCAGGAATCGAATGGTTTTTCGATGAGAGTGAGCTTTACCAAGCGAGCGAGACGAAAAATACCAGCCCCCGTTGGGGGAGATTCCTGCCGAGGGCATAAAACTCCTAAATATGCTAAAATAGTCTGATATCAACTGTGTACTCATAAGTTAATAAATCGTATGTCCAAAACCCATATTTTATCCCTCGTCGCCATTATTGCTGTCATTGGTTTGGCCTGGTTCGCTTGGTCTACAGAAACGAAGGCACCGCAGTCTGAAGATGAAGTTGTAACAGAGACGACCCCTAAAACCTTGCGAGAGTTGCTGTCAGTAGATCAGCCTCAAGTTTGTACCTTCAGTCAGTTGGCGGATGAATTTACCACCACCGGCACGGTTTACGTGGCCGACAGGCAGATGAGAACCGACTTCGAGTCGGAAGTGGCGTCTACGACCCAAAATGGCCATGTGATTGTCAAAAGTGGTCAGGTTTATGTGTGGCTGGAGGACGATACCAAGGGTATGACCATGGCTCTGGACTTATCTACCACCACAGAAAGTAATTTGCGGTCAAGCCCAGTTAATTTAGATGACGAGAATGTTACTTATAGTTGTGAAGACTGGTCTACCGACTCAGCTGTTTTTGAATTACCAGGTAATATTGAATTTACCGATTTGTCGGCCCTGATGGGCGCCAGCACACCGGCCGGCGCTAGCCTAAGTGGTAATGCCGAGCAATGTACAGCTTGTGCTAAGCTGCCTGAACCACAGCAAGGTCAATGTTTAAATGTCTTAAAATGCGAGTAGGGACGGACATTTTTTAGCACCTATTTTTTGATTTTTAGGGCCTAATCGGTTATACTGGCAAACGATATGGAAGCCGAATTGGAACAGCGCCTAGAGGCGATTGAAACTCTAGCTTGTGATAATCGCCGGATGTTGAAAAAGCTCCTACGCTACCGGCGATTAGAGGCCCTTTATGCGGTGATTAAATGGCTAATTTTTGCTGGAGCGACTCTCTGGGCCTACTACTATCTTCAGCCCTATTTAGAGCAGGTTTTAGCCGCCTATAGTCAAGTTAACGGCTTGTTTCAGGGATTATCTTTACCGGGGAACAACTAATTATTTGCTTGGGTAGCTCAGTTGGTAGAGCATTCGCCTGAAGAGCGAAGGGTCGGCGGTTCGAGCCCGCCCCCAAGCACAAAAAACACCCGTAAGGGTGTTTTTGCTTGGGGGCGGGCTCGAACAGGAAAAGGGTCGGAAAAACTCTAGTTTTTCCGTGGAGGAGAGCAGACCGAGCTTAAGCGAAGAGACGTTGAGAACCGTGGGTTCTCAAAGAGGAGCGAAGCGACGAGTGAGATCGCCCGCCCCCCATCAAAAAAATACCCTCACGGGTATTTTTTAGTTTAAACTAATCTTAACTCGTCTTGACCTTCAACTTGGCTGTCTTATCCTTGTCAATCTTTGGCAAGCGAATCGTTAACAGCCCATTCTTTTCGGCTGCTTCGGCCTCTTCGGTTTCAATCTCGGCTGGAAGTAAAATAGTGCGGGAGAATGAGCCCCAGTACAATTCTCGCTGGAAGTAATCCTCATCGGAAATGGTTCGCACAGCTTCCCTAGTACCCTTAATTGTTACCATTTCGCGCGTAATGGAAATATTTAAATCCTCCGGTTTAACGCCAGCCACCATGGTTTGGATAATAATCTCGCTCGGCGTTTGATACACATCCACCGAGAGCTCGCCTTCCTCTTCTTCCACCCACTCCGGCTCGGGGCGGGTTGGTTCCGGGACTATTTCCTCGTAGTTTTCCTCATCATCGGCCACGGAAATGGTGCCAGTAATGCGTTCAAAGAAGGATCGTCGATCTTTAGACATAACTTTTAGATTATTGGTTAATAGGATTAATATCCGGAGTGGGAGTCGAGCAAATAATGTTTTTCACTTTTTCAAAAAAGTAAATAATGAAAATTGCCAGGAGCCAGAGCAAGGCAAAAATCTGAAGCATCTCCTGTCCACTAGAGGTAATTATAAAAAAGTTAAAGACAGTGTGCAAGATAGTAGCAGTGCACAAACCAATGGTGGCCGCCATTACTTTGGTTAAGCGCGGGTGACAGAAGGAGAGGGCAATCATGCCACCGACCAAGCTGGAACTGACAATGTGAACGACGGTGGCACCCAGGAAGCGTAAGTTGCCGGTCAGGGCAAAGAATAAGTTGGTTTCCCCCGACATTATTGTGTTGAGTAGGAACAAGGAATTTTCAACGGCCGAAAAGCCAATGGCTGCTACGATCAGATAGATCATAGCGTCAATTGGCTCATCGAAACTGTGGTGCCGAAAAGCGATAAAGTAAGCGGCTAAAAGTTTCATTACCTCCTCAATGGCGGCCCATAAAGCCAAGAAACCAATAGAAGAAAAAAAGAAGTCACGGGTAAGAGTCGGATTTAACAAGCTGAAATTGTCCCAACCTAAATTATGTAAACCGTTATTAGTCAAACGTTGGAGAAAAAAGGCCATCACTACCCCAAAGCCACCGGCCAGGAACACGCTAAGGATAAGGCCGCTAGGCTCGGGCCGAGCTTTATCTTCCCGGAGCCAAAACCACAACCAAACTAAGGCTGGCAATAAGCCGCCGAGAAGGGCAAACACCGACATTGTCCACTCAAAATCCATTAGTTAAGATGAGGCCAGGACTCTACCATAAGCAGTGAGTCATTATCATTCATTATACCCCAGAGTTCTTCGGTCACGAAAGGAATAAAGGGGTGCAGAGCCGCTACTACTGTGCGCAGAGAGAGTAGTAAAAATTGTTGACGAGATAAAATCTCTGCTGCTCGCTGCTCGCGTAAAACACTTTTACTGTTTTCAATAATATCATCAGCCAGACGATGCCAAGTGTAGTGATACAGTTTTTCAGCTGCCAAGTGAAAACGAAAGTTTTCCATATCATCCGTCACATCGGCCATGAGGGTTTTTAGCTCTGTCCTCAGGGCATGATCAGTCTCGGACCAGTCGCTAAAATCAGAGTCAAAAGTGATTGCACTAGTACTGTCTAAAATAAACCGACTGATATTCCACAGTTTGTTGGTAAAGTGCTTGTACCCTTTTATTTTGTTTTCAGCTAAAGCTAAATCGGTCCCGGGGGTATTGCCAACGACTAGCCCAATCCGCAGGGCATCAGCGCCATACTTGGCGATTAGATCTAAAGGTGAAACCACATTGCCTTTTGACTTAGACATTTTTTGACCTTTGGCATCATTAACCATGCCGTGCATATAAACCGTGTGGAAAGGGATCTGGCCGGTGGTGTAAAGACTTAAGAAAACCATGCGCGGGACCCATTTGAAAATAAGGTCACGACCGGTTTCCATAATGTCGGTGGGGTAGTATTTTTTAAAACTGTCACCGTCAGGGTAATCTAAAGTTAGATAGGGCCACTGACCGGAAGAAAACCAGGTATCAAAAGTGTCGGTATCGGCTATCACTGGGCCACCACAAGTGGGGCAGGCACTAAGTTCATTGTTTAAATCTGGCCAGCCAGCCTCGCACTTAACACAAAGTTTGGCGGGAATGGGAATACCCCAGACAATTTGGCGGGAGATGTTCCAGTCGATAGGGTTGGACATCCAGTAGAGAAAAATTTTACGGAAGTTGTCGGGGACAAATTTTATTTTATTACTTTCAACCGCCTCAACGGCCAATTTAGCCAAGGGGGCCATTTTTACAAACCACTGGTCTTTGATTTGGGGTTCGATTGGGGTTTGACACTTGTAACAAACTTTTAAGTTATGGGAATATTTATCGTCAATTTTTACCAACAAACCCTTAGCTTCTAGTTTGGCTACAATCTGGGGGCGAGCGATGGTAATTTTTTGACCAGCAAACTCGCCGGCAATCGGTAGGAGTTTACCGTAGCTATCGATAATTTGCTCTTTGTCTAGATGGTGACGCTCGGCC
Organism: Candidatus Vogelbacteria bacterium RIFOXYD1_FULL_46_19; assembly: GCA_001824825.1. Lineage (GTDB taxonomy): Bacteria > Patescibacteriota > Minisyncoccia > Phycocordibacterales > XYD1-FULL-46-19 > XYD1-FULL-46-19. The sequence goes on along the minus strand of MHTK01000004.1, from coordinate 36,358 downwards.
AGGTCGAAGTCTACCTGATCGTGCCAAGGGGTGATAGTCATCACCCCAGTGCCAAATTCCATATCCACCGCTTCATCTTTTATCACGGTCGCGGTAATTGGCCCATTAATCCACTCCACATCTATTTGCTGGCCATGGTTATAGTCCGCATAACGCTTATCGTCTGGGTGCATCACCACATACTTATCGCCAAACTTAGTTTCCGGACGGGAGGTGCCAATAGTAAAAGGCCCGTACTTAAAGTAATAAAAAGGTTCGGTTTTTTCGATAAAGTCCGTTTCCACTTCGGACAGGGAAGTCTGATGTTTGGAACACCAGTTGATCAGGCGCTTACCCCGGTAGATAAGGTTGTCGTCGTACATCCGCTTGAAAGAAGCTTGCACTTTACCCACTATCTCCGGTTCTAAGGTAAATTTTTCTCGTGACCAGTCGCAAGAAGCCCCCACTGTGCGCACATCGTCTTCCATAAACTTTTTCTGTTCAATCGTGAAGTCATAAATTTCTCGGTACAGAGCCTCGGGGTCCATCCCAAAACGGGAGCGCCCTTCTTTTTCCAGTTTTTTCTCGTAAACAATTTGCGTCTCAAAACCGGCGTGGTCGGCGCCCGGGACCCAGAGGGCCCGGAAGCCTCGCATTCTTTTATAGCGCGTCATTATATCTTGGAGGGCAATAAACAAAGCATGTCCGGCGTGCAGGCGGCCATTGGCATTAGGCAGGGGCATAATAATAGTGAAAGGTTTCCCGGCTTGGTTGGGTAGATTGTCCGGGTTGAAATAACCCGACTGTTCCCACTTAGTGTAGATGCGACTTTCGGTTTCGCCGGGGTTGTAGGGTTTGGTGAGTCTTTGATCCATGGAAGTTATCGTAACATAAATTAAATGTTGAGTGAACGACCTCAGCTTTAAATTAAACCAATTTTAAAGCGATAAATTACCTTGGGCTCGGATGGTAGTTGGTGGTGCCGGGGGGCCGGCCAGCAGTTTTAAGCCGGCGGCCAGGGCGATCATGGTGGCGTTGTCGGTGGCCAGCGTTGGTTCGGGTAGGAGTAACTGGACATCAGGGAAGTCAGTTTGAAGACGGGTGGTGAGTGTTTGGCGCAGGCGCTGGTTGGCCGCTACCCCGCCGCCTAAAATAAAGCTTCGAGCTGAGTGGGCAGATAGGGCTTTGGCCACTTTAGCCATCAGTGTATCCACCACCGCTTGTTCAAACTCTAAAGCTAGGGTCGCTCGGTCTTCAGGCGTTAAGTCACCTTTCTTGTCTAGGGCGTAACGTACCGCCGTTTTTAAGCCAGAGAAGGAAAAGTCCAAATCAGGGGAATCAATCATGGGCCGAGGTAGTTGCCACGAGTTGGGATAGTGATTGGTTTCGGCCTCGAGGGCTAGTTTAGAAATAGCTGGGCCGCCCGGGTAAGGGAGGTTTAAGAGGCGGGCGACTTTGTCAAAAGCTTCACCCACCGAATCGTCGCGAGTGCTACCGAGCTTTTGATACTTACCCCAAGCGGAGATTTCAATCAGCTCAGTGTGCCCACCGGAGACGATTAAGGCCAAGGCTGGTAAAGTGGCCTCTTGCTTTAAGAGGGGAGAAACGACATGGCCTTCTAAGTGGTTGACAGGAATGAGCGGTAGGTTCCAAGCGCTCGCGAGGGCTTCGGCAAAGGTGATACCGGCCCAGAGGGCCGGTTCTAAACCGGGACCGGCCGTAACGGCGATAGCTTCGATGTTTGGCTTGGCGTTAGCCGACAAGTAGTTGGTTAAACTTACAGCTAAGTCGGGCTCGCGCTCGAGGGCTTTGGCGATAGCTAGTTGCTGGTCTGCTGTTAGCGAGGCGTCGGCTGATTTTTTTAAATTAGCGTCTGTTAAAGCTTGGTCTAAAACCGGCAACAGGTTTTTAAGGTGTTCGCGTTTGGCGAGGTTAGGTACCACTCCACCCCACGGGGCATGGATGGATGTTTGCGAAGAAATTATTTGGGCTAACACCTGAAAAGTCGGGTGCCCAAGGTCACCAGAGGTGTCCACAATACTGATCGCGGTGTCGTCGCAGGAAGTTTCGATGGCTAGGATGGTCATGATAATTATTAAGAGAAAGTTGGTGGTTGTGTTAAATTAGTCTTGCCCTGTGAAATGTCTTTTTATTTCACCAGGGTCGCAGGAAGTTTCGATGGCTAAAATTACCATATTGGTTGGATTATCCGAGTCATAAGATTTTAACCTAGTTGGCTAATTTTAAACCTTCAAAGATTTGGTTGGTCGTAGTGCGGACGAAGTCATCAGTGGAGTGAGCGGGTTTGGCAATAACATAATTGGTGGTGGGGGTAGCTACAATAAATATTTCCTCAGCCGGGTTGAACAGGCCGCCGGCTAGACTAGCTACTACCACATTCTCGCCCCACAGACGAGTCGTTCGGTTGATGTTTAAAGTGATTTGGGCTTCGGCTGGAGCACTTGCACCTTGAGTGGCTAAGTAGTCGGCGTAACTACTGGCAAGTTCGGTCGAGCTTAGGTTTTCGGTGTTAGGCTGGCAAGACACAATGACGGCACCGGCGATATAACCAGAGCCACCAAGCTCGGGATTTTGTAAAATAACCACCGCATTGTGAGTGAAGAATTGGTTACTCTGGGGATTCTCCTGGAAACGCCAGTATTCACCGCGGTCGGTGGTGTAGGTTTCGGTCTGGGGTGGTAGGGGTAGGTCGACCTGGCAGATGGTGCTTGATTGATAAGTCCAGTCTGGTGGTAGGGAGTTGTCATTAATCTCTGGCGGATTGTTGATAGATGACTCATCACGAATTAGCCCCCAGCCAAAGAGAGCGATGACTATTAAAAGAATGATAATGATTATGGGGGTTTGGGTTTTCATAATTTTTTTTGGTTAATTGGGTAGGGAGGGGGAGATTTGGTCACAGCTCGGCGATGATGATGTCCCGAAGTTAGAACTAAAACGGCAGTTTAATTTATGGATTCTTGATACAAGTATACAGAAATTGAGGAAAATGCATAAGGAGCATTCGGAATGGTTTGAGGTGCCAAAGCCGAAGTCAGATAAGGGGAAGAATGTGGTCGATTATTCCGTCGAAAGATAGCGATATTAGATTGGATAATTTTGATAACTTATTCATAAAATTATTTTCATTTTTTATCTTCAAAAGCGATTAGATCTTTAAAGAAATCAGTATTTGGTGCGTAGGCGTATTTGTGAGAAAAATTCACATAAAACAAATTGTGTCTAAAAATGTCCCCCTTGTTGTTCATTTCTCGATATTCTACTTTCCCGCGTAGATCTTCTGTGAATGGAAAAGTGAGACTGATAGAAACTTTAGGAGATAGATTAAAAATTTGTGTTTTAAGCAACCATGCCCCGCGCAACATATAATTTTCTGGAATTCGTGGATCCATTAAATCAATCACTGCTTCATCACTAGTTATGAAAGGATATTCTGTCTTATTCAGAAAAATATCCCATTTCTTGCGTGTCAGCGTATTAGCATGACCGACATCAAAAGCTCTCTGCGTCGCGTGGGATGTTTTACCAGCAACTTTCTGTAGTTCGTTTTGTGTTACCTTGTCTGCAATTTCTTTGCCTTTTTTCTTATCCGTAAATATGTCTGGGTACTTTTTTGAAACTCCGCTAAAAATATGCTCGCTAACAGTCGGCTGCATCCAGTCCACTAATTCTTTAAGTGCACTTAGCGATTCACGTCTAAAGTTTTGACCCCTAAAGAAGAAATTTGCAATCACACACGAAAGACCAAATCTATCAGAGTCACTCAATTTTTCTTGACTTAAGAGAGATTTTTCTATTCTCTCGATATTGTCTCCATACCAAGTCTCTAGATTTCCAAATGCATCTTCAACTGCCTGACTGTACTTATCTTCTGTGCCTGGTTCGAGAGCATAATGAAAATGTCCACTACAAACCGATATAATTGACTGATCTTTGTTTAAAATTTTAATTAGATCACAATCAAAGGCTTTAAGCTTATTCTTGTCACTTGTTAGGGAAAATTTTCTCAAATGTCTTTGAGGTACAATATGTTGATTTTTTGTCACCTGTTTTTCCATGCACCCTTTTATTTCCCGGACTTAGTTCTGTTGTCCTGCTTGCACAACATTTGGCAGTTTTTTGCATCTGTTTTTCCGCCCTCATGCCAAGGCTTTATGTGGTCAGCCTCCATTTCACTAATATCAAAATGTCCATTTTTGCATGAAGCATTTCTAGCAACACATATTCCTTTCTGCCTCTCATATGCCTCACGCTTCATTTTGTCATTGAAGGCGCGTATTGAGAGATGTTTTTCTTGCCTGGTGAGAATGTAGGGGTAGATACCGTATTTTTTCGTTACGTCCTCATCCTGCATCAGTTCTGCAACTTCAACTTCTAGCTTTTTAGCATCAAGTTTCTTGTCTTTAAACTTGTTGTATAGCTCACCCCAATTAACATTTGCCATTTCTTTGCGGTAGTTAGGGAAGGTTTTTCGTACCCACGCGATAACGTTCTGGAAGTATTCCCACAATTCATTAGCATTCTTGTCGTGCTGATGTTTCGCCATATAGTCAGCTACTTCTCCGTTGTTTATCCAAGAAAGCGCAGTTTCCAAATACTCCTGTCGTATTGGGGAACCCGTAAGCAGTGCTCCACCATCGTTCGCTAAGAGATATGCGGCACAATTTGATTTACTGAACTTGAGTTTTGCGTCCGATAGCCACGGACCAGTGTATACAGCGTTGCGTAGTTCCTGATCTGTAAGTCGCTCACCAGCGATATTGATGATCTTGAACCAATCAAGCTTTTCCTTGTCCGTACCCTCACAGAAATAGATCATCAACTCGTAGTCGAGAATTTGTTCTTGCTCCTCTTTAGTGAGATTATGGAACATTGCTGTTCGACCATTGAAATCAACAGAGAAATCTCCATTTACGAATTGACCAACACTGATTGTTCGTTGCTGTCCATCGAGCACCTCAAAACTGTCTTTGGCGCTCTTTACCCAATACATGACGTTAAGTGGGAACCCTTTTCTGACAGTATCAATAACTGCATCTCGCTGTTTGTCTTTATAGACGAACTCACGTTGATATTTTGGACGAACATCGAGCTTGCCACCGTATGCAACAACACCTTCTTCGGCGCTGTCTTTGTAGCCATCAACCACGTGCCGTACTTTAATTTTATGTAAATCGATTTTCATACTATTTTTTGGCTTTTATTAATAAACGCGTATATGTAGATTTAAGCTCTCCTTTGATCTTCAACACAGTACCCCTATTTAAATCATTGTATTGTGGTGAATCCTCTTGAGTATACAGTTTGGTTCTATACTCGTAATTTGGATCTCTATTATCTGACATTCCTAAAATTTCAAATTGTTCCGGATTATATTTATCGAGGAAAGTTATTGGAACACCCATTACGCCTTTATAATCAACTGGAATATCTGAAACTTTTGAGACTTCTATAGCGTCATAATTATCATATTTAGGAAACTCGTCTGGAGAGTATTTTTTATAGAGCGTCAAAAGTTCATGACGCTTGGACACATCAAGATTTGTAAACCAACCAACATTACCAAATTTCTTTACCGTCCCATCTGGTTGCATAAATTCATTAACTCTGCTGTACCCAGGCCACAATTTATTTTCCTGAACTAGTTTAAAGATATCCTGATACTTTCTTGCGTTATCACTTCCAATAATTAGAAATTTCTTTTTGTGCTCAACTAATTGCTTTACATATTCCCGAAACAGAGAAAAAGGCGGATTTGTTACAACGATGTCAGCTTGCTTCAGTAGCTCAATACTTTCCTCGCTTCTAAAATCTCCCTCAAGTTCAAGTGGTGCCCACTCATTGTTCTTGTTAGCCTTAAGCTGTTCCGCGATATCGCGTAAATCAAAAGCTCCATCGCCGTCTATGTCACTTACTTCGTTGATAATAAATTTGTTGGCGGTTACTTTTGGTCGACCTTTTGGTTTTGATGGTTTTTGAACAACCTTATCTTCATAGCCAGGAAGAAGAGATGATTGCAACACAAGCTCCGTATTGGCAATTGGTGACGGCTTATAGCTAGTAGCAATAAGCCTTTTTAATCCAAGTGCATTGAAATTACCTGCAAAGTATTTAAAAAAGTTGCTTTCAAATGGATCGTCACAGTTACAATAAACAACCTTACCTCGAAATTGATCCTTGTAATGTTTTAGCTCCTTTTCAATATCAACCAACCGAGTATAAAACTCGTCATTCTTTACCTTGGCGGCTCGATGTAAATTTGAGTTTGAAGATTTGGTAGACATATTATTTTCTAGTTATCAAATCGTACGCAAGGCTAGCCAGCGAAATATAGTGAATAGCTAGATTTTTATCGAGATCTCGCGCTGGCGTATGTGCTTTTTCATTTCTCAAAAATTGAATCGACATGTGTAAAAACTTTACCCCTTCGAAAAAGTCGCTTTCTACATCGTCGGTAGGCTGATGACCAAAAATCTTTTCGTAATTTGCATTATTAAAAGCATCGGTCGCCTTTTCTTTACCTGTTACATCTTTCAATTTCTTTCTGACGATTTTGTACGCTTCTTCGACGGCATTAAAATAGTGCCCGCCATTTAACAATTTTTGAACATGATCAAAGACCTCCTTTTGCAGAGTAATACTGATATTCCCGTTTTTGAATGTCGCTTTTGATTTATTCTCCTTAGCTTCAGCTTTTTTACCAAGTAGCTTTTCAGCAATCTCTCTTCCTGCATTTATTCTATCGTCTGGAAAATCTGATTTTTTAAGATTATCTAGCAAAATCTGACTCTCAATATATTCGATCAACTTCAATATGCTTTTTGCAGTTACTTTATTATCTGCTTTGAGCCACAAACCTCTTAAGCGATTTGCTTTTGATCCACTGGCGTAATTATATTTTTGTGTGTAAATATCAAGTCCAACATCGTCTCGGAAAAATTCGCCCATTGTCCGATCGGAAAAATTCAAAACATACCCACCATTCATCTGGAAAAGTTTCTCTAGTATTTGCTTTTCGATTGTCGTTAAACTCGCCATATTATTTTAAAAGCTCATCAGTTGTTACGCCTATCGCGTTAGATAGTCTCGAAATAGTTGAGAGAGTTGGATTTGTTTTTCCATTCTCAATATTGCTTACAAAACCACGACTAACACTAAGTGATTTAGCGATATCACCTTGAGTAATTCCTTTTTCTGTTCGGATTCGCTTAAGGTTTTTACCGAGCTTTTCAGCCTCACTTTTCATTTCTTGAGTATAACACAATGTTATCTTAAAAGATAACATCTCAAGATTACAAAACCACATCGTAGTGATGTGGTTTTGTAAAGCTAAAACGAGGTTCTTCGTGCTAGCTGTTAGATGCGGAGAGGGAGGGATTTGAACCCTCGATACGGTTGCCCGTATGCCGGTTTTCGAAACCGGTGCCTTAGACCACTCGAGCCACCTCTCCAGGTGTGTAGGGTTAGTAAAAGCAATCATACCAATTTCAAAGGGGTTTTTCAAGGTTGAGATTTGACTAGTCTGGGCAATAATGTTATTATGTAAGAGGAACAAAAGGGGAGGATTGGCCGATGAAATCTTTGTATATCGTGTTGGCTCGCCATCAGGTAGACCTCGATCAGTGGCTATGGGGGGCGGAAGACTCTGGGCTCTTGGATGAAGAATTTGTGCTGGTGGTACCCAGTAGCCCGGCTTACGCGGACTTGGGGGTGATTCTGGCCGGCGAACTCGAGCCCTTGGAAACGGCTTGCTACGAAAATATTCTCGATGAGGAAGGCTTGATGGAACTGGTGCGGGCGCTTTATGCGGTCTATCGCCACAACGAGACTTTCGTGGTCGTGGTGGTCGATCGGGATCTGGGGCTTGGATTGTTCGAGCAGTTGGCCAGTCGCCTAGGTTTCCCTAAAGTCATCCCTTGGGTCGACTTGAAACCAGGTAAGGCTTGGAGCCTTCACCGAGAAGATCTGGCTGCCCGGGCCCAAAATTTCCCCTAGCAGTTTCTGTCCGACCAGAGCCCCGCCGTTGGTACTTTAAACCGACGCCGGGGCCTTTTCTTTGCCTTTTGGCTATTTTTTGTTAGAATTTCAATGTTTAAGTTTTTGGCCCTATCGTCTAACGGTTAGGACATCAGCTTTTCAAGCTGGTAATCCGGGTTCGATTCCCGGTAGGGTCACTCGTACAAAAATGAGCCCGCTATTATGGCGGGCCATTTTTGTTGAGTGACCCTAAGTGAGCAAACTGCTTTGCTCACGTCGGGGAATCGAAGAGGCTGAACATATCGCAGTGAGCGTAGCGAAACGAGATGTGAAGCCTGTACCGTTCCCGTAGGGAAAGATTCCCCGTAGGGGTCTGGAAAATTCACGAGTGGCAACGAGTGAATTATTGGGGACCACATAAAATTTTACACGTGGCGTTCCACTAATATCCCCTTCCTAAATAAAAAGGCCGCCAAGGTTCGGGAGCCCTTGGCGGAAGCTGTAGTCTATCACAAAAACCACAGCTCTTAATCTCATACAGTAACCATGATGACAACAAGAGTTATCTGTAACCACAACACTGGAAACGATTACTTTTGAGAATCTCTTACCAGCTAGTGAGCTACAGAATTTGTCCTATTTCATCTGTACACCGGCTGTGGCCGATTGGGATTCTCCGAAGGGGGATTGAGGTGATCGCAATCAGAAATGAAGTCGCTGTTTCCAGACCCAGAATAGTCACCCCAAGCTGCTGGATTGTCTGATTGATCTCGATACCACCCACCTTCTACTTCTCTCCAGTTTGTCATTGAAGACCCCTTTTCATTTACATAGACTTACACACAGGACTAAGAAAGAACACCCTTCTTTTCCTTAAAATCTATAATCAGTCTATTTAAAAAATTAGTTAAAAACAATTTTGATAGGTATTCATTAGAGGTTATAAAATAAGGGTTATTTCACAATCTGTTGACAAGATTATTGTCAGTGGTATACTTTATTTATGTTAAATGCACAACAAACTAGTCTATTTGGTTTATCTACTCAAGAGAAAAAGATTGTAAATCTACTTAATAAAAGCCGGGTTGGGCTTACTGCTACCAAAATAGGGGTCCTAGTAGCAGAGCCACGGACAACAGTAAATTTTTATTTAAATAAATTATCAGATCGTGGCTGGGTAGACAAAATAAAAACCACCAAATCACGTTACCCATTATGGTTTCTCAAAGAAAGAAACGAAATAAAAAATTCGCTTTCCGGATTCTTTTCGTCGGTTGGTATTACTTTACCTGGATTAACTACACTGGCAAGCAAGGAAGGATATGAGCAAGTTAGGACAGCTTACGAGAAAATAATTGAGGTTGGCAAAGCTGAAAGAGTTTTTGTGGTTCAAGGTAGCCGTGCCCCTTTTGCAGCACTAAAAAAATTACCGACAGAGTTCATCGAGAGAATCCATGTCGCCCAAAAACAGAAGCCGATTATTCTTGAGGGGATCACAAGTAGAAAGAGTCTTTCGGTTTTTGAAAAAATGTCTCTACGAGAGTTGAAGTCACATTATGGACGTCTAACGATTGTTTATTTAGTGCCAGATGAATATATGGATTTCGACACGGAATTTTATATTTTTCACGATAATGTTATTATTATTCAACCAATAACAGAAAAAGCTTATATCATTAAAGATGAGGTATTAGTTAAAACATTAAAAATGATTGTTGAGTTTATGAAACAATATAGTGAAAAAATTGATGTTAATTCTTATATTAAAAAATTGATAGAAAAAATTGAACAATAAGGAATTATGCAAAAACTGACAATGTTTCCATTGCCAGTTTTTGCATCTTGTGAGCAACGCAGGATTTGGTCAGGAGTCTCCGGAAACCCCTTATGGGTTTCGTCTTTAGTCCGACCAGGGCGAAAGACTAGGGGCGCGCTATCCATCTGGAAGCGCGCCTTTTTTTATCTCTATATCTATCTCGCCATATTTGACCTTCTTTCTCCCATCCTTATCATTCGCTACACTACCTCCAAGTCAGCGCGATCACTTCCATCCACTGATCGCTTTGACTCTTCATCTGCCATGAACGCAGCGATTAACTTCCTAATCCATTTTTTAAAAGTTCGACTCGTGTTCCGTAACGGGTCACACGAGACTTATTCAAACTAAACTGCTTTAGTTTGATAAGCGATGTGTGAAGTCGGAAGTATGTTTTTCTAGCAAGAAAAACAACTAAGACCGGGTCTGGAAATTTTGTTTTTGACGAAAAACAAAATATTGTGGACCACAACAATCTAGAGTGCGAAGCACACCAATACTAAAGTCAAAAAGTAAGAGAAATATTACAACACATATTTACCTAAAGTATGGTTCCTGACACTGTTTAACAGAACTTTGATACAATTTATTTATGAATGAGAAGGATATAATTCAAATGGTAAAAGATGACGAATGGATGATGAATGTTTTGCACGAGGCGGAAAAACTTGGTCTTCCAGATTGGATGATTGGTGCTGGATTTTTAAGGAACAAAGTTTGGGACCATTTGCATGGAATAGTTAGAGAAGTTGCTGACACTAACGATATTGATTTGGTGTACTTTGACGAAAAAAATTTAGATGAAAAAGGGGATGAGGAACTTTCAAAGAATATGAGTGGGGTCCTGGGTTTAGATTGGGAGATAGTGAATCAGGCTTACACACACCAATGGCATCATAGGGAAATACCTTATCTGAATACCACTGAAGCCTTGGCAGAATGGGTAGAAACAGCTACTTCTGTGGCTGTAACCCTAGTTAATAAAAAACCAAAAATAGTTGCACCTCATGGGATTAACGATTTAGTTAATTTAATTATAAAACCATCTCCCACTCATAAAGATCAGCTTGATGGGTTTTATAAAAGAATTGAAAGTAAAAAGTGGTTAGAAAAGTGGCCGAAGTTAAAGATTATGTTAGATTGATATTCCTCAAACAAAAACCTCCGCCGAGAGTCGGGGGCTTCGGCGGAGGACCCGGGACCCATCACAGGGGTCACGGGGTCTAAAAATCTCTAATTACTTTATCATTTTTATCCAATTAGGCAAGGAGGAATTTTAAGTTAAAAATGGATTAGTCGCAAGTAGGATGACTCTTCCTAAGGAAATTATTTTATGATAAGGTGGCTATGATAACTAGGTTTACTAGCGGAGATTGACGGAATTAGTTCCTCGGTTTCATCTGTAAATAAAATAGGGCGATTAGCTCAGTTGGCTAGAGCGTCTCATTGACGTTGAGAAGGTCACAGGTTCAAGTCCTGTATCGCCCACAAAATAATAAGCTGGAAGCGAATACCTAAAGTTTCCAGCTTTTTATATTTTGGGTGGCAGATAGAGGACTTGAAAAGGTTAGTCAGATATTTTCAGAGACCTTTGGTATGAAAATATCGACAACCTGTACTGAAACTGTAAGTTTCGAGTCCTCTATCCCCCACAAAAAAAGCCGCCGGAACCTTCTTTTAGGGAAGGGTTGGTTCCGACGGTGGTCAAGGCGGGGAAGTCTTGACCTGAGGTGAATCCCCCCTAGGCAGACGTGATGTCGGGGGATCTTTTTTAGTTTAGCGCCTTATTGATAAAAATCAAGTACTCTTAAGGTAAAAAAGCACCAGAACAACAGTGGAAGGTGTTCTGGTGCTCCATCGCCCCAACGGGAGACGATTGGTCACTTCTCGGGGGAGGAAGTGTATTTAACTAACTACCAATTTTTTATTTTAAATGCAAGTGATTATAAATATCCTCAATCGCCTTCACGGCTTCCCCAGCGGCAATATTGTTTTGATGATAGAGCGAATCAGTACAATCGCCGGCCGCCCACAGACCCAGCGTTGGGGTTTGCTGATTCCGGGGGTCTACTTTTATGGCACCGTACTCGTTTAATTGGACAACCTCCTTAGCAAAAGCGGTATTAGGGACAAAACCGATTTCCACGAAAATTCCCGTCACCGGTAATTCCTTAGTTTCATTAGTATTTTTATCTTTATAAATTAGGCCGGTCACGAATTGGTCACCTTTGATTTCTATAATTTCCACATTGGCGAGGCCGCTCATTTGGGGGTGGGCCAGCACTTTATCCACCGTGATTTGGTCGGCTTTGTAGTCGGGGTTTTTATGCAATAAAGTGACGGATTTAGCGTAAGCCAAGAGCTGGGCCGCTGTCTCAAAGCCGGCATTCCCGCCCCCAATCACGGCCACATCGCGGCCGGTAAATAGCGGGCCGTCGCAAGTGGCACAGTAGGTGAGACCTTTTTGGTCAAACTGTTCGGCTCCAGGCACGGCTAACTTCCGGCGGTTAGACCCGGCGGCTAACAAAACAGTTTTAGCCTCTAAGTTTTCACCCTCCGCTCTCTCAATGGTAAAACCAGTCTCCGTCTGTTTGATCTTGGTCACCCGGCCGGCCGGCCCGGTTTGAATCACAAAATCTGCCCCTTCATAAGCCCGAACATGATTTTCGAGGGCTTTGGCTAAATCATTACCAGAAATAGCTTTAGTGCCGATCCAATTATGAATATCTGGTGAGACGATAGATTGACCGCCAAAATCCGGCGTCAACAGGGTGGTGGTCAATTTTTTGCGAGCGGCATAAACACCGGCGGCGGCTCCGGCGGGTCCACCGCCGATTATTACAAGATCGTAAAGCATAGGGGAGTTTATAGCGTATAAAATATCGAGTATGACTACACCAAAGGGGAGCCAAAATTAGCGGCTACTTATTTTTTGTTTTGGCGGCGGAGAAAGGCGGGGATGGAAGACCAGTCATCATCATCCTCATCCAAACCACTTTTATCTTCTAGGTCGGCTTGATTACGATTTAAAGGCACTTGCTTGGGAATTAGGTCGCCAGTGGGACGTTCTTTAACTGGGGTCTCGTCTTTACCGGCGCCGCCTTCAAAGCCAAACAGCCCGCCTTTTTTCTTTTGTGATTCCGGAAAGCCACAGGCAATAACCGTGACCTTAATTTCGGATTTCTTTAGTTTGTCATCATGAATGGCTCCAAAGATAACCTTAGCGTCAGTATCAATCGATTCGGTAATGATTTTAGCGGCCTCTTGAATTTCAAACATAGTCATATCGGAACCACCGGCAATAGTGAAGAGTACCCCTTTGGCCCCATCGACTGACAAATCGAGGAGCGGGGAGTTGATGGCATTACGCGCAGCTTCGACGGCTCGATTTTCACCCGAGGCGTTGCCGATACCCATTAAGGCCGAACCGGCGTTTTGCATAATGGCTCTAATGTCAGCAAAGTCGACATTGATGATACCAGGGATGGTAATAATATTAGAAATGCCTTCCACCGCTTGCCGTAAAATCTCATCACACATCGCAAAAGCTTGTTCAGCGGTGGTGTCTTTAGAAATGATGCCTAATAAGCGGTCGTTGGGGATGACAATTACTGCGTCCACTTCTTTCTGTAACTCGGCCATACCGCGATCGGCCAAGATCATTCTTTGTTTACCTTCAAAAATAAAAGGTTTGGTGACGACGGCGACCGTGAGCGCGCCTTGCTCTTTGGCGGTACGAGCAATCACCGGCATAGCGCCGGTGCCGGTACCACCACCGAGGCCTCCCGAGACGAAAACCATATCAGCCCCCTTAATAACATTTTGAATATCCTCCAGACTTTCTTCAGCCGCTTTACGACCGATTTCCGGATCCATCCCGGTACCCAAGCCCCGGGTTAAATTTTTTCCGATATGGACTTTTTTCTGAGCCACCGAGGCGTGCAAGTGCTGAGCATCAGTATTCATGGCGACAAACTCTACCCCGCGTACTTTATTGTGTACCATATGGTTCACGGCATTGGTGCCGGAGCCGCCGACCCCGATGACTTTAATGCGAGCAAAAGCTTCTATTTCTGGTTGAATTTTTGGCATGTAATGAAAGGTTTAGATCGTGAAATTGGTTGTGTCTATGGTAACAAACGAGGGAGAAAAAGCAAATCACTATTTGAGGGTAAAAAAGGGATATTTTAGCCACAGATTGGCCGTTTTAGCCCTGGCGGAGCTAAAGGTTAAGATTTAATTGCATGTATACCCAATATCCTATACTACCTAAAACCCCATCCCTCCTACGGCAACAATTCCTTTATCCAACGTATAATGTTCAATTTAGCTTGCTTGCCGATTTTTATCCCGAGTGATTCCTCGGCCTCCATATCGGCCCCAAACAAGCACAAGCCGTAAGCGACCGACCAGGCGGAGTCGCGGATTTGGTTTCTCGAACTGGCCGCTACCGCTGGCACGGCTACCTTGGCCGGCAGCTTAAAGTATTCTTTAGCTAAGTCTTCAATGTCCGAAATACCCGATCCGCCGCCGGTAATAATAATACCAGCCGGCAGGAGGCCGTTCCGACCCAGCCTTTTTAAATGATTTTCAATAAATTCAAAAATGTCCGATAGACGCGCTTCAATGATTTCATCCAATTTTTTTTGCACAGCGGCCGGATCGTTTTCTCCAGTTTTTACTTTTTCCGCTTCTTCTAAAGGAATTTTCAAGCCCAAGGCGATGTCGTTGGTAATATCGGTGGAACCAATCGGAAAGACTTTAAGTGATATCGGTAAACTTTCTTCAAAGACAATGATGGACGTGGTTTGGGAACCAATATTAGCGAGCACACAACCGGCGGTTTTTTGGAGTTTGGTGGTGATGGCAAAACTAGCGGCCAAGGGGGAAGCGACCACGTCATCAACATGAGCCCCAGCGGCCTCAATCGCACTTAAGAAATCTTTGAGGTGGTGGCTGGAGTAAGTAATAAACAGGACCTGGGCTTCGAGCTTAGAGCCCTTCAAACCCTCCGGCCGGCCCAAGACTTTACGTCCGTCTAGCTTAAAGGCAATCGGGACGCGATGTACAATCGATTTATTAGCCAGGTCCGTGAGCCCACCTTCACTGGCTTCAATGGCTCGGTTAATATCATTGGAGTTTATTTCTGAGTCAGCACGAGAGACAATGACACCACCCTCGATAACTTTTGATTCTAGGGTAGCCCCGCCTAAGGCCAAAATTACCTGTTTGATACGTACACCAGCCACGCGCTCAGCTTCCCGTAGGGCTTCAGTAATAGAGTCGACGGCGTCTTCATATTGTAAAATATAGCCCCGACGTAAGCCGCGGGAATTTTTTTTCACCAGAGCAAGAACTTGCGGCACTTTGCTGCCGCTTTTGTACTCGCACACGACTATTCTAATTGAACTGGTACCGATATCAATACCGGTGACGATATGTCTGGTCATAATAGGGCTAAGGAGTAGGTGACTTTACTTTCACTTCCTCACATTGTACTACTATGTGGTTCGGCATTCAAATTAAAAAAGCCGTGGATAAAGGGGATTCTTCATTTTTTGAAAATAGCGACGTAAAAATCTTCGCTAGCCAAAAAAATAACCGCCGAGGGGCGGTTATTTTTTTGGCTAGCGATTGTTATAAGTAGTCTCCCTGACTTTGCCTAATTTTTTCAATCTTTCCAATTCTTCGTATTTATTTATGCGTTTGAGCTTGTCTTGTTTTTTCTTTAATTTGGATTTAGGCCTGGTGGCGTAGCGTATTTTACGCATCAGCTTTAAATGGCCGAAATTTCGCACGCGCTTGGAAAAACGCCGCAACATGCTGGCATTCGATTCATTATCTGATTTTTCGATTTCTACAATAATCATATTGGGCTTAAGACTAACATATTAAGTAAAAATTGGCAATTTCGGTCGCGAGCTAAACCTAGGGCCTAGCTGCGGTCGAAAGTAAGCGAGGTCCACTTTCAGTCTCACTTCATTTTCTTTAAGTATTCAGGCAGTTTGTCCACTTTAATGGTGTCTTGGGACCGGGTGTCCATATTGCGGACGATCACTGTTCCTTCCAGAGCTTCCTTTTGGCCCAAAATAAGGGCGTAAGACACATTCAATCTTTCGGCCGTGGCTAGTTGGGCCGATAAAGAATCTTTGGTGAGAGACTGGGCCACCGGTACTTTGGCCCGGCGTAATATCTCGATAATTTCAAAACAGCGAAGCTTGGCATCAAAAGATAATTGAATGAAGAAAACCTTGGGCTTTTTGACAATCCGGGGTGTGGGTTTGGAAAAACTAGGCAAATCAAACAGGCGGTCCACTCCGATAGCGGCCCCCATACTAGGCACATCTTTTTTCCCAGATAGGATTTTACCGAGATAGTCATAGCGTCCGCCACCAGCGATTGACAAAGGGGCAGTGCTGGGGACAGTGTTATTGGCGTCATCTTTAGGGGTGGTCGAAATTTCAAAAACGGTGTGCGAATAATAATCGAGGCCCCGGACCAAAGTACTGTCAATTTCATAGTTGATACCCATAGAGCCCAAGTATTCCAAAACTTGTTTAAAGTGAGCCTTGCTATCGGGTGATAAAAATTCTAAAGTTTCCGGAGCTTCTTGTTTAATCGGGGCACACTTTGGGTTTTTGCAATCGAGAACGCGCAGAGGATTGTTCTTTAGTCGATCACGACAGTCGGGGCAGATCATCCGAGCGTGTTTTTTGTAGTAGTTGGTGAGCTCGCGGCGATAGCTGGCCTGAGACTCTTTATCGCCAATGCTGTTGATTTTGATCGTTAAGTCTTTTAAACCTACTTCTTGGAGTATGAGTGAGGTTAGACGAATGATGGTAGCATCGGCAATACTCTTGCTACTGCCCATTATCTCCAAGCCAAATTGGTAGAACTGTCGATAGCGGCCACGTTGAGGGTTTTCATGTCGGAAAAAAGGACCATGGTAATAAAGCATCACCGGCTGGGGCTTGGACTGAAAGCCGTTTTCAAAATAAGAGCGCATAACGGCGGCCGTTCCTTCCGGCCGTAGGGCCAGTCGATCACCCCCTTTGGTTTTTAGGGTATACATTTCTTTATCGACAATGTCGGTGCCGTCACCCACTGCTCGGGTAAAGAGACTCTCTTTTTCCAAGATGGGAGTTTCAATCGGAGTGAAACCGTAATATAGAGCAATCTCGGCCGCTTTTTCAAAAAAGCCCTGATAGTGTAAGAGATTGTCACCGATTAAGTCTCTCGTCCCTTTCGGAGTCTGGAGTTCATCGCGGGCAATATTTTTTTTACTGCTCGCGGGTGTGGGTTTGTTGGCCATAAATTTAATTTAAGAAATCGGCATTGCTAAAGTCACCGGGTAAAAGTTGAATTTCTGATAAGGGTAATAGGCGGACCAGGACTCGGCCTTTGATTAACTTTTCCTGGACTGGTCCCCAAGACCGAGAGTCTAAACTTAAGTTGCGGTTATCGCCTAAAACTAAATATTCCTCCGGTCCTAGCTCAATAACTTCAGCTTGGTAGCTGATACCATCAGTCAGGTAGGGCTCTTTAATAGTCCAACTTTGTTCGCCCTTCTTAATGGTGATGGCCTCACGGGCAAAAGAGATGGTCTCGCCCGGCAGGCCGACGACGCGTTTGATAAAATATTTTGACGGATCTTTCGGGTAGCGAAACACTACCACTTCGCCTCGCTTGGGCGACCGGAAATGATAGGATAGCTCGTCGATGATGAGGTATTCACCGTCATGATAAGTGGGATCCATCGAGACACCGCTGACGATAAAAGGTTGAGCTACATAAGCTCGGATGGGTACCACAATAATGAGGGTAATAAGAGCGAAGCGAACAATATCAGCCACTGTTTGCTTAGAATCTTGAGCCATGAGAAAAAATGATAAAAATCAAATTGTTATTAGGCCATTATCATACTATAAAGCCTTTATTGACGCAAGCAAAGCTTATATTGTATAATCAAAAAACGTACTTAACTTATGAATATTTGGCAAACTATTAAACAGTTCAAGCGAGAAGTAGAGTTACCGGAGAGTTTGGTGGTGGTCGGTTTGGGTAATCCTGGCCGCGCTTATGCCAAAACTAGACACAATGTGGGTCGCGCGGCTTTAACTTTTTTGGCCACGGATGCTGACTCTACTTTTTCGCCCTGGCAGACTTCACTGAAGTTCCAGGGCCAGCTTTCGGAAGGAGTGATTGGGGACCGCCAAGTTTATTTACTGTTACCGGATACTTATATGAATGAGTCCGGTCGTAGTGTGGACCAATTTATCAAGTATCACCGCGGGGTGGAAGTGGTGATCGTGCATGATGACTTAGATTTACCGGTGGGTAAGCTTAAATTGTCTGTTGGCCGTGGGCCGGGCGGACATAAGGGGGTGCTGTCTATTATGGCTTGGGTGAAAGATCAAAACTTTAAGCGAATTAGAGTGGGTATCCGGCCCCTTAGTAATACTCTGACCGAGCCAATTGAAAAGTTTGTTTTAGCCCCCTTTACATCCACTGAAGAGGTTGAGATTGAAAAGACTTGGGTGGCGGTGAAAGAGGCCATAGAGAGTCTAGTGACTGTCGGCTGGCCGCAGACGGTGGAAAAAATTCATCGGTCGGCTGCTTCAATTCCAGAGACAAATTAAAACCCCGCTTAAGCGGGGTTTTAATGTTTTGATCTTGTTTGTTAAGCTTTTTGCTCCGTGGTTTTTTTCGAACCGGCTTGCAAGATTTCTTCGCGCCGGTCGCCAAAGACTAGAGTCATACGCTGTTCCTTGGGTTCGAATAAGTTGATGGTAAAATTGTAGGTTTTACCTAGTTCTAACTTAGATCGTAAGTCACTTTCATCAGTAAATTCGGAGATGTGCACCAAGCCGGCCACTCCTTCTTCAATGGCGATGAGGGCGCCGTGTTTGTTGTATTTAATAACTACTCCGCTGACCAAGTCGCCCTTGTGGTACTTTTTCTCAGCTTCATGCCAAGGATTGGTTTTTAGAGCCTTGATCGATAAGGAAATTTTATCCTCTTTTATTTCAATAATTTTAGCTTTGATTTTGTCACCCGGTTTGTAAAGACTGCGAGGGTCTTCTACCAAAGACCAATCCAGCTCAGAAATGTGAACCAGACCTTCTAAACCTTCCTCAATTTTAAGGAAAACACCAAAATCAACAGCCCCGGTAACTTCACCTTCCACCACGTCACCCAAAACATACTTATTCACAATTTCTTTACGTGATTTGCTGTCTAGGGTTTTTTCGGAAAAGATCAGCTTGCCTTCTTTCGGATCAATACCGATGATGCTCACCTCGAGCGGTGAGCCGACCAATTTGGCCAGTTCGTCGGCAATCTTGTCTTTATCACCATCCGGTACTCGGGGGTAATGATCGGGCTTAAGCTGAGAGGCAGGGACAAAGCCATCAATACCTTGCCAGTCTAAAATCAAACCACCCTTATTAGCTTCGCGCACCACCAAAGAAAAGATTTCTTTGTTTTTCATCGCTCGCTCGGCGGAATCCCAGAGAATAGCCTGCTTGGCTTCTTTGAGGGATAGCTCGAGGTAGCCGTTTTCCCCCTCGGTGGCTACAATTTTGGCCGTCACCGTATCACCAATATTAATTTTTTTGATCAGATCGCGGGCATTTAAATACTCGCGGCCAAAAATAAGACCGGTGCCAAAAGGTGGCAAGTCTACAAACATCGCCATTTTATCCTTGGCAATTACCACGCCATCAATCAAAGTATCCACTTCTGGCCGCTCGGGAGTGGTGCGCACCAGACTGTCCATTAGGGACACTGGTGTTTTGTCGACAACACTGCGATCTTCCGTCATCACTGCTGTATCAGTAGTCATTAATAATATTCTTTAAACTTTAGCCGCCGCTTATACTTAAGTCGGCGACCCCACTCTTGGCCCAGCGTCTCCTCACTCTTTCCAGGCTGGTTGCCCTCTAGTGGGACTAATAAATAATGCGGCTAGTATTGCATAGTTTGGCAGTTTTGCCAAACTCGTGACGAGCTGGGGTGTTTGGTTTCCACTTGAGGCTAGTTTCTGCTATAATGGTTAAATATGGTTATTACCTACTATGGCTTAGCCTGTTTGAAGGTGTCCTTTGGGGACACTGTGGTAGCCGTGAACCCGATTGGTAAGGGTCATGATGTTAAAAGTGCTCGCTTTGGGGCGGATGTGGCGCTAATTTCGGTGCCGACTGAGGGGTTTAACGGGCAAGAGGCGGTCGCTTTTGGCTCTAAAGAACCTTTTGTGATTGACGGTCCCGGTGAGTATGAATATTCCGGTATTTTTATCAAGGGTTACGAGTCGGTCGGGCCGCAGGATCAGGTTAACACTATCTATAGCTTTTTACTGGAAGGTATTCGAGTGGTTCACCTCGGCGCTTTAGCGGTCGCTACTTTACCACCGGACGTGCTCGAAGAAATTAGCGGGGCCGATATTGTGGTGGCGCCGGCCGGAGCTGAAGGAAGTTTGCCGGCGAAGGCAGCGGCCAAACTTGCCGCGTCCCTCGAATCTAAAATAATTATTCCTGTTCTCTTTGGGGATAGTAAATCGGGTCTGCTTTCAGAGTTTCTGGCGGAAGCCGGAGCAGCCGCCCGAACACCAATAGACAAATTGTCGGTGAAGAAAAAAGATTTGGAAGGCCAAGAAGCCGAAATTGTGGTTTTACAAACGACTTAGTCTGACTTCGATTTTAATGTGGCTTTTAAATTATGTAGAAAAAGTTCGCACTTATCCGCTGCCCCGGCGGCGTCATTTACTTTTGGTGTGGACCACTGGTCTAACTTTAGCGGTGATTATTTTATGGCTTTTTAATCTGTGGCTGGTATCATCAGCCTCAGCCGACTGGTGGCAAGGCTTAGTGCCGGCCGGCCTGGCCGGAGAGTGGGATAGGGTGATGGCCGGCGCCCAACTGGTGGTTGACTATATTGTTAATTTTTTATCTTTTCGCTAACATTTAAGTTCCCTAGCTTTATTATTTATGGCTCGTCACAAAAAAAACAATAATAACGATCAAGAACCCAAAGAGGTGGTTTTGCGCCTGGATGCCGTAAAGCCGGTTAGTATTGTGACGGAAATGCAAGAGTCTTATCTTGACTACTCAATGTCGGTGATTGTGTCGCGGGCTTTGCCAGACGTGCGAGATGGTTTGAAGCCGGTGCACCGCCGAATTTTGTTTTCAATGCATGAGCTGGGTTTGACTGCCTCAGCGCGGTTCAAGAAATCCGCCACCATTGTGGGAGACGTGCTGGGTAAATATCACCCGCATGGAGACTCTTCGGTTTACGAAGCGATGGTTAAACTGGCTCAGAGTTTCGCCACCCGCTACCCGCTGGTGTGGGGCCAAGGTAACTTTGGTTCGATTGATGGCGACTCGGCCGCTGCCTATCGTTACACCGAAGCTAAAATGGCTCGCATTACCGCTGAACTTTTACGTGATATTGAAAAAGATACCGTTGACTACACGCCAAACTTTGATGGTGAACGTAAAGAGCCGGTCGTGTTACCATCGGCTGTCCCTAACATTTTATTGAATGGTACTTTTGGAATTGCGGTGGGCATGGCCACCAAAATTCCGCCTCATAATTTGACGGAAGTTTTGGAAGCCTTGATTTATTTCGCCGATAATCCAAAGGCCACCAACGAAGACTTGTTGCAATTTGTGAAAGGTCCGGATTTCCCCACCGGCGGGATGATTTTTAATCAAAAGGATATTCATCATGCTTATGCCACCGGCCGCGGCGGGGTAGTAGTGCGCGGGGAGGCGGAGATTGTGGAAAACAAAGCCGGCCAGCATCAAATTATTATCACCTCGATTCCCTATCAGGTGAATAAATCTGAGATGATTATCAAGATGGCCGATTTGGTGCGGGAAAAAAGAGTTGAGGGAATCAAAGATATTCGTGACGAGTCCACTAGTGATATTCGGGTGGCGATCGACCTAAAAACTGGTATTCAACCGCAGAAAATTTTAAATGCTTTGTATAAGCACACTGACTTGGAGACCGCTTTCCACTTCAATATGCTGGCGCTGGTCGACGGCGTACCGAAACTGTTGTCCCTGCGCAGTATTATTGAAGAATTTTTTGGCTACCGGCAAATTGTGGTCGTCAGGCGCACGAAGTTTGATTTGGCTAAAGCCGAAGCCCGGGAGCATATTTTACTGGGCCTTAAGAAAGCGCTTGATCATATCGACGCGATTATTAAGACGATTAGAAAGTCTAAAGACACGGCGGCTGCTCACGCGGCTTTAATGAAGGAGTTTAAATTTTCTGATTTGCAAACTACCGCTATTTTGGAAATGCGTTTGCAAAAGCTAGCCGGCTTGGAACGACAGAAAGTCGAGGAGGAATTAAAAGAGAAACAAATTCTAATTAAAGAACTGAAGGCAATTTTAGCCGACCCTAAGCGGGTGATTCAGATAGTGAAAGATGAATTTGCTGAGATTAAAGACAAATATGGTGATGCCCGTAAAACCAAAGTGGTGAAGGGCGGGGTCAAGGAAATAAATGTGGAAGATTTAATCGAGGAGAAGGAAAATGTTTTAGTCCTCACGGCCGGGGGTTATGTTAAGCGGACAGATCCGTCTGAATACCGGGCTCAACGGCGCGGTGGTAAAGGGGTGATTGATTTAAATGTTAAGGAAGAAGATTTTGTGTCCATTTTCCTGTCGGCCGGCACTCATGATGACTTACTCTTTTTCACCGACAAAGGCAAAGTCTATCAACTGAAAATGTATGAAATATCGGAGGGTAAACGGGCCACGAGAGGCAAATCGATAATGAACTTCTTATCGCTATCGGCGGAAGAAAAAATTACGTCCGTCTTGTCTTTTGATAAGGGGACTGATCACTCCGCTTTGTCGGTGATGATGGTTACCAGAAACGGGGAGGCCAAAAAAGTGAAAGCTGAAAGTTTCCGGGACGTGCGCCGTACGGGGATTATTGCCATTAAACTGGAGACTCGTGATGAATTATTATCGGTTTTTCCGGTCAAAAAAGGTGACTCCCCTATTATTGCCACCAGAAAGGGTCAGAGTATTCGCTTTAAGGATTCCGATATTAGAGAAATGGGCCGAGCGGCCGGTGGGGTGCGAGCTATTAAGCTCGCTAAAGACGACTTAGTCATTGGGGCGGATGTCATTAAAGCCGATAACCCACAGGCTGATTTGCTGGTGATGGGGGACAATGGCTACGGTAAAAAAACTAAAGTCAAAGAATACAAAATACAAAAGCGGGGCGGGTCCGGTATTAAAACTTTTAAAGTCACGACTAAAACCGGCAAACTAATGGCGGCTAAAGTCCTAACAGAGAGTGAAGAGGAGATTGTAGCGATCTCCAAACATGGTCAAATTATTCGCACTAGCTTGGAAGAAATTCCAACTTTAGGTCGTCAGACCCAAGGCGTGCGAATTATGAAGCTAAAAGGGGATGACGCAATAGCATCACTTACTTGTTTATAGTATTATTTAGAGGACGCAAATGTTTGCTAACCCTCGCCAAAATTTAAAGTATCTAAACTTATTGCCCGGCCACAAGGTGGCCGACTTAGGCGCTGGTGGTGGCGATTACACACTCGCCGCTGCCGAAGCGGTTGGCCCCACTGGTCGCGTCTTTGCAGTAGAAGTGCAAAAAGAGTTACTCGATCGACTGCGGGGCCAGGCTCAAACTGCGGGCCTTGGTAATGTGGATATAATTTGGGGTGATATTGAGGTGCCTGGTGGTGTGAAATTGGCCGACCAGTCGGTGGATGCGGTGATTATCTCCAACATCTTGTTCCAAGTGGACTCACAATTTGGGCTCGCGAGGGAGGCTAAGCGGATTTTGGTGCCCAAGGGGCAGGCGCTGGTGGTGGATTGGCAAGACTCTTATGGCGGTTTGGGGCCACTGGTGGACCAAGTTTTTGACCAGGTGAAAGCGACGGAGGTGATGACGAAGGCCGGCCTAACTCTTACCAACACTTTCGATGCCGGCGACCATCACTATGGTTTGGTTTTTTCTAATACCTAATTTTTTATGGAAAAAGGCGATTTTTTTCGAAACATAATTTTAGTTATCCTAGGGTTTTTTATTTTAGTCGCCGTCTTGATCTTCTCCGGGGTTTTACCTGGTTTAAGACAAGGAGCAACTAGTTCGGGAGGAGTGGTTACTTTGTGGGGCCCCTTGCCGGAGTCGGCTGTGGCGGATTTTTTACTTGATTTCAATCGAGTTCATGATGGGGAATTTACTGTCAGTTATGTTTACAAGAGCCCAGAACAGTTAGAGCAAGATTATGTTCAAGCCTTAGCTCGTAACCAGGGTCCGGATTTATTAATTCTTCCTGATACATTTATTTACCGCTACGCAGATACCCTCTTTACTGTTCCTTTCGAGTCTTATCCCCTTCGAGACTTTCAAGATAACTTTGCCGACGGGGCTAAAGTTTTTTTGACCAGTGAAGGGACGGTAGCTTTACCTGTCGTTGTTGACCCGCTGGTGATGTACTACAATCGGGACATTTTAGCGGGGGCCGGTCTGACTCGCCCACCTTTAACCTGGTCGGAGATGGTAGCTGATTTACCTAAAGTCAACTCGATTGCCGACCGACAAACTATCAATCGGACTTTGGTCGCCTTGGGCGTCTTCTCTAATATTCGGAACGCCGAAGCGATTTTAACCACACTTTTTTTCCAAGCAGGGAATCCGCTGGTGATACAAGGCACTAGTGGCAAAAAAGTTACCTTAAGTGACTCTTTTGGTTTCAGCCAGGTGCCGGCGGTAGCGGCGGTGGACTTCTTTAACCAGTTTTCATCGCCGGTTAAAAGTGTGTACAGTTGGAACCAATCTTTACCACTAGACCGACAAATGTTTGCCGCCGGACGCCTCGCAACTTATTTTGGTTATGCTAGTGAGTACGCCAATTTGCAGGCGACTAACCCCAACTTAAATTTTGATGTTGCTATCTTACCTCAGCGAGGGGTGAGTGAGACGGACCGCCAGGTGACTGGAGCCCGCTTCTACGGTTTGGGTATTGTCCGCTCTTCACGCAATTTTAATACGGCTTTTCAAACAGCTTTTTTACTGACCGCCCCAGCTGAGAGTCAAGTTTTAGCGAGCTTGTTTAACTTGCCCCCGGCTCGCGGTGGTTTACTGGGGGCTAGTCATCCTAATCCTTTTCAAGCAGTCTTTTACCGATCGGCCCTGATTAGCCAGAGTTGGTGGAACCCTAACCCTGGTCGCGTTAGTGTCTTAATGCAGAACTTAGTGGACTCGGTAGCGACCGGCCAAAAACAAACCAATGTGGCGGTCAATCAAGCTAATCAAGAGTTGCAATCTTTGTTTACTAAATAGCTCTTTATGATCAAGTTATTAAAACACTTTTCGGGTTCCCTCTTGGTCTGGTTTTTAGCTTTACCAGTGGCGGCTCAGACGGCTGGGGAGGGCTTGGTGAAGTGTGGGCGTGGTAACGATCAATGTGATTTTAATGATTTGGTGACTCTGATTAATGATGTGATAAAATTTATAGTAGTGTATCTGGCGGTGCCGCTCGCGGTCGTTTTGATAGTGTATGCCGGCGTGCGCATGGTGATTTACTCGAGTAATGCTGGCGAGCGTACCAAAGCCAAGTCGATGATTTATATCGTGGTCGGGGGCCTGGTGATAGTGCTCGCCGCTTATTTAATTGTAAAATTTGTAGTGACCTCTTTGACTGGGACTGAAGACCTTATTCAATCACAAACCGAAAGTTTTTAATATATGAAAAATTTATCACCCTATTTAATCTTATTGATTGCAGTCACTGTTATTTTTAGTTTTAGCTCAAATGTTTACGCGGTTGAAGGAGAAGGGTCTCAGAGTGTCTCAATACACATTGAAAATCCTTTGCGCAGTGGGGTAGATACTATCCCTAAGTTAGTAGAAATAATTATCAATGCCGTGGTGCAGATTGGGGTGCCGGTGGTGGCGGTCGGGATTATTTACTCGGGCTTTTTGTTTGTTAAAGCACAAGGTAAGCCAGAGGCTATCACTAAAGCGAAAGAAGTTTTTATGTGGACGATTGTTGGCGCTTTAATTATTCTGGGGGCTTTTGTGATTTTGGAAATTGTGCAGGGAACCATTGATCAATTAAAGTGATAAATTATGAATAACCGTTAATTTTATTAAAATAAATAATTTAGTTATGATTGGCCAAAAGAAAGTTTCGATTTTGGGAGTACTGATGATAGTTATACTTTCGTTTAGTTTCATGCCACTAACAGTGTTAGCTGACATTCCTGGTATGGGGGGCGATCCGATAAATGCGGGCGACGGGGGTGGTGGTAGTTGTCAGTTGACTGACTTTAAAAGTCTGATCAGTTGTATTGGTAGTAATATTTTAAATCCACTAGTAGCTCTGATTATGGGCGCCGCCCTTGTTGTGTTTCTGTTTGGTGTGCTAAAATTTATCAGGGATGGTGATAAGCCTGAAGAACGGAAAAAAGGTGGAGCGATGATGATGTATGGGGTTGTGGGTTTCTTCGTAATGTTGTCGGTCTGGGGCCTAGTTGGCATCTTAACCAACACTTTCTTTGACGGAGGAGCGCCACAACAACCACCGATTCCGACGATTCAGATATAGTTTTTTATTATTAGGGTTTAGAAATTAATCAGTTAAATTATAGGTTATGAATAATAAATTAAAGGTTTTAAGTGCTTCCTTGTTTACTACCTTATTAATACCAGCATTAACTTTTGCTGCTTTTAATGACTTTGATGATGCCATTTCCACTATTACAGGCTGGCTTAATGACCTTATTCCGTTGCTAATCGGTATTGCGGTCATTGTCTTCTTGTGGGGCGTGGTGAAATACGTTATTGCTGGTTCCGATTCGACCAAGAGAAAAGAAGGAGGAGCACTGATGGCTTATGGTATTTTGGCGATTTTCGTGATGATCTCCGTCTGGGGCTTGGTAAATATTTTGGTTGATACTTTGGACCTAAACACAAATATTCCGACTGATTTGCCTCAAGTTCCAAGCAACTAGCTTACATTTGTTGGACTTAAGCCATGACCGATTTTCCACTCCTAGATAATATCAACACTTACATTGTAAATCCGATTATTGGTTTACTGTTTGGACTGGCTTTGCTCTATTTTATGTACGGGGTGGCGGTGTTTATAGTAAACGGAGATAATGATGTGAAGCGTCGGGAGGGAGCCAGTCATATGTTGTGGGGGGTGATTGGTTTGTTTGTGATGGTGTCAGTGTTTGGCATTATGAAAATTATCTGTACCACGATTGGTTGTAACTAAATTCTCAGGCTTTAAAGATGTGAAGTTAAATGAACCGGCCACAGCGCAAGCTGTGGCCGGTTTTGGTTATAAAAAAAGGCGAAGCGCGTGCGGGGCACGGCTTCGCCTTGTTGGGTGGTGGGTTTTATTTTTCCCACCACACCTCAACCTGGACGGGGGCGGATTCTTCAATCGCTCGAAACCGCCAGGCTTTTTGGGCTTGATTGTGGGGCACTTTCACGTAGTGCCCCTTGGGGAAGATGTAGTCTTGGCCCGGTTCCCCAGCCCCAGCCGGAATTTGGATCCGGAGGGACGTGTCGGGAATAGTTAGAAACCTAATTTTTCCAGGTTTAACCGGAATCGGTTCAGACCAGTGGTCTGCGGTCGCGAGCACTGAGTACTCGCTTTGCAGTTCGGCCCGGTCTGGAGGTATTGCCTTCCAGGATCGGTAGGCTGGCCCAGCACCGAGCCACAATACCAGTAGGAGTACCACTACCCCGATGATCCAAGGTCTAGCACGGGGCCAGGTGATGGTTCTTGGGGTGGTAGCCGCCACTGGTGTCGCGGGAGCGGGAGTTGGAGTAGGTGTTCTTGTCTTCTGACTGTAGTAGTACTTTAAAGCTATCGCTACAGTGATGACCAGGAAAAAGATTATTGGAATCAGGAAGGACCAGATTGTCATTCGGAGTTCTCCTTTTCTCCTTGATCTTGATTCTTCAGCACTTCTTTGGCGGAAACGGCTAGGCCCATTAGGCTAGCAAAGCCATCTCCAGCAGGGATGATGGTGTGTTTAGACTGTTCCAGTCCAGTTTGTAAGGCTTTGAAAGCCAGAGCAGCTTGCCCGCCTTCGCTGGCGGCGACTTCTGCCAAAGCTGCTTGACCTTCGGCTTCTGCCAGAAGTAACTGTTTAGCTGCCTCAGCTTTACCTTCACCCTCTCTGGACAAACGAGTCTTCTCAGCCTCAGCTCTTGCTTCGATATCGAGTTTATCGTACTGAGCCTGGGCGGCCCCCGCCATCGACTTATTCAAAGCATGATTGAGGTTAAGAGCTTTGATCCGGGCTTCCTCAAATACAATTCCGAGAGAGCCGATCAATTTCCTTTTTTCCTTCTCTGGAAGTCCGCGGAATTCTTCCGGACTCAGTTCAGAAATTTCTGAAGAACCGTGATTAGATCGTACTAATGAGATTAGACTTATGTCTAACTCGTCTCTGAGTTGAGCGTTGAGGGTGTCTATGAGTGTAAGGGCTGTTCCGGCGCTCATTTTGGCCAAGTTCCCAAGGACGGTCCCTTTGACGGTGTCTTCGAGTTGGGAGTTAACCGCTTCGATACCCCCATAGTTTCTAAGGAACCTAGCGGCGTTTCCTGGGGAGACTCTCCATCTTATGAATATTTCGACTTCCGAAGTTATGCGTCTACGGAATAAGGCATCTAATTCACTTTTATCCTGTGCCTCATTTTTCACCATCTCCTCATCTGATGGTATCTTGTAACCGAGGTTCCTTAGGCTCTTCAGGTATTCCTCATTGTCTTGAGCCAGGTGAACTACTCGAAATGCCGGCTGCAGACCTTGGTCCTTTGGCATACCATCAATCTCCCCGCGCCAAATCTTAGAAGATGCCGCCGGGAGTTCAAGTTCCTGCATATGTGCAGTCACTTGTTCAATTTGATACAGTGGCCACGGGATCCAGACTGGGCCGGTTTTCTCCAAATCTTGAACTACTCTTCCGAAGAAGAGAATGACTCCGAGCTCATCGATGTCCACTTTTCTGATGGACAGGATTAAGTGGAGGGGAATCAAGAGAAGGATGAAAACTGTCCATGACCAGTATGGCCACTTCAGTTGATAGTCGGCGTATAGCCCGACTATAGAGAGGGTGGTTATGACGAGATAAATTGCACTCGCCACAACAGGACGAGATAACCAAATGTCTTGGTTATCTGTTCCGTCTTTCGTTCTTTGAAAGATATAGACCCCCCCTGGGATCAGGATTAAAGCGAAAGTCGATACGACTATTATTATTCCTAACCAAAACATCTTTCTTCTCCTTGTATGTCTGTTCGGTTGTCAAACAGCTATTTCACTTCTTTAATTATAACATTTTCAGTCCTAAAAGTCAACGATAAAAATCCGCCTCGATTTAAGGCTTAAAAAGGGGAGTGGAGGGTGCCAAACAAGTTACTACTGGTGCCGGGGAGAGGACTCGATTCCTACGGAATCTGTACAGGTTTCGCGTCTCGTTTCGCTCCGCTCACTGCAACATGATCAACCTCTTCAAATCCCCTCCCACAAGTAAAGCAGTTTACTTGTTCCCGGCTCAAAATTTTCAATTTTGTGCCGGGGAGAGGATTTGAACCTCCATGGATTGCTCCGCTAGCTCCTAAGGCTAGTGCGTCTACCAATTTCGCCACCCCGGCATATTTTTTTTGTGTTGAAAACCTACGCTTTGTTTATTTCCTTCGGGAGAGAGGACTTTCCCCCTACGGGGGCTGGTACTTTTCGACCAAGTCATCTTTACCAGGTGCTTGGCAACGAAAAGTCTTTCAAATTCTCACGCGACGGAAGCAGTTCAGTCGCTTCTCCACCACTCTATCTTTTGCTTACAGCGAAACGTGTGCTGGAGAGAGGATTTGAACCTCCATAGGGTTGCCCCTACAGCGCTCTGAACGCTGCGTGTCTACCAATTTCACCACTCCAGCGGTCTTTCAAATAACAGGTGCCCGGGGCGGGAATCGAACCCGCATCCCTTTCGAGACACGATTTTAAGTCGTGCGCGTATACCAATTCCGCCACCCGGGCTTTAGTTGTTAACATTCTAGATGCTACCATATTTTAAAAAGTTGGGCTATTGTTTTGCTTACTAAGTCTTAAAGTCGTCCGGCAGTTGGTGCAGGATTCTCCCCCTACCTGCCCGCCAGCGCCTAAGCCAGCAGGCGATGGCAGGCGGGCGGGAACGGTACAGGCTTCACATCTCGTTTCTCCGCCAAAGGCGGATCACTGCGATATGTTTAGCCTCTTCGAATCCTGCACACGACCAAAGCAGTTAGGGGCAGGATTCTCCCGCGACTCAAAGCTCGTCGCCACTCACTTTGGTCTGGGCACCACCTCGTTTGTTTGGCAAGCTTACCAAACATAACTCCGGTGTTCGAATCCTGACCGCAAGCCAAGCAGTTGGCTTGCTCACGGGGCACAAAATAAAAACGCCTAACGGCGTTTTTATTTTGTGCCCCGTGCAGGATTCGAACCTGCGACCGTTCGCTTAAGAGGCGACTGCTCTACCAACTGAGCTAACAGGGCATATAAGATTAAATTTTCACTATTGTATCATTGATCACTAAGTTGTTAACTATCTTGTGCCCACTAACGCCTGAAGCGTAGCAATGGCAGGCGGGCCAACTGAGCTAACAGGGCATTATAAAACTAAAATTTGTCAAATTATGTCATCATATTTTTGTTTAAATTTCTACTCGCCCGCCATCGCTAGTCTAGAGCTTGCTCAGGCGTTGCGGGCCGGGCCAACTGAGCTAACAGGGCATTATTAAATTATATATAAATTTATTGAGGCCTGGGCGGGAATTGAACCCGCGCATCGCGGTTTTGCAGACCGCTGCGTTACCACTTCGCCACCAGGCCATGACTTAACTTCCCATTTGGCGAGCCTTTTCTTCATAATCCAGATCCACAGTAAAGTGCGGTAGTGAGCGAAAGTTGGCCTGCTTTTTGACATAGTCGCGCAATTCGCTCAAATGGTTTTTTACAAAAGCCAAGGCGGCTCGCTCCTCCGCTTCCGGCAAAACTGAAATGTAAATATCAGCATGATACTGATCTTCAGATAGTTTCAAACGGGTGACTGTGACCAAGGACTGAGTGGAGGCTTCTTGGTTAATGAACTTAGCCACCAGTTCAGTGAGGGATCGCTCGAGCCTATGATGGTGCAAATCAGGCATATTACCTTAAATATTATACAAGAGAGTTTTTAAAAATGCATTACTGAGTGACCATTTCCACCGCTTGCAGGACATCACCGGCTGACAGTTGAATTTTGGCATCAATCATCGTTCCAAACTGATCGCCTTCTAACACTTCTGCTACGGCTACTTTTTGGGCTTGTAGCTCTACCACTTTACCCCGGCCAATTTCGGCTTCGCGCCTCACAATTTTAACACTAGCCCCTTTCTTAAAGCGGCCAGTTTGCACTTGCCCACCCACGACTTGCTTGGTGTTATTTTGGCTGAATACCTTTAAGATTTTAACTTGGCCCATAACCACCTCTTCGGTTAGTTCGGGACGATTAAGTTTTAGTTGCTCCTCTAACCACTCGGTCAGTTTGTAAATAATATCGAAAGTTTGCAAGGGAACATTGTAGCGTTCGGCGAGGTCAGAAGCGGACCGATCGGCTCGCACGTTAAAGCCGGCCACTAGCGGGTGACTGGAGCCAATCAGGAGTTTTAAGTCCCGGTCAGTAATGGTACCAATACCCGTATCGACAATTTTAAATCGCACCCGGTCACTGGCGAGCTTACAGACTTCATGCATAACAGCCTCTAGGGTGCCATGCGAGTCACTCTTAATGACCATGGCTAGCTCCACCGATTCAGATCCCAGGGTGGCCGCGACTGGCGATTTGGCGTCGGTAACTTCTTTTTTATCCGTATGATCTTTGACATATTTTTCAGCTTCCTTTTTATTACCAAAAGCTTTAAAGTCTTGACCCACTTCCACCGGGTCGGTAAAACCGTAAATTTTAACCGGAGCAGAGAGCGAAGCTGATTTAATACTATTACCTAAGAAGTTTTCAATTTTTTTAATTTTAGCCATCTTATCTTCAATCACCACCAAGTCACCTAAGAGTAAGGTGCCGTTTTTAATGATGAGGGTGATAGTAATACCTACTTTGGGATCCAAATATGATTCTAAAACATAGCCATCGGCCGGCTCCGAAATGATACCGGTCAAGTTTTCCAGATCGGACACTAAGAGGATTAGATCGAGCAAGTCCGAAATACCCTCACCGGTTTTGGCGGAAATATTGACGCTTGGTACTTTACCGCCATAACTTTCCACGTAAACTTCGTGTTCACCCAACTCTTGTTTGACGCGATCGGGATTGGCATTAGGGCGGTCAATTTTATTGATAGCGACTACAAAAGGAATCCCGGCCGCTTTCACGGCAGCCAAGGCTTCTAGGGTTTGCGGCTTCACGCCGTCTTCGGCGGATACGACTAAAATAGCTACGTCGGAAACACTAGCTCCTCGGGCTCGCATTTCCGCAAAAGCTTCGTGACCAGGAGTATCTAAAAAGGTTAATTTTCGCTCGATACCATCTTCAGCTGGATGAATAACTTCATAAGCACTAGTGTGCTGGGTAATACCGCCTGCTTCAGTTGCCACGACATTGCTTTTCCGAATATAGTCGAGCAGGGTGGATTTGCCGTGGTCAATATGACCCACGACTACCACTACCGGCGGACGAACCGCACTTTTAAATTGTGCAGAGGTGGCTGCAGTCATAAATATACAATGAATTAAAACCGATTGTGACTAACTTTTCCGACGAGCTTCATCAATAGCCCTAGCTTCTTCTTTAGATAGTTCGTATTCCGATTGGAAATGGGTCAAAGGCTTGGCATAAATACTAACCTTATCCCGCGAGTATAAACTCGACATTACCACACCGTTACCATCTTCGTCCATTAAAGCGGTAGCAAAGCTCTGATTGCTACCCTGATCGGAAAAAGGGTTGAATCTGACGGTGTGGAGACGTTGCAGGGTATGACGGAGGCGGCGATAAATATCTTCAAAGAGGGCATCGTCGTGCTTGGATTTTTGGATCACCCCGTCCATTGCTTGGCCCAAATCAGCCATTACCCCTTCTAGGTCTTGGCCCTTTTGGCCCCGAAACAACTTTTTAAGTCGCCACTCTAGAGTAAATATCCAAACGGCCAGGACGAAAATAAGCCCTAGGAAAACGACTATTTGAAAAAGGTCGATGTTCATAGTCACGATACTGGAAATTATAGCGTAAAAGGTTGGTTTTGGCAAAAACCTAAGAAGTGGTTACAATTAGCCGATGAAAACACTTTTTAAGTTTAAGTCGAAGCGTCAGCGCTATAATTTTGATACGGCAGCGGCCACCCCCTTGGAGCCTGAAGTTTTTAAAGCGATGAAGCCATTTTTCGAGACTGATTTTGGTAATCCTTCAAGTATCCACCGGGAAGGAGTGATTGCCGCTAAAGCCATGCGGCAGGCCAGGGAGCAGGTGGCGGGGTGCCTCTCGGTGAAGGCTGAGGAAATCATTTTTACCTCGGGCGGAACGGAAGCTAATAACTTAGCTTTATTAGGAGTAGCACGGGGTTATGAGCAGCAGTTTCGCCGGCCCGGCCGGATAGTGGCGGTGGCCACCGAACATCGGAGTGTCCTCGCCCCGCTTAGCTGTTTGGCTAGTCAAGGTTGGGAAGTGGAAATTTTGCCGGTTAATAAATTGGGAGAAATTAATTTGGACCAGTTTAAGCGGGCCTTAAAAAGGCCTACTACTTTAGTCTCGGTTAGTTATGTTAATAATGAAATTGGCACCGTCTTTCCCTTGCGGGAGCTGGCCAAACTAATTCGACTGGAAAGAAAGCGGAGCCAACAAGCTTATCCGTTGTTTCATACCGATGCTTGCCAGGCACCACGGTTTTTTGATCTCGACGTCCGCAAGTTGGGGGTGGATATGATGACTTTAAACGGCTCAAAAATTTATGGCCCCAAGGGGTCGGGCTTGTTGTACTGTCGCCAAGGTATTTCTTTGCAACCCCAAATTTTAGGGGGTGGCCAAAATCATAGTCAACGTTCCGGTACGGAAAATGTGCCGGCGCTAGTAGGGCTTTCGACCGCGCTTAGCCTTGCCACCAAGCAAGCTTCGGTTTCTAATCAGCTAGTCACAGCTGCCCGAGATTATTTAGTAGCTAGATTAAAGGAACAAGGGTCTGGTTTAATTTTTCACGGCGCTCTTACCAATCGGTCACCGAATAATATTAACTTCACTGTTCCGGGGATGGAGGCGGAGTGGCTAGTGATTCAGTTGGATGCTTTAGGCTTTGCTACGTCAACCGGCAGTGCTTGTTCTACTAACCATGACCATGATCAGCACGTCCTCCGAGCTTTGTATCAAAGTGCCGCTCCAGCCGAATCGTCAGTTCGCTTATCTTTAGATAAAGAAGTGACGGTGGCGGTGGCGGATAAATTTCTGGCAGCTTTGGACTTAATAATGAAAAGACCTAGCTAAGTTCTAGTTGTAACATTAGCGTTTAGTTGAACGTGATATAATAAGTTGAAGTCTGTTTAATAAAAACTAATTTACATGGCTATTATGCACCAGTTACCACCCTTACCCTACGCTTATGATGCGCTCGAGCCGTACCTTGATGCTGCTACCATGACCGTGCATCACGATCGGCATCACCAGGCCTATATTGATAAATTAAATACGGCTCTGGAAAAATATCCGGACTGGGCAACTCACCCTGTGGAAAACTTGCTAAAAAATTTAGATCAAGTGCCGGAAGCTATTCGGTTGGCGGTTAGAAATCATGGCGGTGGACATGCTAATCACTCGCTCTTCTGGTCAATTTTAGCGCCGGCGGGTGAAGTTTTAGCGCCAGTGGGCAATATCAAGGAAGCTCTTGACGATAGCTTTGGTGGTTTCGAGTCTTTTAAATCTAAGTTAACCGAGGCCGCTCTGGGGCAGTTTGGCTCGGGCTGGGCCTGGCTTACTCGGGGTGATAGCGGTTTGGCCGTTTTAGCCACCGCCAATCAAGATTCACCTTGGAGTCTGGGCGTCACCCCCCTGTTAGGTATTGATGTGTGGGAACATGCTTATTACCTTAAGTACCAAAACCGGCGACCGGAGTATGTGGAAAATTTTTTCAAAGTCATTAATTGGGAGGAGGTGAATCGACGGTTTCTGTCGTAAGGGGAAATTTGTGTTTTAACCAATCCTTGCTTAATATATAAAAGATGGATATAGAACAGCTAAACAAAAGCCAAATAATTTTACTCACCCTACTCATTAGCTTTATCACTTCGATTGCCACCGGTATTGTGACGGTGACTTTGATGGATCAAGCGCCGGAAGGGGTGAGTCGCACTATTACGCACGTGGTGGAAAGGACCGTCGAACAAGTCAGACCTAAAGAAACTCAAGTAGCGACCGTGATCAAAGAAGTGGAAGTGCCGGTAATAGTGACTGAGGAAGAGTTGGTTTTAAAAGCGATCGATAAAGTGTCACCGGCAGTTGGTTTGTTGCGGGCTGAAAGTACTAGTCGGGAGGCTGGGGTGACGCTGGGTACAGCCTGGCTGGCTGATGTGGCCGGCCACTTCATGACAGCCGGCAGCTTAGTTAAGGATAAAGGCCGTTATGAAGTCGTAATGGAGAGTGGGGAGATTCGTCTACTAACAGTGACAAGGTTTAGTGCTGGTGGGGAAGTGGCTGTGCTCTCTCCCAAGGCCGGTTCTGTTGGTGAGACAGCGGAGCCCTCTACCTCGGTTGTTCCTTTGGAGCTAGGGAAGAGTGATACCGCCGTTGGTCAGACAGTGATCAGTTTTGGAGCCACTGTCAGGGGTAATCATCGGGTGGCTATTGGAATCGTTGCTGACTTGTTTGCTGGCACCGGGAGCCAGACTGGTTCGACCACCATTATCTCCACCAATGCGGCCTCGGCCGACAATGTGGGCGGACCCTTGGTTAATATTAGTGGTCAAGTCATTGGCCTTAGTCTAGAACCAGGGGTGGCGGTAGGCAAAAAAGTGATTACCTCTACCATTGACTCAATAAACTAAAAATTGTATAGTACCTGTAGACACCTTAACGAGTGTGACTGAGTATTCTTGGCTGTTACGAATTTTATTGTCCTTTAACTTAAAATTATTTATGCCTCCATTTCAAAAATTTACCTCTAAAGCTCGTGAAGTGATTCGTAAAGCTCATGAATTGGCGATTGAGCGAGGCCAGAACCACGTCAATCCGAGCCACTTGTTGGCGGCTTTACTCCTGCAGGAAGAAAGTACCACCATTTCGATTATTGATAAACTTGAAGTCGACAGCTTGATGCTGACCGACTACATTATGGAGCTGATGGAAACAACCGAAGGTGGTAGTGTGTCTTCACCATCTTATCAAATTTATCTGACGCCCGAGTTGGTGCGTATTTTTGACGTAGCCGCTAAAATGGCGACTCAGTTTGATGATGAATTTGTGTCTACCGAGCACTTACTCCTAGCCTTGCTTGAGGTGGCGAGTGATGCCCGGGATATTTTAAACCGCTTCCGCG
>MHTK01000003.1:6731-29674 GCA_001824825.1 Candidatus Vogelbacteria bacterium RIFOXYD1_FULL_46_19 | reverse complement strand
CTACTATGGTCTTATAAAAACACGATCGGCCACTAATCAGGCAAACTTCCCATCGCTCATCACCAAAAAGCTCTTTGATGATGTGCAAGAAATCATCGCCCAGCACAATCACTATGCGGATCGATCTCGCAAGCACACCTTTCCGCTTACCGGCTTCATGCGATGTGGTCACTGCGGTTCTATGTTGAGTGGTCAGGTGAAAAAGGGTCACTTGTACTATAACTGCTCCCACCGGCGTGATGCCAAGTGTCCGGAAAGAAAGTACACGCGATCCGAGCTTATTGAGGAACAGGTCGTGGCATATCTCTCACGAGTCGAGTTGCCGCCTAAGTTCAAGACGGTCTTGGATGCGTACTTCCAGCACTTCGCAAAGGAGCGTATGGATCAGGAGGAGAACGAACGCAAGAGCATCAAGCACGACCTGATCAGGGTGCAACAGCAGATCCGCAATATCGTCGTGGATCGCTCAAAACGCATCATAGACGCAGAGGTCTTTATAAAGATTCAGGACGAGCTTCTTAAGGAGAAAGAGATGTATCAGGATCGATTAACCGAGCTCGAGGGCAAGTCCGATAAATTCGTGCAGAAGTTCAACGAGCTTCTCGACTTCACGGATCATGCCGACGAGGTGTACCAAAAGAGCGGCACGAGTCAGAAGCGAACGGTACTAAAGCTTTGCATTGAGGGATTCACGGTCAGAAATCAAAAACTGACGCCGATGTGGACGCCAGTCTTTGATGTTCTTATGGATTTACAATTGTCCAAGTTCGATCCCCCAAAAGTCGGCGGCAAGGGTTCTAAAACCGCCTCAAAAACCCTTGCCGTACCTAAGGTTCTAACTTGGACATCTGGCGGAGGGTGAGGGATTCGAAACTTACAGTTTCAGTCCCCTTGTTGGATAAATTTTTCGTCCTTTGGACTCAAATTTATGCTCAACAAGGCTTCAAATCCCTCACGGAGTGCTCCCAGCACTCCTCCCCTCCGCAGCTTCTCACTGCGTTTCAAACCTGCGGAGGGTGAGGGATTTGAACCCTCGAAGGGGTTACCCCCTTACACGCTTTCCAAGCGTGCGCACTAGACCACTATGCGAACCCTCCGTTATTTGACGTCAGCCACTTTAGCACACCACGCCCCTTTCGCCAATTTTAAAGCTCCCCCCGGTTAGCGATCTGTGTCACCAAATTAATATAAACCACTAAAAGGGTTAGAGCCGGGAGCCACCACAAGCCACCCGCCCAGCCCAAGGAGAGAGCTACCACTAGCCATAGGAGAGCGGTGGTCGAGGCGTGCAAAGTTACCCCCAAGGCCGACCAATAGCCAACCTGGCTTAAACCCAATATTTTCTTCATCGATAGAATTAGAAGCCAGGTGAAGAGAGCCACCAAGAGTAGAGGAATAATCATTAAAGTGAGACCAAGGAAAGCCCCGATAAAGATAAGCAGAACCACCAGTGGTCCTAAGAATTTAAACCATGGTTCAACTTCAGAGAATGCCAGCCCGATATTGGTTTCGTTTACCATAAAAGACGCTTCCGACGGAATGATTTCCACATTAACCTGGTCCATATTCGCCGACTTGGTCGAGGCGAAAAAATCAGAACCAATTAAAAACAAGGTATCTAAACTCTTCCAGTTGGTCGGCACCACTTCTAAACTCGGATCAATGATCATAAAGTTGGTGGGTAAATTATCATCAGTCAGCTGCCACTCAGTCGGCCAGGCTATGGCTACCGCCTCCGTTTGATTAGTAGCAACTTCACCGTTTTCCACTGTCACTACTAAGTTGTCCGGATAAATATCAAGCAGGGCCGGCTTAATCTGCCACAGCCAGCGATTGAGATTGGGTACGATAAATAGAGCTGATAAGGTCGCTAGTACCAGAGCCAGCGCTAAGATTAACTTAAAATAGTAAACCAAAGCTGGCCCGGCCGGTTTTACAAGTTGAGCTCGGTAGAAAACCGGGCTATAGATACTGTCACCAATTTGTTTAAGAAAATTCATAACTATCACTATTTACTGCTCCGCCTAATAATTTCTTCCACCACCGGCTCCAACATTAGTTGAAATCGGCGCCGATTTTCCACCACCGAAGTTTCTACTACCTGACTTAATGTTTGCTCTAACTCCAGCTTATAATCACCAAAGGCCTTTTTAAGAGCCTCAATATCCGACGGGCTATAAGCCACTCCACCCAACCGACTATAGTAGAGGCTAATTAAACTAAAAATACGAGAATCTGCTTCGGTTAAGGTAGAGGGCTCAATATCATCAACCACGTAAGGCATTTCAACACCTTCTGTTCTTTCTCGTTTCAACTGCCCAATAGTGGCCTGAAACATATCCAGGTCCGTTGGGGCTAGCTTCACTTCTTGATCAGGTTGTTCTAGTGACATAATTTAAATTTATAAGTTAAGACCTCTTAAAGCAGCTAACCGCTCCTCCACCGGCGGATGAGTCATAAATAATTTATGCAAAGCCTGCTGGCCCCCGGCTCCAAAGGGACTCATGATATACATATGAGCCGTGGCATTACTCGCCCTCTGCACCGGTCGGCCACTGGCTGAAATTTTTTCCAAGGCCCGCGCCAAACCTTCCGGATAGCGGGTCAGTAGGGCTCCCGAGGCATCCGCCAAGAACTCTCGCTTACGAGAAATAGCCAGTTGGATCAAAGTCGCTGAAATTGGCGCCAAAATCGCAAGCACTATACCAATAATGATTAAGTACCCCCCAGCCTTACTGTCACGATTACCACCACCAAAGAGCGAGGACCGGATAAAAAAATCCGACAGCAAGGCCACAAAACCCACCAGCACCACCACTACTGTTTGCAGTAAAATATCTCGATTACCGATATGGGCGAGCTCGTGAGCTACCACTCCTTCAAGCTCATTGCGCTCCAACACTTCCAACAGACCGGTGGTGACCGCCACCACCGCGTGCTCCTTGTCCCGTCCGGTGGCAAAAGCATTCGGGGACGGGTCATCAATCACGTAAAGCTTGGGCAAGGGTAAACCAGCCGCAATGGCTAAGTTTTCGGTCACAGTGTAAAAATCGTGAAATTCCTCCCGCTCGGCCGGTCGAGCTCCCGACATCTTCAAAACAATTTTATCCGACCACCAGTAGCTCGCTACATTCATCACCAAGCTAAAGACAATGGCCAGTGGCAGGAGATAAGCCAAATCCAGCACTAGCCCAAAGTACCAACCCAAAGCAATCACCGCCACCAAAAACCCGGTCATCAGCAGCCACGTTTTATAGCGATTCTTACTTGCTTGGGTGTATAAAGTAGCCATAAAATGATTATAACGTTCGTCCAACACTTCCTAAAACCCCTAAAATGCAAAACAAAAAACTGAAAAAGTTTGACCTTAAAAACTAAAACTTCACAGTCACAGGTTCAGCCGCGGCTGTTTCGGTTAGTTCAAAGAAGTCACGCTTGTCGAATTTAAACCAACTGGACACCAGGTTAGAGGGAAAACTTTCCACCTTGGTGTTTAAGTCCCGCACATTGGTATTGTAAAAACGCCGGGCCGCTTGAATTTTATTTTCCGTATCGGACAATTCCCGCTGCAATTCTAAAAAGTTCTGATTGGCTTTCAAATCTGGATAACTCTCCGCCACTGCAAATAAAGACTTGAGCGCTCCGGTCAGCATATTTTCGGCTTGCTCATGCTCTTTAATCGAGCCGGCTTGCATAGCTTTAGCCCGCGCTTCCGTCACCACCTCAAAAGTACCTGCTTCGTGGGCGGCGTAGCCTTTAACC
Source organism: Candidatus Vogelbacteria bacterium RIFOXYD1_FULL_46_19 (assembly GCA_001824825.1). Lineage (GTDB taxonomy): Bacteria > Patescibacteriota > Minisyncoccia > Phycocordibacterales > XYD1-FULL-46-19 > XYD1-FULL-46-19. The sequence continues at coordinate 25,912 of MHTK01000003.1, read as the reverse complement.
GTACTCACTAAGTTTGGAATCAAGTCATAACGCCGCTTGAGTTGCACATCAATATCGGCCCAAGCTTCCTTGGCACGGTTAACTAAACGAACAAAACCATTGTAAGACAATACCAGCCACAAGACTAAAATAACCACTAATCCTAGAATCACATATAAAACTAAGTCCATAAGCAACGAGGTTAAAAAGATAATTTATAAGCTGATTTTCTAAACTTAACTTTACCATAGTCAACTAAAAAATAAAGGTATTAGCCTTAAGTCAGACAAAAAAATTGAGCTGGTGTTGGGCAACACCAGCCCTGGGATGGGGAAGGTTTAGAGTCGGTCATCAAGGCGGGAGAAACCTTTGGGTGGAAAGGCTTCCACAGACCGATCAGCTCTAAACCAAAGAGGACCAGCTTCAAGAGTATGACCTATCTTAAGTTATAAAACAAGCGGCCCCAAGGGGCCGCTTGAAATCTACCACCAAACACCATTAGAACAAAACTAGTAGTCCATTCCCATACCTCCCCCAGGCTGTCCGTGTGACTCTTCTTTCTTTGGAATCTCCGTTACCGCTACCCCAATGGTGAGATAGTTGGCCGCCACCGACACGGCATTGGTGAAGGCGGTCTTCGTGACCTTCAGCGGATCCACAATACCGGCTTTTTTCAAGTCTTCAATTCGATTAGCGGCCGCGTTAAAGCCCAACCATAAACGGGCCGATTTATCTTTCATCCCTTCCTTTTGCGTTCGAAGGTCGTCTACCACGGTGGCTGGCACTTCCCCGCTATTTTCAATAATCGCTTCCAGTGGTGATAAAATCACCCGGCGTAAAATCTCTCGGGCGTGTTCAATGGTTTCGTCCGGATTGGTTTTAGACGTCATGATAATCATAGCGTTAAAAAGCGCCACCCCTCCGCCCGGCACGACTCCTTCCTCCATTGCGGCCCTAGTGGCAGCTACCGCGTCTTCCACCCTTTGCTTCAACTCTTTCTGGGTTGATTCGGTCGGAGCTCCCACCCGAATCACAGCCACTCCACCGGACAATTTACCCAATCTTTCGGTTAATTTTTCTTTGTCGTATTTAGACTCGGTCAAATCTATTTGAGCCTTCAGTTGAGATACTCGATTTTCTATATCTACTTTCTTACCCTTGCCACCAACAATCACTGTTTCATCTTTGGTGGCAATCACGCGCCTGGCCCGACCCAACATCGAGAGCTCCGCGTTTTCCAATTTAAGCCCGACTGCCTCCGTAATAACCTTAGCCCCCGTGACGGCCGCAATGTCCTCGAGCATCTCTTTTCGCCGATCACCAAAACCCGGGGCCTTAATCGCCAAACCGTTAAATATCCCACGGATCTTATTAACAATTAAAGTGGCTAGCGCCTCTCCATCCACGTCTTCGGCAATAATCACCAAATCTTTTTTACCACCGGCCGCCATTTTTTCTAAAAGCGGTAAAATGTCTTTAATCGCGGAAATCTTTCGGTCGGTCACCAAAATAAACGGATCCTCGTACTCGGCCGTCATCTTTTCCGAGTTAGTAACCATGTAAGGAGCAATGTAACCTTTGTCAAACTGCATCCCCTCCACCACCTCAGACGAACTAGCTACGGTGTTTGAATCCTCAATCGTGATCACCCCTTCTTTACCCACTGTTTTAAAGACGCCAGCAATTAAATCACCAATCTCGCTATCTTTGGCCGACAATGTAGCCACCTCTTTAATTTTTCCAATATCTTTCACCGGCTCCGCCTGCTCCTCTAAAGCGCGAATAATCTCTTCGCCGCCTTTTTTTATCTCATCGGAAAGCCTAATAACGTTAAAACCTCTTTCGGAAATCGCCTTTTCTCCCTCCTCAATCAAAGCTTGCGATAAGATAATGGAGGTGGTGGTACCATCCCCCACATTGTCATTAGTTTTATCGGCGGCTTGCTTTAAAAGATTAGCCCCCAAGTTTTCAAACGGATCTTCCAACTCAATTTCTTTGGCCACTGTCACACCGTCTAGTGTTACTTGGGGTGCTCCGTAACTTTTTTCAATCACCACCGCCCGACCTCTAGGGCCCAAGGTCATCTTAACGGCATCCGACAACTGGTCTATTCCCCGTTTCAAGGCCTGCCTGGCCTCATCATTAAAGTAAATTTTCTTTGCCATGGTAGATTTTTTATTAAGCGAAACAAAATTTGAAAATCACCCCCCCTGCTCTGATCCTTAATAAATCATGACTACTGGTAGGAAATCCAGCTTCTGACCTTTGTCGAATTACGAGCAGTCAGTATCAGAACAAGGCGGGGTTGATAATTTATAGTCGCTACGCTCTTTAAATTATTCAATTACTGCTAAAATATTCGACTCGCTAACAATTAAATATTCCCGGCCATCAATTTTAATCTCATCCGGACCGTATTTTGAAAATAAAACTCGCTGCCCTTTTTTAACTCGAAGTGGTACAAGTTCCCCGCTGTCAGTTAGTCGCCCTTCACCCACCGCTACCACAATCCCTTGTTCCGGTCGCTCCTTATCAATAGTCTCCGGAATAATTATACCTGAAGCCCTGGAACTATCATCCGCCGTCCGAGCTTCTATCAACACTCGATCACCCAGCGGAGTGATATTTGACATATCTTTGTTTTTTTTCATAATTACTTAAATATATCGCGGTCGCCCGCTAGCTAACTAATAATCCTTAATCTCGTCCCAACTGAACAAAATCTTTAAAAATCACTTCCAATCAAGGCCTATTATAGTGAGGTGATAAGGCTCCGTCAACCTCGACTTCAGACCTTTTAATCTAGTTGCTTTTTATTTTAGTCTCTGTTAAGATTGATCCAAATGGAAACGCTTACTCAGATATTGCCTTGGATTCAGCTTGTCTTATCGATTGCTCTGATAGCTTTAATCCTACTCCAGCAAAACGAAGCAAGTTTAGGTGGGGCTTTTGGTGGCAGTGATACCGCCGGACACCTCCACAAGAGACGTGGCATCGAAAAACTAATTTTTAATGCAACTATCATAGTAGCGATTTTATTTTTTAGCGCCTCGATTATAGCCCTATTTACCTAATTTTTCCCCAGTCACGACCTGCTCATTCTTACCTCTGGCGTCTAACTTATTTATTGTTGGTTTAGCTTATTGCTATCGTTATATAGTCTTTATAGTCAAAGCTCCAACCTTTTAATTTAACCCTTTAAAAACATTAATTACTTTAAGCGACCGACCTACTATTTTAGACAGTTTTTTTGGCTGTAGAACGGTCCACCTACTATGAACAACCTGCACCCTAGTTCCAGTTCTTGGCCATCCTGGACAGAGATTAAACTGGCGGGCCAAACCCTGCCTCTCAAGCTTAAGCTAGCCACCGTCGCCCTACTCGCTCTGTGTAGTTTCTTCCTCTTACTGGCCCTCTGGCAAGGCAATCAATCACTAATGGTAGAAACGCCTAGTAGCGGTGGCTCGTGGCAAGAAGGAGTGGTGGGTACGCCCCGCTTTGCTAATCCACTTCTCGCTGTCTCTGACGCAGATCGAGACCTATCCACCTTGATCTACTCCGGCCTGATGCGCACCGATCAGAACGGCCGCTTAATCCCCGACCTAGCTTCCACCTATAGTGTGACACCGGACGGTTTAACTTACACTTTTACCTTACGTGACGGTCTAACCTGGCACGACGGAAAACCCCTCACGACCGCCGATATTGCTTTTACTATCGAAAAAACTCAAGACCCAACTATCGCCAGTCCGCGCGAGAGCAACTGGCAAGGTGTTAACGTAACAGTTGGTGACAAGCAACATATTAGCTTTACCCTGCCTGAGCCGCGTCCATCTTTTTTAACCTACACCACCTTAGGCATCTTGCCGACCCACTTGTGGCAGGCATCTTCAGCCGAAGCTTTTACTTTCAGTGATTTTCAAACCAATCCGATTGGTTCTGGTCCTTATCGAATAGTTAAAACTAAGAAAAACTCGGCCGGCGTACCTGAATATTATACTCTACAAGCTTTTGAAAACTTTGCCTTAGGTCAACCCAAAATTTCTGAACTTACTATCAATTTTTTTCCCAATGAGGACAGTTTGTTAAAAGCTTTCAATAAAGGGCAGATAACCAGCCTAGCTGGCCTTAAGCCCGTGTCCATCAAGGAGCTAAATCTAAAAGACACCAAGGTTACTACAACTTCTTTACCTCGAGTGTTCGGTATTTTCTTTAATCAAAATCAATCTGAAGCTTTCACGCAACAGGAAGTACGCCAAGCTCTGGATCTAGCTTTGGATAAAGACTACATCGTCCAAAACGTTTTAGGTGGATACGGTACAATCTTAGATGGCCCCTTATCCCCAGGCGCCAGTGGTTATATACCGGCGAAACCTAGAAATAACCAAACTCCAGTCTTAACCGCCGCCGCCGACTTACTAAGTCAGGCGGGCTGGAAAAAAGGAGCTGATGGAGTCTTAAGTAAAGAAAGTGGTGGAAAAAACTATCGTTTAGAGTTTACTCTGACGACAGTAGATGCTACCGAACTAAAAGAAGTGGCCACCATAGCCAAAAATACTTGGGAAAAGTTGGGAGCTAAAGTAGAAATCAAAGTCTTAGACCCAGCCAATCTTCACCAAAAAGCCATCCGACCCCGCAAGTATGATGCCTTACTCTTTGGTATGGTCACCACTGGGGGCGACTTGTACCCATTTTGGCATTCATCCGAACGCCTTGACCCGGGTTTAAATGTCGCTATGTATACCAGCCCCAAAGCCGACAGTCTACTGACAGAAATCAAACAGACAACCAACCCAGCCAATCAACAAAAATTAGTGTCTGCTCTATATGCTGAATTACATGAAGACCGGCCGGCTATCTTTCTCTACAGTCCAGATTTTATTTACTTAATCCCCGACGATATTAAAAATTTCAGTTTAACCGGTCTAACCACCGCCACTGACCGTTGGTCGGGAATTTACAACTGGTACAGTGAAACAGAAAAAGTTTGGCCATGGTTTGCCGACGAAATCCCGCCTAATACCTCAGACACAATCACCAAAGAATAAATTCATCATCGATCATAACCGTAAAAATAATTAAAAAAATAAATACACTATGTCTTCTAACTATACTCAAAATAATCATTCCAAGAATCGCGGGCGTCGGCCAATTCCGTCGGGCCTAGTTACTACCCCTGCTATTTCCGGCGTCAGTGCTTCATCTGGCAGTAAAAGCAAAACTACTGAAGGTATTCCGGCACGATCAGCCAGAAAATTCCGGGCCGGACCAGGCACTAAAGCACGCCGTTCCACACCAGAGTCTACTCCCAAAACTAAAATTCCGCCTATTGAGAATGGAGTAATTAGAATTATCCCCTTAGGGGGGGTTGAGGAAGTAGGTAAAAATATGACAGCCATCGAGTATGATAATGACATTATTGTGGTGGATGCCGGCCTGCAATTTCCGGGCGAAGACGCCCCGGGGGTGGATTATATCATTCCCGATACCACTTATCTGGAAGAACGCCAAGATAAAATTCGAGGTATTATTATTACCCACGGTCACCTTGACCATATCGGAGGAATTCCTTATCTCCTACCCAAAATTGGAAATCCCCCCGTTTATACCAGTATCTTAACTTCGGTAATGATCAAGAAACGGCAAGAGGAATTTGTTCACCTGCCAAAACTAAACATTAATGTTGTTACTCAAACTGACACCATCAGCTTAGGTAGTTTAAAAGTACGTTTCTTTGGCGCCACCCACACCATTCCCGACACTTTAGGCCTAATTATTGAAACGCCTTACGGCAATATCATAATGACGGGCGATATTAAGATTGAAACCAAAGACCAAAAACCGTTGCCGTTTGAAGTGGCTACTTATGAAAAACTGGGCGCTGGTGACAATTTACTCCTCGTGGCCGACTCCACCAATGTCTGGAAGGAAGGCTTTTCTTTTCCCGAAAAAGAAGTCCACGAAAACCTCAAAGAACTGATCAAAAATGTCCGAGGGCGAGTCATTATAAGCACTTTTGCCTCCTTGTTTGACCGTATCGTTTACGTGGTGGAAGCCGCTGAACAATTAGGCAAAAAGGTGGTCGTAGAAGGCCGCTCGATGAAAACTAATATTGAAATCGCTAAGGAACTGGGCATTTTGAAAGTAAAAAATTCCACCATCATCGGCGCTGAGTCGATGAGTGACTACCCCGAGAACAAGCTGGTTATTTTAGCGACCGGTGCCCAAGGCGATGAGTTTGCCGCTCTGATGCGCATCTCCAATAAAACCCACAAGCATGTAAAACTACATCGCGGTGACACGGTTTTACTATCCAGCTCTGTGATTCCCGGCAATGAAAACAATGTCCAAAAGTTGAAGGATAACTTAGCCCGTCAGGGCGCTAAGATTATTCACTATGGAGTTGCTAATATTCACTCCTCCGGCCACTCCTACCGAGGTGAGATGGAATATATTCACCGGATGACCAAGGCTCGATTCTTCATCCCCGTCCACGGTTCCCACTATATGTTACGAGAACACGAAGAGCTGGCGCGCGAAGTGGGGATGAAAGATGAAAACATCGTAGTGCCAGATAATGGAATGGTGATCGAAATCCGCGACAAAGGCAAAAAAATAATACCCTTAAAAGAAAGCGCTCCTAGTAAAGTGGTGATGGTAGATGGCTTAGGTTCGGGCAATGTTCAAGAAGTGGTTATTCGCGACCGTCAGATGCTGGCTCAAGACGGTATGTTTGTCATTATTGCCACTATTGATGTCAAAACCGGCAAGGTCCGAAAATCGCCTGATATTATTTCCCGCGGCTTCGTCTACCTCAAGGAATCCCAAGATATGCTTCATATGGTACGCGGCTTGATTAAAAAAACAATTGAGGATTCTGCCAGTAAAATGCACCCGATCAATTTTGACTTCGTTAAAAATACAGTTCGGGAAGAAGTAGGACGCTTTCTATTCCAAAAAACTCACAAGCGACCAATTATCCTACCGGTGTTAATCGAGGTTTAATCTCTGGCTTAGAATAGTCACTGTTTAGTGATACCAAAATTGCCGATAAGGTAGGCCCGGACTAGTACTTGCGGTATAATAGATCAGATGGATTATACGCAAAAAAAACTCCAGCGCCGATTTATTTATTTCGGAGGTTTACTGTTTACCTTTCACCTCGCTTTTGCCTCTTATATCAACTCTTCTTTTGTAGCCCGCTTAGCTGGTGATCAGCTGGTAGGTTCGTTTTTTATAGTCGCTTCAACGCTCACCATCTTCGGGATGTTAGTGGTGCCCAACTTGCTCAAACGACTGTCATTTAAATCATTCCTAACCGTTTTAGCCACTTTAAATATTCTACTGGCCCTGCTTTTAAGTTCAGGTCTACCTTGGCCTTGGCTACTACTCTCTGGTCTCGCCCTCTTCTTTGCCCTCGGCCATATCATTAAATACCTGCTCGATTTATACCTCGAAGTTTACACTGATAACGAGGAGACCGGCGTGGTTAGGGGTGCTTTTCTCACCATTTTGAATCTAAGCTGGCTGGCCTCACCCCTTATTATTGGATCACTTCTAGGTGAGGGTTCCAATTATGCTCTGGTTTACTTTGTCTCCGGCTTATCTCTATTTCTATTTGTCTTAACCGTACTCATTACCTTTGCTGTCCCGCCCCACTCAGAACAAAAAGAGGTGGTAGCCGCGATTAGTATCGGCAAAGTTTTGCGCAGCCTCTGGCAAGAAAGATCAACTCACGAATCTGACTTACACAACATTCTAGCCATCAACTTTATCCTGAATTTCTTTTATGCCTTTATGGTTATCTATACCCCGCTTTACTTACACACCAATATCGGTCTGTCGTGGTCAGCCATCGGAGTAATTTTCACCATTATGCTCCTGCCATTTGTTTTTCTTCAGTACCCACTGGGCAAACTGGCCGACGGCCAATTGGGCGAAAAAGAAATTTTAAGTGCCGGTCTCCTTATTATGGGTTTAGCTTGTATCACCCTATCTTTCATCACCAGTGCCAACATGGCTCTGTGGGCCTTGGTCCTCTTTGTCTCTCGCTTGGGGGCCGCTTCAGTTGAAATTGCCCAAGAAACCTATCTTTTCAAAAAAATCAATGCGGATGATACTTTTATTCTGGCGATCTCTCGCATTCTCTTACCGGCCGCCTATATCGCCGGTCCTTTGACTGCCACCATTTTCTTGTTTTTCTTGCCTATTCAATATTTATTTATTTTTCTAGGTTTAATTGTCCTATTTGGTCTTCGTTACGCGTTAGTCTTGGTAGATACAAAATAGTTGAAATAAGTCACCTAAAGGTTTATAGTGAAATTTGGAGATCATTCCTTTATCCCATGGGGGGATTAGGAGGTAATGATCTGGGGAGATCATTGATGGGAATCGTGGCCGCAACCAGCAGTAGTCAAGCAGAAGAGATCCAGGTCCAATTGCTTCAGGGAAGAGGAATAGTCTTAGTCAGACGAGCTCAACTTGTTTCCTCACCCCGAGCGGGAGAATTGGGTCGCAAGACCATGAACCGACTGAGTGATATGAAGCATGATCCGGTGGGGGTCAACATCAGCATTACTCACAAGGACCAATCAATCCGCGGAGTGTATCGAGTCCGCGACCGGCGGCGCAACATCTTGACGCTAGTGCGGCAAGGCCCCTTAAACGGGGTGGCTCAATTTCAGCTGATCTAATCAGACCAGCCAGGCACTCATCCTCTAAGTCGTAGGGTTACTCACCTACGGCTTCTTTTTATCTAATTTTAAGTTGAAAAAGTGTAGCCTTAATGCTAGAGTAATACCTGCTTTTGGTCTCTAACGTTATTTAAAACAGAGGGAATCAAGATGGGCAAAGCCAGACTGGTATTAAAAGTTAATAGAATAACTTATGAGGAGTTGGGGATCAGCCTGCCAGACGGGATCAAGCTGATTCCCGGTAAGTCTTACAGTTTCGAGAACACTCCAGTCTGCCCAAGTCTGTCAAATACTCGTCTTCGATTCGATAAATTCGAACCGACCAAGACCAGAGTATTGTGCCATTTCTGCTTTACCGGCGACTTGTCACCGGGAGAAATTCTTCCCCGACTCATCTTGCATGAACAGCAACTGGCTCAAACCCAAGCAGTTAGCTAGAGTTTCCTAGCCGTCAATCGGCCACTGGTGTTACCCACCGGCGGCCGATTTTATTGGATGCCGAGAATATCCCGTCGGCTCCCTACCTACGATTGGCTGAGCCGGCAGGCTTTGGCAGGCAGGGTACCCCGTGGATCGACGGACAGACTGGTTTATTTTAACATTGAACGTAACCGGCAATACTCACAATCAGCTTTACCACAACCCTTATCCCAAAATGCCAAAGACAAAATTTCGTCGGTTAATTTTAAAATTAAATCTTCTAGTTCTTTAGTTTCCACATAGGTAATTTCAAATTTTTCTTTTTTATACTTCCCGCTGGAATTAGGCTCAATAAAATCGATCTCGCCGGCCGACATTTGGTACTTCCCATCTTCATAGCGATCTAACAACAATTTATAAAACACTAACTGACGGTAAAAATTGCCACTTTGATCAGTTTTCGTTTGGCCCATAATAGCCGCTCGGCTCATTGGCTGTTTGGTTTTATAGTCCACCACCGTCACCCCCCCACCCTGTTCATTAAACTCGATTTTGTCCAACACGCCAGTCAAACGCACCTCCGGCGACAACAAAATCCCTTTGATTTTAAACTCCACTAAAACTTGGCGAGCCAGAGTGTCCTTATAAGCATCATACCAACCACTAAGCGCGACTTCGCCTCTCTCTTTCATCTCCACTTGATCTTGGTCCGGGGCCGGCGCTCTAGCGACAGCGGCGGCAAGGTGGGCTAGTAAGTGTTTTTTAGTTAATTCTTTAGTTATGGCCCCACGGAAAAATTCAGCCAAAGCGGCATGAACCGCCGTCCCATACAAAGCCGATTTAGATCTCGTCTCCGGCAAGCGCACTAAGTTTCGATAAAAATACTGCCACGGACACTCCAAGTAATTATTTAAGGCCGAGACTGATAAACCTTGAGCTAAAAATATCTCTCGCACAAAGGCTTGATCCGAGTCTGACTGGGTTCGCTCGACACTCGGTGCCAAAAGCAGGTTTTGCTGACTATTTAGCTCATCTTTAATTTCGCTGGTATCCAGCTCCACTTTCAATTCCGGCCGGATCGCAGCTACAAAGGCACTGGGAACCTGTTCCCGCCCCCCGGGCCCAGTGCGACTATAAGTAATAGTCACCTCCCGCTTAGCCCGCGTTAAAGCCACATAAAAAAGCCGGCGTTCATCGTCACTCTCGCTATCTACTATCGGTGTGTCCCCATCTCCCACCGGCAAAAGTTTGTAAACCCGAGCCGGGAGGCGGAGTAAATCCCGGCCGCGTCGTCCACCAAAGTGTCCGTCGGCCGCCCCCATAATATAAACTTGTTCAAACTCCAAGCCTTTAGACCGATGAGCCGTCATCAATCTGACTCGCCCTGGTCGATTGCCGGCTTTAGTTTTTTTGGTAAATAACTGATGTTTGCGCACAGTGTCTAAGTAACGACTCAAATCGGCCACACTAGCCTCAGGCTTGGCCTCCACTAAATTATTTAATTCATCATAAAAACGCCGGAGGGTGTCGAAGCGGGCAGTGGCCTCGGGGGCCCCAGCGATCGCCGCTAAAAGGCCCGACTCGCGCACCACTTCTTCCACCACCGGAATCAAGCGGTCATTTAAGGAACGCCCGTGCCACCGATTTAGCTTGTCAACCAAATCAGTGAACTCATGTTTACCAGCCAGCACCTCCCATAAGTCACCAGTCTGGCCCATGTCCTTAACCTCTTTTAATATTTTATACACCTCTAGGGGTGGCAACTGCCAAATATCCAAGTGTAAAAGCCGGGACAGAAAGATTCCGTCACCAAAATTGGCCAGAAAATCTAAAATAATAACCAATTTTTTTACATCCAGGGCGGACAGCAGGTCTTCATCCGACTCAATCACAAACGGCAAATCAAGCTTCTCAAAAAAACGGGCCAGCGCCAAACCGTCCTTATTATCTCGATAGAGGACAGCAATTTCCTCAGCCGGTATCTCCTCCGACTCAATTTTGTTTCTAATATCAGTGGCAATAAAGAACAGCTCCTCTTGGGGCTCATCTAAAACGGCTAGGTTAATCGGCCTAGACTCTCGACCGGCTCTAGCCTTAAGGGGTTTATAGCTTGGCAGTAAGTCTTCGGCTGAATCTAAAATACTTTGAGCGGAGCGATAGTTATCATCCAAGGCAATCAATTTGGCTTCGGAAAAACGTTTCTTGAAATAAAGAAAGTTCTCGAGTGAAGCCCCTTGAAAACGAAAAATCGCCTGCTTATCATCTCCCACCACAAACAAGTTAGGGTTGTCATAAAAACCCAGCAAGCACTCAATCACTTTATTTTGAGCATTATTAGTATCTTGATGTTCATCCACCAACAAGTACTGATGTTCTTCCTGCAGAATCTGACTCAAACTGTCGCCCTTGGACAAAGCTTTTAGCACCTCCATGATCATGTCGCTATAATCATACAAGCGACGTTTGTCCAAGGTCTCGTCATAAGCGGTATAAACTACAGCTAATTCCTCATTTTTTTCTAGTTCCCGCCAAGATTTTTGGTAGGCCGACTTCATTTTACCCTGATGAGCCCCTTTCTGATGGTATAAGTCGGGAGCTTTTTCCAGTGCCTCACGCTCTGCCCTAAGTAGAGTTAAAAACTGATCCGGCGTCACCCCCTCCCGTTTCAAACTACCGACACCCGAGATAATCGCCCGGGTATAAAGTAACGGATCGCCAAAAGGGCGCAGAAGTTTCAGTGGTAAAGATAATATCAACTCCTCAATTATTTCCACTTGCTCCACGTCAGCCACATGACGAGAACCAATGATGCGCGGAAAATCCTCCGGGTATTTTTTTATGATATCGTTACAAAAACCGTGAAAAGTGCTGATCACGACCGCATAAGCTCTCGAACCAATAATAGCCGCCAGGCGCTTACGCATCGAAGCCACCCCCGACTCGGTAAAAGTGATGGCTAAAATTTGCTCCGGGGCTGTGTCCGTTTGTCGTAAAATATTGGCGATACGCAAAGCTAAGATTTGGGTTTTACCGGTTCCGGGGCCAGCCATAACCATCACCGGGCCCTCGATAGCATCCACCGCCTCTTTTTGCGCCGGGTTTAGTTTGTGGTATAAACGGTCAAATTCTTGATTATGATTATAATCGAGCTTCATCCTGTCATTATATCACGTTGCGCCCAAGCCCAAGGGGTAACTCTTTAGACCCCCCTACCGACTTGGTTGAGAATTAGTGATCGGTTTGTTAGAGTTAACTTACTTACTAACTTAGCTTTTATTTTATGATTCACGACAATATTAAAGAAACGATCAAAACGGCTATGAAAAATAAAGAAACTGTTCGCCTGTCGGTGATGAGAGGACTCTCAGCTGCTTTTACCAATGAAGTAGTGGCCAAAGGCCGAAAACCGGATGAAAGACTATCGGATGAAGAAGCGATGGCTGTATTAAAGCGAGCTGCCAACCAACGCAAGGATGCGGCTGAACAATTTAAAGTCGGTGGTCGACCAGAACTGGCGGCCAGTGAGGAAGCAGAGCTGGCTATCATTAGTGAGTTTCTGCCGGCCCAAATGAATCCTGATGACATTAGACGCATCGCCGAACAAAAAAAGACGGAGCTCGGCCTTACTGATAAAGCAAAAATCGGCATCTTAATCGGAGCGGTTATGAAAGCCACCAGTGGAACAGCCGACGGTGGGGATGTTAAAAAAATAGTAGAATCTCTATTCGACTAGCTTTTATCATTTAACCCAGTTAAAGCAACCGCTGGACTATTTTTAATTAGTAATTCAGCTGCTTCGGCCACGGCTTCTTTTTGAATTTTATTTTCTAACACCTCTTCAACAATTTTCTGTTCTTCCTCTTTCTGTAAAGTAGCAAAGCCAAACAAAGAAAAAATAACAATGGAACCAAGTACGGTCGCAATCAGGTTAACTAAAAATAGCGACACAGATGACGCGATCACGGCCCGCTCCCACAGGGCCAACCCCACCCCCACGGTCGCCAGTGGTGTAAGCAAAGCCACCGCCACCGCCACTCCCGGTAGCGAAGCTGATAAATTTTGTTTAACCCACGAGTAAGATACCGCCACCCCAGAAGCTAAAGCAATCAAGAAGAGCATCAAATCGGGAGCTACTTGATAGGCCGGTTCGGCTACAACATTGTCACCTAAAAGAAAGGTGGTCGAGAAAGAAACCAAAAGCACTAGCCCCATCGAACGAACCAGTACTTTAAGCGATCGACCAAGCGCGAGCGGTGAAGCGGTGACGATGCCCATCGAGATACCTAAAATGGGAAATAAAATAGGAGCAATCAACATTCCACCCAAAATTACAATTGAATCATTAATTAATAGGCCTAGAGTCGCAATAAAAGTCGCCAGGGTCAGCAAAATGTAAAAATCAGTTCGTTCACGAGATTCCTCCAATAACTCCCGCAGGGTTTTCGTTTGATCTAAAAAGTTAGCTACAAATACCGATTGAAACATTTTGCCCATAAATATTTGGAAGGATTATCAATTTAGTTAATTTAAGTTAATTATAACACAACCACTGATTCTCCTTCGAATTAATCCGGCAGTTGTAAAGTTAGTCGCCAAGGTTTAGCGGCCCAATAGTCGCCGGCATAAGCTACTCCCACCCGAGAACTGGTTATAATCAAGGACTCTAACACTACCACCCCCCTATCCTCTAGCCACCAGCCACTTAATTTAGCCACCGGCTGACCCTACTGCTCTTTACCAATTTTAAACCGACGGGCGACACGACCGGGACCCGAACACCCTTCGACCGCCCGAATCAATATGGCCGCCGGGTAGCCCGCCGGTCCGGTCACCACATTAAGCATATAGTGCAGCCCATAAACCAAGTAGACATACCAAAAACCACCAGGACCAAACATTGGTTGATTGCGTTTGGTGGGGCCAAAACGGGCGTGCGAGGCCTGATCATCACCCCCCGCGTAAACTTCCACCTCGGTAATCATAGCCGCAACTTGATCACTCCCAGTTCCACTCACTAAAAATTTGCCCAGTAGCTCTCGGGCCACCGTTTCAGTATCACGCTGGAAAAAATTGGGCTGTAAAGTTTTAAATCTCATCATATACAGTCTTCCCCACTCTTTCAGTTTACTGGGTAGGCCAAGTTTTTCAATCCCTCTGATTGATGCTAGACTTACATCCATGAACCAACTACCCCTAAACCAAAGAGTTTGTACTCCTTGCCAAATTGGCACGCCGCCTCTCCCTCCGGCAGAAGTCGAGGCCCAGCTTCTGCAATTAGAGGACTGGCAGCACCAGGAGTGGCTCCTTTTAAGAAAGGATTACGAATTTAAAGATTTTGCCGCGGTGATGACTTTTGCAAGTGAAGTCGCTCGCTTGGCGGAAGCCGAGAATCACCACCCTAATATTTTCATTCATGATTACCGTAAGTTGCAGTTAACTTTACAGACCCACAAAATCAAAGGCTTATCGGACAATGACTTCATTTTAGCCGCCAAGATTGACCAACTCCCCAAACCCTAATATGACCAATCCCCAATCTGCTCAACGAATTAACAAATACCTCGCCGACCACTTCCCCCTGACTCGCCGCAAAGCCGACGAGCTGATTGCCGGCGGCGGGGTAAAAATAAACGGGAAGCAGGCCGTCTTAGGAGCTTTAGTTAAGCCTGGCGACCAAGTGGAAGTTAAGACCGGTAAACCTGTGGGTAATTATCAGTATTTTGCTTACCACAAACCAGTGCGTCTACCCACTCACGCTACGGTCCCTAAGGAACCCTCCGCCGCCAGTTCGGTGCGTTTACCAGTCAAAGCTTTTCCGATTGGCCGCTTGGACAAAGATTCCCGGGGTCTCTTGATTTTTTCTGATGATGGTCGTTTGGCTGATGCTCTGTTAAATCCTAAGAAAAAACATGAAAAAGAATATGTGGTGACGGTTGATAAATCTATTCTCCCAGACGCTTTAAAACGCTTAGCTTTAGGTTTAAATATTGAAGGCTATCACACCAAAAAAGCCAAAACTTGGAAAAGTGCTGATAAAGAATTTCACATTATTTTAACGGAGGGCAAAAAACACCAGATTCGCCGCATGTGTGCCGCCGTGAGTCTTCAGGTTAAAGACCTGCTGCGAGTCCGCATTGAAAATATCGAGCTAGGTGATCTGCCGGCCGGCCAATTCCGGACTATTACC
Organism: Candidatus Vogelbacteria bacterium RIFOXYD1_FULL_46_19; assembly: GCA_001824825.1. Classification (GTDB taxonomy): domain Bacteria; phylum Patescibacteriota; class Minisyncoccia; order Phycocordibacterales; family XYD1-FULL-46-19; genus XYD1-FULL-46-19. Next base: position 10,633 of record MHTK01000003.1, on the reverse strand, counting down.
GGTGAAGAGTTAACTACTTTTAAGTCTCTCTTAGGCTTATAAAGCTTTATCCACAACGTTTTTTGCTATCAAGCTAATTAAACTATATAATTAGCCACGGAACGGTTGAACTGGTTTAAGTTACACTTAAAAACCCAAGCGCTCGTGTAGCTTTTACGTCTATGTTTAGCTCAATGGTCTTTCGAGAACAGGTGGTGCGCCCTGGCGCTTTTTTTGTTGCCCCAAAGCCCCACCTGTTAAATTTTTAGGAAAAGGCCAGCTTACTTCTAAGCTGGCCTTTTCTAATTTAAATTAAAGTCTTACCTATGATTGACGCTTGAACTTAGACCGAGCAGCTTCCGATAAATACTGTTTACGTAGCCGCACGCTTTTAGGAGTAATTTCTAAATATTCATCATCAACCATAATTTCCAAGCCCCGCTCAATCGTAATCGGCAGTGGTGGCACCAAATAAATTTTATCATCCGAGCCGGACGCTCTCATATTGGTTAGTTGTTTACCTTTGGTAGGGTTTACAATCATTTCTTCACCTTTGGCAGTATTACCCACCACCATCCCTTCATAAATATCCTCAGCCGGACCAATATATAAAGTGCCTCGAGTCTGCAAATTAGCTAATGAAAAGCCCAAAGCTTTACCACTAGCCATGGAAGTCATCGAACCCACTTGGCGTTTTTCGATTTCGCCTACGTAGGACCGAAAACCAATCACTCGACTGGCTAAGATACCCTCACCTTTAGTGTCAATAATAAACTGACCGCGATAACCTAAAAGGCCACGCGTCGGTCCTTCTAGGGTCAAGCGCACAATATTATCAACAACCTTCATATTAGTTAAGTGAACGCCACGTTTACCCAGCTTCTCGATGACCGTTCCCTGAAATTCGGTAGGAATTTCAATCGTCACCTCTTCAAACGGCTCACTTTTCACCCCCTCAATCTCTTTAATAATTACTTGAGGCTGGGAGACCGAGAGTTCGAAACCTTCCCGTCGCATATTCTCCAAGAGGATGGCCACGTGCAATTCCCCTCGCCCGTAAACCCTCATCGTGTCACTATCAAAATTCACCTTCAATCCGACATTGATCTCTAATTCTTTAATCAATCTCTCTCTAATTTGTCGGCTGGTGACAAACTTACCTTCCCGACCAGCAAAGGGTGAGTCGTTGACCAAAAAGTTAAGGGCAATGGTTGGTTCGTCCACTTTAATAGCCGGTAAGGCTGGGGTCTCCTCTTGATCGCAAATAGTATCACCAATATAAATTTCCTCTAACCCAGCCACGAGGCCAATATCCCCAGCTTCAATCACCTCTACCTCCCGCCGACTAAGGCCGTCAAAGGTAAACAGTTTAACGATTTTACCCTCCTCCACTACCCCTGCCGTCTTTTTGATATAAACTTTAGTTCCCACTTTCAGGGTTCCCTCATAAACCCGCACTACCGCCAAACGGCCCAAATAATTGTCATAACCCAAGTTAAATGGTTGAGCCCTAAGGGGACTAGCCACAGCCTGGGGGGCAGCTGACACTTCCGTCAAAATAGTATCTAAAAGCGGTTCTAGGTTGGTCCGTTCGTCATCTAAATTTTTCATGGCCACCCCATCTTTACCAATAGCGTAGACCGTTACAAAATCCAGTTGATCATCAGTCGCTCCCAACTCGATAAATAATTCCAAAATTTCGTCATGCACGCGAGCCGGGTCAGCCGCCGGCTTATCAATTTTATTTAAAATTACAATCGGCTTATGGCCAATTTCCAATGACTTTTTCAAAACAAATCTGGTTTGCGGCATCGGACCCTCCTGAGCATCCACCACCAAGAGCACCGAGTCAATCGACCGTAACACTCGTTCCACCTCTGAACCAAAGTCAGCATGACCCGGCGTATCGACAATATTAATTTTGGTCCCTCGATAATTAACCGAAGTATTTTTAGCGTAAATGGTAATTCCCCGCTCTTGTTCTAAAGCGTTGGAATCCATCGATACACCGTCCGCCCCACCGGTGGCTTTCATAATGGCGTCAGTTAAAGTGGTCTTGCCGTGGTCCACGTGCGCAATGATGGCGATATTACGTATTTCGGTCATAAGATGAGATAAATTTAAAAAACATGATTCCAAACAAAAAAATAGCCGTCACGGCTTATGTTTCTTAATCATACCACAAGTTAAGCCTAAGTCAAAGATAAGCCCTAAGGACTCCCCTTATGATACTAAGGAGAGTCCTTAGGGCTTTGCTCTATTCAGTCGCCATCGGAATGGGTTCACACCGATCCTTCACCTCATCCAGCACCCGAAAGACCTCGTCAATTGAGGGCTGTACCGCCACTACCTGACGCCCGTCTTGTTTAAGGTCAATAATTACATCCAGAGAATGAGTTTGAACTACCATCGCCACCTCACAATTTCTAATATGAGCCATAGCCTCCGGCCACCCTATAAATACTCGATTGTGCACCGGCAAAATCGGTAAGCCTTCATCGCCAGCTGGTCGACTTTGCAATTTACGAACCACAATCACTTCACCTTCCAGTACCCCTTCCACTGTCACCCGCTCACCTTGAAACGGTCGATTAGTGCTTAAAGTGAGGCAAACAGTACCACCCGAAGGTGTACCACACCAACTCAACGAGTCAAACATTAACTCCCGATATAAAGCTGGCGCTCCGGGTTCCTCATACAGCAAATAAGACCGATCACTCTTAAGACCCGGGGAATTAAAGGTGACAGTGCCCACCGCAAAAAAATCAGTTGGTCGTGAAGTGGCTAAGGACAGCTCAGACTCTACTGTACTCGTACTAGTACGGTCTACCCCACCAGCTGCATTATTCTGCCCAATTTTGTCACTGCCGAAAAAATAGATTAACCCCAAAAGCACCCCAGCAATAATTATTGGTCCAATAGCACTTTTGGTCATAACTTAAATATAACTATACTATTTTCTAAATTGTTTTAAGAAGCAGTGGAAGTGGCTGTGGTCGTCGCTGTCGAATTGTCATCAGCGGTCATTAGTCTTAAATAGTCTAGTGGACTTTCACAAGGTACGATTTGCCCCTCACCGTTTAGTTGCCCTCTAACTTCAATTCTTTCCCCTACCATTAGTTCTGCTGTATCCTCAAGGCTGCCCGCGGCGGCACACAGGTTGATACCCATCGAGGGTACCGCCACTTCATATTGGATTCCAGCCTCAGTTTCCAAACTAATAAGAGTTGGTCCGTCAACTATTATTTGACTGCGATCAATATTCGTAATTTCTCCCTCCACATCTTGCGTTACAAAATCCATATTATTATTGTTGCCAAAGAAATCTCCATCTAAGTCATTAGGCTCGCCTGACGTCTGGGCGTAAAAAGCCCAACCAATAATTAAGATTAGTAAGACAACCACAATCACTACAACGGTTCGTCCATTCATAATATTTTTTAGATAAAAATGGGTAATATCGACTTTAAACAAGTTAGAGGTGGTATGAGAAACGTTACCATTCAACATTTCTTACAACAATCAGCTAGCTCGCCACTCTCGACCATTAGTCTACTTAAGGTCAAGGTCGTGTTCCGGATAGCGCGTACCACGCTTGATAAAGTTAATTTCTAAATCCTGTAATTTAAACTGATCTTTAAAAAATCGAGCAATAAAATCCTGATCCATACCATTTTTACAGGTGTAAACATCGGCCGATATAAAACCCCGAGCCGGAAAGGTGTGAATACTGATGTGACTCTCTTTAATCACCACAAAACCACTCCACCCACCCGGGTCTTTTAAATCGTTGCCGGCCGCCCAGTATACTTCAGGCTCCGACAATTTCTCCATCCCCAGCTGACTTGGTAAATCGTTTAAAGAAGCTAAGACTAACTCCCGGTCATTTAAAGACTCATAATCTCCTTGATAACCATCGATTG
>MHTK01000003.1:0-6718 GCA_001824825.1 Candidatus Vogelbacteria bacterium RIFOXYD1_FULL_46_19 | reverse complement strand
TGTAAGGTGTTCACCGAAATGCATTTGCTTGTGAGTCTATTGTACAGCTAGTGACTACAAATACAATACTTCGTCAACAAAACTGTTAACAACTTCTGTTTATACCTGTTCAACCTATTTTAAAGCATTACCTCTAGTTATAGAGGTAACAAAAAGGCGCTCAAGCGCCTTTTTGTTACCATTTTATTGTTTACGATAAATGCTTGGATACCAATTTCGTCATCTCAAACATATTCACAGTTTTCTTGCCATCAAACACTTTTACCAACTTCTCATCAGCATTGATGTTGCGCTTATTGGCCGGGTCCTGTAAATCATTTTTCTTGATATAGACCCAAAGTTGCTTAACCACCTCTGATCGAGGCATCGGACCGGACCCTACTACTGCCTCTAGCTCTGGACTCAAGGTTAGCGGCTTCATGAAGGCCGAGTTCACTTTCTTTTCCATAATCTATTAGTTTATTTAATAACCCTCACACTATACCACAGTTATCTTAAAAATGGGAGTATCCAGCTCTGACATTTTAAATAGTCTTAGGATTTACGCCCAGCCAAACTCCTCGCGCCTATTATACCAAGACCTAAGCCAAGCAATAACTTACCTCCCTCATACCTAAGCAAAACCCCGCTCTAGCGGGGTTTTTATAGTCTTCTTAAAGCTGGTTTAAGGCTTCGTCTACCAAGTCTTCAACTTCTTTCGCCAGATTTTTCGCCCGCAGGTAATCTTCATCATCATACTCATCCCAAGCTTCATCCAGTATATCTTCGGCCTCCTCTAACAATTCTTCAGCCTCATCGGTGTCATCACCATCATCATTAGCTTCCTCCACTTGACCCCAGGCGTCGTCAATTTCATCTTTAGCATCATCTAGGGCATCTTTGGCTTCTTCCTGCTCGCTTGATACGACCAAGTCAAAAGCCTCATCAATCGAATCTTCAATGTCTATTACTAAGTCCAACACCAATTGGTAATCTTCATCATCATAAGCGTCCCCTGCTTCGTCTAATAGACCTTCTGCCTCCTCAATAGCCTTTTCCGCTTCACTCACATCATCGCCATCGTCCTCCCTTACCTTCAGATTATCCCAAGCCTCGTCGATCAAGTCTTCCGCTCGGTCCAAAGCCTCTTCAGCCTGATCTTCTCGTGTTTCGCCTCCGACCTCTCTAAAAGCGTCTTCAGCATTATCATAAGCATCTTCAGCATAACCAACGGCTCGTTCAAAGTTGACTTCAAAATAGGCCAAAACTGCTTTAAATAGGTCACTTTTCGCATCATCCAAATCAGCTTTGGCTCCACTAACATCCTCTCCATCGTCGGAAGCATCGTCAATTTCTTGTTCCGCCTCTTCAATCATTTCTATAGCCTTTTCAATGTCAGCTTCGGCACTAGCTTTCGTAGCTTGAGTAGCAGCTGGAGCGGCCTCAGCCTTCACTTTAAGGGCCTCCACCTGGGCCATGAGGCCGGTAATAGTTTCCTGCAGGGCGCTGGTACCTGGTAGCACCGGAGTAGTTGCCGGTAGAGTGGCGGGAGTGCTAGCACCCGGCGTTGCCGACATCAACGCTTCATACTTGGCCCTAGACACTGGCCCAAAAAAACCGGAAGCCGGTACAATTCCATTATCCTTCTGCCAGTTAGCAATAGCTTTTTTGGTTAAATCACGAAACTGATTAGTTTCTCGCCCCGGCGCCCCCACTCCCGTCTCCGTAATGATTACCCCCACACTATTTAAATACTGCTGAAGGCATCGCACATCTTCGCCATCATCACCTAAGTCAAGGTTTCTGGTGAAATTACATTTGGAGGCAGCTTGAGCTGGCGAGGCTACCATTAGGACCATCGCCATGATTGTCAAAAAACCACCAACCATGGTCAATCGAAAAATAGCCTGATTCCTTAAATTAAGACTTGAGTTTCTCATATTATAATTTTTAGCGATTAAAATTGAAAAGAAAAATAATTTATGACACACTCGCAACAAAAAAATAGTGGTCACCTGACCACATTATATTACACCACCCCGGCGACTACAAACCGTCCCTGTTTACAGTCAACAAGTTTACAATTCTAGCACCTCGTCAATGCGAATTTGGCTAACAAACTCCGGCACGTGGCTAACCAAGATCATGGCCCCGGCATACTCACTTAAAGCTTTGGCAATGATCGGCAGGTGGCGAAAGTTTATGTGATTAGTCGGCTCGTCTAGGATTAATAGGCCAGGCTTAAGCAAGACCAGCTGGGCAAAAGCTACTAACCCCTTCTGACCTTCCGATAAGTCACCAATCCGACTGTGAATAAAATCCTTGGTAATTAAAAAGTTGGCCGCCACCGCTCGCAAGCGCTCCTCATCATGATCTAAAAGCACACTTAGCAAAGAATTATAAACCGTGCTATCAAAGTCTAGATTGGAAAAATCTTGGCGGTAATAGCCCACTTTAACTCCTGGAGCAATTTTAGCACCTTTAGACTGGCCTCCGGCCAATTGCTCCAGTAAAGTGCTTTTACCGATCCCATTAGGCCCAGCGAGTAGCAGGTGCTGGTTTTTCTTCAACGAAATTTTAGCGGTTTTGGATTTAACCTTGCCCTGGTCCATAATTTGGTAGGCTGAAATATTAATAAGTTCGCCCACCACCCCTTCCTGAAACGGAATTTTAAACGAGCGAATAGTCGCATCCTCCCGCCGCACGTCGACTTTATTTTCTTCCAGGTCCTCGGCCTCTTCGCGCATTCTTTTGGCTAAGAGGCGCATTCGCCCTCCTTTGTTAGCGAAAAAGTTGGCTTTATCTTTATTCTCTTGAATTTTTTTATCCATTTGAGCGTTCTTGCGCTTCTCTTTTTCCACCCGCACGGAAATTTCTCGTACGACATCAAAGTAGTTGCCAACATACTGCTCGACGGTTTTAGTAAACACATCAAGATATAGCACCCCTTCGGTAAAAGCATTTAAAAAGTCGGCATCGTGAGAAATAACAATGCAATTTTTTTTGTAGGCGACTAGCATTTGCGTCAAGTGTTCAATGCCGGCCTGATCCAAGTTATTGGTTGGTTCATCGAGAAGTAATAGGTCTGGCTCTTGAATTAAAGCCGAAGCCAGCAGTAGGCGAGCTTGCTGGCCCCCGGAAAAATCTTTTAACTGGCGGTTAAAGTCAGCTTGCAAATTAACCACCTCCAGCACCGCTTCAATTTTCGGGTCAATATCGTAAACCGTTTCTTTAAAACAATTTTGAAAAAAGTCTCGCACTGTCCAGTCAAGGTGATCGCGACGCATCACTTGCTCAGCCGTAGCCATTGAGAGCCGAGAAGCTCGATTGATACTACCCTCTTCAGGCACCAACTCACCGGTAATTAGTTTAAAAATAGTACTTTTACCGGCCCCATTTTGTCCCATCAGGGCCACTTTAGCTCCCCGCCGTACTGAAAAATTAGCTTCACTTAAAATGGGCCGATTCGGTCCATGATTAAAGCTAACATTATTAAATTTTAAGATTGATTCATTACCAGCCATAAGCCAACACTCTACCCTATTTGACCGGAAAATGAAACCCTGCTTTAGTCAACACTCTTAGCTTTATCTCCAGAGATCGGACCTATGTGTCTAAACTTTGTTATTCAAAATCCCAATTTCTCCTCACCTCAAAAACCCGCCCCGAATTTCTTTACCAAGAAAAACCTATTTTAGGGGGTCGTGAGGTTGCCTGCCCGCCAGTGCCAGGCTTTGGCAGGCGGGACGAGCCGAGCGCTTCAGAACTTTTTAAGCTTCAAAAAGTTCGTACCCTAAAATAGATTTTTCTAAAAAACTCCCTCTAACCCAAATAACCAACCCAAGACAAGTAAGCACCAATGATGAGCATTACAATCCCAGCCACCGGCACCGCTTTAGCCTTAACGGCCCAATCCCCGGCTCGATTTACAAACTTAGGAGCAATGGCAAACATCAAGCCTTTAGCTAGAAGGGCCCAGCCCAAGAAACTGATTAAAATCTCGCTTAAGTTGCCCCAGACATTGTGAATTCTAATGTGGATAATACCTACCGCGATCGCCACCATCGCAAATATTAACATCGCTAAAGTTTCCTTCTCCAAATCACGGTAAATTTTCAAGTAGTAGCTCCGGCTGACCAACACTCCCAAACCGATAGCCAGAATCACTGGCCCCCAAATTTGAGCAAGTAAAGTTGTTACGTCCATAAAATGTTAATTTTAAAAAACGTTGATAATAAAATATACCAGATTCTAAAAATTTTACCGCCAATGAGCTCCGCTGACCCGCATATTAGCGATATCTGTACTGCCGATAGTAATTGTACTAGCCGCATCACTCGCTGCAATCTGAGAAACATCATAACTGGCTTGCTGGAATCCATTGACGCTGATGTCATAACGTTCGGCAACAGTCAAATCACTGGCCGTTGAATTTAAGGCGGTAGTGCCATCAGAATAAGTTTGAGCGGCCAACACAATCATCGCCCCACCTTCAAGGACACTTAGATCGAAGCCGGTTGAATTAGTGGCAAGAGTACGGACCGTACTCGTAGCACTGGCTGTGATCGAACTAAAATCAGCAGCTGTGCCCCGCCATAAACTTACCCTGGCGGTCGCAAACGGAGCCGAAGAATAGTTGACGGTCACAGTAGCCGAAGTAGCCCCATCAGCAATTTCTGCCTGATAAATTGAAGCTACCGGACTTGAAGCCGAATGTCCGTCAACCACCAAAGTAGCCGTGACCGGATCACCGGCATTGGGAGTAATAGTGACTGAAGAAAGATCTACGCCTCCCACCACCCCGATAGCCACCAACCACCCGCCACTGGTAGCACTGAAAGCCATAGCACCAGTAGTTTGGGTTTGAGCTGTGCCTACCGTACTAGCATTAGTAACATAGGTCCAAACCGGTGTAGCCGCCGCTCCAGCCGCTGTCAGCGGGTCCGAAGTGAAGTTAAGTGGATTAACCAAAGCACTATTATCAACCACTATTCCGGTGCGATCTGGGGCTAGCCCAGACTGATAGCGAATCTGACGAGAAACTGTTCCCATATCAGTATGAGTAAGCCGAATCGTCGTCGCGGCTTGCCTAACTGCGGCCGAAGGAACCTCCCAGGTGGCACCACCATCATCTGAGACTTCAAAACCAGTAATGCCAGTGGTAGGAGTGAAATCCGTGCCCATACTGTGAACCAAAGTTATATCGGTAGTAGTAGCGTCAACTCTAGCCGCCGCCGTCGCAAACCATTTCGAATAAGTGGTCTCATCACTATTCAAGACCGCCACCGCTCTCGCATAACGCTTACCGCTGGTCGCATAGCTGGCAGCATCATAGTGGTATTCATCCGTCAAAGTAGCGTCCATATTGGAGTGAGAATAATAGACACCGGTCAATTGATTAGCGGCTTCGATTTGGGTTTTTCGAAAAGCGGTCCAATAGCCATCTTTGGTGGCATCAACAATATCATGAATAGAGACACTAGCTAAGATGAGGGATAACTGAGACACTGTGCGACCAGCCGCCGCTGCTAAAGTCGAGTGGATAGTGCTTAATTTCGAAATCCAGGTGGCCTGGGCGAGATTGACCTCAGCATCGCCTTCCCCTTGGTTAAACAAGATAAACTCAGCGCCACCAACATCAGTGATCTTTTGTTCCAATATCCCAAAGTAATCAGTATCGCCCGAACCAATATTAGGCGAGAGAATATTTATGGTCGCTCCAGCTTTTCCTCCCGAAACCATAGCAGCGGGCACCCCCGTCAGCGAGACGATCCCATTCAAAATTTCCCTAACGCCGTTAGCAGATGGCACCGTCGTCCAGTTTGTCCCATCATAATAAGAAGTCCCGGCGACAGCGGCGGACAAAGGCGTAGCTGCAACCGATAAGTGATTAAGCCAATTTGATTGACCATAACCAGCCAAAATCATCCCGACGTAAAAGTTGGTTGTTCCAGTGTCACTGACTTCATTGTCGTTAGAGCTTCGAACTGCAACATAATAAGCTCCACCTTGAGGCACAGTTATATTGCCACTCCACGTCCCTTCAGTTGGGTCGGCATCAACCACCGTCCAAGTTACTACTTCACTATCATCACTGGCTAAGAGAATCCTAGCCTCGATATTATCCGGGGCACTTCCGCTATAACTACCAGCTAAGGCTACCGGACCGGAAGTATCACCAATGGCGCGCTGAAAAATTCTGCCATCGGCTATCTCAGTCAAAACAATTGCCGTCGCAGTATTGGAGACAGTTACAGTAATAGCTGATGAAGTGGCATAGTTACCATTGCTATCCCGGGCCACCGCTATAATAGGGTAATCACCATCCGCCACAGCAGTTGAATCCCAGGTCACACTATACGGCACTTGACCGTCTTCAGCTCCTACTAATGTATTAGTATTAAGTTTAAATTGAACACCCTCTACAGTTAAATCATCCGTAGCAATAGCGGATAAAGTTACAGAGCTTCCCGATACCACCGCCAAATCCACCGGAGCTGTCACCGAAACAGATGGTGCGGTCGAATCGCGAGACCCGCCGGCTCGCCGTCTTTTTTTAACCGCTTCTTCATCTTCGGCTTCCTCCTCTTCAACAGGTTCACTGACTACTTGATAGACTACTCGAGATAAGAAAGAAAAATTACCGTCAACTAAAATAATATGATTGGCCGTCTGCCAAGCCTTAACCGCCGCCTCGGTCACCGAACCAAAGTAGCCAGTGGGACCGACTGGATAGGTG
>MHTK01000002.1 GCA_001824825.1 Candidatus Vogelbacteria bacterium RIFOXYD1_FULL_46_19 | reverse complement strand
ATTGATCGACAGATAATAGTAAGGGTTGATGTAATTTGATACCACTGCTTGGCCGAGGGGCTGGAGGGAGGTGGCGGTGCCAGCCCCAACTAAAGCCGGATCGGAGTCTACACTTCCAATTCGATAAGATGGCACTTTATTCTGTTCCAAACCTAGTCCCTGACTCATTAAAATACAATATTCATTAACTCCCGAAGTGGTTGGGTTACAGAGACTTAAAGATACAGTTTTGACTGAATTAAAACCTTTATATGACCATTTAAAAGTATTAGAGGTGCCCACTTTCCAACCAGTACTAGCCGAAAAATTAGAACCCCCAATTGTTACGTCCGATATCATTGGGTTTAGCCATAGGGGACTATTAGGATCATAAGCGTAAAACTCGCGGCTATAAGCACACAGCGCTCCAGCTGGCACTTGTCCTGTCGCGTCGGTTGGGCAAATCTTGGCTCTGGTTTTGTAACCATCAAAAGCGGCGGCCAATTTGGCCCCTTTAGCTAGCTTTTCATTGATCGACAGATAATAGTAAGGGTTGATGTAATTTGATACCACTGCTTGGCCGAGGGGCTGGAGGGAGGTGGCGGTGCCCGCTACCTGACCATCGCCTGATACAACTTTATTTTGTGGTTGATTGGGTCCCCGGCTCATCAAAATACAGTATTCATTAGTCCCGGAGAGGGCTGGATTACATAGGCTTAGAGATACAGTTTTAGCAGTGCTACTAAAATCTTTATAAGTCCAACTTAAGGTATTAGAGGTGCCCACTTGCCAGCGAGTATTAGAAACCATACCACTACCGCTAATATTAACCGTGAACACCGTTGGCGGGAAAGTGGTCACTGATGGTTCACTAGATGGTGGCGGATTAGCTGGGTCACTAACGTAATAGATTTGGCTGTAAGCACATCTCGCCCCACCCGGTGTTTGGCCTAAATCATCAGTCGGACAAACTTTAATTCTAGTACGATATCCACTAAAGGCTGCGGCCAGGAGCGCCCCTTTAGCTTTCTTTTCTTCCACTGAGAGGTGGTAGTAAGGATTGATATGTTTTGATACTACCGCTTGGCCGAGAGGTTGGAGAGAGGTGGCGGTGCCCGCTATCTGACCATCGCCTGATACAACTTTATTTTGCGGCTGATCAGGCCCATGACTCATCAAAATGCAATACTCAAACGATCCTGAGGTAATCGGGTTACACAAGCTTAAGGATACGGTTTTTACTGTGGGACTAAAATTGCCGTAAGACCAAGTTACAGTGTTGGTGGTCCCCACTTGCCAGCTGTTGCCCACCACTCCCGATCCCATTAAATCTACACTGGAAACAATAGGCGAAGAAACACTAGAGGACACTTGGGCCAGCAAACTTTTGGCCGTCCGCGCCAGCGAGTTACCGGCGTAAACGGTAAAACTTAAGTACTCATCCCCGTGCCACCCCAAAGACAATACCCCCACTACGAGTATTAAAGTGAGACCCAAATATTTTAAAATCGATTTATTGATTTTCATTTTGAATTATTCCTAAGGATATAGGCGGTGTTTGACACTTTCTAACTGCCTTATTTAAATCACTTTCATAACCCAGTTCTCGCAGAATGCTGGCACAACTAATAACATTATATCTATCCTCCTCCCACGGATCGTTCATTACACTGTTTTGGGTCGATTTCCACACAGTCAAGCCTTCATGGGTTTCTTGATTAGAGCCTATACCGTAGCAATTAGGCCATTTAAGACTGTAATCATCAAATTTATGACATATAAACCCCCTAACGCCATACACAGAAATTTGTGATATAACATTTAGACCTAAACTATAATGAGATCGATCTAATCCACCCTCTAGATAAGAATATTCGTCACTTAAATCAAATAGCGAATGGCCCAACTCATGAACTATTGTCGTTTTATTGTCAAAAGAATTTGCCGAGTAAGGCATATAAACAAACTGTACGCCCCCAAAAGCAATGATATCATCCGGGTTCTGACTAGGTTTATTCATTGAAGCATCGATAAAAACCATTACAGTCTTTTGATTAGTTACCTGTCCAGCAATTTTCTTCATATATTTTTCAATATCGTCCCGTGCTCCATCACTGATTGTCCATCTTTCATCATGACTTTTAACAAATTCCCGAGGTGGTATTTGTGAGCCAATGTCCCCCGCAATATATAAAAATTGAATTGAGCCCTTTTCTTGTTGCACAGTCTTAAATGGTTCAGTATTAGCCACGGCTGTCGCCAATGTTTTAGCCACCGCGGCTGCATCAAAAGTGTCCCGCCGGCCTGTGGCGTCCACTAAAAATATAACCCTGGCTTTAGGGGAAGAAACAGTAATACCGTCTAATTTAATATCTTTTAAAAAGTGGCAAGTTTTTCGGCCGGGCGGAGAGTATTTATTTACCAAACATTTACTAGTAGCTTCACTATGACCATACCCTTTGGGCTGATAGGCACAGTTTTGATTAGTGCTACACTCATGCCAATCGTTCCCTTCACAAAATAAAAATTCTTGACGTTGATTTTCGGGGACATTTGGGCCGTTTCTTTGTTTAATGGCAGCAAAATCAAGCAAGGAAGCGTACCTCCCTTGTAAGTGCCCAGTATAATACTGTTGCAAAGAACTCCTCCACCAAAATCGGCCCTCGTCTAAATCCGCACAATATTCAACCTTGCCCACGGCAGTACTAGGTGGATTAAACGGGTCCCCGGGGTATCGACAATACATAGAAGGCCCCCAGACTGTTCCCGCTGGCCATTCATAATAAGTAAAAATTCGATGATTATAACCAGGATAAAAAGATGGATTTGTTGCACTGTTACTACAAGCACACCCCACTGGATTTTCAAACAAATTTTTCGTTAACTCATTGGGAAAATTACGGTTACAAATAGGCGGTACGGTCTGAGCTAAGGTCGAACCAACTCCAAACCCCAGTGTCATCAGACTTACAACTATGATTACAATAAGTTTTAGCTTCATTTAAGTTTATAATATACCGTAGATTATTTAACTCAACTAAAAATGGGGATAAAAATAACCGGCGGGCCAAAGCTATGGCTCACCGGTGGAAAAAACTTTATCTTATTTATTTACTGGGCCAGCGGCTCGACAACACCGAGCTCCTCCAACTTGGCCATTAAAGGAGTTAAATCCTCTTGGTGTGGAAGCTTCCCCACCCGGATCGTGGTACCCATCAACTGATCTCGATTGAAACCCATTGTGTATACCGACTCTGACTGCCAGTCCTCGCCCTCCTCCCTCACTACCCGCAAAAGGTTCAGCTCGAAGGTTTCGAGGCACCCACCGAACTTTAAGATCACCTCGCCGGCTGCCGTTTGCCAGCCAAACCAGTCAGCTGGCCGCCGAAAGTTGGCCGGGGTCGGCAAATCCATAGCTTCGACCAGCTTCACCACCGGCCGTCGGTCCGCTTTACCAGCGGGTAACCCCTCAAAGGGTGGATGATCAATTTCAAAGTCGATCTGGCGACCCGAGTAGCGCAGGTAAGTTTTACCCTGCCAAAACCGAGACCCAACGGGCATCTCCTTCCGGCAGGCCTCCACAAACTCTTCGGTCGGAACGGCGTGGGGATTTTCCCTAATCTCCACTTGACCCTCAATTACCACTCCCGACAACACCCCGGTTGGGGTTTCGTCTTCACCTCCGGCCACTGTTACAAGACTGACCCAGGCCACTATCAGCAAAACCTTAAAGAAACTCATCGCACACCTCCTTTGGTGGGTTTTTGACTAAGACTTATCTCTTTATATTATATCAAATACTTTGCTTTAAGTCAACTATACGCAAGCGGAGTTCCGGCTTGTATTTAAAAGTTGATTTCTCAATATTAGCAAGTACGTCTACTCGCCGACCAGGGGCTAAATTTACTCCGAGCCAAATGTGGCCTTGGTCATAGGCCAGTTCTCCCTCGCATGAAAAAAAGGCGATGGCTGGTATCGACTCCCCTTTAGAATTTTTAAACACCAGCTCCACGTGACCACCGGTTTTACCAAAACTTTTAGCGGCCACAATTTCCACCCCCTCTAACCAAAACACCGGTTTCGGAAATTCCAAACCATACGGTGCCAGCTTTTCTACCTCGCTGAAAGTAGCCCAAGTAATATCATCAAGACCAATCTTGGCATCGGCCTCCTCTTCCTCAATAACTTCGGTTTTAGGCAAATCTTCATAAGCCTTAAGGAGAGTCTCCTCCAACTGTTCCAAGCGCGACTCTGGCAAAGAAAATCCGCCCGCAAAAGCATGCCCCCCAAAGTCGGAAAAGAATTCTCGCCCGCCGGCCGCCGCCATTAAATCCACCACATTTACTTCACCGCCCGAACGACAAGAACCCTTGATTTCGCCATTGCCGTTTTTGGCCCAAATAAAAGTGGTCCGCTTATACTTTTCCGAAATCCGCGCCGCCGCGAGACCCAAAACTCCCAGTCCCCACTCCGTCCGCCCTAAGACCACGACCGCTGGAATTTCAGCCGCTTGATACTTTAAATCCGCTTCCGCCAAAATGTCAGTCACTTGACTACGCCGCTCTTGGTTTTTTTCTTCCAAGTGAGTGGTAATAGTTCTGGCCTCCGTGTCATTATCCGTCATTAACAAAAAATAAGCTTGCGAAGCATGCGACATCCGACCGGCCGAGTTTAGCCTTGGTCCGATCATAAAACCAATATCTTCTTCCACTAGAAATTGTTGCTTCAACTTCAAAGCTTTAAATAGGGCAAGCAGACCAACCCGTCTGGTTTTTTTAAGTACCAACAGTCCAAAGCGCGTTAACACTTTGTTTTCGCCCGTCATCGGCACCATATCAGCCACGGTCGCAATCGCCACCAGATCCAGGAGCCATTTTTCCCAACCCGGTTTAATCGCAGTAAATTTACCTTTAGCCATCAGAGCTTGCACCAGCTTAAAAGCCACCCCGGTACCCGCTAAAAATTTGTAAGGATAGGTATCATCCAAGCGCTTCGGATTAATCACCGCCACCGCCGGGGGCAACTCGGCTGGTGGCAAGTGATGATCGGTCACCACCACCTCGAGATCCAACTCCCCGGCTCGTTTAATCTCCTTGATATTGGAAACCCCACAATCGACAGTGATAATGAGCTTCACCCCTTCCCCAGCAAACTTTTCTATCGAGGCGACCGACAAGCCGTACTGTTCATTGTGGCGATCGGGTATATAAACATCAAAATGCTCGTAACCGATTTGTTTGAAAAAACAAGCGAGAACCGCGGAGGCTGGTACTCCGTCGGCGTCATAATCACCAAAAATTAATATTTTTTCCTGCTTTTTTATCGCTTGGAGAATGCGTTTTACTCCACCCGCCATATCCTTCATTAAAAAAGGGTCATGCAAGTGCTCGGCATAGTCGGGACTAATGGTAGCCGCAACCTCAAGCCCTGAGGTAACTCCGCGATTAGCTAAAATCGTGGCTGAAAGTTCAGTCAAGCCCGCCAGGTCCGAATGGCTGGTCGTTTGTTTTAATAGCCAGCGTTTTTGCATCTTGGCTATTATAACTCAAGTTACAGACCTCACCTAAAATGGTTAACTTGGACGACTATTAATTAATTTTGCTATAGTAAACTAATGAACGATTGCCTTTTTTGTAAAATAGTCGCTGGTGAGATTCCGTCTTATACTGTGTACGAGGATGAAAATTTTTTAGCCTTCCTCGATATCAACCCACAGTCCGTTGGCCACGTCCAAGTGATACCCAAAAAACATTACCGCTGGGTTTGGGACCTGCCCGCCGAAGCCTTGGCGAAGGAGGGGCCCACCATCGAAAAATATTTTGCCGTCGCTCATAAAGTAGCCTTAGCCCAAAGACAAGCCTTTAATACCGAGTGGATTTTATCTAAAATTGTGGGTGACGAAGTGCCCCACGCCCACATCTGGGTCTATCCCAGCTCTAAAGCTCGAGGGGACAAAAAAGATTTCACCACCAATGCTCAACTTATTAAAGACACTCTAACTTCTGAGCAAAAAGAGTAAGAGACTTTAAATACATAGTATAAAATATAAAAGGGGCCACGAACGCAAAGACGCTCGTGGCCCTGATTTGTTGCCACAGAGTACAACTAATGAGAAACGATACTTCCACCTCCACCTTCAAGCCAACCAGCAAATTCTCTTGATCCGTTGCGACGAATTTCTTCAATAGACCAAGAGTAAACGCAATATGGCCGATCAATAGCAATTAGTCGCTCAATCTCGGTCGCCTCTGCCGGTCTGACTAAGCGTAGTGATTCCACCCGCCCGCAATAGAGAACAGGGAAAGAATCCAGGGCCGATTTAATGGGGCGCCGGACCGTCCGAATAGCGATCCACGGTGGATGAATAGTTTGTTCGTAGTCTACTGCCTCCTTTTCTGTTTCAAACATTTGGAGACGAGGCCGCCACATATCATCATCACCAGAAAGGAGGTCGCTTTCCCCTAATAGCGCCAACACTTTGGTTTTAACTACCTCGTCCCCACCATCGAGCAAGTCGCAAGTGGTCACCTCGCCTCGTTCATAGAGAAAACGAAGAGCTAAACCGTAAACCTCCTCTACCAAACGGGCCGCCGGATTCAAGTAAAGAATCTTGAACATAAGCGCCCTCAACAAGAGAAAATTCGCCAGTCGCCGAGGCGACGCTACCACCATTTGTCCTTCCATCATCATCACCCTATCCCACCAGCTTAAAATAAAGGGATAGCTCTCCAGTAACCGGTGGAACAAGTCAAGCTCGGGCGAGTCTATTACGCCACGCGGTAGTTGGCGACGCAAACTATCAGCGTCCACCAAGGTGTAGGACAGCTTGTCGGCCAAATCTAGAAGCTTGCCCAAAGGGCCTTGGCCGGCAATCGTCTCTAAAAGTAACGACTGGTTAACCTGGAATTTGTCCGCTAAAGCGGGCCAACCGGGGTGTTCGAACAAACGGAAGTAGTTGGCGTCTTCATCAAAACGAACCGGATCCACCTGTTTAGTAGTGTCGCTACCAGCCGGCGTCAAGAGATCATGAGTTAAAGCCGCTAGTCTAATCACTGTACTTTCGTCCTCCGTCAAGCCACAAGTGGTCGCCCACAAAGTGGCAAAAGCATACGCAATCAGACTATGCACATAACGCGTATGCTGAAAGCCGATACCATAAAAGTGGGGTCGCTCTGGTCCAACAACTGGAAGAGATAACATCCCTAACTGACGCACCCGAGCGAGTCTTGGCAAAGGCCAGTGTCGATACACCGCCTCAACCATCCCTCCTTCTTCCACCGACAGTCCAAAGCCGGTAAACGGTAGCTGCGGGATTAGTTGGAAGACGTCTTGAGGGGCCCGCTGGGCGGCTATATCTCCCAGTACCCGAAGATGTCTTCTGAGACTTCTCGGTAGATCGTGAATCCAAGCAGGCTCGAGTCCACAATAGCAACCAATATCCACCTCATAAAAAGATTGGAGAGTGTCCATCACAAAACCGGGGTGCTCACCGAACCACCGCAAACTCTCTCGACCGGCTCGCTCCTGAAACCACAGTAGCTTAAGCACCTGAACTAAATCTTCATCTTCAATCGGCTTACCCCAACTCCCAGGAAAATACACTACGTCACGAAGACGCAAAGTATCATCCGAATTATAGAGTTGCTCAGCCGACACCCTTTGTGTCACCACTCTTTTCATCTATCACTCCTTTAGTCAAAGTTCCTAGATATCTGAAACAGAGAATACGCTACTAGAGATGGATGTCAAATTTATTATTTTAAGGCTTCAATCCCCGGTAAAGTACCGGTGGCCAAAAATTCCATCATCGCTCCGCCGGCCGTTGATAGGTGGTTAAATTTTTCCGCCAACTTTAAATTTTCAATAGCTGCCACCGTATCCCCACCGCCCACCACGGAATAAGCATCGGCCCGCGCCACGATACGCGCCAGTTTCTCGGTACCCCCGGCAAAACCCTTTTCAAAATTTCCCAACGGCCCATTCCATAAAATAAATTTGGACTCACGCACAAGTTTACTTAATTGTTTCAAAGTGGCCGGTCCAACGTCTACGATTATATCTTGCCGGCGGATGCTTTCTAGTTGTTTAACTTCTGAACCCTCAGCGGTTTTTACCACTACATCGGTCGGTAAAATTATTTTTTTATTTTTTAGCAACTCTGTCAGACCTCTCATATCTTCTTCTACTAGCGATTTGCCGATTTCATAACCTAGCTTACGAAAAAAAGTGTGAGCCAGGGCCCCACCGACAAAAATGTGGTCGGCCTTAGGCAGGAGCGACTCTACCAAGGGCAACTTAGTGGAAAATTTAGCTCCCCCTAAAATTATCGTAAATGGTTTTGGCGCTTTAAAAATTTTAGATAACTCTGTATACTCACGCCCAAAATTTAAACCGGCGTAGCTCGGTAAGTGTTTAGGCAAGCTTACAATAGAGGCGTGCCGGCGATGAGAGGCCGAAAAGGCGTCGTTGACATAAACATCAGCCAAAGAGGCCAGCCGTTTGGCTAAAGACTCGCTGTTTTTTTCTTCTTCCACTTGGCCGCGCAAATTTTCCAACACCATCACCGAGCCATCAGGCATCGCTTGGAAACGACCATCATCAAAAATAAGCTGGGAAAAACCAGCTTTAATAAAAGTCTCCAATTCCAAAGCCATAGGCTTTAGGGTTGGTCCGGTCGTGTGACTAATCACCAATACCCGGGCCCCGGCTCGCCTTAGATACTCCAAAGTTGGTAAAGCTTGCTTAAGGCGAAAATTGTTGGTCACCCGACCTTGGTCGACCGGCACGTTAAAATCGGTCCGCACCAAGACATACTTACCTTTCAAAGCGACCGGTTTTAATTCTTTAATACTTTTAAAAGGAATTTTGGCCATAACTTATTTTTTAACTTTTACTTTTACCTTCACCTGATCGGCCAAGAGCAATATCGCCTTCACCTCCTCCGGCACGAGCGAGGCTCGTCCGATCAGTAAACCATCGGCCCGACCAGCGGCTAAAAACTCGACCGCATTAGCTGAATTAACCGACCCACCGTATAAAATCGGGATAGAAAGGGCTGTCTCTTGTCCGGCCAGCCCACTAATGACCTTCCGGATAAACAGAGCGTTATGGAAAAAATTATCCGGTGTATCCGCCCCGGCTGCTTGGTCACCCACCGCCCAGACCGGCTCATAGGCAATGATTAGATTTTTAAAATCAGCCCGGCGACAAGCTTTGGTTGCGGAAATCAGTTGAGCTCGCAAAAAATCTAAATAAGCACCGTGCGCGTCCCTGGCTTTTTCGCCCACACATAGAATAACACTAAGGCCGGCCATGAGGCCGGCCATGAGCTTCCCGCGCACCACATCGTCAGTGTCTCCCCTCCCTCGACGTTCCGAGTGGCCGACTATTACATACTTGGCTCCCACCGAAGCCACCTGGGTCGCCGAAATTTCACCAGTAAAAGCCCCCGTCTCTTTTTCGAGCGAGATATCTTGAGCCGAGAGGGACCACCGCCGGCTCGGCTTGGTCGATGTGAGGAGAGGTAAAAAAACCGCCGGTGGCACCATCACCGTCTGCACCTTTTTTAGTCGGCTACTGATAGTTTTAACCTTGGCCCCCAACCAGCGAGCCTCCTTAGCTTCCGCCGGGTTCATTTTCCAGTTAAAAACAATCAGTTTATCTTTCATACCCGTCATTATAGCATAAGGCTTTACACCGCTCGTCTCACCACCGCTATCGCCTCATTTAAATCCACCAACCCTTGAGCCGCTTGGGTCAGCGCGTCTTCCCCGAGGGATAAAACCCCTGTCTGGCGCGCTTCCTTATAAATTTCAGCGGTGGTTTTACCATCTTTAAGCTGATGCTCCATCACCGCCGTCACCGGTAAAATTTCCGTCAGCAACCTTTTTTTATTTAAAAGTGGCTCAGAGGCTCCTTGGCTCCTCGTACGCCAATTTGAGTTGGCAAGGCTCGCAACCGCCCCCACTAGCGGAGCTCCATCGGCTAGGGCTTGAGCTATGTTCGGTAAATTTACAAAACCTTTCAAATCTTTCAGCTCGTCCTCACTTAAATTGGCCGGCCGGCTATCGGAACCCAGGGCTCGTACCGGCTCCACCAAGCCAAACAGTGAGGCATTAATCGCTAAAATATAATCATCACCCACCAAGATGCGAGCCGTCGTGATAACATCCACCGTGGTTTTGGCTTCCAGTCCAACCACCACCGTCACTCCGCGCGCCGCCGCGGCAGTAGCCAAAGCGGCTGTCTCTACCGCGAGCAACCGGTCAATTATTAAAACATCCACATCTTGTTTTAAAACTTGGCGCATCAAGTCAGTCGTGGCCGTAGTCGAGAGATTGGTTGTTATCACTTGATGAACATGAGGTAGGTAACGCTCCCTGTCAGCTTCCACCATCGCCACCGCCCGGCCAGCTTTGGATAAAGTAGCAGCGATAGCGTAAAACAAATTTTTCCGACTGCTAAGGGCTTCCGAACCAATAAAAATTATACCGCGCCGCTCTAGGGCCGCCTCCAAATCATCCAGACCTTGCCCCCATAAACCGAGCGCCGGCAGGGACAAATCAGTCATTTGATTTTTAGCCGTGAAAATCATTTTAGTACCCAAATCTGCCGTGTGTAACCCGGCCAAAGAGTAAGCAGCAGTCGCCGGCACCGATTCTGCTTTCAAAGTCGTTAAAAGTTCGCCGGCACTACTGTTTAAAGCGAGGGCATTATACAGTCGCGAACCGATCCGATAACGGACCAAAGTTTCCTGTGGGGTAATATCAAAATGAATGCGTCTGGCTCTGGCGGTGGCGGCTTGGTTAAATAAAACTTCCAAAACATTGTTTAAGTGCTGCTCGGTCAAACCATCCTCCGGCCCAGTCTCCGTCAAGTGTCGTAGGGTCTGGCCGTAGCGGTCAAACAAATCTTTCTGATAAGTCTTCAAAAGCTTGCGTACCACCGGCTCGCTCCCCAAGCGTGGTAAGAGTCGCAACTTGTGTTCACCTACCAACTTTTCTACCGCCGGAAAAGCACTCATATCTAGCCCAATTACTTCCAAGGCACCGTCATTTTCCCGCACCGCAATCACATTGTGATTGCGGGCCACCGGCTCCGGAATCCGGGCCAACACTTCAAACGGTACCGGCTCATCCCAAGCGGAAATAAAAGGTACCCCCGAGAGCCGCGCTTCCAAGCGGCGCAACTCATCACCGGTAAAAAGTCCCCGAGCCAGGAGTAGCTCCGAAGCCGACAAGCCGTGCTCCTCCGCTTCCGCGGCCACACTGTCGGCTTCCGCTGGTGACAACAAACGACTGGTCACTAAAAAATTAAGCAAGATAGAAGAACTCATGTTTTTAAAATTATACCATCAGATCAATTTTTTACCGCCCCCCAACTG
This sequence comes from Candidatus Vogelbacteria bacterium RIFOXYD1_FULL_46_19, assembly GCA_001824825.1. Taxonomy (GTDB): domain Bacteria; phylum Patescibacteriota; class Minisyncoccia; order Phycocordibacterales; family XYD1-FULL-46-19; genus XYD1-FULL-46-19. Next base: position 123,169 of record MHTK01000002.1, on the reverse strand, counting down.
TTGGTATCTTAACCAAACAAAAAGAGCCCCGCCGCTAATCTGTGTTTACACAGAAAAGCACGGGGCTCAAGAACTAAGGTCAGGGTACCTAAGTTAAGTTTAGAACACAGAAACCAATCCCAAAGGGCTAACTTGCGCGCACCGCGGCAAGGTAGTTGTTGGGCCAGATGAAGTCGGGCCAGAAGTGGCTCCAGCGCCACTCATCGCCGTGCCAGGACAAAGAACGGACGCAGAGATTGTCGTCAGAAATGAGGTAGATGGTGCCCCAGAAGAAAACTTCTTTGCCCTTCCACTCTTCAGGGATGAGCTCGGGGTGCTGTAAGAGGAAGTCTAACACGTTGGCGTTCAGAACCTTCTGATTCCTGAGCGCCCGGCGCAGGTCGTGACCGATGCACCGGCCGCTCTGCTGTCTCTGGTCGAGATAGAGAGCGATGAGCGACTCCGTCCATTTAAGGATACCGCCCTGCTGGTGATCTTCCACTTTCCAGCCGTCAGGCAGGAAGGGGTCGGCGTCGCAGTCGATAACATATTTGACTGGCCGAAGTTCATGAGTTCCTCTCCTTAGTCCCAGTAAGTTCGGTATTTTACCGTCCCCAAAGTCTTGGATAATCTGATGGACCAGCAAAACCTCGGCAGGATCCAATGATCCTTCTTTCACCCGTCGAAACCAATCATGCTGCTGCCGAGCAATCTTGCCCAACACTTCGTCGCCAACGACGTTAGCCATGACAACTTCTCCTTCTTTTTTTTGACCTTGCCTTATGCAAAGCCACCACCTTATCTTATTTAATTATACACTTTTATCTAATTTTCGTCAAGATTTTTACCTATCAAAAATATCCTTATCTAGAACCACAATCCCCCACGAGGCTAAGCCTCGTGGGGGATTGATACTAAAATCATAGAAAAACCTATTTTAGGGGGTCGTGAGGTTGTCGAACCGAACGTTTCAGGATTTTTTAAGCTTCAAAAAATCCGTACCCTAAAATTAGGTTTTTCTAAAAATAAATTGACACCCTACTCATGGTTTGGTATCATTAATATACGAATGTTAGTCCGCTATTCTGACCAGGAAGAGCGGGTTTTTTATTAAAATTATCAGTGATTTTGTATCTTGACTTCATAGTCTCCATACAAAATACAATACACTAAATACTTAATCCTTATGATTGACTTAAAAGCTTTAAACGCGGCCCTGAGCGAACTGGAAGAAGAGCGTCACATTCCCCGGGAAAAAATCACCGAAGCTATTAACGATGCTTTAGTGGCCGCTTATAAAAAAGACTATGGTAAGAAAGGGCAAATTGTGCGGGCCAACTTTGATCTAAACACCGGCGCCATTGAATTTAACCAGGTTAAAATTGCCGTCGACGGCACCACCGTTCGCTTCGATGAAGAGGAGCCTCGTGACGATGCAGACGAACGTCCTCTCTTTAATGAGGAACATCACATTTTGATTGATGATGCCAAAAAAATTAAAAAAGATATCCAAGTGAGTGAAGAACTGATTTTCCCCTTGGAAACCAAAGACGACTACGGCCGCATCGCCGCCCAAACGGCCAAGCAAGTGATTATCCAGCGCATCCGTGAAGCCGAAAAGGTTTCTATTTTGGATGAATACGCCGAAAAGGAAGGCGAGATTGCCAGTGGTAAAGTACAAAAAATCGAACGTGGTAATGTGTTTGTGGACCTGGGCCGCACCACCGCTATCCTCCCCTACGAGGAACAAATCCCCGGGGAATTTTACCGTCAAGGCGAGCGTATTCGGGCTTATCTTTACTTGGTAGAAGACACCCCACGGGGGATTGCTCTGAAACTCTCCCGCTCGCACCCTAAATTTGTCGAGCAATTGTTTGCCATGGAAGCACCGGAAATCGGCAGTGGCGCCGTGGAAATAAAAGCGGTCGCCCGTGAAGCCGGCTCTCGCACCAAAATTGCCGTCACCTCTCATGATAATAGTATTGATCCGGTTGGCTCGATGGTGGGCCAGCGCGGTTCTCGGGTGAACACCGTGATCGCCGAACTGGGCGGAGAAAAAATCGATATTATCGAGTGGTCGGATAATATGTCTATGTTTATTACCAACTCCCTATCACCGGCCAAAGTTAATGATGTGACCCTAAATGAAGACGAGCATCAAGCGACTGTGGATGTGAGTGCTGATCAATTTTCTCTCGCGGTCGGCAAAGGCGGTCAAAACGTCCGCTTAGCCGCCAAGCTTACCGGCTGGAAAATAAATATTACCACCCCCGAGATTCCGGAAGACTTAGCAGTCAAACTAGAACCAGAAGCCAGTGCTGAGTCAGAGATAGCTGATGCCCCACCTGAAACCGAAACCAGTTAAACACCAACCTTTATTAAACTTAACTCTTATATTATTTATGAACCTTTGGCATGATGTTCCCGCCGGTACCCCAGACGAGTTAAACGTAATCATCGAAATTCCTAAGCTATCTCGCATTAAATATGAACTGGATAAAGACACCGGCCTGATTCACGTCGACCGCGTCCTGTACTCGCCAATGCACTACCCGACCAACTACGGTTTCGTCCCTCAAACCTTATGGCCTGATGGTGATCCCTTGGATGTCCTCGTGATGTCGCACGAACCTTTTGTGCCGGGCTGCCTCGTCAAAGCCCGACCCATCGGTGTGATGGAAATGACTGATGATGGCGACTCCGACGCTAAAGTTCTATCAGTACCCATCAAAGACCCCCGTTACAATTACGTTAAAGATATTACCGATCTCGACACCCACACTCTAGAAGAAATTAAACACTTCTTCAAAGTCTACAAAGATCTGCAAAAAAAGGAAGTAATAGTGGCCGACTGGCGCAATGCCAGTGAAGCTAAGCGGGATATCGAACGATCTTTTGTGCTCTACCACGATAAGTTCCAAGTCAAAGCTGAGTAAGCCTCACTTTAAGCTCTAGCCTGAGGCTGGATAAAGTGGTGGAATTTGCCTATTTAAAATGCTATAGTGATCCTATTGGCAACCTCGCTTTTTTGGCGGGTTTAAGCCGACTTTAGTCCTTAAATAATCAAAAACATGAAATTTTTAGCCGTTATCAGCTTAACACTAGGATCTTTGAGTTTGATACTTCCAGCCACCACTTTAGCCCAAAGTACCGACTATGCCACCATCCAAGACCGAGCTCGAGCTCACCGTGAATCGTTTCTAAAACAACAAACCACTGGATCGACCGTTGTCGATTCTGCTTCTTCTGATTCGATTCAAGACAAAATTAAAAGTTTAGAAGAAAGAATCTTGAGTCTCCGTCAGAAAACCATTTTAGCTTCGTACGACCGAGTCCTCACCAATACCGAACGTTACTCAGAATACTTAAGCGGTATTTTAAATCGCTTAGATTCGAGCTTAGCCGAACTCTCGACTAATGGTAAAGATACTACCAAAGTTCAAAATCAAGCCAACGAAGCTGGTCTACTCCTGGATCAAGCCAGTACTACTATCGCTGTTGCTAGAGCCAGCACCACTGCCGTTTTCACCTCCACTGATCCCGGTCAAACTATTCGTGACATTAAAATGATGATCGAAGAAGCGGTGGTTAAATTAGGCCAAGTCCGCGACCTCTTGGCCGAGGCGATTGAGACCGCCAAAACTCTAAGTAACGAGTAAAGGTTATGGATTATAATAACCCGGAAGATACCCTCACTAATCCAACCCCTGCTGGTGGTTCCACCGGCCCTCTCATTGGAACTGTAATAATAATAATAGTACTAGTCCTAGGAGCCATCGCCGTTTTTTACCAGCAGTATCAAAAGAGCCGGAGCTGGCAAAACGAAAACACAGATATCACCGTCCCTCTTCCACTTGAAGCTGATAATTCAGAATCAGCCGCCACGATGGTTACTGAACCAACCTGGATGACTACCGGCACCTCAACCAACTTAGATGATATTGAAGAAGATCTGGAAGCCGCCAACTTTTCCTCTCTGGAAGGTGAACTAGACTTACTCGAGACAAACTTGGAGTAACTAGTTATTTTACCTATCTCGGGTCATCCACCGGTTAATTTAGGCTGATTGCAAAAAATTATAATTAAGCTAAACTAACCTCTTCATATGGGTAAAGTTGAGTTAAAAAAATTGGACACTTCCGAAGTGGAACTAAGCGGGGAAATTGCCACCGCTGATTTTATGGCTCACTGGCCAACTGTGTTAGCCGACTTTAAAAGTCAGTTGAACGTGGCTGGTTTCCGTCCCGGCCATACTCCGGACAAAATCGCTCTGGAACGCCTTGGGGAACCGGCCATTTTAACGGAAATGGCCGAAAGAGCTATTAGCGATTTGTACCCGGAACTCATTAAAAATCACCAGCTAGAACCGATCGGTCCACCCGAAGTTGCCCTCACCAAACTCGCTAAAGACAATCCTTTGGGTTTTACCTTAAAAGTCGCCGTCCGGCCGGAATTTAATCTGCCCGATCACAAACCTCTAGCCGAGCAAGTGGCTAAAGACCAGCCACTACCCACTGAGGTGACTGAGGAAGAATTAAACCAAACGATTGATAATATCCGTCGCAGCCGAGTAAAGCCAGCCTCGGCCGACGAGCTCAAGCCTGACTTACCGGAGCTGTCTGATGACTTTGTCAAAACTCTTGGTGATTTCAAGTCCGTTGACGATTTTAAAAGCCAGCTTAAAACTAATATGTTAGCCGAGAAAATTTCCGAAGCTAGAGACAAGCGTCGCCTCCTAATCATTCAAACCTTGGGTGAACAAGCCGCTGTCCCCCTGCCACCAGTTTTGGTTAAAAAAGAACAGGAAAAAATGTTGGCGGAAATGCGCGGACAAATCGAGCACATGGGTCTCACTTTCACCGACTACTTAAGTCACCTTAAGAAAACCGAAGCGGATCTAAAGTCAGATTGGGAAAACGAGGCCAAGAAACGCGTCATGTTTGGCTTGGTCGCGAGCCACTTGGCCGAGAAATATGAACTAAAGCCGGCGCCTGAACAAGTAGCCAAAGAAATGGACCAGCTAATGGTGCGCCTACCAGAAACTGCCGGCCAAACTTCCCCTGATCGTCTCCGGGCGTATGTCGAAAACGTTTTAACAAATAACTTGGTAATGAACTTTATCGACCCGGATCAACCAGGTGACCAATTGTCGACAGTGACTAAATAACTTATAATTTTTCATAATCATCATAAACCTATGCTTATCCCAACCGTCATCGAAAAATCTCAATTTGGTGAAAGAGCTTACGACATTTACTCGCGCCTCTTGCGAGAGCGAATCGTTTTTTTAGGTGGCCCCATTAATGACAATGTGGCCAATACTGTTATTGCTCAGCTATTGTTCCTAGAATCAGAAGATCCCAAAAAAGATATTAAGTTGTATGTTAATTCCCCTGGCGGATCCGTCACCTCCACCCTAGCTATTATCGACACCATGGAGCATGTAGCACCGGATGTTTCTACGATTGTTGTCGGTATTGCCGCCTCCGGCGGAGCCTTGGTGCTCGCCGCTGGTACCAAAGGCAAGCGTCTGGCCCTACCCAACTCGGAAGTAATGATTCACCAACCTTTAGGCGGTGCCGAGGGTCAAGCCTCTGATTTAGAAATTACCGCCCGCCACATCTTAAAAACCAAAGATCAATTAAACCGCATGTTGGCCAAGTTTACCGGCCAGCCCCTGCAACAAGTGGAAAAAGATTCTGATCGCGACTTCTATATGTCAGCCGAGGAAGCCAAAAAGTACGGCCTGATTGATAACGTGATTAAGCCTAAAACTAAAAAGTAGAGACCGTTCCATCAAAACCCCCGCCAGAGCCTAGGCTCTGGCGGGGGTTTTAAACTGATTCGACAAAGTGGAAAAGTCCTGATATGATTCGGTTACCTTATTATTAATTGTAAAAGGCTTACTCTGCTTGCGACTGCTATGACCGACCGAACTCTGGACCATTTGCTATTTCTAAACCCATTGTTAATGACCTGGCCGGACCCCCGACCAGCTAATTTTGGGATGTAGCTTACCGCCAAACTGTTTAGCTAGCCTTGCCAAGCGGACGAGGCCACGCGCTTATGAACTTAGTAACTGTAATAATTATTGCCGGGACCACCAGTCTCGGTGGCGTAGTCATTGGCTACTTTCTGCGCTGGCTGGTTACCTTGGGACAAAAAGGTTCAATTGAACTAACCATCAAGCAAACTTTGCTGGAGGCCAAGGATAAAGCTCAGCAAATTGTGCAAGATGCGGAAAAAGAATCGGCCCACATCTTATTGGAGGCCAAGGAACAAGAAAAAAGTAAAGAGGCCGGGCTCAAAAAATTAGAGGATCGCTTGATCAAAAAAGACGAGCTTTTAGACAAACGGCAATCGGATATTGACCAAGAAGCCGAAAACTTACGCACCAAAGCCGAAAACATTAAACGTGCCGAAGAGGAAACAGAAGCCAAACAAGATGAACAAGAGAAAGAGCTAACTCGCATTGCTGGCTTAACCAAGGAAGAGGCCTACCAAGAAATGATTAGCCGAGTTGAAAAAGACTACGAGGAAGATTTGCTCATTCGGATGCATAAATTGGAGATGAATGCTGAAGACAAGTTGGAACAAAAATCGCGCGATATATTAGCTACCACCATTCAAAGGTTAGCCAACTCTAGCGTTCCTGACATTATGTCGACCAATGTCGATATTCCATCCGACGATGTTAAAGGCAAAATTATCGGTAAAGAGGGTCGCAATATTCGAACTTTCGAAAAAGAAACCGGAGTGGAAGTGATTATCGACGACACCCCCGGCTCCATTGTCCTCTCGTCCTTTGACCCGATCCGTCGCCAAATTGCTAAAGCGGCCATGGAAAACTTGATTTTAGACGGCCGCATTCAACCGGCTAAAATTGAAGAATTTGTAGCTAAAGCCAAAGAAGAAATTTCTAAAATCATTAAAGAGCGAGGTGAACAGGCCGCTTATGAAGTGGGGGTATTAAATTTGGATCCGCGCATCCTGCTCATCTTAGGTCGCCTACACTTCCGCACCAGCTACGGCCAAAATGTTTTGCATCACTCGATCGAAATGGCCCACTTTGCCGGCATGCTCGCCGAAGAACTGGGAGCTGACGTCCAAGTCGCTAAGGCCGGAGCTCTCCTGCACGATATCGGTAAAGCGGTGGATCATGAAGTTTCCGGTACTCACGTAGAAATTGGCCGGCGCATTCTGGAAAAATTTGGGGCGGACCAAGCGATTATCAAAGCCATGCAATCGCACCACGAGGAGTACCCATACGAAACGATTGAATCCATTATCGTCCAAACCGCCGATGCTATCTCGGGCGGGCGGCCAGGCGCTAGACGCGACAGTTTGGAAAATTATCTTAAACGCCTAAAAGATTTAGAGGATATTGCCAATTCCTTTGGTGGTATTGAAAAAACCTATGCTATTCAAGCTGGCCGGGAAATTCGAGTCTTTGTCCGACCAGAAGAACTCGGTGACTTGGAAGCTAAAAAATTAGCTCATGACATTACCTTGCGCATCGAGCGCGAACTTAAGTATCCAGGAGAAATTAAGGTCACGGTCATCCGTGATTCCCGTGTGGTAGAGTACGCTCGCTAGTTTTGAATCGATTTTAACTTCACTTTTTACTAATCAGCACCCGTATCGGTAAGATAAACCGGTCTGGGTGCTTATTGTTTAATCATAAAAACCCCGGATCACCAAAATACCTAGCTATTGCACCATCTAGCCCTAAAATATATACTATTAATCAAGGTATTAAGGTCGTGCCATTAGCAAATTAACCATCTATGGTATGAACAAACAAGCAATCATCGAGGAAGTGCACGTCGCCATCGGCGGAACCAAGGCCGGCGCTGAGAAAGCAGTCGATGTGGTAGTTGACTCCATCGTCAACACCTTAAAGAAAGGCGAGGAAGTATCAATCGCCGGACTGGGTATTTTCTCCACCAAGGATCGCGCCGCCCGAACAGCCCGCAATCCGCGCACCGGCGAAACCGTTCAAGTACCGGCTATGCGTGTGCCCAAGTTTCGAGCCGCTAAGGCTCTTAAGGACGCTGTCAAGTAAACAGCTAAGTCGTTTCTCACTACACAAAAAAACCGCTCAGAAGCGGTTTTTTTGTGTCCCGAATACTTTAGCTATAACACTCTTTCTTTATTTCTTCGTGATAGGTCGCGAGTAACTCTTTAGTCACCTCGCCAACCCGACCAGATCCGATCACCATCTCATCCACTTTCACTACCGGGGTCACGTATTTATTGCTCGCGGTTAAGAAAGCCTCGTCGGCGGTTTTAAGCTCGACAAACTTAAGCGACCGCTCCTCTATTTTATATTTTTTCCGTGCCAGTCTAAGCACGATCTGACGAGTCACCCCGGTCAAAATTTTATCTTTCGGCGTTATTATCACTTTGTTTTTAACGATAAAAAAATTACTGGTCGAACACTCTAAAATGGCACCATTGTTAACATAGAGCACCTCGACCGCTTTAGCCTTTTTTAGATCCTTCTGTAGTTTTACCGCCGCTGCATAATTGGTATTTTTAGCCGTCGGTAGTACCCGTTGTAACTCATAGGTTATCAACCGAGCTCCCTCCGTAAAAACTGCCGGGGGTAAGTTATAATGATAATCCATTAAGATAAAAAATTCGGCCGGGCCTTTAGCTATAGAGTCCACACTAGCCCCACCGGTCAACACCAGGCGGACGGAAGCATCTTTAACCTTGTTCTTTTTTAAGAGATCACTAATTGCCTGTTCAACTTCTGTTAGCTTAACCGGTACCTTAAGATCCAGCTCCCGAGCCGAGCGATTGAAACGAGCCCAATGATCTTTAAGGTGAAACGGCCGGCCGTTATAAATGCGGGTAAAATCAAACACGGCGTAACCGCGCAAAATCGCCAGATCATTGGCCGGAACAGTCGCTTGGCTTAAACGGACAATTTTTCCCTTAGCATAACAGTATGTCAGCATGGTAAATTAAGTTAGTTATTACGCCTCCGATTGTAGCAAACTTTTTCAAAAGAGTAGACTTGTGCTAAATAATAATGATGGTAGAGTTGAGTCAGAAACCCTAACCGGAGAAATACTATGAGTAAAAAAGTGGGCGCACTGGTTTTTATATCCAACAGGAATGGCCAAGTATTTATGGGCCGTAAAACCGGAAAAATCGGTATCGGTAAGTACACCGGGCCGGGTGGTAAATGTGAAGTGGGCGAAACCCCACCAGAAACGGCCGTGCGCGAAACCCGGGAAGAAACCGAGGTCAAGCTCGTAGCCTCCGACCTGATTAAAGTGGCGGAAATCACCTTCCACAACGGGCCGGATTCAGAGTTCTTGGTCCATATTTTCACCACCACCAAGTACCAGGGTGAGCCCCAGGACAGTGAGGAAATGGTCAAAGGTCAGTGGTTTAACATTTCTGACTTGATCGCCAACCCCCGCCAAGTGGAGATGATGGCTGGCGACTACACCTTTCTACCACTCATCTTGTCTGACCAAAAAATACGTGGGTGGTGCAAGTATCAACCTGGGTCCAATCAAGGCATAGTCCTTGATTGCCACTACGACATCGTTTCCAGTTTTGCCGACTAACCCACCAGATCACGTCTGGTGGGTAAATTTTTGTGCGGGATGGGAGAATCGGTCAGGAATATCTTGCCCTCCGTCGAGGACAAGATTTCACGACCCTGGCTCACCTGTTTTTCTTGCTAGAAAAACATAGTTCCGCCTTTCGATTCTCCACGCAAGTAAAGCAGTTTACTTGCTCATTCCGTCACTAAAACCAAAAAAAGACCAGGTTAAAATCCGGTCTTTTGTGGTTTGTGCGGGATGGGAGAATCGAACTCCCAACCTCAGTTTGGAAAACTGATATTATACCATTTAACTAATCCCGCATATGTTACAGAGTAACACCAGGCATACTAGCAAAATTGCTCGGCCGTTTCAATCTGAAAATTTAAGCTGCCAGTAACCCCAACACCGCCAAGAGAATGATTACCGCCGAAACGGTCGGCACCAAACACCAAGTGCACCAGTGCTTAATCACTCTAATTTGGGCGTGGATTAAATAAATTCCATACCCGGCTCCAGCCATGGTCACCAAGAGCAAACCTACCTTAAGCCACCAATAAACCCCTACCACCGCCCCAAGGACCGCAAAAGCAATCACTAAGCCAAAAAACCATAAACCAAGCTTTTCATTATCTATCCCCCGCCAAGCCTCGTAAGAACTGGAAAATAACTGCTCACAATCGGTAGTAATAGCGCATTCTAATTTTTTTCCGTGTCGGCGGTGATACTTTATATACCCACTGGTCACCCCACCCACCACCGCGACCACTAAAATTACCAGCAAAAATATAATTGGCATTGATAAATTTTATCACGACCAAAAGAAGAGAGCCATCCTTACGGGAATTGTTGACATTGACATAAATTCCGACCCTATTAAAATGAGGGTATCTGTTCTTTGTGATCGAAACTAAACCCATTTCCACCGCACCAGAAAGGAGGTGATCCTAGTGTTGCTTGAAGTGCGCAACTTGTCGCTAGATGACAAAATAATAAACGCGGCCAGAGGAACTGTGGCCCCGAGACATAGAGGTGTTGTCTCTGAGATTTCCCACAATCCAGACGGCGCCAGCATCACTCTCAGATTTAACTCCGATGTGTATCCCAAACTGCAAAGTGAGGAACTTCGGATACTTGTTCCAACTAATCCTAAAAATCCGCCTCAAATTATCGTGGCCACCATGATTTGGAGCGGGGCCAAGGCGGCCATCACGCACACGTGGGAGATACACCAACACCATGGAAGGTCGGAAAAATGACATATCGCGGGGGAGGTTTCTGTTCGTAAAGCCGAAGTTGCACACACCACTGTAACTTCGGCTTTAATATTTTTATAAAAACATCTAAATCAACCTAAAACAAAAAACCGCCCTTGGGGCGGTTTTTTTGGTAGAAACCAGTCGTAACCTTACGGTTAGCGGCGAGGTCGCTCTTCGAGCGGGCGAGCTTCGTTGACGGTTAGATTCCGTCCACCAAAGTCTTTGCCATTCCACATGTCGATCGCTTTGTCAGCGTCGCCATCGTTTTCAAACTCAACGAAACCAAAGCCCTTGGAACGGCCAGTCATTCGGTCCATGATGATGGTTGCCGAAGAAACTGCACCGGCCTGAGCAAAAGCCTCCTGGAGTTCACTGTCAGTGGTAGAGTAAGGCAAACCACCAACGTATAACTTCTTAGCCATGTGTATACAATTTAACTTATTAACATATGCGAAGTAACGACCCCTCATACTGATCTCTGCTCCCTCGCGTTTGTATACACCTGGAGAGAAAACTTTTTGAGATATTTACACGCACGCTGTCTAGTATAACAGAAACAGTAAAAAAGTCAATCAGCTAGAACTTGTCTGTATATAAAAGTGTATAAAATAAGAGCCGAAGGAGATTTCCCTCGGCTCGAAACACCCTCATCGCCTTCGCCCGGAGAAGGCCGCCCGGAACCACTCGCGACCAACCCAGGCCAAGAGGCCCAAGAAAACCACGAGACCGATTGAGTCGGCCAGACTCTCCGGGTTGGTCCGGTACCAGAGGACCAAGAGGCCGACCACGGCCACTGGCGGGACGAGTCGCCGGGCCACCGCTCGTAAGCCCTCGCCAGCGCCCCGAACCAAGCCGGTGACAACGGGACCCAAGAGCTCGCGCCAGACAAAAGTCACTGCCGCCGCCAAAAAATTAAAAACGCGCTCCCAAGTCATATTCATTCCTCCCCTTTTTTAATCTTCTTATATTATAACAAATTTAAGCGTTTTGTCAATATTATTACCCGCATCAAAAAACCGGTGCTTCCCTTGAGAAATTTCAAAGGAGGCACCGGATATCTGTTTAGAGTTTTGCCTCTTTGACCGCCGGGGCGGTCCAAGTGGGCGCCCAAATCGTGGGTCGCAACCGGCTCAACTTGCACCAGGTCCAGTTCCACAACCGAACAGTGGCAACCGGTGTTAAAGAAGCTTGCACTGCCTCCTCGCGTTCACCCGCAAACCGCTCCTCCATTTCGTGCAATTCTGTCGTCCAACTTGTGAGGCGGTCATAGTAATCCACCGCCGCTACCGCTCGTCTCAACTCATATTCCGCGCAAGCCGAGTAATTTTTCAAACCTGTGACAAAGCCTTTAGGCAGACTAGCTTGATCGTAAGCTACCACCGCCATCCGCACCAAGTCGGTGTAGGCTGACTGACCACTATAGCGGTAGTCGGGCCGACAGCCATTACGGTCAAGCTTATACTCCAGGAGCTTAGCTAACACCGCGCCGAGATATTTGGCCGAATGCTGACGAAACAACGCCATATCACAGACGAAGGTTTGCGCCGTCACCCGCACACCCCACCGCCCGAGAAAGACTTCGATATCATTCGGATGATAACGTAAGATCTCGACCATGGCCTCGTTTCGCCTGTCCCAATCAAACCAACGGAATCCGGTGTAGACCACCGTAACAAGCACTCCGATAACGACGCCGAGAATCACATCGAGCTTTAAAGCTGACCCGTCTAAGTAAGCCTCCACCAAACACAAGCTAGCCATTGACGCCCCAAACACGAACAAAAAACAGAAGTCGCTCCACTTGGGCTTTGGCATTATAGTCTCCTCCCAGTTGTGTAACCACTACTAAATCTGCTGGGCATTGTCCATTATTAATAAAAACCTGTCAAGATAAAAAGTTAAAAATTTTACTCGAGATATTAAGTTGACTATGAAATCAAAAAACTCCGGAAATGAAGTGCCGCCCCTACTGTTGATAGGGACGGCAAACGATTCGAGCACTGGTTACTCGGTGGGTGGTGGATATTCTTTTAAGAGAAAATCACCATCTTCCCAGTAGGCTTCCTCGCTCTCTCCGAGCAACTGACCCGACTTGCTTTGGTAGACAGGAATCAGGTAGTCGGAGTCTAAAAACAACTGAGTCGTCATTGTGTTTCCATACTCCGACACAATCCGGATATCCCAACACTGGTTGGCAAATAGAACCTCGTAGTGGGACGTCCAGGGATCGATGGATCCTACTAGCCAGTTGTCGCCCCAGTAACTTTCACCGCAGGGGCTAATATACAACTCTGTCAGCTCCATGTCAGTGTGGTTTTCGATCGTGATCCAGTATTCTCGCTCCCCCGGCACTGTCGTGGGACAGCCGACCACCAACGTAACCACCACCACTAGCAACAAGAGGCTAAATTCACGTTTCATCAGAAATCCTCCTTCGTTGACTATATTACAATAACACTAGAACACAACAATACTATTGATTAGCCTGCTCAATAAAAGCCAGTTTGTCAATCAATAAATAATGCGGGTACTTATTTTATGAACACGAAAAGTGTATTTAGCTTCGTTGGATTTGATCGAACTAGTTTTATAAAACCACCAAAGACCCCGCTTAAGCGGAGTCTTTGGTGGTTTTTTTGTCGGGACGCCGAGATTCGAACTCGGAATCGCTCGGTCCCCCACCTGCCATCGCCCCCTTTCGGGACGCCGGGATTCGAACCCGGAATCGCTCGGTCCCAAACCGAGAATGTTAGCCGTTACACCACGTCCCGGCTCTGGCTTTGGCGGACAGGCAAACCAAAAATGTTAGCCGTTACACCACGTCCCATTTTTTAACTCCCCCATCGTAACACGAAACTTCTTAAAAAACCAACACTTTTATGACCAATTTACTAAAAAATATCCGGTAAATACTCTATTTTAAGCACCTGCTCCTTAGGGCTTAAGTAGACCAAAATGGCATCCAACTGATAGTCCACCTCTTCGGGAATGTTCTGATCAAGCATAAAGCTTTCCATCGCCCGAGCCAGGCGCTTCAACTTCCAGGGGTGAATATTGTCGGCCGGCTCATAATCATCACCCTGCTCCCCTGTTTCATGTAAAACATTCTCGGCTTTAGTGACTGTTTTCACTTCCACAAAGTGAAGATTTCCTCCTTTAGTAGCCACTAGGTCAATTTCTCCCCAGGGTTTCCGGTAATTTTGTGCCACCACTTTAAAGCCGGCTTGCTTTAGATATTTAGCCGCTACCTGTTCCCCCAGGGCTCCCAATCGAGCTTTCGCCGTCATTAACTAAAGTTTAGCACATCCTTAAGTTAAAGTTTCATGTATAACTTTTATAGAAAGTGTTACATATGTAACCAAATTAGGATTTTCTCTTGAGAATTAACCATTTTCCTTTATTTTCCAGTAAAAGCCTTATCTATCAACATAATTTCAATATTCTCTCATTGTAAAAAGACAAACTCTACTTTAAAAAGACTGTCCGTTATACACATTGTCCCCAAGGTTATCCACTTTTTTAACAAAATATCGCTCAACTAAGCGATATTTATAAGCCACGGTTGGGGTAGCTAGGGGACACTTGAGTCTAAAAGCCAGCCCAACTACGGTTGTAAACAAGCGGGGACCAAATTACCAATATCTGTCTCAGAGCCTAAGGTTTCACCCTCCGGATCATAGATAATAACCCGATTTACGTCTGAAAACTGCTCTAGATTCCTGATTATTAAATTAGCCACCGTATAAGTCGCCCCAGCACTATTACAGCCACTCTCTAAATAAACCGAGGCAGTGCCTGTGGCTTCGTCAAAGTCTACCCTGGCGCCCGTCGACTCGCTATAAACCATACGTAGTGATTGGTCGGTTTCATCCGCTGTTGGTCCAGCGTAAAGGGCGCTAATTACCGCCTGTTTAGCCTCGCTAGAGGCGGGAATAGAGCGAGTGACTCCATCCTCATAAGGCTCTGTTCCCACAGCAAAACGGTCTTCATTGAGAAAAAACAGACTTATCTCTTGGGTAGCCGGTGAGTCATCGTCGTCTATTGGGATGATTTGCTCCTCATTTTCTTTAAATGCCGCCCATAGACCCAACAATATGAGTAAAACAATCACTGCTACCACTATACCAACGGATTTATTCATAAATAAAAAGAATTATATATTTTATACCTTCCTTATAATTATTAGACTGCTGGGCTAAAGCTTCCTTACACTTACAGGTTAACATATTTTGCTTAAACTTCTTTACTATCGCCATAAATTAGCTATACTAGGGAAGTAAAAAGTAGCGGGTATGGTTTAGTGGTAGAACACGTCCTTGCCAAGGACGAGTCGGGAGTTCGATTCTCCCTACCCGCACTAACCACAAAAAACCAGGTTTTAACCTGGTTTTTTGTGGTTTTAGTGACGGAATGAGCAAGTAAACTGCTTTACTTGCGTGGAGAATCGAAAGGCGGAACTATGTTTTTCTAGCAAGAAAAACAGGTGAGCCAGGGTCGTGAAATCTTGTCCTCGACGGAGGGCAAGATATTCCTGACCGATTCTCCCTACCCGCACATATAATACTTACTATTCCTCGAGAGTAAACAACCTAAAAAATTCGCTTTTTTTTCAATTCCACGCTATTCTATGGCCATTAGGCTCTCGTGGTGAAATGGATATCACAACGGTCTTCGGAACCGTCGTTGGGGGTTCGAGTCCCTCCGAGAGCACACAAGTGGAGTACTAGTTTCTTTATGAAAATATCGTTACCAGTCCCAAAAGAAGTTTCACGTATAACCAAAACCCTGGAAAATGCTGGTTTTGAGGCTTTTATTGTGGGAGGCTGTGTTCGTGACAGCCTAATGAACCGCGAACCTAAAGACTGGGATATTACTACCAAAGCCACTCCCTCTGAGATTGAGGCCTTATTTACTAAGACTTTTTACGAAAACCGCTTCGGCACAGTCACAATCGTGAATGAGGACACCGATGACCCAACTTTAAAAAATGTCGAGGTTACTCCATACCGCACTGAATCTGAGTACACTGACCACCGCCACCCAGATCAAGTCCACTTTGCCGAATCGATAGAAGATGATTTAGCTCGTCGCGACTTCACCATTAATGCCCTAGCCTATAATCTTGATAAAGGACAACTTATTGATCTGTTTGGGGGAGTAGCTGATATAAAGGACAAGATCATCAAAACCGTCGGCTCACCCACCGAGCGCTTCCGCGAAGATGCCTTGCGCCTGCTTAGGGCTGTCCGCTTGGCTACCGAGCTAGGCTTTAGTATTGACCCGGTGACTGAGCAAGCCATCGAGGCAGAGGCGGGCTTACTCGGACGGATTTCTAAAGAAAGACTGCGTGAAGAATTTAACAAGATTATTATGTCTAAAAGACCAATGATGGGTCTACAGCTTATCTCCAAGCTTGAACTTTTACCGCACGTTTTACCCGACTTAGTACCAGCAATCGGCACTGAGCAAAACGGGGATCATATCTTTGATGTCTGGGAACACTCGCTCCGAGCTTTGCAACACGCCGCTGAGAGAGACTTCCCCCTTCACCTACGTCTAGCGGCTCTGTTTCATGACATTGGTAAACCAGCCACCAGGCGCTGGATTAAAGAGAAAAATGACTGGACCTTTTACGGTCATGAGGTAGTGGGAGCGCGACTGGTACAGAAAATTATGGCCGACCTAAAATACCCGTCTAAAACTGCCGAGGTGGTGGAAAAACTGGTTAGAAACCATATGTTTTTTGTGGATGTTGATCAAATTACCTTGTCAGCCGTCCGCCGAATTATAGCCAAAGTGGGGGAGAACAATGTCTGGGACTTGATGAAGCTACGCACCAGCGACCGAATCGGTATGGGCCGGCCCAAGGAACACCCTTATCGCTTGAGAAAATACGAATCGATGATTGAAGAGGCCTTGCGTAGCCCCACCTCGGTCACTATGCTAAAAATTGACGGGAATGACTTAATGAACGAGTTGCACGTGAAACCTGGTCCCCAAATCGGGCAAATTTTGCATGCTCTATTGGAAGAGGTACTCGACGAGCCCACCCAAAATACCAAGGAATACTTATTAAACCGAGCTAAAGATCTTAATGAATTGGGGGATAAAGAATTAGCCAAACTAGCCGCCCAAGGTAAAGAAAAAAAGAGTGAGACCGAGAATAAGGAGCTAAAAAAAATTCGTCAGCGTCACGGTGTCAAGTAGGGGGTGTAGTAAAAATAGGAAAAAGCGGAAAACAAAAAAACTAAACCCCGCACTGGTTATGGCGGGGTTGAAAGTGTCAAACAGGTTGGGATCCATAGAGATCCAAGTGAAAAAATGAGGAGCTCGCCTTGAATGAGGAGAAAAAATATCAAGGGGAAACCGACCTATAGGACATTTCGATAAGACCAAATCAGACCTAGGCTTATCTTACTATCAGACAGAGTATAGGACAAGGAATTGGTTGTGGATAAGTGCTAGGCCCTTATCGGACACAACCACCAAACCTTTTTCCTCCCTAAAAGTTATCCACTTTTTCAAAAATTAAGAGCCAGTATTTTTACGATTGTGAAATTTCTGATGAATCTCTCGTAAGTGCTTGTCGGTCACGTGAGTATATATTTGGGTAGTGGCCACGCTCGAGTGGCCCAACATAGCTTGCACCGAGCGGATATCAGCCCCATTTTGTAAGAGGTCAGTCGCAAAACTATGCCTAATGGTGTGCGGGGTAACCTTACTGCCAATACCCGCCTTCGTAGCGTAAAACTTCACTATTCTTTCCACACTACGAGAAGTGAGGCGAGTCGGAGCATCACCGACTTTATTTTTTAAACTCACAAATAGAGCCTCTTCAATATCAACTCGTTTTTTTAAATAAGTCTTAATAGCTTCTTTGGCGTCGAGCGACAAAAATACCAGCCGCACTTTTTCACCCTTCCCTCGCACACTAAACTCGTCGCGAGACAAGTCAATGGAATCACGGTTTAAGCCGGTTAACTCGGACACCCGAAGGCCGGTCGAAAACAATAGCTCCAAAATAGCCTTATCTCTCAAACTTTTTTCGTCTTGGTCGGCCGGCATAGTAAGTAGCCGGCCGAGTTCCACCTCATTTAAGAGATCAATCTCCCGACCAGGCGTTTTAGCCAGTTCAATCCGCTCTGGCGAGAGGGAAGGAACACCCCGCCTCGCCAAGTACTTCAAAAAAGTTCTAAGAGCAATTAAATAATAATTTTGGGTATTTTTTTTCAAGGTGCCGGTCGTACCGGGCTGGCGATTCAACCACAAACGAAACTCTCTAAGTAGATTCTCATCAATATCAGTCGGGGACGAGATTTTCGTTTGCTTAAAAAAAAGGCTTAAATAGCGATCATAACTACTGCGAGTCTTCAAGCTCCGCCCCTTTTCAATCTCTAAGTAGTCGAGAAATTCTTGCTTCTGTTGTTCAATGAGTTTCATATTTAGTAGTTTTGTTGATTCAGTATAGAAAGAGTCGCACAATATTACAACTTCAAGACAAACTACCACTCTAAGGACCCTCCTAGAGCACATTTACAGGGGGGTGTACACCCCCCCCAAAAAAAACATGGAATGGCTTTGCTCTTTTGAGCGCAGAGAAACCTGGGGGTACCAGTCAGCGGAATCATTCCATATGAGGGGGATTGACAAGCCTAACCAATAAAGGTAAAATAGGAATACTCAAAGCGTATACCTTCCAGTCACCTAACACCGGACAAAAAAGGTCTACACAGCACAGCAATGAGTAAGGCCGCTCCAGCCTCCCCTATACCCAAACTGGATCGGCCTTTATTTTACCTAAGCTAATTATGTACGGTTTACTTGCAAAAATAACTCTTTTATGCTACTATAGCCCTATGCTTACGACTAAGAAAAAAGTTAGTGTGATCAAAAAGACGGCCAAACACGAGACCGATACTGGCTCTTCGGAAGTGCAAATTGCCCTGTTAAATGAACGCATCACCGAACTGTCGGACCATCTAAAGACCCATAACAAAGATCATCACTCTCGCCGTGGTTTGCTTAAATTGGTAGCCAAACGCCGAGCCCATCAAAAATATTTGGACACCAAAGCCAAGAAGGCAGAGAGCAAGAAAGAGGCCGCCTAGGCCTTTTTTCTTCCCCTGATCAACTTTTTCTTAAGTTAGAAGTGCGAGAACTGAGGTAGAATTTTATTTAATACTAGTTTCTTTAATTTTATATAAGTTATATGCCCGTAATTAAGCATAAAAACCAACGAGTTGGGGTATTTATTGATACCCAAAATCTTTATCACTCCGCCAAAAATCTATACAACGCTCGAGTTAACTTTGGCGCCATTTTGGAAGCAGCCGTCGGGGATCGCAACCTAATTAGAGCCCGCGCCTACGTCGTGACCACGGAAAGCGGGGAAGAACAGCCTTTTTTTGAGGCTTTGCATAAAATCGGGATTGAGGTTAAAACTAAAGATTTGCAAATATTTCTAGGTGGTGCCAAAAAAGCCGACTGGGACGTAGGTCTCGCGGTCGACGCCATTTCTATGGCGCCTAAGTTAGACGCAGTGATCATCGCCTCTGGCGATGGCGACTTTGTACCCCTGGTCGAATACCTCCAAACCAATATGGGTTGCCAGGTGGAAGCTGTGTCTTTTGGTCGCAGTTCTTCCTCGCGCTTGAAGGAGTCAGTGGACGATTTTATCGATCTCGATAAGGAGCCAAAAAAATTCCTCATTTATGGTCGCAATGGTAACGGCCGCCGCGCGGGAAAGAAAGCCCTCAAAGCTATCTAAAAGCTCACTCTGCTAATATTTGACAATAGTTTAGTAACGTGCTATTCTTGAATTTGGCTAATAGTAAAAAGGAGGCTCCGTGGAAAAACTCGAAGTATTGGTGAAAAAAATCACCGAGGGTTGGGAAGAAAATCGCCCAGTCTATACTGCTAGCAGACAAGAGATTCAAGACTTAATCAAAGCCGGAGGGCAATTAGTTTGCAAAAATCAAATTCGCGGGGGTGACGATGTTTACCACCACGAAGCACTAGCTCTGGGTAAAAAGTTTCACTGTATTACCACCAGCCTGCTCTAGTTGGCCAGCACTCTCCAGTGCTGGCCTTAATTTTTTCTTTAATTACGACTCATCTCATCTTTAAGAAGCTCAGCGGCGGTTAAGCCGGTGGCCACCAAGCAGGCAAAATCCGCTATTTTTTCTGCCTTCTCACTTTCCATCCCACTTCTTGGTTCACCGACAGTCATTATGGAAATTTCATTGTGAAGCTGGCGGCGACGGCCCTCACTTCCAGTAGCCCCTCTTAAACTTGGGTTCACAATAAAACGACTATAACTTTCACAAGCCTCCCTCAATCTCGCCTCCGCCGGACTACCTGGCTTGGGTGAGCTAAAAGAAAAACCCATTCTCTTCCAATAGCGAGCAATGTCCGACTCAGGCAATGTTTCACTTTTATTAGATAAAGGAAAACCTTTTTCAAATTTAGGTTTCATATTTCTTAATATTAAGTGCTATTGATTATTTAATCAAACTCAAGAAGAACCTTTTTCTTTTGGGGGAGGTGTGGTAATTATCTACTTCGACTTTTCCCACAAAGTATAAAATATACTCTTAAACATAACTGCCATATACTCATCCTCAATAGATACCGCTAGTGGAGCTTTGGGTTGCCAAATTACCAGCTTATTACCGTAAATCAAAAAGGAAGTAGGGAAGTTGGCTTCTCCGTTATAAAGTCTCACTTCTCTTAACTCCTTCTCCTGCCCCACTCTTAAGGTGGCCGCATCTTTATCGGGAGAAACTAAAGTCCGGATAGATATTTTCTTCTTTAAACGACCTTTAATCCATTCCCGTTCGGTTTGCCAACCGACAAAACTAATAAAATCACTAGCCGAACCAAAAAATTCCATCATTCCACCAACTCGGGTCTCTTCCAAAGACTGATGGAAAATTTTTAAAAACTGGTCCTGATTTTTAATTACTTTTATCTTAGTGTCTTTACCTCCTTGCTGATAAAAGGCCAACAAATCAGGCAGGGAAGCCGTTAAACTACCGTCCAAGCCCTTCAACAACTCTCCTTTTTTTCTCAACTTTTCAAGAACAATTGAAGGTGATTCAACCATAAATTTTCTAGCATACTTTTCCTGACCGTAAAATGAAGCAAGACCTTTGTCTCGTAACCCCTCTATAACCTTATAAACATTCGGTCGAGAGATACCCATATACTTTGCAAGTAGAGAAATGGGGCTTGGGCCAAGCTGTAGAGATATTGTATACAAGTTAATTTCCAACTGAGATAACCCTAATTCACTTAACGAAGTGTAAAAATCTGGAGAAAAGGAATTTTTATCATTCATACGAAAAATATAGATATATCTAGCTTATTTTAATCAAAAGTGTATATAAATATTATACATCTTTTATAATTTACAACAATCTTAAGACTATTTACTTGACTATAGTGTATGTTTATGTTATATATATCCTATGATCAACCTAGCCAAAAAATTTAATAAAGTGGTAATTCTAGACACGGTAATCTTTTATCCCGAGCATCGAAAACTTCTGAACAGTATTTCGCGTGAGGTAATAGAATACCCCTCCAGTCTCCCAGCAAGTCTAGAAAAAGACTACGAGAATAACCCGGGGGTATTTACAGGTAAAAAGTGTTACACCGAAATTGCCACCGACAACATTCCTCTTCAATTACTAATGAGTAGGGTCGAGGGTGCAGACGTTATTATTAGTTGTTGGACCAACATACCGGATGAAATATTAAAATTGAACCCCCAATTAAAACTAGTTATCTTTTGGACCCACGAAAAGGAGCATCGAATCAACACCCTTTTAGCTAAAAAACTAGGTATAGAAGTGACTAATATCCCGGACTACGGTACGGAGTCAGTTTCAGAAGTGGTATTTGCTGGTTTGTTCTCATTAATCACCAGAAACTTCCCCACCACTTTCACTTCGACCAAAAACCAAGAAGAGGTATCGCACACTATTATTAATCACTTATTTGGATTTTTCCGAAAACTTTCAAGTAACGAAAAAAATACTAGGCGCGGTAAATTTGTCCATCATTTTCACAAAATAGGACAAGTAAAATTCGACTTCAGCGAAAGAAATATGGAAGACCTAATTCCAGAAAAACTCCTCCAAAATAGGAAAGTTGGATTCCTTAATATGCAAGGCTTAAACGTTACCATAGAAAGATTAACGGCCCTTGGAGTTATTTGCGAGCAATATCAACTTACCGAATCTACACTGGCGAGTTACTTTAAGTTTTTAACCGATAACGAAATAATATTTTATGAGGCAAAAAATATTAACTTATTTGATCTTAATAAATCTCAAATACTCTTTGGAGATAAACTCGTAGATGTTAGCAATCTTGTTTCCAGTACTTATTCATTCAACGGTAAAACGTTCGGAATAGTAGGGTTGGGAAGAATTGGATTTTTAGTGGCGAAAATAGCCACCGGAATGGGTTTTAAGGTCATTTATTATTCTAAAACAAGAAAAGTCGACCTGGAGAAGACTCTTGGCATAAAGTATTCAACCCTTGAAAAAATGTCTGAGATTGCGGACATTATTTCAATCAATCTTCCGGCACACCACGCTGAAAACACATTAAACGAGAAACTTATTCTAAAAATGAAACCTGGAGTAATTGTTATAAATACAGCAGACGGAAACGCTATTGATCAACAAGCCCTGACCAGCCAAATGATAAATAACAATATATTAGCCTTTCTAGACGTTTATCCAGGTTTACCACGAAAAGATATACTTGGTTTACCAATAAGAGATAAAACTGATTGGAAAATTAGCCACGAATTAAGTAATCACATCTTAACTTACAGAGCGGGGTGGAAAACCCAAGAATCAATTAGAGTAAAAACCTATAAATTATTAGGAAATATGGTCGACTACCTACTTAAAAATAACATCTAATTTTAGACTATTATGATAACCACCGAGGAAAAAACTAGAAAAAAATTTAACTCCCTAAAAAAACATTACGACAAAACGTGGGATCCCAAACATCACACCCTGCACGTTGGTTTGTTTTCGTCGAAAAATGATTCATTAAGTAAGTCATTCTTAAACGCAACAGAACACTTAATAAACAAAGTTAACACATCCAGAACACTAGACTCGCGCTCTGTCGTTTTAGATATTGGTTGTGGCACTGGTCAAACATTAATTGATATTTGTTTAAAATATCACTGCAAAGGTATTGGAGTAGATATTAGTGATGAGATGATTAAAGAAGCCAACAAAAAAATAAAATTAATTAACAGTAAACCGTCAAATTTAACAGCTGGAATTCTAGATATAAGCTTTATCAGAAGTAGAGCCTCCAACATAGACAAAAAACTCGCTAAACAAAAAAATACTATTACTCACATTATTAGCCAAGACGCAATTTTTTTGATACCCAATAAATCAAAACTATTTTCTAATTTGTATGAACTAATGGCCCCGGGTGGAGTTATGGTTATAGCCGACTTTTTATCAAACGAGACCACCAAAAGTTTAAACAATAATGAAGCCCAACTTATAAAAGAACTGGTTAATTGGGACAACGGGTTATCTTCAGCTACCTACAAAAGAATCTTAAAACGACTATCTTTTTCAAACATAAAAATTGAACAAAAAAATGAAGATATGGTAAATACCTACAAAAAACTTGCTCACCAAATGGATGAAATTGTAGCCAACCCAAGCCGAGCAGAGCGGGATCTAAAAAACCGGTACTTAAGTATAGTAAGTGCAGTTAAAAGCAAAAAAATTGGTTGGGCATTTATAACCGCCCATAAAGGATACACCCCAAAAGTATTAGTAGCTGGAACCAAAAAATATTCTTTAGGGAGAACTATTGGTAACCAGCTAAAAAATGCAGGGTGGGACGTATGGCTTTATAGTAGATCAGCCAAAATAGTCAGTAAAAAACTTTGGCATGAAAGAGTGTGTAATATTAATTCCGCAAGTTCAGTAAAAACACTTTTAAAAGAGACCTCGGATACCCATGTAATAATCTTTTCAGCGGACCCCGGCAACGGTAAAGGAGATCTGGAAAATTTAACCGTAAACGGTATTAAAGATTTAATATCGACCAAACTTAGTGGCAGTTTATTATTACTAAATGCTCTACTTAAAAACCGCCCGACCCACAAAATTAAATTAATTTGGCTAGCCGGCAAACCAACCGCCAAACACAAACACTTAATAAACTACAGTGTTAGCAACTCAGCCCTGCTTTCACTAGTAAGCGAGATAAACAGACACTACCAAGACATATTTGAAGCTTACTACCTCAACACCCCGTTGATCAGCCCTTCTACCCTCGGAGATGCTTACATCAATACCTACGGCCAAGAACTGAAAAAACTATCCACCCCACCTAAAGCGGTGACTGAAAAAGTCCTAGATATTATAAATGGGAAAATCTCACCCGGCTTAGTTAATGTTAACTACGGAAATAATCAAGATCTTTAACTAAACCATACCCCACATGCCAAAGACCGCCGCCGGGTGTTAGGCACTTGAACCAAAAAGTTCTTTGTCCTTCATGTGGCTTTTTCTTTTGGGGGAGGTGTGGTAATTTATGGTCAATTATTCCTAATCTGCTGGTGGTCAGATAACCAGACTCTAACGGGCAACCGTTCGACTTGGCGATCTGTCCGCGAGCGCCAATTTTAAATATGCAAACCAAAGAATTTGCCACGGAGTTGGGAGGTAGTAAACTCACCGCTACTTTTTCCGACTTGGCCGACCAAGCCAACGGCTCGGTGATGGTGCGGTTGGGGGACACTGTCGTTTTAGTGACAGCCGTGATGGGCGTGAAGAGTCGCGACGATATCGACTACTTCCCCCTAACTGTCGACTACGAAGAAAAGTTTTACGCCGTCGGTAAAATTTTAGGCAGTCGTTTTATAAAAAGAGAAGGCCGACCAAGTGAAGAAGCAGTGCTCACTGGTCGGATGATCGACCGCACTATCCGCCCGTTGTTCGACGACCGCTTGCGCCAAGAGATACAAGTCATTGCCACCGTGTTATCGATTGATGACAAAAACGATCCGTCGGTGCCGGCCATTTTAGGAGCGTCACTAGCACTCGCTACTTCCGACATTCCGTGGAACGGTCCGGTGTCCGCGGTCCGTCTCGGCCTAAAGTCGGGCGAGCTTGC
The DNA here is from genome assembly GCA_001824825.1 of Candidatus Vogelbacteria bacterium RIFOXYD1_FULL_46_19. GTDB lineage: Bacteria > Patescibacteriota > Minisyncoccia > Phycocordibacterales > XYD1-FULL-46-19 > XYD1-FULL-46-19. The sequence goes on along the minus strand of MHTK01000002.1, from coordinate 98,187 downwards.
CAACTTCACCGTCAATCCCGCCAACACCGAAAATGGTGACTTGGCACTCGACTTACTGGTCTGCGGAAAAAATAAAAATATTAACATGATCGAAGCCGAAGCGCGCGAAGTGACAGAAGATATTTTAGCGCGCGCTTTCGAGCAGGCGGTAACAGAAATTGAAAAACTACAATCATGGCAAACGGAAATTATTGCCGCCGTCGGCAAAACTAAAGTCCCGGTCACCTGGCCGGAAACTAGCGCCATCGTTAGTAAATTGTTTGACCAGTATATCGCTCCTAAATTAATCGATCATGTTTTTTCCGGTACACCAGGTAAAGGTTTAATGGGGGAACTAGCTGCCACCTGGAAAGAAATTTTAAAAACTGAAGCCCCCGACCAAGTTGGAGAGGGTCTTAGATTCTTGGATGAAAAAATTAATGAAGTCTTGCACACCGAAGCTTTGTCTAACAGTCGGCGCGCTGACGGTCGCGTCTTAGATGAAGTGCGGCCGATTTTTGCGCAAGCCGGCGGGCTAACCGAAGTGGTCCACGGCACCGGAATTTTTTATCGTGGCGGCACCCACATCTTGTCGGTTTTAACTTTATCCGGTCCACAAGATTCACAACTGATTGAAGACATTGAAACGCAAGGTAAAAAATACTTCATGCACCACTACAACTTCCCACCATTTTCCGTGGGCGAAACCGGGCGCTTGGGTGGGATGAATCGCCGGGCCATTGGCCACGGGGCACTCGCCGAAAAATCACTCGTCGCCGTGTTGCCCAACCGTGAAACTTTTCCTTACACCATTCGCTTAGTATCCGAGGCCCTCGCGTCGAACGGTTCCACGTCCATGGGTTCAGTTTGTGCTTCCACTCTAGCTTTGATGGATGGTGGGGTACCCATCACGCGGCCGGTCGCCGGGATTGCCATGGGTTTGTTTTTTGACACCGAGAAAAATTACAAAGTGTTAACCGACATTCAAGGACCAGAAGACCATCATGGTGATATGGACTTTAAAGTGGCCGGTACCTCCGAAGGGGTCACCGGAATTCAACTCGATATTAAAGTCGACGGTATACCGATACCTATTTTAGTGGAAGCCCTCGCCGGAGCGAAAGCCGCGCGCCTGCATATTTTAGACAAAATCACCGCGGCTATTGCCACCCCTCGCACCGCCCTAAAAGAATCAGCCCCGCGCATTACCACCCTTACTATTCCGGTATCGAAAATTGGTTTAGTAATTGGCCCCGGCGGCAAAATGATTCATAAAATCAGCGACGAGACGGGGGCTGAAATAAATATTGAGGAAGACGGCACGGTCTTCATTACCGGTCGTGGCGACGGACCTGAACAAGCTAAAAAAATCATCAGCGATTTAACGCACGAATACCAAGCTGGTGAACGTTTCACCGGTACAGTTACACGCTTAATGGACTTTGGGGCCTTTGTAAAAATTGGTCCCGACACTGAAGGTCTGGTGCATGTTTCCGAAATTGCCACCTTCCGCGTCGACAAAGTGGGCGACCACTTAGCTGTCGGGCAAGCAGTGCCAGTCGTCATCAAAGAAATCGATAATCAAAACCGCATCAATCTCTCGATTAAAAAAGCAGATCCAGACTTTATCAAGCCATCATCAACTACTGCTTAAAAAGCACAATTTTAACAGATGAGCTGTTTCACTAGTAATTCACAAAAGAATTGATAACGCCGCTAGTATAAGAGCGGCGTTATCTTTATAATGTAAACAATGTCAGACGAAAACACTTTACCAAAAAATGACGGGGAACAAAGTATGAACGATCCAGTTACAACAGAACCAACTACACCGACGACGAACGAGCCGGCAGCTAACCCGATCGAACCGGAAAATTTTAAAGACAAACTAGAAGCCGCCCGACTCGCCATGGAAGGCCCGGAGCGAACGGTTAAACGTGAGGAAGAAGAAACTGAAAAAAAAGTTAGGGATGAGAATTCAAAACTGGAAAAACAACTCAGTTTCATCGGCAAGCAAAAAGAAAAATTGGAGATCAACTGGGTGGTGTTGAGCGGCAAACAAAGTGAACTCGAAACTCTATTGACACCAATCAAACAGGAAGAAGAAAAAATCGAATTAGAAGAAGACGTTTTAGAAGGTGAGGAACACACCACCAGCGATGTAACCGAACGACAGCAATTTGAAAAAAAACGTTGGGCTGTTCAAGATAAAAGAAAAGATTTAGAAAAACGTAAATGGGAACTAGAAAATAAAGTTCTGGTCATTGAAGCTGACCTCAAAAAAAATACCGATGCCTATCAGAAACTTTTGGATGAAGAAGATGTCATTAATAAACAAATTGAAAATTTAGAGTATGAAGTTCAAGCCGCTAAAGAAAAAGTACGACTGGAAGAAGAACGTCAACAGGCAGACGAACAAACTAAACAAATAGAAGCGGAACAAAAACGGCGCCAAGAAGCTGAAGCGTTGGAAGCCGACAAACGGGAACGGGCACGGGCCGAACTCTTAGCTCGTAAAAAAGCTGAGGATGAAGCGAAGGCGGCCGAGCAGGCTACCGCCGAAAAACAGCGTCAGGCCGAAGTTCAAAAACAAGCTTTAGCCCAAGCCCAAAAAAATGCGCTCGAACAAAAAATACGTGCCGACCTAGAAATGAAACGCCAGGAGGCTATACAAAAAGCTAAAGCCGCGGCCACCCCAACTCAGACAACGACTCCTTCCGAACCAAATCCCAATCCAAAAGCTGAAACAATAAGTATCCCCAACACTGGCACTGAAAATAAAGCGGGCAACACTCCCGACCCGGAGGCTTCCGCCGTCAAGATTGAGGGAAATATCTCTGGGGTAAATTCTAAAACCAATCAAGACGAAATAGACGTACCACCTTTCTTGCCAAACGAAACCAGCGACTTACCTAAACTTCGCACTTTTAAAGAAGATGTGGCTGGCCAAGGCAGTTCACTCTCGCCAGAACAAATCAAGGAAGCCAAAAAAACTTTTCCTTGGTTAAAGTAGAACGAAGTTAGGCGACCCACGGTCAAGTAATTTAAATTATGTCCGACGCCGATTTAGAACAAAAAAGACAAGCCGCCAGGCAAGCCATGAGTGCCGGTCGGGCGAAACCAAAAAAAACTGAACCTGATCAGTTTTTTTCAGTTGATTCTACCGAGGTAGGGGACGCTAGCGGACCCACTAACGCCGGGGGTGAACTTAACGAAAAAAGGAGTGAAGCCCGTCACGCTATGGAGGGGGCCGAGCGGCGGCGAGAAAGGGAACTAGTCCAGAAAAAAGAACGAGAAGAACTTCTGCGTCAGCAACAAATTGAGATAGTTAAAAAAAAGCGGGAAATTTTAGCCGCCCAAAAGGGCCACCCGGAAATTCCCATTACCGCCCCACCACCAGGCCAGTGGGATAAATACCGCGAACAAATCAATGAGGCTAAAAAAGAAATGACAGCGATAGCTTCCGCGCCCCCTGAACTGGCCAAAGGGCGTACTTTTTCAACTGATATTTTTTCTAACTTAGGAGCTACCGGCACCAGTGAAGCCAAGCTTGCCCTGCAGGCTAAAGAACAAGAATTGAGTAAGTCGTCTCGGGCTACGGCGGCAACCCGTAAAAAAACTCGCTTATCTCTGGCGGTTTGGTTGTTGGGTCTAGCTTTTTTAGCTGGTAGCTTGGTTGTCGCCTATGGGGCCTATCATGTCTACTCCAAGCGTCTGGCCGGTGTTAAGGCTGAAATGGTCGTACCGCTAGTGTTTGCCGAGGACCAACGGGTTATTGCTATCGACGGCCTAACCCCAGATGAAATAATGTCAGCCCTCGCGACCGCCTGGCGTGGGGTCCCTAGCCGCGAATCTCTCATTGATATTTATTTTACTACCACCACCTCAACCGAAGATGGCCGAAAAATAACCGAGGTGCTACCGGTCATAGATTTCCTGGCCCAGGCCAATCTCGGACTACCAGCTGACTTTGTTCACTTTTTAGAACCGAAATTTATGACAGCTGTTTATGATGCCCCGGGCCAAAATCAATCCCATATTTTTATTTTCACGACCCGCAGTTTTGAACACACCTTTGATATTTTGCTGCGCGAAGGCAGCCTGATCACTCACGCCCTGTTTGGCAAGTTGGCCCCACCAGAAAATACTTTCGCTATCCGTTTCCAACCTTTTGAGGACCAAATAATCAACAACCTTGATACTCGAGTGATTAAAAACAGCGCTGGGGAAGTAATCGCCTTATACGCCTTTTTAGACCGTAAAACCTTAGTGTTTACGGAAAGCCCGGAGGCCTTTTTTAAGGTCCAAAGTGCCTATGAAAGAGGTAAAGCCACGGCTACCCAGTAGCTTGATTAGCCTTAAACATAGTGCTACCATTAATTGACCATGACTGACTTAAACCACTATCAACAAAAATTATTAGCCGAAAAAGAGCGACTAGAGGCAGACTTAAAAAGTATCGCCACTAATGAGACTCATGTCGAGCCAGAAGAGTGGAGTACGATGGCTTCCGAAAAAGACCAACCTGTTGAAACCAGAGACGAGGTAGCCGACCGACTAGAAGATATGGAGGAACGCCAAAGTCAGGAAGCAGCCCTGGGGGGCAGTTTGGCTGAAGTAGAAAAAGCTCTGGACCGCCTCGCCCAAGATCAGTTCGGCCTATGTGAGGTCTGTGGCGGTGAGATCGAACCGGCCCGCCTCGAGGCCAACCCGGCCGCCACCACTTGTCTGGCTCACGTCGGAGCCTAAACCCTCTCTATGTTTGCGACAACTAATTCAGTTCAACTCATCGGCCTCGTGGCCGATGTTATTGGTATTGAAGTGGATATCGGCAAAGGCCTACACTCGTTTTCTCTAGTCGGCCTGCCGGATAAAGCCGTAGAAGAGGCTAAAGACCGCTTGAACGCCGCCATTAAAAACTCCGGCTTTAAAGCGCCCGCCCGCGGAAACCGCAAGGTCATTATTTCTTTGTCGCCAGCTGACTTGAAAAAAAGTGGCACCCACTTTGACCTAGGCATGGCCCTCGCTTATTTGAAAGCCACCAAAGAAATAGATTTTAATTCCGAGGACAAAATATTTATTGGGGAACTGGCTCTAGACGGACAGATTCGACCGGTACGGGGAATCTTGTTTTTAACCCAGAAAGCGCAAGCTGCCGGCTTTAGTGAAATATTTGTACCGGCCGCCAATGCCCGAGAAGCAGCCTTGATTAGTGGTATTATTGTCAGACCTTGTTCCACCTTAAAAGAGGTTACCGCCCACTTATCGTCCAAACCCGACCAAAACACTGAACTTAATTTTGACCTTAAACCCACCAGACCGACCAGACTTAAAACCGTTGCCCCCAAAGCCGAAATAGATTTTTCCGAAGTTAAAAGTCAGACCGCCGCTAAGCGAGGTCTCGTGATTGCGGCCGCCGGTGGCCACAATGTGGCGATGTTTGGGCCACCGGGCACCGGCAAAACCATGTTGGCTCGAGCTTTTACTGGCATTTTACCTCCATTATCTTTAGCGGAAATACTAGAGACAACCGGTATTCACTCAGCAGCTGGGACCAGTCGCGGCTTGGTGACCACCCCACCCTTTCGTGCCCCTCATCACACCAGCAGTTATGTGGCTTTAGTCGGTGGAGGTGCCACGCCTAAACCCGGAGAAATCACCTTGGCCCATCACGGTGTTTTATTTCTCGATGAGTTTGCCGAATTTGATAAGCGGGTGATTGAGTCCCTCCGGCAACCCTTGGAGGATCGTAAAATTACCGTGGCCCGGGCCAAACACAGCTTGGAGTTTCCGGCTAGGTTTATTTTAGTGGCCGCTATGAATCCTTGCCCTTGTGGCTGGCGCGGTTCCCGACAACGCGAGTGTGTTTGTGGCCCTCAAGCGCTAAACCGTTATGAGCGAAAATTATCCGGCCCGATTATCGACCGCATCGATGTTTGGTTGCACGTGGCAGAAGTAAAGCACGAGGATTTGTTAAGAAGTAACGAAACAGAAAGTTCCACAACCCTTCAACATCAAGTAATGGCCGCCCGCCAGCTTCAAGCGGCCCGTCTTAAAGACAGCGGTCTCACCACTAATGCCGAAATGTCTAATCGTCATATCAAAGCTTTAGCCCCACTGTCAGCTGACTTAGAAAATCTACTAAATCGGTCAGCGGGCCGCTTGGGCTTATCGGCCAGAGCTTATCATCGGGTCATCAAGCTGGCCCGGACCATTGCCGACTTAGATCAAGAGAAGAACATTAAAGAACCACATCTCTTGGAAGCGCTATCATATCGCCCGAAAATTCAAAACTAATCTGTAATTTCACTCTTTTAATTAATTTTTTACTACTAAACTACAAATCATAACCATCGCTCTCGCCCGGCTCGAGGTCTTTATGTTAGTATTGTCTAACTAGTAATTGGATTAACTTTACTTTCAAATTATGAAACTTTTGTGGGCAGAACTAATTAATCATAAACCTTTGTTGATTGGAGCCTTAATCCTGGCTACTATCAATCAGGTTTTTTCCCTTTTGGACCCTCAACTTTTTCGCTTAATAGTGGACAACTACGCCACCAGACCGGGTGAATTAGCCCCAGCCGATTTCATCAGGGGAGTGGGCTTACTACTCTTAGGTGTAGTCGCGGTAGCTTTTATCTCCCGTGTCGCCAAGGCCTTTCAAGATTATTATGTCAATGTTATCACCCAGCGCTCCGGCAACCGCTTGTATGCCAAAAGCGTAGCCCATGCCTTCTCTTTGCCTTATGCTGTCTTTGAAGACGAAAGATCAGGTGAGCTATTAAACAAACTACAAAAAGCTAGGGCCGACTCTCAGTTACTGATCACCAATGCCATCAATATTTTATTTCTGTCTTTAGTTGGAATGATTTTCGTTTTAATTTACGCGACTTATGTTCATCCCTTAATCGGTTTAGTTTACTTTCTGATTGTGCCCAGCTTGGGTATGGCCACTTTTATTTTAAGCCGCAAAATCAAAGAGGCTCAGCAAAGAATTGTTCAGGAAACTGCCATGCTATCCGGAGCCACCACCGAAACTCTACGTAATGTGGAACTAGTTAAAAGTCTCGGCCTAGAAAATCAGGAAATTAAGCGCCTTAATAGCACCAATGATGCCATTTTAGAGCTTGAACTAAAAAAAGTGAAACTGGTGCGGTCGCTAGACTTTATCCAAGGAACTTTAATTAACGCTCTCCGCTCCGGTTTAATGCTCCTAATGCTTTGGCTCATCTTCCGTGGCAGTATTACTTTGGGAGAATTTTTTAGTTTACTTTTTTACTCGTTTGCCATCTTTATGCCCCTCTCCCAATTAGGAACGGTAGCTTCAAGTTATCAGGAGGCCCGGGCCAGCTTGGCTCAACTTGATAATTTGTTATCTCTACCGCCTACCCCCAAACCAGACCAAGCTACCCCTTTACACCAAATAAACACCATTAATTATGACAATGTAAGTTTGGCTTACAGCTCTACTGGCCAAGATGTTCTCCAAAACGTCAGCCTACAGGTATCGGCCGGAGAAACTATCGCCCTGGTTGGGCCATCGGGGTCAGGTAAAAGCACGATGGTGAAACTCTTAACCGGCCTTTATCTGCCGACGGCGGGACAAATTACTTTCAACAGTATACCCACCCCCCAACTGGATATTGAAAAACTACGTCAACGAATCGGACTAGTGGCTCAGGAAACTCAACTATTTGCTGGGACCATTCGAGACAACCTCCTCTTCGTTAAACCCGAAGCCGACGATGAAGACTGTATGCAGGCCCTTAAACTAGCCCAAGCTGAAACAATCTTAGCCCGCGGTGATAAACTAGACACCAAAATAGGTGAGGGTGGCATCAAACTATCAGGCGGGGAGCGCCAGCGTCTGGCCATCGCCCGCGCCCTCTTGCGCCAACCAGACTTAATTGTTTTTGACGAGGCAACTTCTAGTTTAGACTCCATTACTGAAAAAGCCATTACTGATACCATCAGAAATATAGAGCAAGCTCAACCAAAGTTGATCACAATTCTCATTGCCCACCGACTCTCGACCATTGCCCACGCTAATCGAATCTACGTTTTTGAAAAGGGTAAAATCATTGAGTCCGGACGTCATCACGAACTCGTCATCGCCGGGGGCTTGTACTCCGCCCTTTGGCGCGAACAAATCAGTGTCTAGCCAACAGTCTAACCAATTTTAACCGGCACCTCCTCTATAAGATCAACTATCATTTGCTCATCATCAAGCAAGTGATATAAATTAGTATCTTCTTGATCGATAGTCTTAAAACGATTTCGAAGCTCAGTATCAATCCAAGTAACGAGTGGTCGCCAAAAATCGGTGCCAACTAAAATTATTGGTACTCGTTCAATTTTTTTTGTCTGAACCAAAGTTAATATTTCAAAAAATTCATCTAAAGTTCCAAACCCGCCAGGAAAATAAACGTAGGCCTCGGCTGAAAAACTCATACAAACCTTGCGGGTAAAAAAGTAATAGAAATCGGCGTGAGCTGTTACATAAGGGTTGGTACTTTGCTCCATCGGTAGCTTAATAGTTAACCCCAAGGAATCTCCCCCCGCTTCAAACGCCCCACGATTCCCGGCCTCCATAATCCCAGGCCCACCACCAGTAATAACAGCATAGCCAGCTTGCGCCAACTTCCGCCCTAACTCTCTAGCCTTAGCATAATAGGGGTCGGTGGCCGACAGTCTGGCCGAACCAAAAAAAGTAACAGATTTACCGTGAGCCTTAATGAAATTAAAACCATGAGTAAACTCTCGCTGAATACTGCCAATCCGGCGCTTGATGGCTTGATCCACGTCTTCGGCCGTCAAAGTTTCTAGGGGCAAGTCTTTAGCCGGAACATTTAAATGAACAGCCGATGGTTGGTTTTTAAATAGCGATTTAAATTTAAACATTAAAATAATCTTTAAAAAGTGAGTAGTGACTCTACTTTATCATAAAAACCCCACTTGTGTGAGGTTTTTATGAATCGACCAATGGGATATTTTATCTAGATCCAAAAATTTAGTGGCCCACGGCCAGCCTAGAAGGGATTGCGGACCCCCCGAATTTCGAAGTGAACATGAGGTCCGGTCGAATTACCAGAAGACCCAAGGTGACCAATACTCTGTCCTTGGGCTACTGCTTGGCCGGGAGACACCACCACATCTAACATATGAGCGTACAAAGTTTGAGAACCATTATCATGACTAATGACCACGTAGTTGCCATAACCTCCGTTCCAGCCACCAGTTCGCGCAATAATAACTTTACCAGCCGCCGCCGCTCGTAGCTCCGTTCCTAAGCTCGCCGCCAAGTCAACGGCATTATTACCGTGAATACCTTGGGTTTTGCGTCCCCCCACCAAAGGCTGGATAAAGTAACCAGAAGAATCGGGTAAGTTAGCGTACTTAGACGCGGTCGAAGGAGAGGAGCCATCCTTGGATTTAACCAGTGCTTTCTTAGTTGGAGCCTTCGGCGCCGGGATGACGCCGTGTGGAACTATTATTTCATCCCCGGCTTTAAGCGTCGTTCCTTCCGCTAAAGCATTATAATTAGCCACTTCTGTCGTATCAGCACTGTAGAGTTTAGCGATCTTAGCAATCGTTTCTCCAGCCTTCACGATATGTCGAACACCAGTAATAGGTAAAATCACCAGCACATCACCCTCACTAATACTAGTGGACTTCTTAATATTGTTGGCCCACATAATAGTATTGACGGACACCCCAAACATTTCAGCCACCTGTGACAAACTGTCTCCCTCTTTGACTACATAAACACTAATTTGGTCGTTGGGGGGAATAATAGCTGTAGCTTGAGCCGATCCCTCGAAACCTTCCACCGGGGCCAGGGCCACTCCATCTTCGATTTGCGGATCCAAGCCACCACGAGCACTACTGGCCAAAGTTGCTTCCGGTTCCAGTAGAGCTAGCTTCTGAGAGTTGGCCCCCACGGCCTGATTTAGAACATAAAAAGGAGTTTCGCCACTCAACTTACTACCTAAAGCTGAAAACACCCCAGCATGAGCAGTGTGGTAAGTGGTAAAAATGAGGATAACGGCCAAAAAACCTAAAATAAGCCTTGGGGACAAAGTTTGATCGCGAAACCTAGTTTTGTCTGGCTGGCGGGGGCCAACCTTAGACTCTTGTAAGTTACCTAAAATAAGCCTTGTTTTATATAGTAATGGCTAGCTCTCGCTCAGGAATGGCTAAAAATAAGGATTTTTGCCAACAGTCATCTCGGAAGCCCAACTAACGGTACACAACAATTTTACACCAGTAGTAAGAAAAGGCAACCCAATTCGTCGCCCCTGTGGATAACCTAAAAATAGATTTTGTTCTAGCTTTTTGGCTGGACTTAGTGCCTTAGTCGTGCCAAAATCTCCCGCTCTACTTCATCAATATCCCGACCATAAGTAAGTCGCGATAGTTCTTTCAGTTGTTCTCGCAGTTCATCGGAACCGCCAACTACTTGTTCCGTTTTAATATTAAAAGGTCGAGCCGGCTCGCCATTAATTAAGAGCCGGACAAAAGCCTCTTGATTTTCAATATTAATTAAATCACTTTCACTAAAGGTGGGGTGGAAATGTTTGACCAGCACTTCCGCGTCGGTCATACCTACCCGGAAGGCCGCCAAGGAGCCCACATTACCAAACACCGACTCCCGAATATCATCCGATAGCTGGGCAATAAATTGGTGAGCCAAAATCAGATTCAGTTTGTACTTGCGGGCTTCCGATAAAATAACCGAGATCGAGTCGGTGGTGAAATTCTGAAACTCGTCGATGTATAAATAAAAGTCCCGGCGATCGTCTTCCGCCATATCCTGGCGAGACAAAGCCGAAAGGAGTAGTCGCCCGGTCACCACCATCCCCAAGAGTCCAGCATTAATATCCCCAATTTTACCTTTAGCCAAATTAACCAAAAGAATTTTACCGTCATCCATTACCTCCCGAAAATTAAAGGCGGATTTTGGTTGACCAATAATCGGCCGCATATAATCATTGGCAATAAAGTTGCCAAACTTAGACGTTATGTACGGGGTAATATTGGCCAAACCTTGCTCGCCGCTGGTTTTAGCGGCCTCTTTTTCCCAAAAGTCGATGACGGTGGGGTTGGTAATACGGGCCAGCTTACGCGACCGAAAATCCGGATCAGTAAAAATTCGCGGCACTTCCATGAGCGTGGCTGGTTCATGCTTAGCATCTTCCATCAGTAAGAGCAGGGCATTACGCATATACTGCTCAAACATTGGCCCCATGGTTTCCTCCGAGAAGAGGCGGTTAAAAATGGACTGAATCTCATTAACGATAAAAGTCTTTTCCTCGGGTCGAGCTGGGTTAAACTCCAACATATTAAGGCCCAAGGGTCTCGCCACATCACCCGGGTTAAAGACAATCACATCTTCCAAGCGACTGGCCGGCACCCGCTCTAAAATTTTATCCACCAAGTCGCCGTGGGGATCAATCACGCATAAGCCTTTACCGTTTTGCATATCCTGGACCACCTGGTTCAACATAAAGAACGATTTACCAGTACCAGTTTGCCCGATCACGTAGAAATGACGACGCCGATCCTGATCAGATAAGCGAACTGGTTTGATGTCACCTCGGAACACACTCTGACCAATCACCGCCCCAGCGGTGGGTAAATTTTCCGGTGGTGGCGCTTCACGACTTTTCAACCATTTAATACGAGGGACATCGGTCGAGGTGGTAGGCAAGTGAAAAATACTAGCAATTTCTTCGGTATTCAAAACCATTACCTGATCCTCATTGAATTCTCTAAAAATATATTCGTAAACCAAACGCGTAATTTTACGAGGGGAGACAATTTTAAAACTATTGCGTCGAGGTGCCGAAAACTGGCTGAAAGAACCACTAATTGATAACAAAAGATCACTGGCCTCGTTGGGCGTATCCGCCGCGGTAATCAGGCGAACATTCACATCAAACAAAGGCTTTTTGATCTTGGTTTCCAGTGAAGCTACCAATTCATCATCCATCGACTTGGGTTCCGAAGGCAGAGAATCGGGGCTTTTATTACTCCCCGACAAATCTTTAGCCAAATCCACCAAAGGTGCCCAAGCCTTATAACTTTTCAGTACTTCATTAAGTGATTCACCTTTTTTTAACCGGCTTAAAATAGACTGAACTTTTTGCTTAAATTTGGAGCTGGTCGGCCGCAATACAATTTGGATGGCGGCCCCGTCGCCTTCTTCCCGCAACCGCGACAAAGTGCTCACAATGGGAGCAAAAGAATCAACTTCGCTTTCCAAGTAAGTGCGAATTGGCACCACCGGTGACTCCTCCAGAGCCAAGTAACCGGCCCTGATTCCGTGTTCGGTAGCAAAAATAGTGTAATCCAAAGCCGAATCCACCTCGGCCGCCGGGAATAGACCTTGGATCTGTCGCGACACAAACTCGACCCGATCAGCCGGAACAGCTAGATAAAAATAAATTTCTCCGCCGGTATTATGAACAGCGGTTTCAAATACAATCGGCTCCTTGATAGCCGACAGTGAGCTAAAAAGTTGCTCACTTAAAGCAATGTCATGTAAAAATTCTTTCGGGTCCTTACTTTCTCGCTCGGGAATCTTAACCAGTAGCACTTTTAAGTTTAAACTGCCAAAATTACCTCGGCGCTGATACCACCATAGGCCCCCGAGGGCCAGCAAGAGTCCTAAACCCAGCAAACTATATATTATAAAGTCCATATAAACCCCGGGGGAACTTGTTTTAAAGAATAATCAGCCTTACCTTTTATCGTCTTGGGTTACTTCACCAATCCGCGCTTTTTTAACTCGTTGTAAACTCGATCGGTCAGCGTATCGTGAAAAGCGTCTAGGTCGAGGGCCTCCAGCTTTTTAGCTTCACTAATGGTTCGGCCCAAACCCCGCTCAAAAACTTTATCAACCAACTCCAAAACTCTTTCTTTAGTTTGATCATCCAAGCTGTCTAAGTACGAAAGCGATCCGTCTTGATTGCTCTGATTACCACTAACGGGCCGTAGGATAGGAACAGAGGTGTCCTCAGCTGGCACTTTAACCACGGCTGCGACCACTTGTTTATCCTCCACCATACCACTTTCGGTTTCCAACAACCGTCTTTTGGCTTCAATTTGGCGCGACAAGTCGGCAATTTCAGCTTCAATATTTGATGATAATTTTTGTTCTAACATATTACTATTTATTATAGCTTAATCACCGTCATCTGCGAAAGAAATTATGCTATAGTAGGCGGGTGGAATATTTAAATGAACTAAATGACGCGCAAAAAGAAGCAGTTTTGCACCAAGACGGCCCGCTCTTAATTGTGGCTGGCGCCGGAGCCGGCAAAACCAAAACGGTGACGCACCGCATTTTACACTTAATAAAATCCGGCGTGACTCCTGGGAACATTTTAGCGGTAACTTTTACCAACAAAGCCGCTAAAGAAATGTCGGAACGCCTACAGAAGCTACTTAACACCGAACCTCGCTCAGCCTACGCCGGTGAAGCCCAACCTTTTACCAGCACCTTCCACTCTTTAGCGGTTCATATTTTAAGACAGCACGCCCACACTCTGGGCTTTACCCGGTTTTTTACCATTTTAGACCGCGAGGGTAGCTTATCTAAGATCAAGCAAGCGATGGATAAAGCCGGCATTGACCGAAAACAGTTTGAACCTAAAAAAATCTTAAGCTCGATTTCGGCTGCCAAAAGTAAAGGGCAGTCCGGCCAAAGCTATCGCTTAAACGTCTCCGGTTACTGGCAAGAGGTAGTAGGGGAGGTCTGGGAAAATTACGCTCGAATTTTACGAGCCGAAAACAGTATGGATTTTGACGATCTATTGCTTTTAACTGTTTTACTTTTAAGCGAGCATGATCAGATTAGGGCTATGTACCAAGACCGCTTCCGCTATTTACATATTGATGAGTACCAAGATACCAATCAGGTCCAATACGAAATGACCCGCCTTTTATGTGGCCCGGCCGACAATATTTGTGTAGTAGGAGATGTGGACCAATCGATCTACAGCTGGCGAGGAGCCGACTATACCAACCTGCTGCGTTTTGAAGAAGATCACCCCAAAGCCAAAGTGGTACTCCTCGAACAAAACTACCGCTCGACGCAGAACATCTTAACCGCCGCCAATGCGGTGATTGAAAAAAATGTTAACCGCCGAGACAAAAAACTTTTTACGCAGAATGGGGCCGGAGACAAAATTAGACTGGATAGCTTTTTAGATGAGGGTACGGAATCTAGAGCCATTGCTGATCGGGCCAAACAGCTGGTCCAAAATGGGCAAAAAGCGGAAGAAATGGCCGTCCTGTACCGGGCCAACTTTCAGTCGCGAGCCCTAGAAGAAGCTTTCCTCAAAGCCGGGGTCTCTTACCAAGTCTTAGGGGTACGCTTTTTTGAACGTAAAGAAATTAAGGACATCTTGGCCTATATGCAAGCGGCTCTTAATGACACTGATTTTGACAGTTTAAAACGCATCATCAATGTGCCTAAACGTGGTATCGGCAAAGCCACCCTCACCAAAATGGCCGCTGGAGCTGAGGGTGATTTACCGCGTGCCACTAAAGAAAAGATTGAGGCTTTTCGCCGACTGTTAGAACGCATTCGCACTAAAATTGAAACGGAAACGATGGCGGCCACCGTTAAATTTATTTTAGCGGAAAGCGGACTGGAAAAGGAACTCTTAGGTGAAGGGGAGGAGGGCTTGGAACGACTGGAAAACATTAAAGAGTTGGTCACCTTGTCACAAAAGTATGCCCATTTGGAGGGGGCGGAAGCGGTGTTGGCCCTCTTAACAGAGGCCGCCCTAGTGTCAGATCAAGACACTTTGAACGAAAAGCAAAATGGCGTAAAACTAATGACCGTTCACGCCGCCAAAGGTTTAGAATTTGATGTAGTTTTTGTGGCCGGACTAGAACAAGGTTTGTTTCCGCATCAGGGCTTTGGCGAAAAAGATCGCGATGAGGAGGAAGAGCGGCGCTTGTTTTACGTGGCTGTTACCCGCGCCCGGACCAAATTGTTTTTATCCTACGCCCAACTACGTACCATTTTTGGCTCCCAGCAAGTTAATACGCCGTCGGAATTTTTAATGGATATTCCGGACGAGCTTTTAGATAGCGATGTCGACCCGGCCGCCCCTACTTACGAATACCTACTGGATTTCTAATCCCCATTACATCACACCCTCCCCACTCCAAGGTTAAACCTTGGAAAATCATCTTAACCAGCCTAACCGCTATCTATTGACAAATTATTAGTTTTAGTCTATAATTCTCGTAGAAAGGAGGTGTTTATGCCTCTGAGTGATGAGCGGAAGGGTCAGATTGCCCTTCAAATTTTGAATTTTTTAGTTCGGAAAGAAGGAATCCGTCTTAGTGCGGCCTCCCGCGAGGAAATCGAATCTCTATCAAAGGAGATAGGGGTTCCGGTGGGCGAGCTACTCCAGCTCGCCAAAGAAATTGTGGATGGGGTAGTTCGGGAAACCTTTTCCTGAACCAGTCAGCCTCACGGCCCCGCACCCAAACAGTGCGGGGCCTATTTTTTTACTCAAACGAGTGACTATCCTTTAAAACCCGCCAGCCGGATTTAGTTTTACTTAAATTAACGAAGAGGTATGATAGGGTTCACATGGATCATATTTTTGCTAAGAAATCTTTGGGTCAAAACTGGCTGGTATCGCAGTCGGCCCTGCAAAAAATAATTGACGCCGCCAGCCTAAAGCCAGGGGAGCAAGTACTGGAAATCGGCCCCGGGCGCGGAGCTTTAACCGAGCGCTTACTCGCCGCTGACGCCAAAGTTACCGCTATCGAAAAAGACCGGCGCCTAATGGAGCCCTTGGCCGAAAAATTTAAAGTGGAGATTGAAAAAGGCCAACTAACCCTACTAGAATGTGACGCTTTAGATTTACCGCCCAACCTATTACAGGCCTTAGCGCCCTACAAACTGGTCGCCAATATCCCTTACTACATCACCGGGGAAATTATCCGTCAGTTTTTAGAGGCCGAACACCAGCCCACCCAGGCAGTTATTTTGGTGCAAAAAGAAGTGGCGGACAGAATTGTCGCTTTAAACCACAAAGAAAGTATTTTATCGCTGTCGGTTAAAGCTTATGGTGTACCTAAACTAATTGCCAAAGTCCCCCGGGGGGCCTTCAGGCCCGTACCCAATGTCGACTCGGCTATTCTCGCCATCAGTGATATTAATAAAAATTATTTTGGCGACTTCACTGAAAAAGCCTTCTTTGACCTAATCAAAAAAGGCTTTGCCCAAAAACGAAAATTGCTCCGCTCGAACTTAAACCTAGCCGAAGGAGTCCTTACCAGTTGGGATCTACCGGAAAAAAGTCGTGCCGAAGACCTGACTCTCACCGATTGGCAAAATTTACTCTAAAAACTACATCGAGGTTCCGGTCATCAATATAAGTGGGGCCACAGAAATGGGGACACAAATTATTGCAAACACCACACAGGGCACCGGTGGACCATAGTTACCTAGAAGATAAGCCCCGGGGCGCCACAATTGATAGAAAGGAAATAATATACTGGAGGGCCCAAATATAACCTGAGGGGGCGACAAGGGGCCAATAGGCCTCATGGTTATCAAAAGATTGGCACTACACAAGCAGGGAATAACTGAGAGAATTTGACCCCCAAAGGGTAAGCCTGGGCCAGCTTCGGCTTTAAACGGAATCGACAGGGCAAAAATAACCAGTACTAGCGGAATGATAATAATTTTGTTAATAAAAAAGTTTCGCCACATAGTAAAGATCTAAAATTTTAAGGTAAAAATAAAGTGATTACTTATTCCGGTATTATTTTCCACCATAATACCCAAGGGAATCTCTAGACTCCCTTGACCCGACGCCCTAGTTTTATAATCACCATCGGTAAAGGGGTTTTCAATCTTAACTTTAATTTCCGTGCCGTCCTTAGTAGAGCGCACCTTATCTTTGATATCATAACCTAAATAAACTTTATTACTATTCTCGGAAAAACCATGACCTTTAATGGTTACCGTGGTCCCTGGACCACCACTAGTGGGTGAAATAGACACTACAGACATAAATTTTGAGCGCTCCGGCGCCGTCAGTCCAGCTAAAGACTGAGCGGTTTGGTTTAATAGGTCGATTTCACTAGCCGTTGTTGATTTTTTGGTCGTACTACTTGGTTTTGTCGGACTTTTTTCATCACTCCCAAGCTCACTCGTGGGGATGGGAGGGGGTAAGGGAGGGATATAAACTGGCATCGACGCTGAGGGTATCGCTAAAGTAGCCCCAGCTCCCGCCCCTAATAAGCTATTTAGTTTTTGGCGAGTTAATTGCCCCACATAGCCAGTACCACGGCTTAAACCAAGGGGGTGCAAGACTTCGGGGGCATATTTTTCTTGGAAGCGACTCACCGCCAACTGGGTTAGGGGGCCAAAAAAAACGGTTTCCAGACCACTGGACCCCGGGCCACTCCCGGCAATAATGGTCGCCAGATCCCGATTAAGCAACTTTTGCAGCTCCCACACGTCGGACCCACTTGACCCCAAAGATAAATTTCGGTTTAGGGCAGCTTCTAGCGGTACTGGTAATAATGCCAACAGTAAAAAGGCAGCTATAAAAAAAGTGGTCAAATAAAATTTCATCACCATTAGTATAGCATTTCACGTACCAGCACTAGGTCAACCGTTATCCACCTTTATACCGCAAAAAACAACATTATTTTAAATAAAAAAAGGTATAATAAGCGTATTAATTTATGAAGAAAAAGCTGGCAGTAATCTTACTGATTGTTTTAGTCCTAGTTGCTGTTTTGGGCGTTTTACGTTGGCTCGGCTTGCAACAAGAGTCGGAAAAAGAAGAGGCTGACCTGACCTACTACCAGTCCCTGCTCGATAAAGAACGAGACCTGGAAAACATCGTCGCGTCTCGCTTAAACCAAAAAGGTCTCACAGCTACCGCTTCCGACAAGAGCTACACTCGCTACCAAGTTGGCAACTTAAAGATAAACGAGGAGGTGAGTGAGGCCACCATCAGGCAATACGCCACCGATATTTTTAGAATTCTCAAGCCTTACGAAACTGTCCGCCCTAACGAAGCGGAGGTAATGGTGGCCGCGCTCAACAATCAAAACCAGAGTCAACTCGCCCCCATTCAAAAAACGATCAATATGCACAAATTAGCCCTAACAGAACTTCTCAAACTGTCAGTTCCTAAAGATGCCCAGCTAGTTCATGTACGCTTGGTCAACAGCCTCAGTCAAGTTATCCCACTTTTAGAAAATATGGCCAATATTTTTAATAATCCGACCCTCGGCTTAGAAAGTGGTCAAGAATATTTGAAAAGGGCCTCCAGCTTTTTTTGGGCCACCGAAAATATTAACGTTTACTTTGCCAACCACAACCTTATTTTTCCCAAAGAAGCCAGCTTAAACCTTTATTTCAATCTTGATTAGATTTATGAACCGTTTTTCTCTTAAAACAACTATCACTTTGGCCGCCATCGGATTAATCCTAGTGATCTTTGTTTTTATGATCGGCTTACCTCGCTTAAAAGCTCAGGGTGGATTTACTACCCCCAACGGTGTCACCTCTACTCACAGTATGGGTGGGTTTAACTTCAGTTCTACTCGAGAAATAAACAATAGTGGGGGAAATGACCCAAGGGCCGAGGCTAATGTGGAAGCATCTAAAGAGGAGGCACAAAAATTAGAGCAACAACAAAAAGAAGACTTAAAGAAATGTCTGGAAGAAAGTGGTATAGGGGGAATGGGAGCCGCTAGCCCCGCCGGGCAAGCCATGAACCAAGCTCTAAACCAAGCCACCTCCGACGTCCTGCAAGATAATTTGCCAGCTGAGTTGCAAGAGGAAATTGCCACCCGCCTACCGGCTGAACTAAACACCCAAGTCCGTGAACATTTACCCGAAGAACTTGGCAATCTAGTCCGAGCCGACTTACAAGACCGCTTACCCGAGGCCATCAACGCCGCCACCAACGGAGGGATCGAACCCCTCCTCCGAGAAGATTTGTCACAAATAATGTCCGACTTGATGACCAGCTCGATTCAAGACAACTTTGGCCAAGCGATGACGGGCAGTATTGAAGCGGGACTACCCGACGCTCTACAAAACAGCGTCCGAAGTGGCCTGCCGGCGGCGATGCAAGAAATCCTCACCACTCAGTTACCGGGAGCCCTAGCCGAACAACTACCCCAAATTATGGAGGCCGAATTAGGTGCCCTGATTCAAGATGGTCTAATCGACGAACTTAGCGGGGAAGCGGGGGTAACGAGTGACATGATCGACCGCCTGACCGATGAAATGTTAAACGAATTCACCGGCACCGCTCTAGACGGACTTAACGCATCTATCGATCAAATCACAAACGGTGTCTTAGACTCGGTCACCGGTAACTTAGATTCAATTTTAGACCAGTCCCTCGGCAGTTTAGATGATGTTATTAATCAAACGATGGGCCAATTTACCGGTGTTATTGATCAACAACTCAGCGGTATTTTAGACGATTTAACGGGCGAATTTGACTCTATGTTAGACGGAGTCTTAGACGGAGTACTAGGCGAATTTGACTCAGTGATCGACCAAACTTTTGGTGAACTAACTGGCGTGTTTGATGATGTGATTGGCGACACTATTGGCCAATTCACCGGTGTATTTGATGATGCCTTAAGTGGTATCACCGACGGCCTGATTTCTCCCATCACTGATCAGCTAAGTGGTTTAATGGACGGCATCATGAGCCCAGTCACCGGAATGTTAGACAGTATTACCGATTCGGTCCTGTCGCCAATTACCGATATGACCAGCAACCTAATCGGCAACATCACCAGCCCGATCACCGACGCCTTTGGTGGCGTCTTGGGAGGTATTACCGATAGCTTTAGTGGCGCCCTAGATGGGTTTGCCAGCAATGTACTGGGGGCTACTGGCATCACCGGAGCAGTAGGAAACGTGGTGCAAGGAGCGGTGGGTAATGTAGCTGGGGGTTTACTCGGCAACGTTCCAATATTAGGCGGTCTAAACTTACCGATCCCGGGCTTAGGAGTGTACGTACCCGTTCAAGAGGTAGAGGGTAAACTAATGAGGACCACCGTCAGTATCGACAATTATGCCGGTGAAATTGACAAGACCACCAAAAAAATCGAAGAGTTGACCGTCGAAATGTGTACTTACTTAAAATCGATTCAACGCATCCAAACCGCCTTCGAACAAAAAGAATTTATCGAAGATGTCGATCTAAGGCGACAAGCCAACGAAGAGTCCGAACAATACCGAACCGAGCTTATCGACTACACCAAAAAAGGTTACGACTCGACCGGCCAAGGCCCAGACGCGCCGCTTTATGTGGAAAACCTGAGGACACATTTGGATGAGTTGGTAATTCCTGAAGCAACCAATGTGTTTTTGGATGATCTAGATAAATCTGAAGATTCATTCAAAGTTGTCTCCAAGAGTTTAATTTTAAAAGAACTCCCAATCAAACCAGATACTTCAACAGTTTCTTTGGAAGACTATCAACGATTTGTGACGGGCGAAGTAACAGACAGTGAAGAGTGGACCAAACTATATCAAAATATTAGAAATCCTTTTATTCCAAACAGTCCCGAAACATCTTATAAAATCAATCAACGAATCTTGGTCCAACGACAAGCAGATGCAGAAAATGACGCTATTAATCAAATAGTAGCCGCCCAAGGCTATCTACCAGTCCGCGAGTGTGAAG
Source organism: Candidatus Vogelbacteria bacterium RIFOXYD1_FULL_46_19 (assembly GCA_001824825.1). Taxonomy (GTDB): domain Bacteria; phylum Patescibacteriota; class Minisyncoccia; order Phycocordibacterales; family XYD1-FULL-46-19; genus XYD1-FULL-46-19. The sequence continues at coordinate 77,494 of MHTK01000002.1, read as the reverse complement.
AGTTTACCGAAGACGGTCAAGCTTGTCGCCGGTGGAAGACTATTACCCCGGCTATTCAAGTCAAAGAAACTGCTGCCGACATCCTTAATTACCGCTTAGATTTGTATAAAGAAGCTGAGCCGGGCGATGTTTCACCTGGTGGTGGGCCAACTTTAGAGGAAGTTAGGACGCACACCCCATCAGACCAAGGTGGTGGGGGTTCCGGCCCCGGTTCCTTTGATATTGGCCAAATCTTAAACCTCTTGGGTAGCTTATTTGGTGGTGGAGGAAGTGGAGAAAGCGACAATCCTGTCACCGAACCTAGTTTTGATTACAGTCTTTTGCCACTTTCTCAAGTTAATGCCGGGCAACCAAACACCGCCCAACTAGCTTGGTCTATACCTGGCGCCACAAACTGTCGAGCGACCAACAACTGGTTTTCTGGAAATAGTACAGACGCTCCCACTTTAATCTATGCCAAAGGGTCAGTTGTACCTAGTGAGAGTGAAAGAACCATATCTTTGCCCCTAAATTTCAAACCGCGTTTCATTCGTACTCGAAACAATGTTGATAACTCCATAGAAATAGCCACTTCGGTTAACTCTTCTAAAACATCTACTCTTAACAAACTACCGCTACCGGCTGATATCCAAATTGGAGATAAATACACCGTATCCTTTTGGCCTTACGTAGGGTCCACTAATTTAGTTGAATTTACCGTAACTGAAAATCTAACCCAATCCCAACTAGGTCAAAAATTACTAGAAAAAATAAACTTAGCCAGAAACTCGTCAACCAATCCGGCTTATCCAGTTTTTAGTTCTTATTATTTTGCTTTAAATGGCTTAGCAATAGACGCGAGCCTGTCTCCCAACTATTCGCTAGAATGCACCAGCCCTGGTGGGAACATCACTAAATCAATCACCCTAGCAAGATGAGAATCTCATTCTTAAAAAAAATTATTATTTCTACTTTAGTGATATGTACTTTACTATCACCCCTATTAATAAATGCCCAAACTCCAATATCCCAAGAGGAATTCGTAAGAATAATTGAGGAAGATATAGCAAATCTACAAAATCAATATGATGAATTAGCAGCAAGCCAGGCTGACTGGGGAACCACAAGGTGGAGTGATTTTTTTACAAATTGGCTTGGAATTGATGGGGATAGAGATGCAGAAGACAACATTTTGGCTATAGGTGAAATAGGAAGAGAAATCCAAAGATTAACTATTCAGAGAGATAATGCGCTCGCCCAAATTGCGGAAGATAATAACAACACCCAGGAAGCTGAAAGACTAAGAGAACAAATTGCTCTTAGAGAGGAACGTCTTCAAGACAGCACAACCAGTAGTAACACCTACAGTGAAAGAGTTCAAAACATACGAGATCAGCAAGTTTACAACTGCAACCTTATCAGCACTAATCCAAATTGGGACGGCTGTCTTGCAGGGATTTTAGACGGCATATCTAGTATTTTACTGTGGCTTTACACTTGGGTAATTAGTTTAGCTGATACCCTTTTTGCTTACATAGTTAAAACCACTATCACCGACTTCAGGGATTACGTAACAGACTTGTCGGTAATTGATATTGGATGGACGGTTGCCAGAGACTTGTCTAACATTTTCTTTATTTTTATATTACTTTACCTTGCCATTGGAACCATCTTACAACTACCAAATGTCAACACCAAAAAAACCTTGGTCAATGTGATAGTCATAGCCTTACTGGTTAATTTCAGTGGTTTTATAACCAAAGTTGCCATTGATGCCTCCAATATTGTGGCCATGACTTTTTACCAACAAATTGGAGATGACCCCAATAAAGATCCAAGTATCGCTCAACCATTCAGAGATCAATTATCATTTTTTGAAGGAATTAAATCTCCCAATGACTACAATAGTGGCTATTTCAAGCTAACTGCTGGGGTACTTGTAAAAAACATTGGGATTTTAATATTACAAACCATAACCATATTTACCCTTCTAGCAGCCTCTCTTTTGTTTTTAATTCGAGGAGTATCGCTCCTATTTTTAATCATGACCTCACCTTTAGCTTTTTTGGGCTATACTTTCACGCCCTTGAAAGAAGTTTTTAACCTATGGTCAACCAGATTACGCTGTGACCTGCTATTTGCCCCACTATTTATGTTTTTTTTGTATGTGACACTGGGTATAATGAAAAATTTAAATACTGCAGCTTCTAATTCTATTACCACCAGTGGTCCGACCGGACAAATTTTTACCTTTTTAACCTTAAACGGCTTAATGCTAGGTTCAATGTTAATTGCCCAGAAAGTTGGCTGTCAACTAGGAAGCTCTTTTTCAAACAAAGCAATTGGTTTGTCCAAGTGGGCAGCACGGGGCGCTACTGTAGGAGCTGTTGGTGTAGCTGGACGCAACACTATTGGTATACTTGCTAAGAAGGCTCAGAATTCAGATGGAATGAAAAAATTAACAGCTAAAACTCCAAAGATAGGCTGGGCAGCCAATAAAGCAATGGCGGGTGTGGCTGGATATGGCTTCGGTACCGACCGGGGCTACACTCAAACCGTAGACAGACGACAAAAGCGCCAAGAAGAAATAGCAGGGCAATTGCGTAATCCTAAACTTAAAGCGGAATATTTGAGTAACCTAAATGAAGAAGACCGCAAGAAGAATTACGAGAAGCTAAGTGACCGAGAAAAAGCTGATCTGGAAATCAAAAACGTTAAAGATAATCCAGCCCTAGCTGAAAACATGAAAGCCCTGCGCAATGGAATTAAAGATCCAGAAAGGAGAGAAAAAGCTGATGAGGAGTTCGGCAAGCGCTTGCGGGAAGAACTGAGACAGACGGTAGTTAAGGATGCCGAGGGTAACGTAGTAAAAGATAAAGATGGCAAGCCGGTAACAAAAGAGGCCAACAATGAAGAACAATTAAAGAACTTTGCCGCCTTAAGTGCAGACTACCAGAAACTGGCTTACGAAGCCCTCTCCGACACCGATAAAGCCATATTTGAAACCGAAGCTAACAAGGGACCAAACGAGAGTCTAAAACAAGCTATAAGCGCCCTACGTAAAGGCCAAGCTGGCGACAAAGACCATAAAATCAAAAAGGCTCAAAAAGATTTAATGGAGCAAGCGGCTAAAGACGACACGGCCACTGCTATAGAAGCCATCAACAACCACGCCACCGACTTACAGTCACTAGACGACCAGACCGCCACGACCATCATTGAGGAAATGGGTAAACTAACCTACAAGAACCGAGCGGCTATCAAGCCCGAAATCCTCGCTAATGAAAAAATAGTTAAAGAAGTGACTCCAAAAGACTTGGAGCAAATAGAGAAAAGTGGAAACATGAGCGCTAATAACTGGCGTCAACTTGAAAAAGCAATTGACTCGCACGGAAATAGTGAGACAAAAGAGTATCTAGCCACCCGAGCTACACCTAAGCCAGCTGCCCCTAAAACCCCAGAAGTGGTAACCCCGGCTGGAGCGGGTGACTATCAAAAACCTGATAGATTTGGTCCAAAAACAACCTATAACTAATATAATTAATGTCCGATTACACCCACGAACAAATTCAAGAACGTTTCAAAAGTCTACCAGCTATCGTCCAAGACGCTGTCTTGTCGGTTGATACCGCAAAAATTATTAAAGCGATTGGCGACCAGCACCAGCTCCATATTGACGAGATTGGGAAAGTGGCCGATGAAACCGGTTTAGTCCTCTTTGGCTTTACCCGGCCTCACTTGTTTGCCGCCCGCTTGGCTCGCACCTTAAACCTTGATCAAACCAAAGCCAATGATATTGCCCACGAAATTGACCTTAAAATATTTGCTCAAGTTCGCGATTACTTAAAAAATCCTCCCCTAGAAACACCTGTTGCCAAGCCCGGCCAAAACATTTTTAACCAAAAAATGCAATCTATTTTTGAAACCGGGGAGTCGGATGATGTAAACCTACCTCCGGCTCCGTCACGCTTGGCTGACGCCGACCCCTATCGCGAATCGGTAGAGTAAAGAGTAATCATACGGCAGGGATGATGGCAGCCTTTTTCCTCACCCTTATTTTCTAAAACCTAACTATTTTCAACAACCTATTCACCACTAAAGAACGATCTGTAGTATAATTAGTGAACCAGTAGGGTAAAAATAAAAGATGGAAATAATAGGGAGACTTAAGTCCTTAATTTAATACCTAAAGTTTTAAACCGTCAGACTAAATGACTCCAACCGAGCAAAATATATAGAATGAACTTCCAAGTGCCACAATTTATCGAAGTCGAAAATAAAATTTTTGGCCCCTTGTCATTTCCGCAGTTTATTTTCGTGGTCGGGGGACTGGCGGTAGCCTTTTTACTTTATGTCTTGTTACCGCTTTATATCGCCTTGGTGCCGATGGCCATAGCTATCGCCGGCGGCTTGGGTCTCGCTTTCTACAAACTCAATAACCGCTCGTTAATTTACGTGATTCAGTCAATGCTCAAATATTACCTCGGTAGCAAACTATACATCTGGCAAAAAGGTTCCACCGCTCAACCCCGCTCCAAACCCGTCGTTGCCCAAGCCGCTATCGACTTACCAAAAATATCAGAGAGCCGGTTAGACCAGTTGTCTTGGAGTTTAGATGTTAAAGAACATATCAATTAGCTATGGCCATTAAAGCAAAGCCAACGCAAGATTTTGTCGCCCTACGTGAAATTCGCGACGGGATTGTCATTTTAAAAGATGGTAGCTATCGCGGAGTACTAATCGGCTCATCGATCAACTTTGCTCTCAAGTCCACCGACGAACGAGAAGCGGTTATTATGCAGTATCAAAATTTTTTAAACTCGCTTGATTTTTCCATTCAAATTCATCTGCAGTCAAAAAAGCTTGATATTCAGCCCTATTTAGCAAGTTTAGAAGCGGTCACCAAGGAGCATGTTAATGAACTGATTAAAATTCAGTCCCGCGAGTATATGAACTTTATCAAGACTTTCACCGAGGCTACTAATGTGATGACAAAAACCTTTTTTATTGTCGTCCCGTATCAGCCATCAGTTATTCAAACCACTGATACTATAATGTCTAAACTACCTTTCTTATCTAAATCCAAACAACAAACCACCAAAATCGCCACCAAAGAAGATTTCCAAAATAATAAAGTTCAACTGGAACAGCGCTTGGGAGTGGTAGCCGACGGCCTGGGGCGAGTAGGGGTAAAAACCGCTCGTTTAAATACAGAAGAATTGATTGAGTTATACTTTAAAATATTCAACCCAGGCGAACGAGGAGTACCAACAGTAAAAACCTAATTTATGTGGCCACTTAATAAAAAAGAAAAAAATACTCCAAACATCAACCCGGTGATGCCCCAAGATATCTACGATATGGGGGTACTGGAGCTCCGTGACATTATTGCGCCGTCGGCTCTACGTATCACCCCCAATCAAGTGAGCTTGGGTAGCAAGATGGCCCGCACCTTCTTTATTATCTCTTATCCACGTTTTTTAACCGAAGAATGGTTTTCACCGATCATCAACCTAGATAAGGTGTTCGATGTGTCAATTTTTATCCACCCTATCGATACTGGGACCGCCTTGCGTGATTTACAAAAAAAATTAGCCGAGGTAGAAAGTCAGATTAGTATTAAGGAAGAACGAGGTTTTGTCCGGGATCCTATTTTGGATACAGCCTACTCCGATATTGAAACTCTGCGCGACCAGCTTCAGCAAGCCCAGGAAAGAATTTTTGATATTGGCGTCTATATCACCATTTACGGGGCTGACAAAGAAGAGTTGGACCTGACTGAGTCCGAAATCAAGTCTATTTTAGACGCCAAGCTGGTTTACATTAAACCGGCCCTCTTTCAACAACAAGAAGGGTTCCAGAGTGTAGCCCCTCTTGGTGATGATGTTTTATCTATCCACACCAAACTCAACTCCTCGCCCTTATCTAGCCTTTTCCCTTTTGTATCTTTCGACCTCACCTCCAATCAGGGGATCCTCTACGGCGTCAACCGCCACAACTCGTCCCTCGTTCTCTTTGATCGCTTTTCCCTTGAAAACTACAACTCGGTCACTTTTGCCAAGTCTGGTTCCGGCAAATCTTATGCCACCAAGTTAGAGCTCTTACGTAGCTTAATGTACGGTATCGACGTTATTGTCATCGACCCGGAGCGAGAGTATGAATTTTTAGCCGAAGCTGTGGGCGGACGCTATTTCAATATTTCTTTGTCATCAGAGCATCATATCAACCCGTTTGATCTACCTTTTCCGCGAGAAGACGAGGCTCCGGCCGACGTCTTGCGGTCTAATATTATCAACCTAGTCGGCTTGATGCGTATTATGCTTGGGGGCTTAACCCCGGAAGAGGACTCGATTATAGACAATGCCATTTCCGAGACTTACGCCCTCAAAGATATTACCCCCAGCACCGACTTTACCAACAAACCGGTCCCACTTTTGTCTGACCTGGAATTAGTTTTGGCGGGGATGGAAGGCGGGGAGTCCCTGGCCCAGCGTCTGGCTAAATACACCCAGGGCACCTGGTCGGGCTTTTTGAATAAGCCAACCAACGTGGATATCAATAAACAATTTGTGGTCTTTTCCGTTCGAGACATGGAAGACGATTTGAAGCCGGTCGCTATGTACATTGTGATGCACCACATTTGGAACACTATTCGCCGTAATTTAAAAAAGCGCCTCATGGTGGTGGATGAGGCTTGGTGGATGATGAAGGCCGAGGACACTGCCTCTTTTCTCTTCTCCTTGGTCAAGCGAGGTCGTAAATACTACTTGGGTGTCGCCACTATCACCCAAGACGTAGGGGACTTCCTCCGTAGCCCTTATGGAACACCAATTATCACCAACTCCTCCCTCCAACTCCTCCTCAAACAGTCGCCAGCTTCAATCGACCTAATCCAACAAACTTTCAATCTAACTGATGAAGAAAAATTCTTACTGTTGGAGTCTAATGTGGGTGAAGGAATCTTTTTTGCCGGCCTGAAGCGGGTGGCGATTAAAATTATTGCCTCTTATACCGAAGACCAGATTATTACTTCCGACCCATCCCAACTACTCTCTATCAAAAAAGCCAAAGATGAGTTAAAAATGCAATCCTCGCCCGGTAATGTCTGATCAGCCGAAACTAAACTTTATAGATAATTTTTTTATGATAGCTACCGCTTTGTTTTTTGATGGCATTCCGGCTTTTTTTACTTTTGTGACTTTACCACTTGGGGGGATCGGGGGCGTGGTAGCGGGCTATATTGTGTGGCCTTTTGCTTGGCTTACCTTTTGGTTATGGTTTACAATGAAAGGAGTAAAATTTTTAGGTAACAAATGGCGCACGATTTCTTTTTTTGGGATGCCGGTCCTGGAATTTATACCCTATTTAAATAATTTACCGGGTTGGACAGCGATGGTGGTGGTCACTTCGATGACAGTTAAAGCCGAGGAAAAATTGGCAAAATTAGTTCCCAGAGTAAAACCCCATCAACCTAAACAATCAACAAAATGATGACCAAGAAATATTCAGCAGTTGGAATTATATTAACCACCTTAATGGCTTTGGTAGTCGGACTCACCCCCAGCCACCTCGCCGAGGCTTATCAAGAAACCACTGCCGGTGGCAGTCTAGTGGCTACGGTCTTACCCAAAGCACCGGGCCCCCAAACAGATGTCACTATTACCTTGGCGGGTTATGGTTACGACTTAAACGAAAGCACCATCGCTTGGGCTTTAAATAATAAAGAACAACAACGGGGGATCGGCGAGAAAAGCTTTAAGTTTACCACCGGTAAACTTGGTGAAATCACGGTTATTACCGTGGCGGTGAAAACCAAAGAAGGACGGGCCATCGCCAAACAACTAATCTTTATTCCGGCCGAGGTCGACATTTTATGGGAAGCCGACACCTATGTACCCCCTTTTTACCCAGGAGCTCCTTTAGTAACCGAAGGTAGCCGCGTCCGCCTCACGGCTATCCCTCAATTAACTACCACCAGTGGACGATTGATCCCTTCTAGCCAACTCACTTTTACTTGGCGTCATAATTATCGTAATCTAGTCCAACAATCAGGCCGAGGTAAAGACTATATTGAAATAACTGCTCCCTCCGCCTCTAGCGACGCCCCTGTCATCGAAATAACCGTTACCTCTCCTACCTCCGACGCAACAGCCTACCGCAAAATAACTGTTCCGGTCACAGTGCCGGAGATCATCATCTACCCTTTAAAACCTCTGGCTGGGGTAGTAGCGAGTGAAGCTATTGCCGAGACCTACCAATCAAAAGCTGAGGAAGAGTCGTTTATCGTCGAGCCTTACTATTTTACCAAGAGTGAAGTAGCCAGTAATTACTTAACCTACACCTGGCGGATAAACAGCGAACCAATTGTCACTAATGTCGAGACCCCACGAGTCCTAAATACCACCCAAAAAAAGGCAGATCAAGGAGAGGCTAATGTCGAAATCTTCGTATCAAGCTTAAATAATAACTTAAGACGAGCTTCTAAATCTTTTAAAATTATATTAGATAAGAGTTTCTTTGGCCTATAAACTATGCGGGTACAACTTTTACTAACCAGGGTTATAACTTTCACCACCATCCTCATACTGGTGGGGCTATTTTTAATACCAACAATGTCTTGGGCCCAAAACTATACTCTGTTAGAGCCGACAGCGGTCGGTTTGTCTGGTGAAACCCAGATTGATTTTTCCGATTATGCCAAAAGAGCCTTTGATGTCTTTTTGGGCCTAGTCGTCTTAATATCGGTCTTAATGATTGTGGTGGGGGGGTTGGAGTACATTTTTGGCGCCGCAGTCGCTACCAAAACCACCGGTCAGCGGCGGGTTTACGCCGCCGTCGGGGGACTAGTTCTCGCTCTAACTTCTTGGTTGATCCTCTACACCATTAACCCTGATTTGGTTAATATTAATTTTAGTCTAGACCGAGTGGGACAATCTATGAATTCCGGCCCTTCGGCCCCAACTGGCACCTCGGGCACAACTCGACCAGATTCACAAAATCCAGGTACAGGAAATGGTAATGCCGGCCCCGGGGCCGTATTAAGTGGTTCAGTTCCAGCCCAAAGTGATTGTCATGAAGCCTCTAACACCGAGTGTGTTTCCTTGAATGAAGCCGGGGCTACAGTGGCTAATGGTTATAGTGGGATTAATGGCCCCGGCAGAACTGATCGTGTTCATAGAGATGTGGCCGAAGCAACTGTTTGGGTTCAACAAAACCTAAACTCCGACCACAATTTAAGCACCCAAATTACCGCGGCACACACTGAGGGTGTTGGACATAGTGCCGGCAGTGAACATTATGAAGGTAGGGCTGTTGATATTCAGCCAACCGGAGGAAATGTAACTAGTTCAAATCTAAATATAATTGCTGACTACTGTCGACAAGCTGGCTTTACTTATGTTTTAGTAGAAAATCGACATGTTCATTGTGATGCTCGCTAATAAATAACTTAATTTTATGTTAAATAAAAAAACAATACTCATTGGGATTATTCTAGTAATAATAGTTGGAGTAGTTGTTTTACTTCTACTCTTTAAGCCAACCAACAACCTAGAAACCTCGTCGGTAATAAATAAACTTTCCAGTTTTTTTCCTTTAGATGACGGAAATGAAGCCCAGAATAATAATCAAAACCCTGGTCTATTAGATAAAGATGATGATTCTGAAAAGGGGATATATAAAGTGAATGATTTGGTGGCTGATTTTGATTTGGTAAATTTAGGAGTAGATCAATATTATATAGTTTATAGTGACCTAAAGAACGGCAACATTATTTCCTGGGATATTATTAATAAAATTAAAAGCCGACTAACCAACACCACCATTACATCTCCCCATTCCCTAACAGCTTTAAACGGGGATGATTTCCTTAGAATTTTTGCGGGATCCAATAATAACACAAAGATAAATTACCAATATTTTGATATTCCTATATCTAACTTAAGTAATGAATCATCCATTCTGTCAGGCATAAAACCTAAAAATTTGCCTTCTTATATCGAAGAAATTGAAACAATGGGTAAAAATATTTTAACTACTGAGAAAGTTAACTCCTTATATTATTTATATTTATCAAACATTAATCTTGAAAACAAGAAAGAAGTCTTTACTTCTCCAACTTCTAATTGGTCTACCTTTGTAGATCAAAGTCAAAATAAAGTATTTTTATCTACCAAGCCTACAAAAAGTTATCCTGGATACTTATATCTAAAGACTGCTAATAATCCAAGTTTAGAAAAAATATTATTATCAAATAGTTCTAATGGTCTAAGTATTCTTCCTAGCCCTGATGGTAATAAAATACTTTACTCATTATCTACCAATCAAAGCCTTAGTCTTAATCTTTACGACACAGCAACTAAAAACTCTACCCCCTTACCTTTCTTAACATTCGCCGACAAATGTGTCTGGACTGAAGATTCTTTAAACATTTATTGTGGAGCTCCACGTCACATCCCTTTTGGTGAATACCCAGACGATTGGTACAAAGGGATTATATCTTTTAGTGACGATATTGTAGTAGTGGGAATAAATAACTCAAACGATTTTCTAGTCGTTACCACTTTGCCGGAAAATTTTGATACTAACAAAATTAAACTAGTCGAAGATGGACGGTACATTGTCCTTCAAAATAAGAAAGATATGTCTTTGTGGGTTAGTGAATTAAACTACTAGTTTCTTCGCCTTACTCCTCACAATTAACTCGTGACCAATAGCAAAAAGGTTACCAGTGAGCCAGTATAAAGCGATCGCTGAAGGGAACTGGGAGGCAATCACCGTAATAATAACCGGCATCACGTAGCGCATTTGCATATTCATACTGCGCGCTAAATCTTCTTTAAAAGAGGGGGTATCGGACTTAGGCAATCGCTGGGGTAAGGGGGGCAAAGTTAGGCGAATTTGCACATACTGAGTCAAGCCAACAAGTAAAGCCAACCAGTAACTTTTTTCCGTTAAGAGAATCCAACCAAAAACTGTTCGATCTACCACCTCTGGACTCGACACAAAGGGGTATAAAATATCCAAATTAAGCTCAAAACCCTTAGAAAAAACATAAAACAAAGCTAAAATAATCGGCAGTTGAATTAGAAGGACCATAAAGCCGGTCAGGGGATTAATACCATGTTCACGGTACAGTTCCATCATTTTTTGAGCTTGCAGTTGTTTGTCGTCTTTATGTTGTTCTTTAAGCTTCGAGAGCTCCGGTTCTATTTCTTTAAGTTTGCGTTGGGTCTTAGAAGACTTATGATACAAAGGAGTAAGTAAAGTTTTAATAATGACCGTTAAAGCAATAATCGCGAGGGCAATACTGTGGCCCGGCATCACCCCACTCAACCAGACCAAAGCATTGTACAAAGGTTGAAACAAAATTATATTAAAAAAACCAATCATTGTTTAAGGAGTATTTAATTATTTTTTTAAAATCCGCGCCGCTTCTAGTAAGTATACAATATCTGCCTCTAAATCCTTAAACCTAGCTTCCACTCCCTCTTTTTTAATAAAAAATAAGGATTTATAGCCACTTTTGGTTTGAGCTAAATTTTTTCTTAGAATACTTTTAACCCGCCGCTTTATTTTATTACGAACTACAGCTTGGACCGCCACCTTTTTAGATACTACCACCCCAAAAGCCGTACTAGTATTAGGTTTGTAAAAAACCCTAAAGGAGACTTTAGGGGAGTGGTAAGTACGTCCCTGCTTTAAAATCGTACCAATTTCGTCTTTAGTGACCCGAGAAGGTCTATCAAGCATATTTAAACGCTTAATTTGGCCCGTCCTTTACGCCTACGACGCAGTAAAACCTTCCGGCCTGAGGCCGACTGACTCCGAACCAAAAAACCATGAGTAGTGGCTCTTTTGCGCTTGTTGGGTTGATAGGTTTGTGACATGAAGGCTAGTCTACATTAAAAAAATAGCCTTGGCAACTGTCCCCGAGGCCTCAAATATGAAATAATGACTATCCTCAACTAATCCACCGGTTATCAACAATTAGACAGGGTTTGTTATAATAGCTTATCCTCCTATAATTAGAAAAATTATCTCCACTTTTCTTAACCCTTTTTCATTCTTATCTTATGGTCGAAAATAAACAACTTTGGGAAAATGCCTTAGCTCAGATTGAGTTAAATATTTCCAAAGCTAACTTCGGCACTTGGTTTAAAAACACTTACATTTATAAATTAGACGACGGGATGGTTTTTTTAAGTACTCCCAACACCTTCGTTAAAGACTGGTTAAAAGCTAAATATCACAAGTTTATTTTAAAAGCCCTAAGGGAAATAGAGCCTAATGTTAGAAGTTTAGAATATATAATAGTAAAAAGGGATGACAAACCACCCCTCGATCCCGCTCCCACCCAGGCTCCTAGTCATAGTTCTTCGGATTTAGGGCTAAATGAGCTCTACATCAATCAGGATAGTAATTTAAACCCTAAATACACCTTTGAATCTTTCGTGGTGGGCTCTTTTAACGAGGTGGCTTACGCCGCTTCCCAGGCGGTAATTAAAAACCCAGGGATGAATTACAACCCGCTATATATTTACGGGGTTACTGGAGTGGGAAAAACCCATCTTTTACAAGCAGTTGGCAACCAAATTAGCCGTTTAAACACTAATAAGAGGGTTTTTTACACCACTTCGGAAAATTTCACTATTGATTGTGTTAATTCTATTTTAAACAACAAAGTAAACCTGTTTAAGGAAAAATATCGCAAATATGATCTGATTATTATGGATGATATTCAGTTCTTCTCTAATAAAGAGAAAACTCAGGAAGAATTGTTTCATCTCTTTAATCATTTTTATGAGAATAACAAGCAAATTATTTTTTCCTCCGATCAACCACCTAAATATATAGAACATTTAGAAGATCGACTACGGTCTCGGTTTGAAGGGGGAATGATAGTGGATATAAGTAAACCGGACTACGAGTCCCGCTTAGCAATTTTAAAAAATAAGGCTAATTTCCTGAACACCCCAGTCTCGGACGAGGTTTTAGAGTATATAGCCTCAGTGGTTCAAGATAGTATTAGAGAGTTGGAAGGCACTTTAAAATCAATTATTGTCCAAGCTCAAGCTAAGAAGAAGGAAATAAGCTTAGCTGAGGTTAAACATCTCTTAAAAAGCAATATAAAGCCCAAAAAGTCTATCTCTTATAAGGATGTGATAAAAACTATTGCTAATTTTTACAGTGTGGATGAAAAAACTCTCTATGAGAAAACTAGGCGAAAGGAGGTAGTAAAACCGCGTCAAATAATTATGTATATTTTGCGAGAAGACTTTAACACCTCCTACCCTTATATTGGTCAAAAATTAGGTGGTCGAGATCATACTACAGTTATTCACGCCTACGAGAAGATTAAAAAAGACTCTAAAACCGACTCTTTACTTGGTCAAGAAATAGAACAAATTAGATCACAACTATATAGTAATAATTAAACAATAAATTATGTGGATTAACTTGGGTATAAGTCAGAAGTAAAAGAAGATTAAAGTTGGGATTAATGTCTAATAATAAAAAATGAAAAAGTTAATCCCAACTCATCCAATGCTTTATCCCCAAATTAAACAATTTAAGTTATAAAATTTTCCTTAATTATCAACCTTAAAGTAACTTATCCACCTATCCACAACCTTAATAGCTCTACTTTTTTAAAATATGAAAATAGAATGCTCTAAACAAAAACTTCAGAAAGCTGTCCTAATCGCCGAAAGAGCTACTTCTCATAATTTATCTTTACCGGTTTTAAAGAACCTTATTTTAGAGGTTAAAAAGAATAACTTAGTAATTAAGTCGACTAACTTAGAAATTGGTCTAGAAGTGGAGTTGCCGGCTAAGGTTTTAGAAGAAGGAATGACTTCTTGTAATCCCACTACTCTAAGTAATTTTCTAACTAATTTAAAAGATGAAGATAAAATAACTGTTGAGTTACAGAATAATAATTTACTAATTAAAACGAGTACTTATAACACGGTTATAAAGAGTGAAGAATATGAAGATTTTCCACTGATTCCTAAAATATCAACCACTAATAAACTTAAGTTAAAAAATACCGATTTAGTTTATGGACTTAAATCTGTTATTTATGCTGCGGCGGTATCTGATATTAAACCTGAAATTTCCAGTGTTTATATCTACCAGAATAATAATGAATTAATTTTTGTGGCTACTGATTCCTTTAGATTGGCAGAAAAAAAGTTAACAATTTCAAATCAAAATAAGGATGTTGATTTCCGACTGATTATTCCTTTAAAAAATGCCGCTGAGATTATAAAAGTATTTGAAGGGGAAGAGGGTGAATTAGAATTATGTTCGGACAGTAACCAATTATCTATTACTAGTGTTGGAATTCATTTAACCTCAAGATTGATTGATGGTATTTATCCGGATTATCGGCAAATAATGCCCAAAACTTCTACTTCCACTATCACTTTAAGTAAAGATGATTTGGGACAAGTTTTAAAAATGGCCAATATTTTTTCCGGTAAATTTAATCAAATTAAACTAGATGTAGATGCCGCTAAAGAACAGATTATAATTTATTCAGCCAGTTCGGATATTGGTGAAAGTACGGCTACAATTAAAGCTAAAATAGAGGGTAATGATTTTTCCGCTCACTATAATGCTCGTTATATTTTAGAGTCATTTCAATCTATTCCGGCCTTAAATTTATTAATTGGAATGACGGAACCTAATCGTCCACTTTTAATTCAAGGCACAGAAAATAAAAGTTTTTCTTATATAATTATGCCGGTTAATCGTTAAAATAATGGACCTGATAAAAAATTTATTAGATAAATATAATCGCCTAGGGGGAGAAGGTGAAAGACAAAAAAAAGTGGTGGTGGAGGTAATTAAGGATTTAACAGGTTTAAAGATTGAAAATTCTCAAGTTTTGATTAGAGGATCTGAAATAATTTTAAATGTGCCACCAGTAGTTAAATCCGAAGTTTTTTTAAGACAAATAGTTATTTTAAAAGTTATTAAAAACCACCCAGATGGTTTTGTAATTACTCGTATTAGCTAGGCAAGAAGTTAGTCGTTTAGTCTAAAAGTTTCTTCTAGTTGCTGTTTATTACCTTTAGAGTCATAAACAATCACTATAATAGTATTTATTGAGCTTAAGTCAGCTGATTCTTCTGGTACAAAAGAAAAGCGAAACGGGGTTCTAGTGACGGTACCTAAGAGCCTGTCATTTAAGAAAAATTCAGCTTTTATTACTGCCCTTGTCTCGTCTAAAGACACGGTAATATTATCATCAGGCTTGTAGGAATTTCTAAGGGATCTTATTTCCACTCGATCAGAGCCGAATTCTTCTTTAGTAGGTTCGTTTAGACCACTGGGTAAAATACCAGGGGTAAGTAAAAAGTTGTTACCAGTAGCGGCCGCCCAGGCCTGAACTGGGGCTTCCCAGTTGTAGTATTGAGGGTCGCTAGCTGGGTTAATTGGAACTGGTCCTTGGGGATTATTTTTATTAACCCAGTGCAAGATAGAATGAACCCCTTCGTCAGCCAATTCTCCACCTGCCAAACCAGACCAAATACCCCTTAGAATAGGTTTAACATCACTAGGAGCTGGTTCTGGTGGTATGAAATACTGAACTGATTTGTTTTTCAAATAATCTTTCATAAAAGTATTCCAAATAGGGGCGACAATTACCCCGGCAATTCGTTTATCCATAGGGGTATTATCATTATTACCAACCCAGGCTCCTACCACTAAACTAGGAGTATAACCAACAATCCAAGCATCTTTATAATCGTTAGTGGTACCGGTTTTGACAGCTACTTGATAGCCGGGAATATTAAGTTGAGAATTGGTGCCAAAAATCGGCGCCCGCGCGGAGTTGTCCGACAAGATATTAGAAATTAGGCGAGCAGTATTTGGAGGTAAAACCTGGGTACTCTGACTATTGTACTTTTCTAAAGTTTTTTTATTGCGGTCATTAATTTCCATAATGAAGGAGTAGGGCTGACGAGCCCCATCATTAGCAAAAACACCGTAAGCACTAGTCATATCCAAGAGAGTGACTTCACCACCACCTAAGACTAAAGTGAGTCCATACTGACGGTAATCTCGTAAAGTGGAAATACCAAGTTTTCGAGCGGTGTCAAAAGAATCCTTTAGGCCGGCCAAATACAACACTTTAACCGCCGGAATATTTCTCGATTGGGCTAGGGCATTTTTAAGACTAATAGGGCCAACGGTACTGCCGTCGTAGTTGGTAGGTGAGTAACAAGTAATACCAGAGGACAGTGGAATATGTTCGGGGCTACAGCTGGCGTTGAATTCAGTCTTTAGATCAAAAACAATCGTGTCAGCGGTGTAG
This sequence comes from Candidatus Vogelbacteria bacterium RIFOXYD1_FULL_46_19, assembly GCA_001824825.1. Taxonomy (GTDB): domain Bacteria; phylum Patescibacteriota; class Minisyncoccia; order Phycocordibacterales; family XYD1-FULL-46-19; genus XYD1-FULL-46-19. The sequence continues at coordinate 61,188 of MHTK01000002.1, read as the reverse complement.
CCTTCATTAAAAGCGGTGGCATACACAAAGGGTTTAAAGGCTGAGCCTGGTTGGCGTCTGGCGGTTGTGACATTAAAGTTGCCCTCATTTTCCAAATCAAAATAATCAATTGATCCTACCATCGCCAAAATTTGGCCAGTTTGCGGGTCCAAGGCCACCAAGCCGGCATTCCGAGCTTGGTAGTTGGCGGCATTCTGAGTGCCGTACTGATAAACAATTTCCTCTGCTTTTTGTTGTAGTTCCCAATCTAGACTAGTGATTACCCGAAAACCGCCATTTTTAACTGTGTCTTGTCCATATTTATCTTCTAGGTATTCCAAGACAAAGAACACAAAGTGGGGAGCCTTGATACTGTTTTTATCCGGTTTGGCAAACAAAACTTCTTCGGCTTTGGCTTGCTGATATTCTTCATCGGTTATCCAGTCTAAACTTTTCAAGCGGGACAAAACTAAATTTTTTCTTTCTTCCAGTTTGTCTTGGTGGCTACCATAAGGAGATAAATAAGACGGAGCTTGGGGGAGAGAGGCTAAGTAAGCCGCTTCAGCCAGACTTAAGTTTTTAGACTCTTTGCCGAAATAAGCTTTAGAAGCTTCTTCAATACCGTAGAGATTACCCCCATAGGGTACCTCATTTAAGTAGAGCTCTAAAATTTCGTCCTTAGGTAACTCACTTTCCAATTTTATAGATAAAATGGCTTCCTTAACTTTGCGGGCAATACTTTTATCTTTAGTTAGCAAAGTATTTTTTATTACCTGCTGAGTTAAGGTGGATCCACCTTGTTCTACTCGGCCACTACTCACATTAACCCAAAAAGCTCTTAAAATGGCGGTCGGTTTAATACCGCGGTGGTTGTAAAAATCCACATCCTCAATAGCAATAGTGGCTTTTTTAACATGGTCGGACATTTGGTCCAAAGGTACAATGGTCCGTCGGATGTCGCTATGAGCGTTATAAAGGAGGATTTTGCCGGTTCGGTCATAAAGTTTGGTCGATTCGGCAATTATTCTTTGGTCGAAATAAGAGTTAAAATCGGGAATTTGTAAAGTTAGGGCCCATAAAATACCAGCACTACCCAAAAAAAGGCCAAGGCCAGCTATCACGATAACTATTTTTAGGCCCCAGATTTTAATAAAAGCCCTCCATCTTTTCATGTGGCTAATGCTAGCATATCTAGAAAAAAAGCGTAAGCCGTGGTACATTTGGTATATTATGTCTACAAGTCAGCCGGTTTTTTCGGATAATTTATGGGAACGCGGTTTGGAGCGAATTTACCCTTCAACGGGTGAGCTTGATGAATTCTTACAAAGTGGAGGCCAGTTAAAGGTTTTTCTAGGTCTTGATCCGACTGGGCCACATATTCACATTGGTCACGGCTCTATTTTACTTAAATTGCGCGACTTGCAAGTGGCCGGACATCAAATCACCATCTTAATAGGCGATTTTACCGCTATGATTGGCGACCCGACCGATAAAACATCGGCTCGGCGGAAACTCTCGGCGGAAGAGGTAAAAGCCAACTACCAGTCCTACCAAAGTCAAATCGCTAAAATTTTAGACTTAAGCCAAATTAAGTTTGTTTTTAATAAAGAGTGGTTGGGACGACTTAATTTTGAAGAGGTGGTGGAAATAGCGTCGGAATTTACCGTTTCCCAAATGATTGAAAGAGATATGTTCCAGGAGCGCCTCAAGCGAGATGAACCTATTTATTTACACGAGTTTCTTTACCCATTAATGCAGGGTTATGATTCGGTGCAGATGGATATTAACGCTGAAATTGGCGGCAGCGACCAAACTTTTAATATGTTAACCGGTCGGACCATGATGAAGCGGCGAGGGCAGGAAAAATTTGTGCTGACGACCAAACTTTTAGTGGATCCGACCGGGAAGAAAATGGGTAAAAGCGAGGGGAATATGGTGACACTATCAGATGAACCAGCCCTAATGTACGGTAAAATAATGAGTTGGCCAGATACCTTGATGCCCCTAGCTTTTGAAATTTGTACCAGAGTGCCGGCGGCTGAGGTGGAGACTATTCTCTCCGAGCATCCACGTGATGCTAAAATGAGGTTGGCGCGCGAGATCGTCTCGATTTTTGCCGGGGACGACCAAGTGGAGGCGGCCGAGGCCGACTTTATTGCCAAATTTCAAACGTCGGAGGTGCCGGAACGGGTTGAAGTTTTTTACTTCACAGCCGGAGATATGTTGCGCGATGTTTTAATCAAAGCTGGGCTAGTGGAGTCGAAGGCTGAATATAAGCGCTTAGTGGACGGGGGTGGTATTACCGTTTTGCCGGATTCTAAGGTTAGTACTCTGACAGCTGTCGCCAGTTCAGATCAAGTTATTCGGGTAGGAAAAAAGAAGTTTATTAAACTGGCCGTTAAAAGAGACGAGTAAGAAAAAAACCGGCCCTAGCGCCGGTTTTTTTCTTACTCGTCGTAGTTGTCGTAGTCAGCTTCATAAGAAGCTTCATCCTCGTCATCATCATCGTAGAGTTCATCTAACTCATCTTCTGTTAGTTCCGAATCCAACAAGTCTTCGTCAAGAATTGGTAGTTCGTCGCTGTTGTTTAAGTTATTCTCGTCATCCATATATTATATTGACTGGCTATGCAATTAATTTATTAAAACTCAGGCGACTTTAAATCAAGTCGAAGATTTTAAATGTTGTAACAAAAGAGATGTGACTTGGCAAATTTTTAATGGCCCCACTGTGGATAATTAAGAGTGTATCCCTTTACTCCAGACTCGACGCTCTCGGTCAGGCGACTACGCTTCTGAGTCTGGAGTAAAGGGATAGAATTGGATAAATATTATTTAAGCCAAGTACTGGCGTGGGCCAGGCCCGCGAGGGCTATGACCATAGCGTCAAATTCATCATCAAGTCGCTTGGTTTCCGGCGGGATGGCCAGTAATTTTTGGGCCATCGCGGTCACTTGTTTTTTATCAGCCCGACCAAAGCCGGTGACCGCCAGTTTAATAGCGGGTGGTGTAAATTCAATCACGGGAATTTTTTTGCTACCAGCGAGGTATAAAATCATTCCCCGAACCTCAGCCACTCGGGTGGCGGTTTTTTGATTTTTGGTGACAAACAAATTTTCAATTGCAATGCCGTCAATAGGTAGTCGGTTTAAAATAGAAACAATCGGCTCTCCCAAGGTGGCCAGCCGGCGAGAAAATTCATCCTGCTTGGCACTGGTAATACAACAACTCTCCAACAAAGTTTCTTTTTGGTGAGGGAGTTTCTGTATTACCGCCAGGCCCAAACGATCATAACCCGGGTCAATCCCTAAAATGAGCATAATTTAGTTTAACTCGGCATTAATAAAAATACGGTTGACATCGTCATGGCTTTCTAAGTCTTCAATTAAAGACTGAACACTGTTTTTTACCGACTCAACCACCGGCATCAGACTGCCGGCTTGCCAACCCTGATCAGTTTTAGTAAAAGCCCACAAGGCAGAGTTGGTGCCACCTAAACTTGCCTGGTGGAGAGATAATAAGTGTTTTATTTCTGGGGTGGTCCGGTTTTTGTTATCGGTGATGCCTTCAATAATCATCGCCACACCACCGGGAGCGAAAGCTTCATAAAGCACCTCTTCCAAATTGGAGTTATTACCCGGGCGCCCTTTCTCGACGGCCCGGTTAATATTGTCAGCTGGCATATTGACCGCCCGGGCTCGTTCAACGGCTGCCCGCAGACCGGGTGAGTTAATGTCACCCCCAGCTTTTTTTGATTCAATAGTGATGGTTTTGCTGTACATAGAAAATAACTTGCTTTTTTTGGCGTCCTCGACGGCTTTTTTATTTTTTATTTTAGACCACTTATTATGTCCGGACATAGTTTGGTGTAAGAAATTAAAAAGAAAAGTGTTAAATGGATTAGGCTGACTAGATATGTTCGGGAGGTTTTAAATTCAAGTGTCCATAACCCCGATTGGTTAAAATGCGACCGCGCGGAGTTCTTTCTATCAAACCGCACTGGATTAAAAAGGGTTCATACACGTCTTCTACCGTAGCTTCTTCTTCTGAGAGGGCGGTGGCCAAAGTGTTTAAGCCGACCGGACCACCGTTAAATTTATGAGCTAAAACTTCCAAGACCGAGCGATCAGCTCCGGATAAGCCCAACTGGTCGATACCTAAAAGATCGAGGGCCTTGGCAATAGTTTCCACTGAGAGCGGTAGTTCCTCAACCTCGGCGTAGTCACGGGCCCTTTTAACCAAGTGGTTAGCAATCCGGGGGGTAAAGCGGCTCCGTTTGGCGATTTCACCGACCGCTTCGTTTTCAATATTAATCCCTAAAATTCTGGCGGATCGCTCAATAATAGTGCTGATTTCCTGGTCGGAATAAAATTCTAGACGATGTACCCCGCCGGAAAAGCGGGAGCGGAGAGGAGCCGATAAGAGGGCAATTCGCGTGGTAGCGGCGACGAGGGTAAAGGGCGGTAGGTCTAGTTGGATTACCCGAGCACCAGGACCCTTGCCGATAATGATATTTAGACTGCCCTGTTCCATGGCTGGGTATAAAACTTCCTCAATCATTTTATTTAACCGGTGAATCTCATCGATAAATATAATATCGCCGGCTTCTAAGTTGGTGAGGATGGAAGCTAGGTCGCCGACCTTTTCTATAGCCGGCCCGGAGGTGGATTTAATTTGGACGCCAAGCTCTTTGGCAATTAGGTAGGCCAGAGTGGTTTTGCCTAAACCGGGTGGACCATAAAACAGGAGGTGCTCGGGCGGGTGCTTACGCCGCCTAGCAGCTTCCAACAGGATACGGAGATTATCTTTAATGTTTTGTTGACCAATATATTCACTCCAGGTTTCTGGGCGGAGGGATTTATCTAAAAAAGTATCTGATTTTAAATCACTACTCCCGAGAGGGGGGATGATGGGTGAGCTACTTGACATATATAAAACTTTATGCTAACATTCTGAAAAGTTGAGTTGGGTGATAGAAAACCAAGCCACCCCTTTACTATTTATCGGCCTTTGCCTATAATAGCATTTTTAGTAAAAAGGGCGACGCGGGAGGCAGAAAGGCTACTTTTCACTCAAAAATCTACTTTGAAAGAATCAAGAACATAAACCTCCAAGCAATTTAGGCTGTTTACAGCTTAACGGGTTTGTTGAAAAGGACGTTTTGGTGGCTCGCTTTATAGCAAGTATGTCTGGAACCATCCTGGCCAATTTACCTAACTTTATTTGCACAAGTAAAGAGATTACTTGGAGGTTTATATTCTTGATGACAAGGAACTTCGGTTAAACCGTTTTTTCGTATAAGTCGATAACTCGACTAAGTTCACGTAGGGAAGTCAGCCCGGCCAAAACTTTCATAATTCCGTCTTCACGCATATCGAGGATGCTTTGTGGTAAGGCGGCGAGCCAAATATCGCGCTCATTCGGATTTTGGGCGCAAACCTCGGCAATAGCTTCATCCATCACAATGGCTTCGTAAATCCCTTGGCGGCCTTTGTAGCCGGTATTATTACACTCTCGGCATTTACCCGGGGACCACATTTTAGTAGTTTGAGCCGGCGTAAAGTCGGGTTTTTTCTTTTTAATCCCGGCCACCACTTCGTTAATAAGCTTCTCTTCGCTATCGCTCAGAGGAATTTCAATTTTACACGTTGGACACAAGCGACGAACTAGGCGCTGAGCGATGGAGAGAGTGAGGGCCGAACTAATAATCTTACTGTTTACCCCCAAGTCGATCAGACGGGGAATGGTGCCGGCTGCATTATTGGTGTGTAGAGTGGAGAAAACCAAGTGGCCGGTTAAGGCGGAGTTGATGGCAATCTTGGCGGTTTCCGAGTCGCGGATTTCGCCCACCATTATAATATCCGGATCTTGGCGCAAAGCACTACGCAAGCCGGATAAAAAGGTGTAGCCCTTGTCTCGATTTACTTGAGTTTGGTTGATTCCTTTCAAGTGATACTCAATCGGGTCCTCAATCGTGATGATTTTAGATTCTGGATCATTAACTTCACGCAGAAAAGAGTAAAGCGTCGTGGTTTTGCCGGAGCCGGTAGGTCCGGTTAGTAGCACCAAACCATTAGGCTTGTGAATTTCGCGTTTAAAGATTTCTAGGAGGTCGTCGGGAATCCCGAGGTGATTAAAGGTGGTTTGAATGTTTTTCGGATTCAAAACTCTCATCACAATGGATTCGCCATAGGCGCCGGGAATGATGGAAGTTCGAATTTCGATGTTGGTTTCATCACCCGCCCCAATGGAAAACCGTCCATCTTGGGCCGACTGCTTAACATTAAGCTTTAAACCCGAGACCAACTTAATCCGCGATAGAATCGGCCGATAAATCAGTGGGTTAAAGGAGGCCGCGTCTTGCAGGACGCCGTCAATGCGGTAACGCAAGCGAATACCTTCTTCTTCCGGTTCGATATGAATGTCTGAAGCGTCGATAGCCAGAGCGCCGGAAAGAATAATTTCCAGGATGGTGGAAATCCCGCCTTCGCGCACGACGCGCACCCCTTCATCACCAATAGCCTTGGTGATATCGTCTAACTCCTTAAATTCTTCCAGGAAGGCGGTGATATTGTCATTGGAAATATCAATCATTCCGGCCTCAGTTTTTTTGGTGTCAGACACTTCGGCATAACGCTCGTAAGCTCGGTCTAAGCTATTGGTGGAAGTGAGGTAAACGGTTAGTTGGTAGTTTTTTTGCTTCAAGTCTTCCAGAATGCTTTTAAGTTTATCGTTGTTGGGCGAGATGACGGCGATAAAAACCTTTTTACCAATCACCTTGAAAGTGGCGACCCCGGCCTCCCTAGCCACTACCTCGGGAATTAATTTAAGAGCATCGGTATTTATTGATGTTTTTGAAAGATCGATGTAGGGCAGAGAGTAACGCTGCGACAATACCTGAGCTAGTTCCTCGGCTTCTTTCAAATGTAATTCTTCTAAGCGTTTTTCTTGCTTTTCTTCATTGAAAGTAGGCGACATTACTATCTATTGTACTTGCTTGTCGGCGTAAACACAATTTCACAGTCGAGCGGTATTACTAAGTTTATTCCTAGCACTCGAATTTTAGGCAAGCAACATTGACGCTGTGGATGAAAAAAGTCATAAGACTTTAAATTGTGAAAAACCGTTAAGTTAGAAGGTTTGCGTCGGGGTTGTTTAAACTTTCAAAACATTTTTTAATAAATTTTTATTGGGTGCCGAGAATACCCCGTCCACTTTGTGGCGGGGATGGGAGGCAAAGTGATATGGAACGGCGGAGCCGTTTCTTCTTCCCCGCCTGCTAGCGCCTGAGCGAAGCGATGGCGGGCAGGCAAAAAACCAGCCCCGTTGCCGTCCGCGAGTACCGCGGGGCTTTGCCCCAGGGATCGACGGACGGACTGGTTTATAAAACCTACCTATCTTGTACGACTGGCCGGATAGGTAAGTGCGAAGAGCTCAATTCTACGGTCAAGGTGACACCTTGACCGTAGAATTGAGCTGATTATGAGAAGGTTTGAGCTAAAAGAGGGCGACCTGGTAGGCCTTGACAAATTGCTGTTGATTGTGATATAATAAACCTAGAGTAACTAAATATGGCCTATCTTAGGCCTCAACTGGGAGGACTTTAACATGAGTAAGTTCGTTGGATTGATGTTGGTGCTCGCGGTGTTGGTTAGTGGTGGGTGTGCCTCGACAGGTAGTGGTATGACGTACCACTACCGGAATGGACAGTATGTCCAACCGGGGAATACTGTTGTGGTTTATGAGGATCCCCGCGATCAGGTCATGCTGCGTCGGCAAGATGCCTATGAGCGTGATCAAGCCCACGACCGAGCGATGGACTGGGCGCGGCTGGACGAGCAACGTCGGCGGGACGAGGATCGCGCGGCCGAGCGGGCTGCGCGGGAACAAACGCGTCAGCTTCAAACTATCTCGCGTGAAGCGAGAGAGTGGGCGGAATTTCGCCACGACGTGCGGGTGGAAAACCGCCAGCTCGAGTCACAACCCATTGTGATCGAGCGGCCCAGTCGTCCGCGTCCAATCGGGCCGACGACGCGCCCGCATGTCGAGACGCGGTCGCGCTCGGTGTCTACGCCCAGTGTGAGCCGGCGCACCACCCCGGCGCCCAGCCGGAGTGTGGAGCGAGCCCCGTCTCGCTCGGCCGACGCGGCGCACCTGCCGGCCCTGCCGAAGCAGCACACGCCACCCCCGCCAGGGCCACGGAAGTCATCCTCGGACCGCGTGGTCCGAGGCCCCCAGCGATAAATTGTTCTGTGGATAGCGCGCAAGAGTCTTTAGACCCTTGCGCGCTTTTTTGTTACCAGAGGTCAGCGTGGGCAAAGGGAGTCCTTGTGCTACAATTTTGGTTATGGAAACGATCACGAAAAGTCTAGCGGAAACCAAGCAACTGGCGGCTGATTTTATAAATGAGCTATCTCCCGGAGTTGACCGGGCCACGGTGGTGGCCCTGCGGGGTGACTTGGGGGCGGGTAAAACTGCGTTTACGCAAGGGTTGGCCGAGGCGCTCGGAATTATCGAGACGGTTATTAGTCCGACTTTTGTGATTGAAAAAATTTATGATTTGCCACTCGGGTCAAAATTTAAGCGCCTGATCCATATTGATGCCTATCGGCTGGAGCGAGTGGAAGAGCTGGTCCAACTAGGTTTCGCCGATTTGTTATCCGAGCCTGGCCATTTAATAGTTATCGAGTGGCCGGAGCGAGTGGCGGATGTTTTACCGGCGGAACTGGTGAATATTGATTTTAAATTTATTGACGACACCACTAGAAGTATTAGTTATGGCCACTAAAAAATACAGTCAGAAACTGGTTTTATTTGATGCTCACGCTATTTTGCATCGGGCCTATCATGCCTTGCCCGATTTTGTGTCGGCCGCGGGTGAGCCGACCGGTGGCTTATATGGCTTGGCTTCCATGCTTTTAAAAATAATCCAAGAGTTAAAGCCCGACTATATGGCCGCTTGTTACGATTTGGCTGAACCTACCTTTAGGAAGAAAGTTTACGATAACTATAAAGCTGGCCGAGCCAAGGCGGATGAGGCCTTGGTGGCTCAGATGAATCGCTCACGCGATATTTTTACCGCTTTTGGGATTCCTATTTACGATGCGGTGGGTTTTGAAGCGGACGACATTATCGGCACTATCGTTGAGCAAACTAAAGCTAAAAAAGATTTGCAGGTGGTGATCGCCTCAGGGGATATGGACACTATGCAGTTGGTAACCGGGGACCAGGTGTTGGTTTACACTCTAAAGCGGGGTTTAAACGATACTATTTTGTATGACGAAGAGAGTGTTCGCGCCCGCTTTGGCTTTGCGCCGGAATATTTAACCGACTTTAAGGGTTTACGGGGCGACCCGTCTGACAATATTATTGGTATCTCGGGCATTGGAGAGAAAACCGCTACCACTTTGATTCAAGAATTTGGTTCGATTGAAAAAATTTATAAAACCTTGGGTCAGAAGAAAGGTGGGGAGCAAAAGTTTTTGGACGCCGGTATTAAACCGCGGATTATTAGCTTGTTGAAGGAAGGTGAAGAGGAAGCCCTTTTTTCCAAAACCTTGGCCACTATCAGGCGTGATGCCCCGATTGAGTTTACTCTGGCCGGTGACTACTGGCGGGATACACTAGATTTTGGAGGGGTGGAAAAAACTTTTCAGGAATTGGACTTTAAAACTTTGCTGGCTCGAGCCCGGGCGGTGTTGACTGATAAGAAAGTGGTGGCCCCCGAGGATCAAGTGGAGGTAAAAGTGGACCCCTCGCTGTGGCGCCAGGCAGCGGTGGCGTGGTGGATTTTGGATTCCAATCAAACCAACCCCGACCTGGCTGACCTGCTGAATTATACCGGTAAAAAAACCCTCGAAGAGGCTTGGCCGGCTTTAATGGCTGAATTAAAAGAAAAAAGTTTGCTGGCGGTTTATCAAGAAATTGAAGAGCCACTGCTACCGATTTTAAAACAGGCCGAACAGCGAGGTATTTTGGTGGATGTAAAATATTTAGCCGGACTGTCGAAAGATTTTCACGGTCAACTTAAAAAGTTGGAGCAACAGATTTTCACGGTGGCCGGTCAGGAATTTAATCTAAACTCACCGCGCCAATTGGGAGAAATTTTGTTTGATAAACTTATGGTATCGACGAAGGGTTTGAAAAAAACAGCCGGTGGGGCCCGCTCGACCAGGGAGTCGGAGCTTCTTAAACTTCAAGCCGCCCATCCGATTGTGACCGATATTCTTAAATACCGGGAGCTACAAAAATTAGTCTCCACCTATTTGGATGCGATTCCTAAGTTGGTTGATGAGCAAAACCGCCTCCACTCCAAGTTAAATCAAGCCGGTACCACCACTGGTCGGATGTCTAGCACTGACCCCAATTTACAAAATATACCTTCCAGTGACGCTTACGGGGCGGCTATTCGCCGCGGTTTTGTGGCGACCCCGGGTCATGTGTGGGTGGCCGGAGACTACTCGCAAATCGAATTGCGGGTGTTAGCTTTATTGTCCAAAGATTCGCAACTGCTGGAAATTTTTAAAACCGGCCAAGATGTCCACCGGTCGGTGGCCTCTCTGGTGTTTGGGGTAGCCCCCGAAGAAGTTACTAAAGATATGCGTCGGCAGGCTAAAGTGATTAACTTTGGGATTATTTACGGTATGGGAGTTAATGCTTTGCGGGCCAATCTCGGTTCGACCCGGGAGGAGGCTCAAACTTTTCACGACAACTATTTCCAGCAATTTGCCGGGGTGCGGGAGTATTTTGATACGGTGATTGCGGCGGCTTACACTAGTGGTTACACTGAGACCATGTTTGGGCGGCGGCGTTATTTCCCTGGGCTTAAATCTAAACTACCCTTTGTGCGGGCTCAAGCGGAGCGGGCCGCTTTTAACGCTCCGATCCAAGGCACCGAAGCGGATATTGTGAAGCTGGCGACCATTAGGATTGATGAGTCTCTCCGCCAAGCAGGGCTCATTAATCAGGCCCATTTCTTACTTCAAGTTCATGATGAGTTGATCTATGAGGTCGAACAGCCTGTGGTTGATCGGGTGCGGGTGATTATTGAAAAAGAAATGAAGGGGGTTTTAACCGCGGAGATCCCCCTAGACGTAAATATTGAAACCGGGCCCAGTTGGGGTCAGTTGCAAGAGGGCTAAAGTTGGGGTTTAATTATCCACATGGGCTTAAATGTTGAAAATAAACCACGGAAATGGTAGTGTTTAATTATTGACAATCAAGGAAAGGTCGATTACTAAACAACTAAAGCAATTATGTCCAAAAATGTAATCATTGCTATCGTTGTAATTGTTATCATTATTGCTGGTGTTATCTGGTACATGGGTCAGAACGATACTCCAGTTGATGCAATTGACAACGAGGCTGAAGTGATTGATGTGACCGGTGATGCTGGTGCTGGTTCTTTCGTAACTGAAGGTGCTGACGCTGGTGCTGCGGAAGGTGAAGTTGATGCCGCCGCTGAAGCTCAGATCTAACTCAACAAAAAATTAAAAACCCCGCTTACAAACAATTTAAGCTTAAATTGTTTGTAAGCGGGGTTTTTGTAATGTTAGGATAAGGTTATGAAACAGACCCCAACCTTTACCCAGCAAGTTTATCAAGTGGTAAAACATATTAAACGCGGCCAAACCCTAACCTACCAAGAGGTGGCGCGTTTGGCGGGGAATCCCCGGGCCTGCCGCGCGGTGGGGATAATTTTAAGTAAAAATTATAATCCCAGCATTCCCTGCCACCGGGTGGTGCGTTCCGACGGTGGGGTGGGCGGGTACAATCGGGGAGGTCCTAAGGCTAAAGCCAAGTTACTTTCATCGGAAAAAACCAAATGACTCTAGACGAAAAACATCAGGGCTTAAAAGAGATTAAGGATGAGCTTTTAAATTTAACGAGCTCGCCTTTATATGAGTATCGGCAAGCCAATAAATATTATCCGGTCATTGGTGAGGGTAACCATGAGGCGAGGGTTATGTTCGTGGGTGAAGCGCCTGGTAAAAACGAGGCTTTAACCGCTAAACCTTTTTGTGGCGCCTCGGGACGGATTTTAGACGAGCTTTTAAACTCGATTGGTTTAAAACGGTCCGATGTGTACGTGACCAATATTGTTAAAGACCGGCCGCCGGCCAATCGCGACCCTAGTCCGGAGGAAATAATTTTTTACGGACCTTTTCTGGATCGACAAATTGAGATTATCGAACCTGAAATTATTGCCACCCTGGGACGCTTCTCGATGAAATATATTTTAGACAAGTTTGATTCGTCGGAAAGGTTGCGTTCGATTGGTGAGCTTCACGGTCGAGTTATTCCGGGTTCCCTTAAAGGGCTCGCGATGTCGGTATTACCGCTTTACCACCCGGCCGCTGCTATTTATAACCAAGCTCTTAAAAATACTTTGTTTAAAGATTTCCAAGTCTTAAAAGTTCTAACATAAGCCTATGTTATACTAAATTTTATGGCCCAAACCCTCTCGCTGGTATCGTGGAATGTTAACGGCGTGCGCGCCGCTGAGCGCAAAGGTTTTATTGACTTTATGTTAGCCGGGCGCTACGACCTAGTGGGTATTCAAGAAACCAAGACCCACGATTCTTCGCACTTGTCAGAAAATTTACTTCACCCCGATGGTTATAACTCTTATTGGCATTGTTGTACTCCCAAGAAAGGTTATAGTGGTGTTGCGGTTTACTCCAAATTGGTACCACATAAAATTGTAACAGATTTTGGCACTAGCTTATTGTCACAGGAGGGGCGGGTGATTGAACTTCATTTTGAAAAATTTGTCTTGTTAAATGTTTATTTTCCGAATGGGGGAGCTAGTGCCGAGAGACTCAAGTATAAACTGGATTTTTATCAGGAGTTTACCAAGCATCTAAAAAAACTTCAAAAAATCCAACCTAATATTATATTTTGCGGTGACGTGAACACGGCGCATCAAGCTATCGACTTGGCGAGACCCAAGCAAAATGAGAATACCTCCGGCTTTATGCCCGTGGAGCGGGCCTGGCTTGATCAGTTTACCGAGTTGGGCTTTGTGGACACCTTTCGCCTAAAGCACCCGCAGATGGTTAAGTATAGTTGGTGGGATCAAAAAACTCGCTCGCGCGAGCGAGGGGTGGGGTGGCGGATCGACTACTTTTATGTTTCAACTTCTTTGGCTAAGAGAGTGGTCCAGGCCGATATTTTGGATGAGGTTTTGGGTTCAGATCATGCGCCAATTTTACTTACCCTAAAGTTGTAACTTGGGTCTAATAAATTATGCTTTACGTATTTTACGGATCAGACCGAGCCAAATGTTTAGCTTATACGGCTAAATTTTTAACGGCGGTGCACCACAAGCGGCCCGAGGCTGAACACTTTATATTTAATGAAGATAATTTTGACAGTCGGGTGGCCAGTGAGCTGGTGTCGGCTCAAGGTTTGTTTGAGGCTAAACATATAGTGGAGTTAAGGGATATTTTAGCTCAGCCGAATGGGCTGGAGTGGCTAGAGGCGGAGCTTCCCGGTTTAGTACAGGCTGAACATATTTTTGTGGTGGTGGAGACCAAAATTTTAGCCCTACTTAAGAAAAGGTTGACGGAGGCCGGGGCTCAGTTGAAAGAATTTTCGGCGGTAACGTCTAAAGCCAAGCGAGACAATTTTATTTATTCCATTGGCGATGCTTTCGGTGAAAGAAATCGTCAAAAGTTATGGCTGACTCTAGCCGAAGCCAAATTGCGGGGCTATGTGGCCGAAGAGGTGTTTTGGCAGTTGTGGGGGATGGTGGTCAACTTGAGTCTAGCCGCCGGGGAGCCGGATAATCAAAAATTGCCGGTGGCGCCGTTTGTGGCTTCCAAGTTGCGCCGGTTTGGCCGTAATTATACCGAAGCGGAGTTGCTGTCGATAATGGGCGAGTTGTTGGTTTTATATCATGAGACTAGGCGTCGCAGTCGTGATTTGGACGTGGCGCTGGAGCGGTGGGTGTTGGGGGTGTAGACTAGGTGAAATTTTTAAGGTAGAATAATTTGCGTTTAAACTCTTTTGCCCCGTTAGCTCAGTTGGTAGAGCAGTCGCCTTTTAAGCGAACGGTCGCAGGTTCGAATCCTGCACGGGGCACAAAATGAAGACGCCGCTAGGCGTTTTTATTTTGTGCCCCGTGAGCAAGTCAACTGGCCTACTCCGAGTCCGGACGGCTTTAGGACTTGGCTTGCGTCAGGATTCGAAAGACCCCGCCCTGTGCACAGGGCGGGGTACCCGTTCGTACCTTGCATGGCAGGCGAGTCGCCCTGCTGGCTTAGGCGCTGGCGGGCAGGTAGGGACAGAATCTTGCACGGGGCATCAAGTTTACTTCTAGTTTAATTCCTGATAGTTTCAAAAGATGAAACGAAAAGTTTTTTTAATTCTTTATAACATCCGTTCAGCCTACAATGTGGGGGCGATTTTTCGGACGGCGGACGCGGTGGGGATAGTAAAAATATTTCTTATCGGTGTCACCCCATGCCCTGTCGACCGGTTTGGTCGGGTGAATTCGCGAATTGCTAAAACAGCCTTAGGGGCGGAAAAATCTGTTTCCTGGACTTATCATAAAACCATTGCCTCCATTCTGGTCAAACTTAAAAAAGCCGGCCTTAAAACGGTGGCTTTAGAGCAAACGGACCACTCAGTCGATTACCGGAAACTAAAGCTAAAGGGTAGTTGGGCTTTAGTCTTAGGTGAAGAAACTAAGGGTTTACCCACGTCAGTTTTAAATAAATGCGATCTTATTACCGAAATCCCCATGAGGGGGAAGAAAGAGTCGCTCAATGTTTCAGTGGCGGCCGGGGTAGCCTTGTTTGGCCTGATTTAAGTCTGGGAGTATAATCAATTTATGAAGAAGAAAACTCCAGAATCCAAGGCCAATAAAGGAGCACCTAAGAAAGACCAATATACGGTCGTGTTGGAAGATCTGCGTTCGCAGTTCAAAATATTCGGTGAGGGGCTGTTAGGATTAAACCAAAAGGTGGAGACTAAATTTAGTGTTGTCGAGAAAAAATTAGATAGTCATACCGAACGGATGGGGCAGATACTGTTAGACCTGGCAGATATTAAATATGAAACGAAACAAAAAGTGGATCGACAAGAATTTGCCCGTCTGGAAAAGAGGGTGATAATGTTGGAGCGAAAGGTGAAATAGACTTAAGTAGACTCAAAAATTGCTAAGAATGCGGCTATGAATAGGGATATTCTGAGCTGGGTGTATCTTGATAAGGTATTAAAATAAGTGTATTATCTTATGCAGATAAGTTCTCTGGCGGTTTTTCCACCAAGGATAACTTAAACTACTATTACTAAATAGAGTAACACTGGGAGATAATTCTATGAGTATAGTGATTTTGGGCAATGCAAAACATCTCATAAATTTGGCTGATCATAAAGGCCTCACCGAAGAGGCTTGTGACGACCTTGTTCAAACTGGACTTCAAGCTGATCTCTACGAGGCGGCCGTGGTGGGAAAGTTGAAGAGGGTGGATCGCTTTGCGTTTCGTCAGCTACTTGGTCTGGTGGCGAAAATTTGCAAGATTGTCGTGGATTATACTATGACTCTCGAGCAGATGGTGATCGCTGGTTGTTACGACTTGGTCGACCTCAACATTACCCCGGATCTTTTCGAAGTGGAGGGGGAAGGGCAAGTGGAGCTTGAGCCTGAGCTGGTCCACTTCGGTCATGATAGGTCGTCCGAGGTGGTGCTGGCCGAGCTCGAGAAACGTGGTTTGCGCCCCGGCACACTCGCGGAATTGCTTGCTTTTGGGGCGACTTGCCCCGAGGTTCAACAAGAGTTTCTGGTTGTCGCTCTTGGCTCTAGTGCGGAGGTGTGTGGTGACCGTCGTGTGCCTTTCCTCGACGGGAATGACTCGCGGCGCGTCTTGAGCTTGGGTTGGTTCGAAGATGGCTGGGGTGGCAATTGCCGGTTTCTCGCTTTTCGCAAGTAGAGAATTAGCCCCCGATTCGTTTTGACGAATCGGGGGTTTCATTTTTTTATTTCTGACACTTTCTATAACAACTAGTCACTTAGTGTGGTTAGGTTTTTTGAAATTATGGGTAGATAAAAAGCCGACACTAAATTCAACACCCTCCTTCCTGCCCCGTATCAGGGCCCGTCCCTAGTTGGCGGTTCTAGGCTTAGGGTAACTTCAGTTGGTTAAACTAAAGGTGAATTTGTGTCGGCTTTTACTATTAAAGCATAGTAAATTAATGTTTTCTATCTCGAACTGTGACGAAAAAATGAGGGCCCTTTGGTCTATATCATTTTTGACATTTACTGCAAAAATGAGTGCCCCGGCCGGCATGTTTAGTTTTCGAAATTAGGTTGCCACATTGTTTGCAGGCTAAGCCCGCGCGGCCGTACACATTTAAGTAGGGGACAAAGCCACCTTTGGTGCCGTCGGCTCGGACATAATTGCGGGCCGAAGTCCCTTTCTTTTTGATGGAGAGTTTTAAAACAGCCACAATCTCTTGGTGAAGTTTTGTTAAATCTGATCTTGATAAAGTATGAACCGGACGCGTGGGTAGAACACCGGTCTTAAAGCAGGCTTCATCCACATAAATGTTGCCTAAGCCGGCGATCAGCTTTTGGTCTAGCAGGGTGTGCTTAAGAGTGCGGTTGGGGTACTTGGTGATTAGGTTGGTAAAAATGGTCAAACTAAAATCTTTAGCCAGTGGCTCCACGCCGTGCGGGCTAAGAATGATTTCTTTTTCTGATTCAGTCACCAATTTAAGCCAGCCAAATTTACGCATATCGTTGAAATACAAAACTGACCCGTCTTGGAAGTGGAATTCGGCGTGGGTGTGTTTGTGGGGCAAATTATGACCACCGCCGGGCTGGGGGTGGCCGCCGATTACTGCTTGGCCGATTTTAGGCATCCAAATAAGTTGGCCGGTCATTTTGAGGTGAATCAGTAAAAATTTCTTGGCTTTAGCTTTGGGTTTAGATAAATTTATTACGATAATTTTGGCTCGGCGGGAGACTTTCTCGATGGACCAAGTTTTTAAGCCACTACCAAAATCTTCCGCCGAGAGCGGTAAAATCATTTTGGGCACACGGACCACAACCTTTTTAATAACGTGGTTTTTTAAAACACGGTTGAGGTCACGGGCCACCGTTTCAACTTCGGGTAGTTCGGGCATTTACCCTGTTAAGTAAGATTTGACTCTATTTCTAATAAAACGTTTTCCATATGTGGTTTTTAAATATTTTTCTCTATAGGTAGCGTCATGTTGATTCAAACAAGCCTCATAATAAATTAGTTTTAAGGGTCGTCTACTGCTAGTAGAATTTACTAAACCATCACAGTGATCGTCAAATCTTAACTTTAAATTTTTTGTAAAACCTGTGTAAAATTTTTTATCCAGTTGAGATTGGAGAACGTATGTAAAGTACATAATATTTTTGAAAAAATTTAAAGTTTACTAAACAGGGTGAATTTTTAGCGGGGAAGGCGAGCTTTATAAAATCATCGCCCCGCCTCGCTTTTACTGTTAATTATTTTTTCAACACGCGGGGCCGTATAGGCCATTCCTTACGTTACGCGCGAAGCGTGTTGGCTAAAATTCTACCACACCACACTGGGTTACCTCTTACTTTAAATTGAAAAGGTAAAAAGCGAGGCGGGGTATCTAAGCTATTTCTGTTCACTTCGTTCTTTTAGTACCATCTCCAGCTCCTCCCGTGCCACCTCGGCGTCGCTCCACAGTTCTTTGGTACCACCCGCTCTCATAATATAAGGGTCGGTGCCCTTGCCGGTAATTATCACCACCGAGTCGCCTGTAGCACTTTTAAGTGCTACTCGGATAGCTTCTCGTCGGTCCATAATGATCTTTTTAGGGGTACTGGTGACGCCGGTGGCCACTGCCTCGGCAATTTGGCGTGGGTCTTCGTCGTAAGGGTCTTCATCCGTCACAATCACTAAGCTCGCATACTTGTTGGCCAGGCCGCCCATGATAGTTCGGCGGTCCCGGTCTCGCCCCCCACCGGTGCCGCCCAATACCGCAATTATTTTATGGTCTTTATAAATCTCGTAAACTTTTTTCAGGGAGTCGGCGGTGTGGGCGTAGTCGACAATTACTTTAAAATTTTGCCGTCGGGCCAAAGTTGGATCGGAGCTGGTGACAAGCTCTAGCCGGCCGGGGACACCAGTAAATTTTTCTAAAGCCTTTTTTATTTTTTCCGAATCAACATTTTCATGTTCGGCATAAGCGACAGCGAGTAAGATATTATACAAATTAAATTCGCCCACCAGTTTGGTTTGGATTTTTTGATTTTTATATGTAAAGAAAAGTCCGTCGGCTAGCAGAGTGTGAGGGCTAGCATCTACTAGGTGAGTGGAGACTTGAGTCACATTTTTAAGCTGGCGAAAAACCTCAAGTTCTGGATCGTCACCATTGGTGACTAAAACTTTGTGGGGTTTCGACGAGCGAGTCAAAGCTTTGGCTATTTTTAGTTTAGCTTCGCGGTAGTTGGCGTAGGATCCATGCGATTCAATATGCTCGGGCGACAAGTTGGTAACCAAGAGAGCGTTAAGGGTAATAAATTTGTGGCGCCACTGTTTAACCCCTTCCGAACTCATCTCGATAATAATATAGTCACAACCGGCTTCTACTGCTTCTCGAATTTTCTTTTGCAGAAAGAAACGTCCTGGGGTGGTCATTTTAAGCCGATTGGGCTCGGAGTCATTTCCCACTTTAAACCGGACTGTTGACACTAAGGCGGTAGTAAACTCGGCCTCTTCTAAAATAGCGTTTAAAATTTCGACAGTGCTAGACTTACCCTTGGTGCCGGTGACGCCCACTACTTTTATGTTTCGCGACGGGAAACCATAACGCAGGGCGCCCACCAGGGACATCTTATAATGGTACAGTGACAGCATCCAAGTCGGGGTAATTTTTTTTAGTTGGAGTTTAAGTTGGCCCATAATTTAGCGGAATTTTTTTGCGGTGACATAGGCATAATACCATAGCCTGGAAATAGGGAGATCATACAAGGGGCCATAATCTTTGATGTGGCCGGGGAACTTTTGTTTAAAAGCGGTTAAGTCCACCCAGGAAGGATTTTGATCTTCACCGAAACTAATCCCGCCGAAACTATAAGTCGTGGCTCCTTGGCGCTTGGCTTCAATAAAGCCGGCCCAGTGAGCTAAGTAGGAAGCTAGCTGGTCACGATGGACGGTCGTCGAGCCACCAAAAACGTGAAGGGCGGTGGGACTACCGGTGGTGATCAAGTTCATGACTAGGGGAATGCCGTTGAAAGAGGCTTTCACGATAAAGCCGCTCTGATTCCGGCTGGTTTCACTCAAAACTTTTTCATAATAAGACTTAGGGTGAAGGCGGAAGTTGTTTCGCTTGCTGGTCTCAAGGACAAGTTGGTAAAAGTTATTGAGTTCACTGGTTAAGTTTTCGTTAATGATTTCCGTTACCGTGCCGCGTTTCTGGGCGGTACGAATAGAGTAGCGTGTGTCTTTAGACATACGGTTAAACCAATCAGTTTCACTGCCGATTAAATCCATAATCCACTCGTAGCGAGGCTGGGTTAGAGTTGAGTGGGCAGCAAAGGCCGGAGCGGTCTTAAAGCCATTTTTGTTTAGGGCACTCTTGGTCCAGTCTTTGATTTGGGGATCAAGACGGACAAAGACCGCTTTATCTTCTCGGGCCAGTTTAAAGAGTTCCTCTTTAAATAACTTTATTACAGTTGGGTTCAAATCGGAGGGGTCTAAAACAATCGGTCCGTGTGGAATATAGATTTGAGTGTGACGTCTTATTAGGGGAGCAGTAAGGGCTTGCCACCATAATATGGGCCGGTCGTTGTCTTTTAAGACCAAGCGGCGTACTTTAAAACCGCGCTCAATTTGCCACTGACCAAAAAGCTCAGATTGGGTAAAGTGTGCCTCGGCCTCAGCTTTATTTGGCCACGGCTCGTTATTTGTAATATTTGAAATAGTTAAGCGACCCATAGTGAATTAACTTTTGCGACCACTGCTTAGCCAGCGTAAGGCCTCTTTTATTTTTTTATCAGTTGAGGTTATATCGTTAGATATATTTTTGAGGGCCTCACGAATTTCCTTCGGCTGATAGCCAAGCGACAAAAGGGCGGCCGCTACATCACTGTCAGCATCCAGTAAGCCTATTTCACCGTCAGCTAAAGACCCTAGTTTATCGCGTAGTTCGATAATAATTTTTTCGGCACTTTTGCGGCCAATACCTGACACTTTGGTCAGATACTCTGTATTATTGGTTAAAATAGCTTGTCTTAAGGTGGTCGGCGGAGCCAGAGACAGAATAGCTAAGGCGCTTTTGGGGCCGATGCCAGAAATGCCGATCAAGAGTTTAAAGTAGGTTAGTTCCTCCCGATCAGTAAATCCAAAAAGCTCCAACGCATCTTCTCGTACCGCTAGATGTGTCCACAGGCTTAGCGACTGACCGAGGGCGAGCACGACTAAGACGTGAACCGGTAAATAGACGGAGTAACCCACGCCGCTTACCGAAATAATGGCAATTTTGTCGTCAAAATGTGTGACATCTCCTTTTAAGTAGCCAATCATAAGGTAATCATAGCATGTTCCGAATCGACCGCTAAACCGGTAAAACCACCAAATACTCCTTTAGTCTTAATAAAGATCAATAATATTGTTCTAAGCCACCCTTGCATTTTCACGGAAGATGCGGTATCGTTCTGTCTATGCCTATCACGACTTCAGCCAAAAAGGAATTGCGCAAAGGTGCTCGCAAGCGAGTTTTTAACGATGCTCGCAAAAAAGCGATGCGTGAACAAGTAAAATCTGTTAAAAAAGTACTAACTATTAATAAGGATGTTGCCGGCGCCGAAGCGGGCCTCTCGGCTGCCTATCAAGCTATCGACAAAGCGGCTAAGCGGGGAGTAATCAAAAAAAATACTGCCGCTCGCAAAAAGTCACGTTTGGCTAAAATGATAAAGAAAGCTAAAGCGATCGTCTAAATTAAAAAACTTAAACTCCAACAAAAAACCTGTCACTGACAGGTTTTTTGTTTGCTACCTACTAGGTTGGTAATTAGCTACTGGTAGGGGGGGCTTGCCAGGATTTTCTTTCGACTCAAAATTTGGCCGTCGCCAAATTTTAGTCTAGGTACTGTACGAATAGAGTGGTGCTCTCATCAGGAATCTCACCTTTCGGAAACCCTGTGCCTCCGCTAAAGCTTCAGCGACACGCGGACGGTTTTCCGACGAGCTTCGCTCTGCCTTCCTCCACGGGAAAACTACAGTTTTCCCGACCCCTTTCGAGTTCGAATCCTGGTCAGATCCACCCATTTCATTCGTGTGCTCTCACCAGGATTCGAACCTGGATTACCAGCTCCGCAAGCTAGCGTTCTATCCATTGAACTATGAGAGCAAAATGTTAAACACCCTATACTTAATTATACCGAAACTTTTGTTGGCCTACATCTCGCCCCGTCAGGTTTGCGAACTGGTGAGCTATCTGACTTGGGGTCCATTGAACTATGAGAGCAAATCGTTTTTCTTAATCAGCCCTAAAAAACTAGCACATTTTAAGTTAAAACCCAAGACTGTCGGCTAAAATATCAATTAAAGACTCTTCATAAGGCTCTTCTGGAAGGAATTTGGCTAAAATTGCTCTAATTTCTTCTGGTTCTGCATCACCTAAAGGGATGATAATGTGGGGCATAAACAAGCGATCGGATTCGATAACTAGTTTAAAGGGATAATCGTCATCTTTAATGGAAAAGGATTTTAGGGCTTTGAATGGATAGAGGTCATCTTTAGCTTTTATGCCTCGATTGGTAATACTAAAGTGAACCAGCTCTGGGACCCGCGCCCCGTAAAGCATGACTGTTAAAGTGCCGATCAATAAAATGATGGCCAGGAGGAAGTTCTTAAATACGATTGAGAGAATGATGCCTAGGAGTCCGGCCAAGCCCACAATCCAAAACCAATTAGAACTTTTTTCGTAGTGAATGTATTCGTAATCTAGCCACTCGGTAGCGGGGCCGCTCGTGCTTTTTTCTGGTGATGAATTTTGCTCTTCCATTATTTACATTGTAGCAACGCCCCTGGTCAACCGCAATAAAAAAGTGTTCATTTTTTAGCCCAAAATTTTTTGTCACGGGTAATGGATGACTTTGAGATAATTAAACACTTGCATTATAATGATGGGAAATATGATAGTGGTTTTTTCTAAATAAATGACAATCCTCGAACGGCTGGCCCTCTTTTTTGTACTGGTTAGTTTAATTACCGCCTCGGCGACTTTAGCGGTGGCTTATTACGGGCCGGAGGCTATTGTGGCTAAAGTTTCAAATTATACGGCTGTCTCTTCCTCGGTGAGTTTGGCGGCTACCGCTTTCCCAACTCCAGCTGTGGATATTGAGTACCAGCCGGCACCGATGGCCCCGATTTTTGCCGAACCATCCGAACGCTTTATTCGTCCTTTTACTACGGCTAAAAAAGAACTATTGGAATCGGGGGTGGAGTTTATTGAAGTTAATTTTTCGACCAAACAAATTCACCATTTTCGTCCCAATGGCACTGTGGGCACTACTTCTATTATGGCGGTCGGTGATCCGCAGGGCTGGGGCGGTACACCGGCCGGCCTTTACTCAGTATTGGATAAAAACGAACGCACCTTTTCCGCTTCAGCCGAAGCTTATATGCCTCAGGCTGTGCACTTGTACGGCAAGTACTTCATCCACGGTGAGCCCTATTATGCTAGTGGCGAGAAAATAGTGTCTGATGTCTCCGGGGGTTGTATTAGATTATCCGATACGGACGCACCAGCCTTTTTCAACAAGGTGTCCAAGGGCTTACCGGCTTTGGTGGTAGACCTAGATTATGACGATAATTTTAAATATAAAGCTAGTCGGACGCGTCCCACTTTGGCTCTAACGGCTAAAAGTTACTTAGTGGCTGATTTGGATTCTGGCGAAATATTAATTGATAAAGATAGCACCACTGTCCGACCGATAGCCTCGATTACCAAACTAATGACCGCGACGGTGGTAGCTGAGCATATTGATTTGCGCCGAAATATTTTAGTGACCGACACTATGTTAGAGCGAGGTTTTGGGGAAACCAGTGGCCTCCTAGCTGGCGTTAATTACCGGATTGTGGAGTTGTTTTACCCACTTCTAACCGAGTCGTCCAATGATGCGGCGGAAGTTTTGAGTGAATTTTTAGGACGTGGCCACACTTTAACTTTAATGAATGAGAAGGCCAAACATTTGTTTATGAATTCGACCACTTATAGTGACCCGTCCGGTTTAGAGGACGGCAACCAATCGTCGGCCCAGGATCTTTATCTCTTGGGTCGCTATTTGGCGAATAATCGGCGTCCGCTTTTAGATATTACGCGGGGTCGGAAGGTCACAAGTTTTGGCCAAGTGTCTTTTGCACTAGCTAGTCTCCGTAATAAAAATAATTTTCAGACGGAACCCGGGTTTATCGGTGGCAAAAGCGGTTTCACCGATGTGGCTCAGAACACTGGCCTCTTTATGTTTAAGGTTAAGACGGAAAATGGCGAGGAGAGGCGCCTGGGGGTGGTAGTGCTGGGCTCGGAGGCTCTAAAGGGCGACGTGGATAAGCTCCGAGATTATACTAGCGAGATCTACAACCTAGACTTTGACTAGTAACGGGTAGTCTGGTGTGGTATTGACATATTTCTAATTTTATGTAAGTTTCTAAAGTAGAAATCGTTGGTAACAGCGGAGTTCTTTTACACATAGATGATGTGAAGCTTATGTCTAAAACCTGTAGTTTTAGACATTATCGATTTTGGGTGGAAGATATAGAAAGGAGGTGTCTTACTATGAAGCGCGTCGCATGGATGCTAATGGTGCTGCTGGTCATGGCGACAGCAGTAACCGCCGAGGCTGATCTTGGCCTCGGAGAGTTTGAAATGGTCCAGGGCCAAGGCCCCTGGGTAATCCAAGATTATCAGGCCAATGACCTTGTTCGCGAGGTTTGGCCAGACCCCGAAGAGTACCAGGTTGCTTTTGCTAAACTGCATCACATGAAGAACGCCGAAAAGGCATTCTACAAAATGTTGGCAGGAACGTACGAGCGGCCAGTACCAGCTGACTTTGTAGTTGCCACGGTGCCTACCGCCGAGGTTGAGATTTCTCCCATCCCTGTTATTCCTGAGAAACTCGATCGGATTGTGAAAATGATCGAGAGTCTCCAAAATGCCACGAGCACTACGCTTGGTAACGAGTCGGTTGAACAAGTCTCGGCTAGTGTGGTTCAAAAACTCACTCCGGCTGTCGCGAAAGGGATGGCCGACATACAACAGCTCCAGGAGGAGATGGTAGTAGTTAATGGAAAACTGGAGCAGGCCTTGAGTCTGTTGCAACTACAATCGGCTTCGGTTCAAAAAAAGATCGGCCTGGTAAGCTGGTTTGAACAAAATCTTACCACTGGCCTAGTTTGGCTGTTGTTGGTACTTTCGTTACTAGTGGTGGCCTGGTGGCGCCGTGAACCGGCGCAATCTTCCTTTGGAGCAGAGAATCACCAGTCCTCAGGTCGACCCAAACTCAGCCGAGTTCATGTGACAGAACTTGCCCACCAGCGCTTACGGGATGTTAACTCAAAACTGCGAGAAGGGAGAGAAGAAACATCTCGTATAGCAACTGAAAAGTTGCGCCTCCACCAAGAACTAGAAGCAAAGAAAGTCGAGGTGGAGGAACAAATGGCAAAATTGGCAGAGTTGGAAACTGTGGTGCAGGATCATGTATATACTGACTCTGAGGGTAATCAATATCCCCTAATGAACGGAGAAGTCGTTTACCAAGATGATCGAGGAGTGTGGCAATCGGCATCACCTCAACAGTTTGAAAGGAATCGTCGTCGGCGCGAGCAGAGGAGGATTGAAGAAAAAGCCGACGGAAATGGCAAACTGGCCGTAATTCAGCTACCTTCATCCAAGGTGGACGACCCTGATGACGGCTTCAAGCGAGAATTCCAAAGAATGCAAGTTCGAGGTTAGTGTGCGAGTGTAAATTTGCTTGAGTGTGGCTACGGATTGTTTCGTTAGAAACAGGAAGAGACCCACCTTGGCCGTTAGCGAAATCTGGCAACAGATGGACCGGCGGATGTAGAGCAAATGCCCCCAATTTCTTTCCCAAGGTCCGACCTTGGTTTATATATCATCAAATGTGATTCAGCCGCTTTGGTTAACCCCTAAGCGGCTTTCGTTTTTATTGCTGATGTAGAGCGAGTGAAATGAGAAAGTAATATTTCTCATTTCCGAGCCAAGGAGAGTAAAACCTAAACGGTACAGGCTTCACATCTCGTTTCGCTACGCTCACTGCGATAAGTTTCGGCAGCGAAAAGTCTTTCGGTTCCTTTACACACATCGGGAATCTTTCATTACCCGCTTACGCTAAAGCTCTAGCGGGCACAGCAGGAACAGTACAGGCTTCGCGTCTCACTTCGGCCTACAGCCTCGTTGCGACAAGCTCAGCTTCTTCGATTCCCGGACGCCAAGTTCTAGAGGGAATCTCGAGCTACACTCGCTGGCCCGCCTGCCAATGCCTGAGCATAGCGATGGCGGGCAGGTACTTTTCGACCAAGTCACCTTTATCAGGTGCTTGGTAACGAAAAGTCTTTCGATTCCCTCACGCAAGCCAAGCAGTTTGCTTGCTCAGGGGCACAAAATAAAATTTCACAGGAATATAATCCTGTGAAATTTTATTTTGTGCCCCTGGAGGGAATCGAACCCCCATTAACGGCTTAGAAGTCCGCTGTTCTATCCATTGAACTACAAGGGCAGAATACGCTTAAAATACCTTACTTGCTGACCAACTGCAATATCTAAATTTAAAAACGGTAGCCAGTAGAGTGGTGAGTGTTAAAAGTAGTAAAAGTAGAAAATACCCAAAACCACCAAAGCCCCGACAATGAAAGTAAATAAGTTAAAGTAGTGGTAAATCATTTTACCTACAGTTTTACCCCATAGTTTCATCGCGTAAGCTTCAAGGAAAAATCGTAAACCGCGGCCCAGGAGGGAGGCCAGCATAAAAATTATAAAGTTAATATGGAAAAAGCCGGCCGAGATAGTGAATATTTTGTAGGGAATGGGTGTAAAAGCTGACAGGAAAATAGCGACAAGGGCGTTATTGTTAAAGAGCTGTCCGACTTTAGCCATTTCATCTTGTAGGCCATAAAGGTCGACTAAAGTTTGGCCGATGGTGTCAAAAAAGAATATCCCGATCAAGTAACCAAAGGCCCCGCCTAAAACGGAAGAAATAGTAGTAATAAAAGCGTAGTAGGCAAAACGCCGACTAGTCATTAAAATCCCGATCAAAAAAACATCTGGCGGTACTAGAAAAAAAGAGCTTTCGGAAAAAGAGAGAAGGGCCAGCCACCAGCTGGTCTGTTTATGGTCGGCGCGGTTGTTGGCCCAGCTGCGCATTTTTTCTTTATAAATATTTAATTTTTCAGTCATGGTGGTGGCGATCAATATAACTTTTTAAAATTAAAGCAGCCGCCCTAGCGTCGAGTAGCTCATCTTTTCCTACTGTTCTTTCGGCTTCGCGAGTGGTTAGGACTTCTGGCTCAAAAATTACTTCTAGTCCGGTTAAGACTCGTAGTTTCTCGGCCAGTTTCTCGCTATCAGCCACAATCAAGTTGGGCTCGTTGGCATAATTTAAGGAGTGGCCTATCACGATTTTGGTTACTTCCTCTTGCTGACAAATTTTGGCAATAGTTTCGGCGGTGGTCAGCGAGCTTGGTATTACCTCTAGCGGGGAGGCAAAGCGTCCGGTGGAGTCGGAGAGGGCCAGGCCGATTTTTTTGGATCCATAATCAATTCCAAGTAAGCGCATTAAACCAGTATATAGCATCAGTTCTGGCTGATCTAGTATGAGAGGTAGTTGAAAATAGGCTGTTGATTTGTTGAGGGAAACTGCTAGTATTTAGTTATGGAAAATCCCAACGACATTTTAGTTTTTGCTTCGCTTTTTTGGGGGGTGATACTGGTTTTAATTGTGTGGTCCACAGTGTGGAAGGGTTTGGCTTTGTGGCAAGCCGCGCGCCGCGGGGATAAGGGCTGGTATATTGCCATGCTGATTTTACAAACCGCTGGTATCTTAGAAATAATTTACCTGGTGTTTGTGGCCAAATTTTTTAGTGGTTGGAAAACATCAGCCAGGCCAGTGACTACGCAGCAGTCAGTACCAACGCCAGCTCAAGTTTCTTCGAGTGAGACAGTGAGTGCCGAGCACAACACTACTAGTTCGGTTTAGGTTTAAGCATAAGTTAAATTCAATCGGCGTTAATATCGCTGGTTGTTTGGAGGGGTGGCTGAGTGGTTTAAAGCACTGGTCTTGAAAACCAGCATGTCCGCAAGGGCATCGCGAGTTCGAATCTCGCCCCCTCCGCAAAAAAGCGAGACCCGAAAGCTTTTTTGCGGAAGCCGTCTGAAGGACGGTTTCGCAAAGCGGAAGGAGGGATTCGAAGCTTTGTTGAGCATAAATTTAAGTCCGAAGGACGAAAAATTTATCCAACAAGGGGACTGAAACTGTAAGTTTAGAATCTAGCCCCCTCCGCCGTAGGTTCGCTACTGCGAACCTACGGCGTGATGCAGTCCACCAGAAGGATCGCGAAGGCGACAAGCAAAATAACTCGAGTAAAAAATCAGGCTTCGTGGAAACTTGGTTCGAGTCTCTCAGCGTTGCTGTAAAATCAAAAGTCCTGAAGCGAAAGCTTTGGGCTTTTGATTTTGGGAATCGAGGGACTCTCCCCCTACGGGGGCTGGTGAGTTTCGATCAAGGCACCTTTGGCAGGTGCTTGATAACGAAACTCCTTTCGAGTCCCTCACGGAAGTGCAGCAGTGCACTTCCTAGTGCGCACAATAAAAAGCTGCCGAAGCAGCCTTTTCTTGTGCGCGCTGAGGGACTCGAACCCCCGACCCTCTCGGTGTAAACGAGATGCTCTAGCCAACTGAGCTAAGCGCGCAGCTTGTAACATTGCTACAATACCGTATTTGTATTACTTTATCAAGAATGAATCTGGAACCGACCATAATCTTTGAGGACGATAATACGGTGGCTATCGACAAGCCGGCTGGTCTCGCGGTGCACTCTGATGGCCGCCGGCCGGAGTTAACCTTAGCTGACTGGGTTATTGGCCGGTTTCCGGATACGCTGGAGGTGGGTGAACCGGCGAAAATGCCAGACGGCCGGGAGATTCCCCGACCGGGGATTGTTCACCGCCTGGACCGCGATACCAGCGGGGTAATGGTGATTGCCAAAAATGAGCCCAGTTTCCAATACTTAAAACAGCAGTTTAAGAATCGGTTGGTGAAAAAAACCTATCTGGCTATTGTCCACGGGGTTTTTGCCAACCCGGAAGAAGAAAAAGTAATCGATCTGCCAATTGGTCGGAGTAAACGCGACCCGCGCCTGCGAGTGGCAAGCCCTAAGGCCGCTAGCCATTTACGTTCGGCCCGCACCATTTTTAAAGTTCTAGAAACTTTTTCCGGCTACTCTTTGGTGGAGGCCAAGCCCGAGACTGGCCGCACTCACCAGCTTCGGGCCCATTTTAAGGCCCTACAGCACCCGATTGTAGGTGACCACTTATACGCCCAGAACAAGCCTACCGAAGCCTTGGGGTTAAAGCGACAAGCTCTGCACGCGGCTAAGCTTCAGATTGCGCTCTTAGGGGGCCAAAAGGTGACCCTGGAGGCGGACTTACCCCAGGATATGACAGTCGCCCTTGATAATCTTCGGGGCTCGTGCTAAACTTTCGCTGTTATGCAAGCACCTATATTTAAAATTTCACCTATTGATACTGACAAAAGAGCCAAGGTTAAAGTGGTTCCTGGTAGTACGGTGCGGGTCCACCAAAAGATTCAAGAAAAAGGCAAAACTCGTATTCAGATTTTTGAAGGGTTGGTAATTGCCGTTAAGCATGGCCACGAAGCTGGTTCGACTTTTACGGTTCGTAAAGTGGCCAGTGGGGTAGGAATGGAAAAAATTTTTCCGCTGTATTCGCCGATGATCGATAAGATTGAGGTGGTGAAGCAGTCTAAAGTTCGCCGGTCTAAGCTTTACTATATTAGGGACAAGGCGGCTAAGGAAATCCGCCGTCGCATGAAGCAGGTAGTGGGTACCAAGGCCAGCGTGGGAGACACTGATGATGAGGTGGCAATGGAAGAAGAGGCGATTGAGCCGGAAGTGGAAGTAGTAACTGCCGATCAAACTGAAGCAAGTTCTTCTGAGGCTCTTGAATCTACGGACGAAACTGAAACCAAATAATCAAACAAAAAACAAGCCGGCTCCGCCGGCTTGTTTTTTGCTCTGATTTCCTTACAATAAGTCGTGTAAATGCTCGGGTGGTGAAATTGGTATACACGCTGGTATGAGGTACCAGTGCCGAAAGGCGTGGAGGTTCAAGTCCTCTCCCGAGCACAAATAAAAGCACCTACCGGGTGCTTTTATTTGTGCTCGGGAAGCGACTAAACTGCTTTAGTCGCGTGGGGACTTGAAAGACTTTTCGATAAGAATGAGCTGTTAAGCGAATGAAACGAAAAGTACCAGCCCCCGTTGGGGGAAAGTCCTCTCCCGAGCTCCTTGCTTTATATATTAACTATGGTATAATAAGAGAAGATTCGTTGGATTTCTAAACGGCTTTCCGTGGCCAAGGAGGTTTTGTGAAAAGGGAACTTTACGCCGTCTATGAAAAAGACGGCCAACTCGTAAAATTCCAGGGTAATACCTGGGCTTCAAGCGAGCGACAGGCGGTGAACAATGTCGTTTACCGTCGGGGCGGGAAAATTCCAGCCGACCGCCGACCCCTTCTCTTCGGTCAGGTGATCGAGGGGGCTGGCACGAAAGTTGGGTCTCGTCGTCCCACCATTCGGAAACATAGCTGGCCCCAATTGGAGTCTTTCCTGGGGTTTCAGCTACTGCTCCCGGGGGTCTAGTGGCGGTGCTAATAGATTACCGCTTTCGAGTTTGAAATAATCATTCTCGGAAGCGGTTTCTTTTTACCCATTTTTTGCTAAACTAGATTTTATGGCATTGTTCACTGGTAAAGGCGATGGGGGTACAACCAAGACTTTTGGTTGTGACCAGCGGGTATCAAAAAGTTCCGGTATCGCGGAGGCTCTCGGTACTTTGGATGAGATTAACTCATTTTTAGGAATTTGTAAGGAAAAAGCTCGAGCGGGCTTCGCTGTACCGCCGGACAATGTTCCGGTCCATGAACTCGTCCACCAGACCCAGCAAAATTTGTTTATTGTACAAGCCGAGCTAGCCGGAGCGGATAAAAAAATAAGTCGGGACAAAGTGGTGGCCACTGAAACCTTAATTAATGAAATTGAAAAACTAATGCCACCTATTAACACCTTTTTCATTTCCGGGGGGACAGAACTGGCGGCCCATTTCGATTACGCGCGGACCTTGGCTCGCCGGGCTGAACGACGAGTAGTGGCGGTGCAAGAGGAAGGAGTTAGATCAATCGATGACAATACCCGCGCTTACTTAAACCGACTATCGAGCCTATTGTACGCTTTGGCTAGACTTACCAACCACTTGTCTGGTATAAAAGAGGAGCCGCCGAAGTATGAGTAGGGGGTGGGGTGTATGGGGGTATTTAGTATAGGATATTGATTCAATACTCCATACCATTTATTAAACATGGTGCCCATGGTGTAACGGTTAACACAGAGGTTTGTGGAACCTCTAATTCGGGTTCGATTCCCGATGGGCACCCCAAAAAGAAAAACCTCTATCTAGGGGTTTTTCTTTTTGGGTAAATCAGTGCCCATCGGGAATCGAAAAGGTTCTTCCATATTTTTGAGCCGTTAGGTGAAAAAATGGAAAACCTATACCGTTCCCGTAGGGAAAGATTCCCGATAAGAAACAAACTGATTTGTTTCCGGTCAGGAATCGAAAAGGTTCTTTAAGTCCGGCAAAAGTTCTTTAACGGTGGTAAAATAACAAGAAAGGAGACAATTATGATACAAGCAAAACACATTCAAAAAAATTACGGCAGTCTGACTGTGCTTGCCGATGTCTCCTTCTCCTTGGCAAAAGGGCAGAAGGTGGCATTAGTCGGCGACAACGGGACTGGTAAGACAACCATTCTCAAGATCGTTGCAGGATTGGTGGAGCCTGATGCTGGCGAGATTGAACTTGCTAAGAATACGTGCATCGGATATCTACCGCAGGACACCAGTCTCTCGGGCGATGAAACGATTAGTGAGTACTTGAGGCGGATCACAGGCGTCGATGCTCTTGAACAAAAACTCGAGACCCTTGCTTCTCAGCTTGAGGACAAGGCGAAGTCCGATGAGTATGGGGAGGCGCACCATCAATACGAGCGTCTCGATGGTTACGCCTTTGAGCATCACATCAAAGTGATGCTTGCAGGTTTCGGTCTTGAAAACGTCGGCATTGATCATCGTCTGTCCGATTTAAGTAGCGGACAGAAAAGCAAGGTGGCACTAGCGGGGATTCTCCTCAAAGGTGTCGATCTCTTACTCCTTGATGAGCCGACAAATAATCTTGACCTACCAGCACTTATCTGGCTTGAGGATTTCCTCCGGAAGTCTGATGCTGCTTGCATTGTCATTTCTCACGATCGCCGGTTTCTTGATCGAGTCGTGAGGAAAATCTTGGAACTTGACCGACATACGCGCGTACTCAACATCTCAGGTGGTACATATAGTGATTACCTGGCGATGGTGGCGAAACGCATTGCTCGGCAGAAGGAAGAATATCGACTCCAACGGGAGGAGATTGAACGACTTTCTGATCAAGCACGACAGCAGAGAGCTGCTTCGGCCAAAGGATCGAACTGGCAGGGAAGCGACAATGACAAGTTCTTGCGAGGTTTCAAGCGAGATCGCGCAGGAGGATCTGGAAGGAAAGCGAAAGTAATTGAAAAACGGATCGACCAGATGGAGAAAGTTGAAAAACCTATCGAACGCGATCCGTTTGAGATTCCGCTCAAGGCCGAAGTCGGTCCCGGGACGCTTGATATACGTCTCGTTGACGTTGTAGCAGGATATCCGGAGGGTTTCACTATCGGTCCAATGTCATTTGAGGCGCGGTATGGGAGCAGGGTTGGCATCATGGGCTTAAACGGCACAGGAAAGTCAACTCTTCTCAAGACCATTACTGGTCAACTGGTGGCACGTGGTGGCACGATCGAGATCGGTTCTGGTGTCAAAATCGGAAACATGATGCAGGAGCACGAAAGCTTGCCTCGTGATCGCACGCTTCTCGAATTCCTCAAGGAGCGCGCAGGGTTCAGAGAACAAGATTCATATGCCAAGCTTGCAAGGTTTGGTTTCGAGGAGAGTCAAG
Organism: Candidatus Vogelbacteria bacterium RIFOXYD1_FULL_46_19; assembly: GCA_001824825.1. GTDB lineage: Bacteria > Patescibacteriota > Minisyncoccia > Phycocordibacterales > XYD1-FULL-46-19 > XYD1-FULL-46-19. The sequence goes on along the minus strand of MHTK01000002.1, from coordinate 28,909 downwards.
TTAAGCAGCCAATCGGTACTCTGAGTCCCGGCGGCCGCGCTCGATTGCTTCTTGCTTTGTTTTCCGCCCAATCAGTCAATGTGCTGGTCCTAGATGAGCCTACCAATCATCTCGATCTCGAGGCACTCGAAGCTCTAGAGGAAACAATCGAAGCCTATCGAGGAACCATATTGCTCGTGTCCCACGATCGATACTTCCTTGAAAAAGCACGACTTGATTCTACTTATACCTTATCTGAAGGGGTTCTCACTAGGATTCCTGATTACAAGACATATGTGGCACAGGCGGAGGAGCGGGCATCACAGCTCTTGAAGTCACTGTAGTGCACGAACCCGGAAGAGCAAAAGCTTTTTCCGGGTTCTTTTTAAAGTGCTGGGTATAATAGCCTTTATTTAAATTGCCAACCCAGCCGTTTTGGGGCAGTATAGGGTAGATGTACAATTCGAACTTAACCGATCGAGGAGGATTGGTAGTGGATATTGAAGCTCTTTTAGAGTTACTTACTCGCCATAATATCCCCTTTGGTAGCTGGGGGGAGCAGGGCCGAGCCAAAACCATCAAGCATTTACACCGCGAGCTGGTCTTAGGTGAGTGTAGCTGGGGCGAGGGTTCGACCACTTGGCCGCTCGTCCGCTGTGTTGAGGCAGTTAGGATTAATGTTTACTTTGACTTGCCGACGGATCGCTTGCGCCTGAGGGAAGACCGCCAAGTGTTTCGAGACGGTCGAGAGAACCGGCGTAGTCTGGATTACAGTATGTCGGAAAAAATGTTACCAGGCGAAACACCAACCGAGGCAGCCAGCCGTGGCCTACGGGAGGAACTGGGAATTGAAGATAATATTTCTTTAAATTTTCTAGGTACGAAAATCTTTCCGGTTCAAGCCTCCATTTCTTATCCAGGGCTGGGGACCAAGCACCGGGCGCACCTGTTTGAAACTGTTCTGCCGGTCCATTTGTACCAACCGGAGGGTTATGTCGAAACGGACCCAGACAAGACGAGCTACTTTGTCTGGCAACCTGTTTAGTGGCCAAGTGGTTATTATCCGCTTGGCTTTTTTGATGGTTTGAATGTGCTAACCACTACTTGCTCTTCCTTTAAAGAAAATAATTTGCTCTAATGTAGACAGGTCGGTTGATCTTAGAAAGGAGGTGTAAAGTGATTCGCACGGAATCTGATTTCAACAATTTGGTCCCAGGTCAGCAGTTTAGGTGTTCTTGTTGTGGTGGCCGCTGGTGGGAAATTATTTCGACCAGTCTTATTGCGGGATCGAGGGTGGTGCAAATGTGTTATCTGCCCACCGGGGTGCTGCGGCTGTTCCGGTGGAGTCAGTCAACTCAAGCGGTGATTGATGAGGAAGACCGCATTTGTGGCCAATTTGGATCAGCTTCGAGTTTGCGCTTGGTGTCGGAAGGAAAAGAAATATGACATTTACACTTTGCACTCCAAAAGCTCGTCCTTAGACGGGCTTTGCTTTGCCTGAACGAGCCCTCAATTTTAATAACTCTTTACTCTAAATAAATGACCGTTCTCCAGACTCCTTACTATAAACAAGATAAAGTCTATACTTGTGCAGCGGCGGCCCTGCAATCGGTGCTTGGTCACTGGGGCTGCCATAAAAGCGAAGCCTGGTTAGAACGCAAGCTTAAAACCGACCCTCGTCATGGTGTTAGTCACCGTCGCCTGGAGGGGGTGTCACGCCAACTAGGTTTTGCTTGTACTTTTGCTGGTCGTGGTAGTCTGGCCCTTATTGGATATTATTTAAAAAAAGGCTCGCCGGTAATGGTAAATTATATCGAACCAGCTACCAATCAGGGTCATTACGCTGTCGTGGTGGGACTGTCTGAAACGGAAGTAATTCTAAACGATCCGTGGCTGGGGGAGCGTTTTAAATTGAAGCAAAACGAGTTTATGCGACGCTGGCACAATGGTCGGAAAAATTCCAAACACTGGATGCTGGTGTTACGGCGTAAGTAATTAGTCAGCTAAATCTGTAGTATTGACAAAGATTCTAAAATATGTATAATATTTAGCATGAAAATACTCTTTGTCTCCAACGATTTAATCGCGGGTCACCTTTCATTATTGCTTCACCGTGAAGGTCATGATGTGCATTTATTTATTGAGGAAAAATCAGCTCGGGAGAATTTTAATAATTTAGTACCAAAAACTAATAATTGGCGCCAGGATTTATCATGGGTGGGAACGGATGGCCTTATTATTTTTGATGATGTTGGTTATGGGGCTATTCAGGATAAGTTGAGAGAGGAGGGTTATACTGTTTTTGGTGGTTCAGAACTAGGTGAAAAACTTGAAACTGACCGTGAATTTGGTCAACAAATTTTTAAAGTAAGTGGTTTACAAATCGCTGAGTTAAAAAATTTTTTTGATATCAAGAGTGCTATTTCTTTTATAAGAAAAAACCCAAAGCGTTGGGTGTTGAAGCATAATAATCATAGTTTTAAAAGTCTGACTTACACTGGGCATATGGACACCGGTGAGGATGTGGTTAACGTTTTAGAGTCTTACAACCGTAATGGTTTACTTAAGATGAATGAGATTACTCTTCAAGAATATGTTGATGGTATTGAAATGGGAGTGGGAAGATTTTTCAACGGATATGATTGGGTTGGTCCGATTGAAGTTAATTTTGAACACACCAGGCTCTTTCCTGGCGATATTGGTCCAGTAACAAGCGAGATGGGAACTCTGGCTTGGTATGATAACGATGAAAAAAATAAGTTATTCACTGAAACTTTAGCCAAGTTAAAACCCTTTCTAGTCAAAGCTAACTTCCGTGGGGATATTTCTGTTAACTGCATTGTTAATCAAAAAGGGGCGTTTCCTCTAGAGGCTACTGCTCGTTTAGGTTCGCCGATTGTACACCTTCAATCTGAAATAAATAGCTCTCCCTGGGGAGATCTGCTCTTCGCGGTTGCTTCAGGACAAAAATTTAACCTCAAATGGAAGAAAGGTTATGGTGTGGTGGTAACCGTAGCCCTACCTCCTTTCCCATATAACTATAAATTAGATAAAAATTCTTCTTATAATACTGATATCCACTTTAGTCGAAAAGTAACTCAAACCGATTTAAAGCATATCCATTTTGAAGAAGTGGCTTTACGTGGTGCTAAGGAGGTACAATCTCAATATTACATTTCCGATCGGCGTGGGTATGCAATGTATGTAACAGGTTTTGGTTCCACTATAAGTCAGGCACGACAAAAGGCCTATAAATTGTTGTTAAACATAAAAATTCCCCAAATGTTTTATCGTCATGATATAGGTGCTAAATTTGTTAAACATGATTATTTAAAGCTCGTTAAATGGGGATATTTAAAGCACATTTCCAAGTTTGTATTTAGTGATCAAGATTCTATTATTCCGATTAAGCGATAATATATGAGTTGGTTTTTTGTCGCCATAGCCGCTCCGATACTGTGGAGTATTGGTAACCATATAGACAAGTTGTTACTGGAGAAGTACTTCAAAACTGCCGGTATTTCAACTTTGATGGTTTTTTCTTCACTGATTGGTTTTTTGGCTATGCCCGTTTTATATTGGTTAAATCCCTTGGTTTTTAATGTCACACCTTTTAATTTGGCTATTCTTATAGCCAGTGGTTTATTGGAAACAGCCGCCCTATATCTTTACTTTGTGGCTTTGGCGGACGATGAAGCTTCGGTGGTGGTAGTTTTTTATCAACTAGTACCAGTCTTCGGTTACATCCTGGGTTTTTTCATCTTGAATGAAATTTTAAATAGTATGCAGTTAGCAGCTATGGCCTTAATTATTATCGGGGCCTTAATTATTTCCATTGATGTGGACCGCGACAACCGGTTTCATCTTAAAACTAAAACTGCGTTCCTCATGACTCTGGCTGCTTTTTTTTCATCTTTTGAATCAGTCTTATTTAAATTGGCGGCGGTTGAAGAGAGCTTGTGGATATCGTTATTTTGGCAGAGTTTTAGTTTAGCTCTAGTCGGACTATTTCTAGTTATTGGATTTAGATCGTGTCGGCAAGGCTTTGTTTATATGGTAAAAAGAAATTCAGCTGGAGTATTTTCTATAAATATCTTAAACGAAATATTAGTATTAGTCGGCAACTTTCTGTTTGCCTATTCTTTTATTTTGGCACCAGTGGCCTTGGTTCTCTTGGTTAACTCCTATCAACCGTTAAGTGTTCTCATCTTGGGAATCATACTAACTCTGGTTTTTCCTAATTTAGTAGCTGAAAAAATTGAGCTGAAATATATCTTTCAGAAGTTGCTTGCTATGGTGGTGGTTGGGGTGGGTACTTATCTTCTGTTCGTAGCCTGAAGCTGATATACTTAGTTAATGAAAGTTTCTTCAAAGTTGTTGTCAGAAGTTAGATCTAGGTTATTTCAATTCCGTAGTTATTTTAGTAATTGTGACGGTTGTTATATTTTTTTTAAATACCATATTAGAAAAGGGCCTCGTCTTTTAATTTCAATCTTGGATTAGTCTATGAAGCCTAAAGACCTCAACAAGATTATATTTGCAGCTTCAGTCTCGGTCTTGGTCTTGGTGAGCGGGTGGGGATATTTTTACGTTGTTGTTAGTCAAAAATTTTTAATAAAAACAACTATTAATTGTGATCCAGCAGTGGAAGCTTGTTTTTATGATAGTCAGAGTTTTTATAAATATACCCTGATGTCTGCTGAAGATTATGGACTATGTTCTGCTCGTGACGATTGTTATGATTTTTGTCGTACGGGAAATTGTCGTATAACTTATTGCACCGAAGATGAGGTCGAAGAAGGGGAGACTTGTACCGGCCCTGAAGAATTTAACATATAAACCATGTTTTGTACTGACGTTGCACCGCCAATTTACTTCTTATTTTCAACTGATGCTTTGCCGCTTTTGTATTACTCACATTTACCGGCTTTTTTTGTCGCGTTAGGATCAGGGATATATTTATTTTATAAGAATCGTCAAAGTTTAGCCGTTAAAGTTTTATTAATCTTAAATATTTTATTTTGTCTATTAGTATTTTTTAACCTTATCTTATGGACAAATGTTAACGTTAATCTAATTACCATTATTTGGCCACTGTCTCAGCTTATTCAGTTTTCCATACCCCTCGTTTCACTGTATTTGCTATATGTGTTTCTTAATGATAAGCCGGTAAAGATGACTTACAAGTTGTTCTGGTTTGCTTTGTTTGCCTTAACCGGAGCTTTGATTTTTTCACCGTGGAATATTCTATATTTTGATTTAACTAATTGTGAACTAGTTACCTCACCAGCGATGGATCTTTATCAAAACATTGTTTCCGGATTAATTTTTGTCTGGTTGGTGGTGGTGGGGGTGGTTAAAGTAAAGCGAGCGGCCAATCCTAAAGATCGACTGCAAAAACTTCTGTTTTCCTTGGGGCTTATATTTTTCGTGGCCTTGTTAATTTTTACGTGGCAGGTCGCTTCGGTTTTGGGTCTGTTTGCCCTAGAACAGTTGGGTTTGTTTGGGATGCTCATCTTTACTGCCATTTTGTCTTACTTAATTGTTAAATTTCATACTTTTAACATTAAGTTAATTGGGGTCAAAGCCCTATTAGTGACTCAGGGTTTGGTCATTGCTTCACTTCTATTTGTGCAAGATCTGACCTATATTTATTTTGTTATTGTTTTGACCTTAGTCGTTTATATTATATTAAGTGCTATCACTATTCGTGGGGTTAAGAGAGAAATCAAAGCCAAGGAACGTGAGGAAATGATTTCTCTACAATTAAAAGCGACCAATGACAAATTGGCTTTATCTAATGAAGGGCAGGAGGATTTTCTTCATTTTTTAAGCCACGAGGTAAAAAATTATTTAACTAAGAATCAATTTGCGTATGAGTCAATTTTAAGCGGTGACTATGGATTGGTTCCAGAATCAGTAAAATCATTGATTAAGGAAGCGTCTGAATCTAACGCCAAAGGACGTCAAACTGTAGAAAATATATTAAAGTCAGCCGATCTTAGTAGTGGTAAGGTAGAGTATAATTTTAAAGTTTTTTCTTTAACTGAAACTATAAAAAAATTAAGCCTCGATTACGAAAAACAGGCCAAGCATAAAGGGTTAAGTTTTGAGGTTGGGCTACCGAGTGGCGAAGGTTTGATTACCGGGGATCAGGGTCAACTGGTGGAACATGTATTTAAAAATCTAATTGACAATGCTTTAAATTACACATTAACCGGGGGCATTAAAGTTAAGTTAACTCAAGATACAAATAATTATCTTTTTTCGATTGAAGATACAGGTGTTGGTCTTTCTAATGATGATCAGAAAAAGCTATTTACTGAAGGTGGCAAAGGCAGGGAATCAGCCAAGATTAACGTTCACAGCACTGGACACGGCCTATTTATCGCTAAAAAAATTGTGGAGGCTCACCAGGGTAAGATTTGGGCGGAGTCGGAGGGTTCCGGCCATGGCAGTACTTTCTATGTTAAATTACCGGTTAAACCAATTGTTGGTAAAATTTAGATCATTCATTTTTCTACTTATAAAAAATGATGGTCATTATAAACACGAGATAAACTAGCAGTAAAATCAAACTTTCACGTTGGGAAATTTTGTGACTGGAACGCGTGAAGACAAAAAATAGAATGATGGCTAGAAGGAGCACCATCCGGCTGCTAGCAATCCACGCTAGGCTTTGACTGCTGATGGGGTGAATAATGGCCACTAATCCTAAGATTAAAGAGGCGGGGATAATAACCGAACCCATCAAGTTACCTAAGATCATATCGGTTTCCCCCCGCCTGGCTGAACTGAAAGCAAAATAAATTTCCGGCAGAGCGCTACCCAGACCCAAAATTATAATACCGACCAAAATCAAAGGCAGTCCTAGGTCAGTGGCTAAGAAGGTGGCTGATAGTACAATGCCTTGAGAGGCTACAAACAAGATGCCAATTCCACCGGTAATTTTAGTGGTGGTTAGTAGGGCTTGGGATAAGTTTAGCTTGGCTGTGTCAGTTGGATCATAAGTTTTAGTGAATCTTTCTTTTTTAGAAAACAGCCAATAAATGTAAGACAGGAAAAATAAAATTAAAATTAGCCCATCACCCCGGGACAAAACATTATCGACAATGAGTAGGAGGGGTAGGAGGGCGGCCACGGTGGTGAAAATAAGGGTCGACTGAATAGTCTGACCATCGGCTGGGAGTTCCTTTTTGGGAGCAAAAAAAGTCGCTAAAGCGACGGCGACAGTAAGAGCAATAATGTTATTACCCATAATATCCCCGAAGGATAACTGAGGAATGTTTTTAAGGGCTGAAGTTAGGCCAACAAAAAAATTAGGTAAAGAGGCGGCCATAGCCATCACAAAAAAAGCTACCACAAACTCTTTCCAACCAAAATAGCGAGCCAGGCGTACTAGTCCAGAGACAATCATTTCACTAGCTATGTATAGGAGGCTGGCTGATCCTACAAACAAAGCAAGGTTTAGAATCCAAATCATAATGTAAACTTAAATAATTGGGTTAAAACGCACTTTCAATTTGGTTGGTAGATAGGCTGATTGTCAGTCAGGGAATAATTTATATTATACCTTAGCTGGTAAGGTGAGCTAAATATTTTTGATAGAATAAAACCAAACAAAAACTCTCGGTCTGGTGGGACCGAGAGTTTGCTTGTTACTGTAAAGTAATTTTAGTAATTTTTCAGTAATTGGGTTAAGGCTTGGAGGGAAGAAGCTAGTTGACTAAGTTCACCAGAGGAAGTGGTCGAGCCAGCTTTGACCTCGATCACTTTAGGATTGATAGGGAAGGCTCGGCCAAACCAGCCTAAGTTTTCCTGGAGCATTTTCCACTGAAAATTGTAGAAGCCCGCTTCACTAGGAGCTGTCACCGTAAAGTTAAACGTTGTAATTTTACCAGGAGTCACATCTTCTTCTAAATTAACCCGAGCTGTTCCCCAGTTGATATTGTCTTGAGGACTTTGAGAGCCAAGTTTAAATGAACGGTCAACTGTTCCGATAGTCTGACTTCTGTACCAAGTACTGTTGCCGGTATTCATCATCTTAATAGTGACTGGTAGCCTTTGACCGACGGTTAAAGTGCTGGGAATTTCACTAATGAAAATCGGTTGAGCATAACTGCTTAGATTTACTGGTGATTGAATATTAGCTCCGGCTTGTCGGTTGGTTCGCTCGCCGGCCGTGTCAACCGCTACTAAGTTTAGAGAATACTGGCCGGGTGAAGTGAAGGTTTTGGTGATGCGAGTCGTCAGGTAATCGGTGCCGGTGGTGAGGTTGGGAGCATTCATGACAATTTCTGAACCGGAGTCACCAGACCACCAATAGGTTAGAGATTTTAGGTTGCGGTCGGCATCGGTAATGGTGACATTCCAAGTGGCAGTCATCGGAGCCGTGCCACTAATCGTACCTAGCATATTAGCGCTTTGATTAGCGCTGGGGGCGCTAGAGGGAGGGGTGGACCTTACTTGGATGGCGGGAGCTGAGTTGGTGCCAGAAACAGTAGAATTGACCGTAATCTTGACAGTTTTGTTGACCTTGTTGCCGGTGCGGTCGATGGCGATGATGGTTAAACTGTAGGCGCCGGCTCGAGCAAAACTACGACTGATTGATCGAGTAATTTTGCTCGTGTTAAGGTTGCTGGCCGCGTAGTGAGTGTAAACTTCGTCTGACCATTTATAAGTTAAAGAGCTTAAGTTGCCTGTTGGATCGGTGGCAGTTACACTCCAGTTAACAGCGGCCGGGATAGTGTGAGTGGATCCATCCAGGTTGTTAGGGTTAAGTATAATTGATGGCCCGGCGTTATTGGCCGATACTTCGCCGACCACCACTTTAATACTTTCAGTGGTGACTCGTTTCTCCGCATCTTCGGCGGCGACTGAGAGGGTATAGGTTCCTGGTCTGGTAAATACTCGCTTGACTGTTCTGGTTAGCTGGCTAGTGCCTCTAGTTGTTGGAGAATTTACTTTGTTAGTCGTTCTCTGGTCGACCCAGCGGTAAGATAAAGATCTTAAATCATTGTTGCTGTCTTGCGCTTTGACTTCCCAGTTAATTGAGTCTGAGGGCTCAAGATTAACAGGGCTACTTATTTCTGGAGTGAAAGAGATAGTGGGGTCCTTCTCGGTGTTATTTGGATCATCTTCGTCGTTCGCCTCGTTAGTGGGGTTTTCATTGGTATCAGGGTTGTCGGTGGTTGGACTGGGGTCCGAAACCGTTACTTCGGTGATATCAGTGGTTTGGTCACCCGTAAAGGTAATTTCATAAGTTCCGGCTTTTTGGTAGGTGTGAGTAAAGGGGACAGTTCTAGGACCGGCTCGTCTAAAGGCCGGAGTCATTATATTGTCACCCCAGTTGGCGCTGTAGACGACAGTGTGTTCCATTTCCGCGTTGGAAGTTACTTGCCAGGTACCTATTTCGCCGGTAGTAAGTTTGCTGGGGCCGGAGGTTGATAGGTTAAGGTTGGGAGTGGTACCGGTTTCCGTTTCATTATCTGTTTGATTATCGTCTTGCTGACAGAGATTGACAAAGGCTGCCCGAGTTAAGGGACCAAAGAGGCCAATGGCTGGGATGGGCCAGTGAGCCCTTTGCCAGCTAGCTAAAGCGGCGGTCGTTTGCGTGCCGTAGTAGCGAGTGGAATTGTCTATTTGTAAATGTCCTTCACTGCGAAGTAGATCTTGTAGAGCGGTAACGTCTGCTCCTACTGATGTTGGAATTAAATTTCGGGTGAAGTTGTAACAGTAGCCAGTAGATCCTGATTGGGCTCGTCCAAAAGTGGGGATTAAAATCAGGGCCACGAGGGTTAATAAGTTGAATAAATATTTCATAAAAAGACGGCAGTTAATACTTTTAAGCTAGTAAATATAGTGGTAATTATAACATTGATGAGATGTTATCCACAGCCAAGTGGAATAGTTGTGGATAACTATTTTTAAGGTAGAACTTCAAGTGGGGGCCCGGGTGGGTCGGGCTGTTTAGGTCGCTTTGGTAGCACGTAGGCGAGCGCTAGCCACTATTTCCCGGGCTTTATTTAGAGCCTCAGCAATTGGTTTATCTTTAAAACTAATATAGCGGTCCGGTTCAAGTTTGATACCCTTCCGGTCGAATAGATTGGTCAACATTATTTTTTGTCGGTTGGGGTCAATAATGAGAGATCCTTTCAGTCCTTCAATTTGCTTTAAGACTAAGTCACCGTCTTTGGTAAATCTCGTTGTTTGTGGCCCATTGGGGACTAGATCCTTACCCAAAGCAGCTTGCCAATATTCGGTTTTATTGAAGGCGATGGCCCGCGCCAAAGCTAGTTCTCGGCCGGTCTCCCACTTTATCTTATCGGTAAAGTTGATGGCGCTTCGAATTTGCTCGATAGTGGCCCCGTCGGTGTGAAGCTGATTAAAGATATTTAATTGATTACGATCAATTTGCCCTAAGTCATTTAAGATTTGACTAAAGCCATCAGGGCCACAGATTTTGATCAGAAAATCAAACTGACTGCCGGGCTTCGCAACTCCGCTTTCAGTTAAGCCCTCTACCTGATCAGATAGCCCCAATTCCATAACCGCTCTGGCTAAGGGAGTGGGGAGGCTATAGCGGTAACCTAGATTTACTATGGCTTCTTCGACAGCTATTCGATCAATCAGTTTACTATCAGGGATACGGGGAGTTTCGGTAGGGGCTGGCGAGTTGTAGCTTTCGGGGCCCTTAAGTGTAATTTGCTCACCAGCTGGTGTTTCCGGAACCTTGGTTTTTATTAGAATTTCCTCAGCCGAGGTGGGTTGGATGCTTGAGTTGGTGGAGATGTTTATTTTGGACATTTCCGATTCAGGCTCGATGACAGCGGGGCTGGCTGGAGATTCGGTGAAGTTGGTGGCCACTTTATAGTCGTCTGAGGTAAACCGTTGACTTAACATTTCTTGCCATTTGTCGATGGAAGTAGCTTGAGCAAATTTTACAGCCGGGGAGTCGGCGGTAATGTTTTCGCTAGCTCGCTCAAATAAGGGGCTTAGAATTTTCTGATCAAATTCTTGGTAGTCGGTAATAGTGAGTTTGCCACCTGAAAATTCCGCTACCCCTTTTAAGTCATCAGGCCCGAGGCTGGCGATCGTGCGTCCGCCTAATATCTCCCGGACATTGGCCAAGACATTTTCAAGTTGAGCCGCTTCCACTGGGCTTAAAATTTTGTCACCGCTACTAAAGTCGTATTCTTGAACCACAATTCGGCGCAGAGCTTGGTCGAGTGAGTCGAAGTCGCCCCCGCGACCGATGTCATAAATGACGCTGATTTTATCACCATAGGACACTTCTGCCCCAGTTTGTTCGAGGAGGGGTAGTTTTTCTCCATCTGGGGTGACGCTTTCTGCTGGAGAGGTTGACTTGGCTAGTTCTTGATAAACAGGTGGGATAACCCTCTCGCTTGAAGCTTGAGGTTCAACATCTACTGGGTCACCTGCTGTTAATTTTTCTGTTGGTGTTGAGCCGACATTAGCAACAGGGACAGATTGTGTTTCCATTTCATCACTTGGTAAAAGGTAGTTGTAGGACAAACGACCGGTATCTTCTGTTGATTTATTGGTTTCATCTGGGGTAGATTGTGAATCATCACTTATGGTTTTCTCAATTTGTTCTATTTGATTAGTGGTGGCTACTGTTTCGTCTGTTTGCTGTAACAAGTGATCGTAAATATTGGCAGCCGCCAACAGTAAACTTTCCACCATCATAATGTTTGTAGTGGCTTTGGCGCCAAATTCTAAAGTGCGCGCGGTGTGAGCCAAAACATCAATGGTGGCATAGCGACTGGTCATTCTTTCTAAATCTTTTATTCGCCGGCTATGAGCCTTGAATATTTTTTGTTTGACCGCTTCTTTTTGTTCGGCTGTCAGTTTGCTATTTGTTTCTAACTTACGGAGTTTCTTATCAATGGCGTTAATGTTTTGTTGGGTATCGAAACGTAAAAGTCCTTGGACGCCGTCGGCAATAAAATCGGACACTTTAGTCAAAGCATTTTCGATGTTTACTGAGTCTAGTTGTTCTTCATTGCCAGTGAATTTATTCTCTTGGAACTGTGTCTTTTCTTCTTCCGACATACCAGTTGTTCTTTTAGGCATTGCGGCGATACCGCGAGCAATTTTTCGTAAATGATTTTTACGATTTTTAAAATTTTCAAATTGCTGAAATTTTTCTTTTAGTGATCCAAAGGCCAGCTCTTCAAAATTAAGCTCGTTTTGATACTTTTCTACACCAGCTCGCTTTAGTGTTATCTGACTGGAAAAACGAGCTTCTTTACCAGCTTCCGCTACTCGTCCGGCCATCATACTGGCGGCTAAAACATATCGGGTTGGATTAATGATCGCCACCCCAGTTAAGTCAGCCACAGTGCGGCCGATTTTTACAAGTGTGCTTAAAGGTTGGCCTACATTGCCTAGCTTATGCCTCAGTAAACTTGTACTTTCACCCCTAGCTTTTAACTGGGCTATTTCCCTCATTCGCGATTCGGCTTGCTGGCTATCGCGGTGATAGCTGGCGGCTAAGCCGTGGGCTAAACGCTTGCCTGGGCTTAAATTTTTTAGTTCGTCAGCGGAAACTTTCTTGCTGGTCATACTTTCAAGAGCCAGAGCCATCCAGTCGCTTTTAGTTTTTTTAAACTGCCAGCCCAGATTGTATAGTCCTACTTTAATTTTTTCTTGAGTGGGTGTCGGCAAGCTTTCAAAGTTGGTGGCTGAACCTACTTCCTCTGGAGGTAGGCTAGCCATCATTTCTTGGACAAATACTGGATCTAAAGCTGGTAACTCCGTGTTATCATCATTGTTTTCTAGGGTTGGTAATTTGGTCGAGGAGAAGTTGTTTGGAGTTAAAGACGCATTTTTTTCATCATCAGCTTCAGCTAGTAGTGCTTCTAATAAGTCTTGAAGGTTTTCATCCTTTTCCGTTTTTTCTTCTGTTTCTGAACCCACCTCAGATGTTGCTGGCTCTACTTGATTGCTACTGGCTGTACTTGTTGCTCCGTCTCTAAATTTAAATCCTGGGAGCTCCTGGAGTTTGGCCTCTGAGCTTTTAGTTGAATCTAGCTTTACTAGTTCCACTATTTTGTCGCGAAAGCCACCGGCTCCAGTTAAAAAGAATTTATTTGACGATATTAAATAACGGTCTATTTGCTTTTTCAGATCTTCCGATGAATAGTAGTCGCTTCCTTGCAAGCCACCTAGGTTATCGATCGCTGTTTGAAGTTCGTCTAAAGTGGTAGTTTCACTGATGGCTTGAGTAATTTTGTCTAGTTCCGCTTGTTCTTGCACCTTTGATTCTTCCAGCAAGGCAGTCAGCTCGTCTGGTTTTTTTTCCTCGTTGTCTACTAACACAGGAGTTGCCTCGGCCCCTAGTGTGGCCGCTGGCTCCACTACCGGCGGGTGTTCTTGAATTGGGTCTTGAGGTTTTAATCCTGAGGGTATTTTTTCTCTTTCGGCACGTGATAGCATTCCGAGATGGTCTTGGACAAATTGATTGGTTTTAACCTGCCCCCTCGAACGTTTTTGTTCTTCCGGTGTTTGAATGGTTGGGGGTACTTGGGGGTTAGCCGTTTCTTCTACTAGTCGCCAGTAACTATCAAGAGCACTGTCTGTTTCGGTTTCTGGTTTTAGGGCGGATTGTATTTCTCGATGGTCGGTGTCGGAAAATTTAATTGCCCTACCGGCGGTTTTGTCGACCGGTTCTAGAGTTATTTCATCTGGCTTTAGTTTGGTTTTTGCAGGTGATTTAATGGATTCCTGATTGGTGGGAGTTTGCAGGTCTTTTTCCACTTTAGCAATACGCAAGTTGGCATCTTTTAATTCTTCGGGCACTTTTTCTCCTCCTTCCATTTGGTGGTAGTAATCTTGTCGAGCTTGATAGAAAGCTTCAACTGCGGACTTTTTATCGGCCGGGTCTACCTCTGGGGTGTCAATAATATCTTTAGCGTTCAAAAAAGCTTTTTTCACCACTTCAAGTTGCTCTTCCTTTTCTTCCTTTGTTGCACTGCCTTTAGTGGTTGAAGGGCTTGTTTCATTGTCAGAGGTTTTATTTAATCTATCCTCGATTCTGTTTAGTTGATTTTTTAGAAGCTCTTTATTTTCGGATTTGATAGCCGGGTCAGATATTATGGCCTCAATTTCTGGTGCGAGTTTCTCTAATTGTTTTTTAATTTCTTCAATTCTAGATGGTCCAAAGCCCGACAAGTCAGGCTTTGGTAAATTTTTTAATTTTCGGGTTAGGTCGTGAAGAGTTAGCCGGAGATTATTGTAATCCAGTTTGGGAATATTAGACTCAATATTATTTTCATTCATAGAATATCTTTTATTGATCGAAATAAGAGATCTTATATTTAGTATTTACATTTTAATACACTTGAACTTACTTGTCGTTGGTCTATTGTTAATAGGGTAGAGGTATCCTACTAAAAAATCTTATATAATTGATAGGATGTGTAATACCACCAAGGTTCTAGCGCTTACTTTTAGACCCCATATAGTTGTGGAGTTTATTGCTGTTTGGTCGGCCGCTTTTATTTTTAATGCTGGCTGGGAGCTCACACATGAGGTTTTGTATACCCACTACCAAGGGGAATCGATTACCATTTTCATTTTACTGCGGGCGGCTGTGTTTGATGCCGTGGTGATTACCTTTTTGGCCGCTATAGCTAGGTTCTTGGTTGGTGGGCGGGATATTAAAAAAGAGTTAATCTGGCTCTCTGTTTTAGCTCTTATCTTTGCTGTCGGGTTCGAACTCTTTGCTCTTTATACTGGCCGCTGGGCTTATAACGATCTAATGCCTCTGGTGCCGGTCTTTAAAGTGGGTTGGTCGCCCACGGTCCAGCTGGCTTTAACCGGGTCGGTGGCCCTAGCCTTAGCTCGCTTGTGGAAAGTCCTTTGTCCATTATGTAATAAATATGACTAAAAAATTATGGTATCAGTTTTGGCGACCCTTAGTTTTTACCAGTGGTTACTTACTTGTTTTTAGTGTCTATTATATTTTCAAGGGCGATGCAGAGTTTATTTGGTACGTGGCGGTCACTGTTTTATTTTTTGCCCTAATATTAGGCACGATTAAATACACCAGACTTAGTCACTGGTCAATCTGGGGCTTATCACTCTGGGGGCTCTTACATATGGCCGGGGGGAGTGTGCTGGTGGCTGGCGACGTTTTATACGCTTATCGCTTACTGCCTTTGGTGGATCGAGGCGGTGAGTTTTTCATTCTAAAATTTGACCAAGTGGTTCACGCTTTTGGCTTTGCCGTGGCGACTTTGGTGATGTATGAAATCACGAAGCGGTATTTTACGGGTAGTCGGGGGCTTTTAGTTTTTATAGCCGCTTTGGGCGGCTTGGGCTTGGGGGCGATTAATGAATTGGTGGAATTTGCCGCTGTCGTTTTTATGCCGTCGACCGGGGTGGGTGGGTACTTTAATACTGGTCTCGATTTAGTGTTTAATGCGGTGGGAGCAATCTTTATGGCCGTGATGCTGTATTGGAAACCTCGCTTAAAGTTTAAATAATTTTTTAGTGGGCCAAGATCGCCTGAAGAATTTTTTCATACATCTCAATTAAGGGTTGTTCACCGTTGGAATGAATGAAAAATTTAAAGCCCGGCCGGGTATTGATTTCAATTAGCCACAATTTACCTTGTTCGTCTTCAATGACGTCTAAGCCGGCAAAAGTGACCGGCAAGGGCGCAAAAATAGGTTGGGCGAAATCCGCTAAAGCGGCCAACTGAGCTTGGTCTTCAATTGGTATTGCCTGGGCTTGGTCCCAGTGTAGGGGGCTTAGATTGCCATTAAAGGTGGCGCCGACTATGCTTTTTTCATAAGCAAGTAAAAGTTTCTCACGGAAGAAAATCAAGCGGTACTCCGCTTTTGGTTTGATGTACTCTTGGGCCAGGGCCACGTAGTCGTACTGCTGGGACTTGGGATTGTAGATTTTTTTTAGAGCGCGATGTAAATCTTTTTCGGTGGGGCAGAGAAAAACATTGTTGCCTTGTTGGCCGGCGTTCCGTTTCATTATTAGGGGCCAAGAAAAATTTTGTTGGATGGTTTCAATAATTTCTGTCCTTGATTTAACATTGCGATAAAGTTCGTAAATATCGAGTGAATCCGGGTTGAAAAAGCCAAGCGTGGCCGGCATCGCGATCACTTCGTTTAGCAGGAGGTAGGTAAATTCTTTGTCCGCACAGATACGGTTTACCACATCAGAGTTAAAGGGAGTGGCGGCGTTGGCAAAAAATAGAGACAAAGAGCCGGCCGGTTTAACTTCAATAAAGTTGTGATGGCGGTCTAGGTAGCGATACGGAATATTTAAATTATCGCAGGCGGTGGCCAGGCACTGTAGAGCGGGGTATTGTTGAACGAGGGGCATTGATTTATAGGCTACCCTCGGATAGGTTATAATTCAAGGGCTTGTTTAAAAACTAGTTTTTTACTTATGAATGATTTTTTCAAAATTGCCGACGAGATTCTAAACGCTATTAAAAATTCAAACCGGATATTGCTGCATTTACACCCGAGTCCGGACCCTGATTCGGCCGGGTCGGTGCTGGCTCTCGCTGAAGCGTGTCGTAGTTTGGGTAAGGAGGTGGTGGCCATTGGTGGTGATTCGGATTTATCCCCGTCACTTGCCGCTTTGCCAGGTTTTGAAACTATTATCCCGACCGCTTACTCCGATATTGAGGTGGGCCAGTTTGATTTGTTTTTAATTTTGGATTCCGCTTCAGTTAATATGATTTCTAAAAAGGGGGCGGTAGTGTTTCCGTCTCACTTAAAGACAGTAGTGATTGATCATCACATCTCCAATCCCGGCTTTGGTCAGATCAACTTAATCGATTCGTCGCGGCCAGCCACCGCTGAGATAATTTTTGAATTACTAACCGCTTGGCATGTGGCCTTGACTGCTACTATGGCGGCCAATTTATACGCTGGCCTGTATAGTGACACCGGGGGTTTTAAATATCCGGAAGTGACCCCGCGTACACTCGAGGTGGGGGCGGAACTTTTAAAAGTGAATCCCCAAGCTACCCGAGTGGTTTTAGACCTGGAGCGGAGTATGACCAAGGGCGCTTTGCGGTATTGGGGCTTAGCTCTTAATTCGGCTGAGGAAGTGGCTGGGGGACGAGCGGGGATGGTAGCTTTAAGTTTTTCTGATTTGGAGTCAGCGGGGATTAATTACGCCGATACGGAAGGCTTGTCGATTTCGGGGGACTTACTTTTGGTTAGGGATTATGTAGTGGTTGCCACTTTGGTGGAAAAGGAGCTGGGACGAGTTAGATTATCCCTCCGGTCTAAGAACCCCGACCTGGTTGATGTGTCTAAAATTGCCGCCACCTTCGGCGGCGGCGGGCATCGGGCCGCCGCCGGGGCACTGCTTTTAATGCCCCTAGCCGAAGCTAAAGCCAAAGTGGCTACTTCCCTAGGTCGGACCTTGGGAATATAGACAGCGCATGAGTTTTCTGGTTTATTAAGAGTAGAAATAGGACTCAACTTAGGGAGGTGAGTTATGTATACTCCGGACAAGGATGTGGTAGACCCAAATGTACTGGAGGTTCGAAGGGGTAAGTTGGCTCGGCCGGCTCCTGTTTTACCGCCAGAAGTCGTGGATCTTATCCTTGCTTCAAATCTGAAATTGGTCAAGGTGTGGCCGGCCAAAGACTGGGGCGGTAAAGGGGCGGGAGTAATTCTTGCTCATCCTACGCTTCCACGTCAGTTTTGCCTTGATCGAGATGCGACTTTGCCACCCTGGATTACCGATGCTAGGACCAGGTCGAATCTATCGATTATACGCCAGAGCTTAGCTCGCTGCGGCCATGTGGTGTAAGAGCACCTATCGCCCCCGACGTCACTCGACGGCGGGGGCTTCTTAAAAAAACTAGCAAGTAGACCTTGCTTTTCGGCTTAAAAAGAGTAAATCTATAATTATTAAAGTCTAAATTTAAAGAATCTATGAAAAAACTTTATCGTAGCCAAAAAGATCGAACAGTGGCTGGGGTCTTGGGTGGCTTGGGGGAGTATTCTAGTATTGACCCGGTTTTACTGCGCGTTATTTTTATTTTAATTGTTTTAATGACGGGTATTTTTCCTGGTGTTATTGGCTACTTACTAGCCATTCTTATAGTGCCCCAAGGACCGGATTCGACTGTCACCTCGACTGAGGCGTCGGCTTAGCGATCTAGAAGTGAGGTGGTAGAATAAGTTTTATGACCAGACCAAAAACCACGCCCTTACCTCCCACCATTGTGGTGGTTTTTGGTATTACCGGTGATTTAGCCCGGCGTAAACTGTTGCCGGCCATTTTCGATTTATATCTAAAGGGGTTGCTGCCCAGCCAGTTCCGGCTGGTGGGGTTTATGCGGCGTGACTTATCTAAACTGGAATTTCAAACTTTGATTCAAGACAGTCTCACCAAGTATCACCGTGGGGCGAGTTCAACTAGTCTTAAAAAATTTTTAAAGTTGATAGTATTGGAGCAGGGCCAATTTGACGACCCGGCGGCTTACGAGCGCTTAGGCGAACAACTTAAGTCTTTAGATAACAGTTTAGGTGTTTGTACTAATAAGCTATTTTACCTTGCCGTGCCCCCAGCGCTTTATCCGACGATTTTCCCGTTAATTAAAAAGAGTCACTTGGCTAAAGCTTGCGAAAGCGCGCGGGCTGGTACCGGCTGGACGCGTTTTTTGGTGGAAAAGCCTTTTGGTCGTGATTTAGGAACCGCCAGATCTTTAGAACGCCAACTTAAGAATATTTTTACCGAGGATCAAATTTTTCGGATTGATCATTATTTAGCCAAGGAGACTTTGCAAAATATTATTACTTTTAGATTGGCCAACCCCTTATTTGCCAATATTTGGAATCGCGGGCACATTGTCCGCGTAGAGGTGCGTCTCTTAGAGCAAGAAGGAATAGTGGGTCGGGGGTCTTTTTATGACGAGGTGGGAGCCTTACGGGATGTGGGTCAGAATCATTTACTGCAAATGCTCGCTTTGGTGGCGATGGAGACACCGGCTACCCTGACAGCCGCTAGTATTAGAGCGGCTCGGGAGAGAGTATTAAAAGGTTTAAAACTGGCCCATTCTGATTTTAAAGAGTCGGTGCAACGGGGCCAATATGAGGGATACTTAAATGAGTCCGGAGTGGCTCCTTACTCAACTACGGAAACTTATTTTAAAATTAACGCCACTGTAACCACTGGCCCCTTACGTGGTGTTCCATTTACTTTAGAAAGTGGCAAAGGTTTACCGGTTAAAAAAACCGAGATCAAAATTTACTTTAAAAATTTAAAGTTGATACCGGTAGAGGTGGAGAGTGGAGAGGTGGGTAATGTCTTAACTTTCACCATTCAACCCAACGAAGGGGTGGCACTGTCGCTTCTGGCTAAAGAGCCGGGTTTAGACTATCTGGTCACAGAAAAAAACCTGGAGTTTGCTTATGCGACCGGCTGGCCCGATCGGCTGATACCTTCCGACTATGAGCGGCTGTTGTTTGACGCCTTGATGGGGGACAGTACCCTCTTTCCTACTCGCGGCGAAATTATTGCATCGTGGCAATTTATTACACCTATTTTAAATCAGCTGAACAAGTTGCCCCTAACGCGCTACCGCCGAGGCGACTTACCTAGTGTGAGTTAAAAGAAGTGTTGGGACACCCAGCACCAACTAAGGCATTGGTGCTGGAGTTGACCCTGTGAAATAAGCCATCGGAATATTGTGCTTATATTTAGTACTCCGAATCACTATGAGCTTACAGTGAGACTTTAAACTACCTATTTCACAGGGTTGACTTTCCCTTGATAGCCTTGTAGTATGAAAGGGCCCCGCGGGGCTTTTTTATTACAGCGATAATTTCTAATTTATGTCATTCATCGACTATCTTAAGTCCACCAAGGGAGAACTCAAGCACGTGAACTGGCCGACCAAAAATCAGGCGATTGCTTATACGACGATTGTGATTGCGATTGCTTTTGTCATTGGATTTTACTTGGGGGCTTTTGATTTTATTTTCACTACTATTTTAAGAAATTTTTTAATCTAAACCTATGGCTAAACAAGAACTAGACCAAGGGCGTAATTGGTATGCTATTCATACTTACGCCGGTTATGAAAATGCGGTGGCGAGAAACCTAAAACAACGCATCGAGTCGTTGGGGATGGAAACTAAAATTTTCAATGTCTTGGTACCCAGCGAGAAAAAGGTAAAAATTAAGGGGGGTAAACGCGTGACCGAAGAAGAAAAAATTTACCCCGGTTATGTCTTGGTGGATATGATCGTCACCGACGATTCTTGGTACGTGGTACGTAACACGCCGCGGGTAACTGGCTTTATTGGTTCGGGAGTGATTCCGGTGCCGCTCGCTAAAGAGGAAGTGGATGAATTGTTCCGCCGGATGAGCGACGACTCCACTAAGCACGCTATCGACTTGTCGGTAGAGGAGCCGGTAGTGATTGTCGATGGTCCGTTTAAAGACTTTGAAGGTAAAGTTAGCGAGATCGATTCCGAGCGTGGCAAGGTCAAAGTCCTGGTATCGATGTTTGGCCGCGAAACCCCGGTAGAGTTGGATTTTCTCCAAGTCAAGAAGATTTAGATTAATGAATTTTTCGCTCATCAGCTTGAATTGGACATTTTTACAAAAATAAGGTAGATTTCTATCGTTATGGCTAAAAAAATCATCAAAAAATTAAAACTGCAGATTCCCGCGGGGGCGGCTAACCCAGCGCCACCGGTTGGTCCAGCCTTAGGTCAGGCTGGTATTAACATTGGCGAGTTCGTCAATCAGTTCAATTCTAAAACTCAAGAAATGAGAGGGGATATTATCCCGGTTGAAATTTCGGTTTATGAAGACCGGAGTTTTGACTTTGTTTTAAAAACCCCACCAGCTTCGAGTTTGATTCTTAAAGCGATCGGAGTCGAGAAAGGCTCGGGTAAAAATGTGGCTAAAAAAGTTGGCACTATTACCAAAGCTCAAATTAATGAAATTGCTGAGAGGAAAATGCCGGATTTGAATGCTAACGACGTGACCGCGGCTGCTAAAATTATTGCCGGCACCGCTCGTTCGATGGGGGTGGAAGTGAAATAGGCAACTTCCACCGGCCGGAGGCTGACGAGCCGAGGCGGGCCCGCGCAATTTTTCAGCAGAAAAATATGTGTGGGTGGAGGTGAAATAAAATATACACAAAGAAAAACCCCCAGTACTGGGGGTTTTTCTTTACTTAATTTTATACTGGCTTTTAAGTTTTTTTATCTCTCCTTTCTTGATTAAGTTTATTTCAGTGTTGTCTTTGGATAGGTGCTTGGCAATAAACCCTTCAATAATGTCTTTATGGTGATAGCGACTTTGGCGCGCATCCACCGCTTGGTCTAATTGTTCAAACACAAGTTGACAAAAACGTTCGCCCGGATAAAGTTTTATCACTTGAGAGTCAGTGTTATTGGTAATAGGTATGGCTAGTTGTCCTTCATAACCTGAGTCAACTATGCCGGTTAGATCGACGGACAAGCCTTTGCGGTTGGTGGAAGACCGAGGGTAAAGCACTGCCATAATATCTCTTGGCAGAGTAATAGATTCCAAAGTGCTTACTAAAACATATTCTCCCGGCAACAGGTCAAACACCTGGCCTTCCTCTAATTCGATGATGTCGAAGTAAGCTGGCCTGTTTTTATCAAAATAGTTGATATTTAAAGCTTCTCGACCGGCTTTTGTTAGGTGCCACTTTTTGGGGATTAAAAAAGTATAGCCCAAACGCAAATCCACTGCGTGAGCCTGAAGCTGAAAAATATCTAAGCTTGGCTTGAATTTTAGGTCAGCAGTTTGAATTCGTTTTAAAATCTGGTCTTTGGTTAGGATAGCCATATTACTTTATTAGGTCGTATTCTAATAGAACCGTATTGTCTCCAATTTTGTTAAGTGAAACAAGAGATAGCTGTCTTGGCAAGTTTTTTGATAGTAAATTTAATCCTTGGCCAAAAATAACCCCTTCAACTGTCAAATATAATTTGTCGACCAAATTATTATCTAGAAAGAGGGTATATATTGATGCCCCACCACAAATTGCTACTTCAGACACACCTTCTCGCTCTAGTCGCAGGAGTAGTTGTTCTGGGGGTTCGGTGGTTGTTTCAACGCCTTCATATTCAACGTCGAGAGAGTAGATAATATTACGGCGACCGGCCAGGGGCTGGGCCCCGAAAGTTTCGTAGGTTTTCGCTCCCATTACTATTACGCCCGCTTTTTTGGTGAGGGCAATAAAATGTTTTTTGTCGGCTTTACTGGTCCAGCTGGTCGAAGCCTCATCTCGATTTTTGGCGATGAAGCCGTCGGCCGACATGGCGGCCACAATAAAGGTTTTCACAAAACTATTTTTAAACCACTAATGGGTTCACCTGGGTGATACTGGGCCTCTAGATCGTCGACTATTTCCTGATACAATTTTGGATCACGATTCTCAGCTCGATCGAAAGAATTTTCCGGTAAGTGTAAGTTGATTGGCTTATGGTTATGCTTGCGGTCAATAATTTCCTGAGCCCCAGCGTAGTGGATATCATAAATATGGGCATTAGAAATGGAGTGGGTGTAGATACCAGGTTTAACGTTTAATTTTTGAGCCAGCATACATTGCAAGAGAGCAAAGCCGGCTACATCCGCCGGCATACCAAGCATCATATCATTGGAGCGGATGATGTTATGAAGATGCAATTTACCGCCAATAATATTTACTGTAAAAGTATAAGGGCAAGGGACATTTTTCCTAGCCACACCACCCAAGCCGTCGCTCGCCGGGTCCCATGTCACAATCACGCCGTGTCTCGAGCTAGGATCTTTTTGGAGTAGTTCGATTAGTTTGCCGAGTTGGTCTCGTCCAAAGTGCTTGCGCCAGCGGTAACCATAAGCGACAGTCACCACATCACCGGGGTTGGTAAAAATATCCCAAATTTTTGTATGATCACGGAGAAAATCTTCAGGTTTTCGGCTACCCATGATAAACCACATTTGTTCGGCTATGAACATACCGACGGGAATCTTGCGGAGGGTTAGGAGGGGAAAGCCGTCGGCTGAAATATCAGTTGAGAAAGTTAAGCCGGGCAAGGCTTTAGTCTTATGCCCGGTGCGATGGTTGGTTTCTTCAATTCCAGTCTTGAGTATTTTCTCTATGGAGTCTTGATATATTCGGTCAAATGGGGTCATAAGTTGAATTATAGGGGATTCAGGGTAGAATATCCACAGCTTTAAAAAAGATCAAATCATAAGGAACCAAACTAATGAGTACATCCAAATCACCGGTTAGTTATCCCTATTTACCCGTCGGCCAACATTTTTTGTACGTGTCTGCCTCGGACCCTTTTATGTTAGCGGCCAAAGAGTACGCCCGAGCCCATTCACTGGATCAAGTTATGCCCACCGGGGCCGTGATTGTGAAAGATGGCAAGGTAATTGGGGCCGGGGCCAATGGTAGCAACTACCACGATAGTAACGGTTGCGAGCGGGTGCGTCAAAATATCCCCACCGGCGAAGGTTATGAATTGTGCGAAGGTTGTCATCCTAGAAATCACGCTGAAGTTAAAGCTGTAGCTGACGCGAGGGAGCGCGGGGAAGATACCACTGGAGCCAAGTTGTTCTTGTGGGGTCACTGGTGGGCTTGCAAGTCTTGTTGGAGTGTAGCTTTGGAGGCCGGGATTAGTGAGATTGTTCTTCAGGATAACTCCGAAGTGCTTTTCAACAAATTGCATCCGGACAATATCGTTGGTCATCAGTTTGACTAGAGCCCATTTGATTCAAGCCCCACCCTTTTTGGTGGGGCTTTCTCTTTTAAATATTTCGGTTATCATACTCTTAATGAAAGACAAACAAATCGAAAAATTATTAACAGCCGAAAAGCGGCGCCAGCAGAAGGTGGTGAATCTAATTGCTTCGGAAAACTTTGTCTCATCCGATGTGTTAAAGGTTCTTGGTTCGGAACTAACCAATAAATACGCCGAAGGTTATCCGGGGGCGCGTTACTATGGTGGTAATGAGGTAGTAGATCAGATTGAGAGTTTGTGCCAGGCGCGAGCTCTCAAAGCGTTTAAACTTAAATCCCCAAAATGGCGGGTGAACGTTCAGCCCTTGTCTGGTTCGCCAGCTAATGTGGCCGTTTATTTGGCCCTGGTCCCGCCGGGCGGGACGGCGAGTCAAGGCCCAGCCTCCGCCAAGGCTACAGTGGGGCGAGGAAAGATTATGGGTATGTCTCTTGCTCACGGTGGCCACTTAACTCACGGCCACAAGGTTTCTATTACCGGTAAGGTGTGGCAGCAGGTACCATTTGGAGTAGATGAAAAAACTGAAGTGCTTGATTATGAGCACCTAAGTCGGCTAGCTAAAAAAGAAAAACCTCAGTTGATCGTGGCTGGCTTCACTGCTTACCCTCGGCGGATTAATTGGCAAAAGTTTCGCGCTATTGCGGACTCGGTGGGGGCGATTTTGATGGTAGACATGTCTCATGTGGCGGGTCTGGTGGCCGGAGGGGCATACCCCTCACCCTTTCCTTACGCCGATGTGGTAACTACCACCGTTCATAAAACTTTGCGGGGTCCGCGGGCGGCCCTTATTTTTTCCAGACTTGAGTATGCCGACAAAATTGATAAAGCCGTTTTTCCGGGGACGCAAGGTGGGCCACACTTAAACCAAATTGCGGCGGTGGCCGTCGCTTTAGCGGAGGCCACACGGCCTGAGTTTAAAACTTATGCGAAGCAGGTGGTCAGGAATGCCAAGGCGCTAGCGAGCGAATTGAAGCGCTTAGGTTGGAGATTGGTTTCTGGCGGTACTGATTCTCACCTTATTTTGCTAGACACCTGGATGGGTGGCCAAGGGTTATCTGGTAAAGAGGCTAGTGACAGGCTGGAAGCCGCGGGAATAATTGTTAATAAAAACACGGTACCGGGAGAAACTCGCAGCCCGATGGATCCGTCGGGAATTCGTTTAGGCACAGCCGCCGAAACGACTAGGGGTAAAAAAGAGGCGGATATGGTGAAGCTCGCTCAAAGAATTGATAAAATTTTAAAGAAATAAACTATGGCCAAAAAAGGAAAACTTATTGTAATTGATGGAATTGATGGCTCGGGTAAAGCTACTCAAACTAAACTTTTAGCCACCAGATTAAAACAAGCTGGTTATAAAATTAAAACTATAGACTTTCCACGTTATTACGATAACTTTTTTGGCGGTTTAATTGGAGAATATTTGTCTGGCCAGTACGGGGATTTTACAAAAGTTGATCCACGGATTGCATCGGTGTTATATGCAGCTGACCGTTTTGAATCAAGTATTCAGATCAAAAAGTGGCTAGAGGAAGGATATATTGTGCTGGCTGATCGCTATGTTTCTGCCAATCAAATTCACCAAGGAGGTAAAATAAAAAATCTTAAACAGCGGGAAGAGTTTATGATTTGGCTCAACAAAATGGAGTTTAATGTATTTAAATTACCCAAGCCAGATCTGGTTATATTTCTAGATGTTCCTTACGAAATAAGTAAAAAGTGGCTTCAAGGCAAGGTTAATCAAATGAGTAAAAAGTATCTAAAAGGCAAAAAAGACGTAGCCGAAGATAATTTGCGTCATTTAAAACTTTCCAGAGATAGTGCTTTACTTTTGGCACAGAAGAATAAAAATTGGAGTAAGATTGAATGTTGTAAAGGCTCAATTTGTATGAGCCCGCCCGAAGTTAGTAAGAATGTGTTTAAAATTGTTTCTAAACGGTTAAAAATATAAAATGAGTGTGGTGCTTAAAATTAAAAAATTAAATCCGACTGCCAAGTTGCCCAACTACGCCCACCCCGGGGATGTTGGACTTGATATGTGTTCACTAGAGGATTATGTCTTGGAGCCAGGGGAGCGACGGATTTTTTTTGTTGGTTGGGCTCTCGAATTTTCAATTGGCTTGGCGGCTATCGTTAAAGACAAAGGTAGTCTGCCAAAAAATGGCGGCTTGCACGTTTTGGGTGGAGTGTACGATGCTGGCTATCGGGGGGAATATAATGTGAACCTTATAAACTTAGGTAGTGAATCTTATCAAATTAAACAAGGGGATAAATTGGCTCAATTGGTAATCTTTCCGGTCGAACTAGTGGATATTGAAGAAGTTGAAGAGTTATCAGACTCAAGCCGTGGCGAGGGCCGTTTTGGTTCCACTGGCCGGTAAATTTCCAATATGGACAATATTAAACTGGGTATTTATCGGCATTACAAAGGCAATGAGTATGAAGTTTTAGGACTGGCTAGTCATTCCGAAACCAATGAGCCACTGGTCGTTTATCGGGCACTTTACGGCAATTTTGATTGGTGGGTTCGCCCGGCCGAGATGTGGTTGGAAACAGTGGACAAGCCCGAGCTCGGCTATCGGGGCCCGCGCTTTACTTTAATTAAAGAAACCGCCGTTTAACCTTTGTCGGTAGCTAACAACTAATAGCTGATAATCCAAACCCATATATTTCCATAGGGCGGACCTATGTAGACGAATTGAGCGCTTCAAAAATTATGTTCCGCATCCCCCTCCCAACAAAAACCCACTTTTAGAGGGTCACGAGCACGACGGCGCGAGTGTTTCAGAAATTCTGTACTCTAAAAGTGTGTTTTTCTAAAAAGTTTTAATCTTCAGAGATTTAGTACCCTAGAAACCGGTTTTTCCGGTACAGACAAATTCTAGCCATAGAAGTGGGGTTGGGAATCTAAGGAACAGGTATTTTTGTAAAATAAACGGCCCTATACAAGGGGATTTTTTGTGCTATAGTGGATTTAATGATCCGTTCTCTGATTGAAAAAGCCTTGGTCGAAGAATTGAAGCAGTTGGGCGTGCGCGGGCCCAAAGTTCTTTTAGAGCATCCCTCCGATTCGGGGCTGGGTGACTATGCCACCAATGTGGCGATGATGTACGCCAAGAAGCTAGGTGAAGACCCGATTGAACTGGCCGGCAAGCTGGTCCAACAGTTAAAAAATCACAATTTTGAGGGGGTGGAAAAAATTACCGTGGCTGGTTTTGGCTTTATCAACTTCTACTTAAAGCCAGATTTTTTTGCCAGTGAAATAAAAAAAATATTGGATGAGCCAAACTTTGGTCGCAATAATCGACTGCGTCGTCAGAAAACCATAGTGGAGTACACCGACCCAAACCCCTTTAAAGTTTTTCATATTGGACATTTGATGAGCAACACGGTGGGTGAAAGTATTTCCCGCTTGATTGAGTGGAGTGGGGCAGATGTGAAGCGGGCTAGTTATCAGGGCGATGTGGGCTTGCATGTCGCCAAGGCTATTTACGGTATTCGCGAGCAGTCTTGGCTGTTTTGGAAAGAAAAAATGTTAGGGTCGGTGACTAGTCGGGTTAATTTTTTGGGGGCGGCTTACGCCGCCGGGGCTAAAGCTTATGAAGATAACTCTACCGCTAAAGAAGAAATTATTCGCCTCAACACTTTAATTTATAGTCGGACTGACGCTGGTGTCAATCGCTACTATGACGCCGGCCGAGCTTGGAGTTTAAGTTACTTTGAAACTATTTATCGCCGCCTAGGGACCAAGTTTGATTTTTACTTTTTTGAAAGTGAGATGGCGGAAACGGGTAAAGCCATTGTAAATGATTTTCTAAAAAAGCAGGTGTTTGTGGAAAGCGACGGGGCGATAGTGTTTAAAGGGGAGGCCCACGGTCTCCATACTCGAGTTTTTGTAAACTCCCAAGGTTTGCCCACCTATGAGGCCAAAGATTTGGGGCTGGCCAAAGCCAAGTATGATAAATACCCTTATGAAAAATCTATCGTTATTACTGCCAATGAACAGAGTGATTATTTTAAAGTAGTGTTAAAAGCCATGGAAGCGGTTTTCCCAGAGCTGGCTCCAAAAATTAAGCACATTTCTCACGGCTTACTAATGTTGCCCTCCGGTAAAATGTCGTCTCGTACTGGCGATGTGGTAGCGGCCGAAGGTTTAATGGCCGACATTGAAGGTAAGGTGTTCGAACGTTTGGCCGATCGGACGCTCTCGCGTAACAGTAAAAAAGAAATTGCCGGGCAAGTAGCGGTAGCGGCCATTAAATTTTCCATTTTAAAGCAGGCACCCGGCCGGGATGTTATTTTCGATATAGAAAAGTCTGTGTCTTTTGAAGGGGACTCTGGACCTTACTTACAGTACACGGCTGTGCGGGCCGCTTCGGTTTTGGCGAAGGCCAAAAAAGACGGTTTAACCCCGTCCGCCACCCGGCCGGAAGATATAGAAGTTTTACCTTTAGAAAAATTTTTATATCAGTTTCCGGAGGTGGTGGAGCGAGCCGGCACGGAGTACGCTCCGCAAAGTATCGTGACTTATTTGCTGGAAGTAGCCTCAGCTTTTAATAGTTTTTATGGGGCGCATCAAATTATTGATGAAGCGCGACCCGAGTTGTCGGCGTATCGCTTGGCTCTAGCTGAGGCTACGCGCCAGGTGTTAGCGGGCGGGTTGGAAATTTTGGGGATTGCGGTGCCGAGTGAAATGTAGGGCGCTCGTCTAGCTTCCGTTTTAAAACACGGAAAAATATCCAGCGCCTATTTTTCCTCCGCTCCAGCGGGGCCGTTTGGCCTTGCGGCTACTGCCGCCAAATACAACAAGGCCAAAACCCAGCCGGCCACCACCTTCGCGAGGTTTTAAAACGGAACTAGTCTCGCTAGGCTGATTGTAAAAGCCCTTATTTTAAGGTAAATTGTTTGAATATGTCTGTTAAAAAAGATTTGCCCGAAAAGTCGGAGACCGCCAAGCGGGAGGAAGAAACTCTAAAGTTTTGGCAGGAGAATGGTATTTTCGAAAAATCTGTAACCAAAGACGCACCGAACGGGGAGTTCGTTTTTTATGATGGTCCTCCGTTTGCTACGGGCTTGCCCCACTATGGCTCGCTTTTATCTTCGATCGTTAAGGATGTCATTCCTCGCTACAAAACGATGCAGGG
>MHTK01000001.1 GCA_001824825.1 Candidatus Vogelbacteria bacterium RIFOXYD1_FULL_46_19 | reverse complement strand
AAGTTACCAGGTACAGCAGGAGTAGCCGGAGTTCCAGGAGTTCCCGGAACGGCTGGAGTAGCAGCGTTAACGTTAGCTCGAGTCATCGGGCCAAAGTAACCAACGGCTGGAGCAATACCGTTAGCAGCCTGGTAGGCAGCTAAAGCGGCTTTGGTCTGGGCACCGAAGTAACCAGTAGCACCAGCTGGGATAACATGACCTTTACCGATCAAGAAGTTCTGCAAAGCAGTTACTTCGGCACCGGAGGAACCGATGGTCAAATTGCTTGTAAACATCATCGAAGCAGGAGTAGAGACACCTCCACTCATCTGAGCTTGAAGAGCAGCGATCTGAGCCAATAAAGCTTGGATCTGAGTCTGCAATTCAGCACTAGTTTGTGCTTGAGCTGGAGCAGGAACTGCGACAGCAGCAAACATCATAGATGCAGTTGCCAATCCGACAACTACAGCTACAATTTTCTTAGTAGTCATAATTTAAATTAAATTCGTACAAATTACTTAATAATTCAACTTGTAATTGAATTGAGTTCGCTGATTAAAAAATGTAACCCGATCCTCAATCGACTAAGGATCAGAAATTTTAACCCACGAACTTATCAATGCATAAGTAACAAATAACTAAGTCGACTATTTGTTACTCCGCATCATTGATAACAATTTTCATTTTACTAACCGAGCACCACTTTTGAAACAAAAGCTGGAGCAGCCTGGCTCGAAGGTTCTATATATATATAGAACATTTCAAAGTTACTCGCCACCATCAGCTTTGCGCCAAAAGTGGTACTCGGGTTAATAAATAAGAGGGATAGGTCAAACGGACAAGCAGACTTGGTATGGCAGTGGCAAGCAAAACAGAATTATATGTCTCAACTTAAATTGTCAAAGAACGGACAAACTTAATCGTACAGAAAATTTCCAATCATCACTTTCGGACTGTGCCTTAAATTATAATAGCTGAAGCCAATACCTGCAAACAGTTGGTCCTAGTAATGTGGATAACTGCCGGGCTAAATATCCGCAGAATTAAGGAGAAAATAGTTCTCCACCTAAATTTCAGACTCCTAAAACCTAAAGCAAGTCACCTATAATACTAAGTAAAAATGTGCCTAAAGTCAATCGTAAACCAAAAGTGGTGGCAGTGGGCGGAAAAAATGGCAGTCTGACTTTTAGGCCAGCTGATAGCGGCTCCAACGTCGCTCGCCGGTTTTCTTTAAGACACCGGTGTCCACTAACTCCACCAGCTCCCGCTGAACGGTTTTGACACTGCAGTCGGGCACGGCTCGAGCAATGTCCTTGATAGACGTCCAGGGCCGGCCCTCTAGATACTTAAGGATAACGCCCCGGCGACTAGCTTTATCGGACGCTTGATCCCCCTGTCCGATAGATGATCGACCGGCTGGGGGTCGGCCGGTCGCCGCACTCCCGGCTCCCGGCCGACTGAGGCCGGCAGCCGACTGAGGCGTCACATTTGTCCGATAGCTAGACTTATCCCCTGTCAACTGATCAGCCGGCACTCGAGGGTTGGAGATCGGCCGAGTAGCCAAATCGCCATAACCAGAAGCTGTCGGCGCCGACAAAAAGGAAGAAGTAAAATTCTCCTTGGTACGCAGTAAAGGTAAGTAGCGCTCACGACCAGATAAGAGGTAATGATTGAGGCCGGCCGAGGAAAAGTTGTCGGCTAAAGTTTTAGCCAAATTTTCATACTCACTTTTTAGAATAGTCAGATTCATTTGGGAAGCGGTATTGGCTGATAGAGCCAAACCAATTAAGGACACAATCTGCCCAATCGCCCCCACCACTTCATCTAGGTTAAGGTACCCCGACCAACTTTTGTCCTTTTTTACCAGCGTAGATACGTCCGCAAAAAGCCGGTTGATGTCCGTAAACACCGCCACCGTGACCTCACGCAACCGCCACTTAAGTGGCTCCGAATCAGGCATAAAACCTGTCACCATATAGAGAGCTGAGGCTAATCGTTCGTTTTTGGCCAGCACAAAATCCAGCACGGCAATTTGATCTTGCCGCTCCCCTGTCTGACCTTTGGAAAGTGAACTGTCTTTTTCCATAATGTTTAGTCTTTTAGTGTCTGATTGGATTGTCTTTTACGACTTTTAGAACCTAAACTTGTGTCCTTTATTATATATTAGACAGCGAGTTTTGTCCAATATATAGACGACCGATAGCCATTTTAGCTTTATTTAAAGCGGTATTTTAAAAGGTCCAAATAAATGGCAATAGGTTTCCCTTTGGTAATTTGTTATAATTGAGGCAAATTTAATTACCGATACCCTTTGTAAACATATATATGGCACGCAAGAAAAAGAAAGTCGAAAGCAAGACCCCAGACTGGGGTGGATCTCTGCAAACTGAGACCAAACAAGCTATTTTAGCTATCGTCTTTTTAGCCCTGGGCGCTTTCCTCCTAATGGCCCGGTTTGAGCTAGCCGGCATCGTGGGGGTGCAAACTTACCACGGCCTTAGCTACTTGTTTGGGGCTGGCTACCTCTTACTACCGATTATCCTATTGGTAGTAGGTGTGTCCTTTCTCAAAAACTTACGCCCCAACTTTATTTCCTATCGCCTGGTGGGCGGGGCCCTGCTCTTTCTGGCCACTCTAGGCATCTTAAATGTTGGCATGGGTAATGAAGAGGTGGGCGGAGTGGTGGGGGCCCTCATTGCCACCCCCCTCCTAAAACTGTTTGATTATTACGCCAGTTTAATTCTCCTCGGCGCCGTCGCCCTGATCTCTATCTTTATAATGTTTGATACCAAACTGTCGTTTGAGCGGTCACTCTTCGGCTATCGGTTTGGGCGAACCGATGACGAGTTGGAAAATAACAAAGAAGAAGCCGAGCCGCGCATTTTCACCGGCCCTGATGATAATGAAGAAGAAATCCGACCGGAAACAACTCATCTCGGTCAGAAAAATCCGCCCACTGAAGTAGAGTCGGAAGGAGCGGCCAAAGCCGGGGGCCTCTTTGGGGCGATGATAAAGTTTAACCGTGCCGATGGCAAAGAGTTTGTCCCACCGCCCCTGTCGCTCCTATCTAAAGACTCCGGTAAACCCGGCGTGGGCGACATTAAAGCCAACTCTAATATTATAAAAAGAACTTTGGCCAACTTCGGTATTAACGTGGAAATGGATGAAATTACCATCGGCCCATCCATTACTCGCTACGCCTTAAAACCCGCCGAAGGGGTGAAGCTGTCGCGCATTGTAAACTTGCAAAATGACTTGGCCCTGGCCCTCGCGGCGCACCCGCTGCGCATCGAGGCTCCGATCCCAGGTAAATCGCTGGTAGGTATCGAAATCCCCAACACCACTAAAACCACCGTGGGCTTGGCTTCGATCCTAAACAGTAAAGACTTTAGCAGTTCCCCTCACCCACTGTTGGTGGGCTTGGGTCGAGGTATCTCAGGCCTGGCTACTTTTGCCAACGTGGCCAAAGCCCCCCACATGCTGATTGCCGGGGCTACCGGCTCGGGTAAGTCGGTCACCATCCACTCCCTCATCACCTCTCTTTTGTACCGCAACCCGCCGGAGCGAATGCGTTTTATTATGATCGACCCTAAGCGAGTGGAGCTGACCTTGTATAACAAAATTCCCCATCTCCTAACCCCGGTCATTACTAATGCCAAAAAATCGATTGTAGCCTTGCGCTGGGCAGCGGGCGAAATGGATCGACGCTATGATATTTTGGAGCAAAACGCTGTGCGAGACATCCAATCTTATCATCAAAATATAATGGCGCCGGCCTTGGCAGCTAAAAAGGGTGAGGAGGAGGTGGAGATCGAGCAGATGCCTTACATTGTAATTGTGATCGACGAGCTGGCCGATATTATGTCCTCTTACCCGCGCGAAATGGAAGCAGCTATTGTGCGCCTAGCCCAAATGTCGCGGGCAGTGGGTATTCACCTGATTTTATCGACCCAGCGACCCTCAGTAGAAGTAATTACCGGCTTGATCAAGGCCAACATCCCCACCCGTATCGCCTTACAAGTATCGTCGCAAATCGACTCGCGCACTATTTTAGACACGATGGGGGCCGAAAAGCTCTTGGGCGCGGGCGATATGCTCTACCTCTCGGGCGATATGTCTAAGCCAATACGCCTGCAATCGGCCTTTATCTCCGAGGAAGAGGTGAAGAAAGTGGTCAAATATCTGGCCGACCAATACGCCGACACTTTGCACGAAGAAATTAATCTGGAACCGGAAGGTGGTAGTGGTGGCCTCTATAGCTCGGCTCTCGACACCGGTGGTGGAGATGATGATGATTTATACGAAGACGCTCGCCTCTCGGTAATGGAAGCCGGCAAAGCCTCGGCCTCTTACCTCCAACGAAAACTAAAAGTGGGCTACGCTCGGGCGGCCCGCCTCCTCGACATGCTCGAGGAACGAGGCGTGATTGGGCCCGGTGATGGGGCCAAACCCCGAGAAGTTTACCGCGATGGGCCACAACCGGGAGCGGAAACTGATGATATGAAAAACTTTTAATTATGTCCCCTCTAGTCTTACCTAAAACTCGTTGGCTAGGTACCGCCCTGATGGCGGCCGTACTACTAGTGATCGGCCTCTACGGCTACTCCCGCACCATCGACCTAGTGCGCGGCCCGCAGATAGAAATCCTGTCACCAGTCACCGGAACTACTTACAGCAAAGAGATGGTCACCGTCACGGGCCAAGTTCAACACATTGCCAAAATTTACCTGAATGACAATCAGATTTTTACCGACGACGAGGGCTTCTTTCGGGAGCCATTGCTCCTCTTACCGGGCTATAATATACTGACGCTAAAGGCCGAAGACTTGTTCGGCCGGCAAATAACCAAGCAAATAAAGCTAGTTTATCAGAGTTAAAACCCACTCCTATGGCCAAAAAGAAAGCCGCGAAAGCTACGCCGGAAGACGGCATTAATATTGAGGATACTATTAAATCGATTCAGTCGCGCTTTGGCGATGAGTCGATAATGAAACTGGGTGAAAAACCAAAAGTGAATGTGGGAGCCATTTCCACCGGCTCGTTGGGACTGGATTTGGCCCTGGGTATTGGTGGCGTCCCCCGCGGACGAGTGATTGAAATATACGGGCCGGAATCGTCCGGTAAAACTACCCTGGCTCTCCACATTATTGCCGAGGCCCAAAAAAAAGGCGGAATTTGTGCCTTTATTGATGCCGAACACGCCCTGGACCCGGAATACTCTAAAAAGTTGGGAGTAAAAGTGGACGATTTACTGATTTCCCAGCCAGACTACGGTGAGCAAGCTTTGGAGATTGTGGAAAGCTTGATCCGCTCGGGCAAAATTGACGTGGTGGTCATTGACTCGGTAGCGGCCCTAACCCCCAAAGACGAGATTGAGGGTGATGTGGGAGCCCACCATATGGGCAAGCAGGCCCGCCTAATGTCGCAAGCCCTGCGCAAAATGACAGCCATCGTGGCTAAGTCTAAAACAGTAGTCATTTTCATTAACCAAATCCGCATGCAGATTGGGGTAATGTTTGGCAACCCGGAAACCACCCCGGGCGGTAAAGCCTTGAAATTTTACTCCTCGGTGCGGCTCGATATTAGACGCATCGCCCAGATTAAAAAAGGTGAGGAAATAGTCGGGGGCCGGGTGCGCGTGAAAGTGGTAAAAAACAAAGTGGCGGCCCCCTTTAAAGTGGCCGAATTTGATGTACTCTACAACGAGGGCATCTCCCCCGAGGGTGAAGTGTTGGCTCTGGGAGAAAAGTATGACCTCATCAACAAGTCTGGTTCCTCCTATGGCTACACTACCGACGCCGGCGAGGAACTAAAACTGGGCCGAGGTTATGATACCGCTAGGACATTCCTTAAAGAGAACCCCAAGGTTAAAAATGAATTGATGAAGAAGATTAAGGGGCAATTGACGGATCAGTAAGATTTACGAGAGAAGTAATTATTTTTCATTCATGCTTGAATACAACGAAATTCGGCCACGGAAGTTTATCGTGTGGAACAACGAACCTTATGAAGTGCTCGACTCCCACGTTTTCCGTAAACAACAAAGAAAACCAGTCAACCAAACCAAGCTTAAGAATTTAATCACCGGTAAAGTGGTGGAACAATCTTTTCACCAAAGTGAAAAAGTCGAGGAAGCCGATCTCCACTCGCGAGCTGTTAAATATTTATATAGCAACCGCGGTGAGTTTTGGTTTGCGGAACCGACAAATCCGAAAGAGCGATTTACTTTAGAAGAAAACTTAGTGGCTGATAAAATAAAATACGTACGCGCCAATGATGAGGTAGAACTCTTGTCTTTCAACGACAAAGCCATTGGTCTCTCGGTGCCAATCAAGGTTAAGCTCAAAGTAACCGAAGCGGCCCCGGCAGTAAAAGGCAACACGGCTCAAGGCGCGACCAAGCAGATTACAGTGGAAAGTGGCGCCACCTTAAACGTTCCCCTCTTTGTGAATGAGGGTGATATTGTCGAAATTAATACCGAAACCGGCGAATACGTGGGTAGGGATACAGGGAAGTAGGTGTAAAATAGACTCGATATAAACCACCGCCCTATCCGTTTACGGATAGGGCGGTGGTTTAGTCTAAGAAGAGTTCCTTAGGATGATTTGAAAAGTTCTAACCAGAAATAAAAGGTAAGAGTGACATAAAACGAGCCCGTTTGATGGCCAAAGTGAGCTTGCGCTGATGACGAGTACAAGTGGCGGTGCGGCGATGCTTCATAATCCGCGCGTGGCTGTCGGTAAAAGGCTTGATAGACTCCACGTCTTTATAATCAATATCTTTAATATTGTTAACGCAAAAATGGCACTGTTTGGTTGGATTGGAATTGTCTTTTTTAAGCATGATAGATTTTTAACAAATTATAGTCACTTTAGTTCCGTAATTTGCTTAAAACGGAATATCTTCCGGGTTGATTTCGTCTTCCGGATACTCGATGGTATCGAGAGCCTCCTTACCTCCCGCCTGGCTTTGGTCACCACCAGAGTCGGCCACTGGCGCGACGGCTCCAGTACTACCCGGTCTAGCTCCAAACTGCACGCGGTCGGCAATAATTTCCGTCCGATATTTTTTAGTACCGTCCGGCGCATCCCAACTTCTGGTTTGCATCCGTCCCTCCACCAACACTGAACTCCCCTTTCTTAAGTACTGCGCGCAGTTTTTAGCTTGAATACCGAAAACCACAACATTGTGATACTGAGTATCCTCTTGCTTAGCGCCGTTTTTATCTTTCCACACACGGTTGGTAGCGACACTAAAACTAGTGACAGCGGCCCCCGAAGGCAACTGGCGCTCTTCCGGATCCCGAGTTAAATTTCCGATAATGATGGCGCGATTTAGATACATAGTTAGCTGGTGGCTTCGACTAGTAAATCGTCTATTTCTCGATCAATGGCGGCCTCATCGGCTGGGACTTTGTCGGCCTCAGGGTGAGCTGTAGGTGTAGGCACTTTAGCCACTGGTCCGGTAGCTCCAGAGTCCGCTACCACAGCTTGGGGTTTTATTTTGGCCACCTTGGGAATTTCGATGAGCAGAAAACGGACAATGAGATCGCTTTTCGCTAAAGTCTGATTAAGAGTATCAGCTGATTGAGGAACCGCTTTAAATCTAATGGATCCGAAATAGCCTTCACGGAAATTGGTGTACTTATTATCAATCATTTTCCGAATCGGATAGGCCAGTTTGCGCAAGGCCGGAGTGATCTGGCCGGTGACAGTGCCCCCAATAGCTTCAATAGGGGCCACAATTTCTTTAGCCACGGTTGCCTCTTTGGCATCTTCGGCCACAAAAGGCGCCAGCCAGTAGCCGATTTCGTAAGTTTTCGGTGGTTTTTCGTTTAAATCCTCGATTTTTTCCTCGGTCATAAGTGTAGCCATCCTAACAGAAAGCTTTGGTAAAGTCAAAAACGAGCCCCCGCTTCCTCCACCCAGGCGGGGTCAAAAGGTCCCCTTCTAACCGCCGGGACAATTTATCGATTAAATGTTAAATAAACGCCGAGTATTAGCCATGGTCGCCGTCGCCACCTGTTCGACCGACATACCTTTTAGCTCCGCCACCCGCGAAGCCACAGCTGCCACATAGACAGGCTCATTGCGCTTGCCGCGCCAAGGCTTGGGAGCCACGTAAGGGCAGTCGGTCTCCACTAGGATCCGATCCAGTGGGACATATTTAACCAAATCGTCATAATCGGTGGTGAAAGTGATGACGCCGGTAAAAGAAATAGTAAAACCTAAATCTAGAAACAAACGCGCCTCCTCCGAAGTACCAGCAAAAAAATGAGCATTCCCCGCCACCTTAGACTCACTTTTTAAAATACTGGCCGCCTCCTCGTAAGCCGGTCCCCCAGCCCCGGGTCGTAAGTGCAACATTAAAGGCTTACCCAGCTCACTGGCCAAGCGAATCTGTTCTTTGAAAGCAGTTTGTTGGGCGGCGCGGTCCGCTTCGCCCGGCCGGAAATAGTCCAAGCCACATTCGCCAATACCCACCACCTTCTGGCTTTGGGCCAGCTCGCGGTAAAATTCGTAATCAAAAACCTCGCCTCGAGACTTAAATCCCGGTCCTTCGCCCCCCAGCTCTGCTTGATCGTGATAGGAGGCACTGGTGTGGATGGGATGTAAGCCAATGACGGCGTACACACCCTCGTCATAAGTATTGGCTAGATTCACGGCCGACTGGGAAGTATCTTTTTGCGTACCCACATTAATATGCCAGTAACCAGCCTCTAAAGCTCGCTCAATAACCGCCTCTCGATCAGCGTCAAAAGCCGCAAAATTAACATGAGCGTGAGCATCGATTAGCTGAGGCGTCATAAAAAGTTAGTCGAGGCGGGCAAAAAGCCCAGTGGCCGGCATGGCGTTCTTGGCCACTAGGTTACTGATAGTGGCCGCGGTCGCCGGCATAATTGGCTCTAGCATATAGCCGATCAAGGCCAACCCACTGACTAACTCTGCGATAATCGCTTTAGCCGCCTCGGGGTCGGTTTTAATAAGTTTAAAAGGTTCGGTGGATTGAATCTGTCGATCCAAGCGCGCAATATGTTCCCAAACAATATCCGTGGCCCGATTAATTCGGAAATTAGCTAGAGCCTCTTCGTAATCCGTCGGGAGCTCTCTGGCCACCGGTGGCACCGGGGACTCCAAGTGAGTAGCCGCCATTTTCATCACCCGGCTCAACAAATTGCCCAAGCCGTTGGCCAGGCCGGCGTTATAAGCTTCAGACATTTTCTCCAGGGAAAAATCGTGATCTTCAAAATCACTAATGTGACGAGCGACATAATATCGCAAGCCATCGGTTCCAAAGCGGGTCACCAAATCCACCGGGCTGACAGTGTTCCCCACTGATTTAGACATTTTTTGACCGTCGGCAGCATTAATAAAGCCATTGATGATAATCTGACGCGACGGCGGCAAGCCGGCGGCCATCAGCATCGCCTGCCACATAGCCGCCTGCTGACGCAAATTATCTTTGCCAGCGTACTGCACCACTGGCCACCATTTTTCAAACTCCCCTTCTTCGGAGGCGGGCCCGCCTCCGCCAAGGCTACGGCGGGCAGGCCAACCGAGCGCCGAAACATAATTAACTAACGCATCAAACCACACATAAAGCACGTGATCATCATCTCCTGGCACTGGTATCCCCCACGGCATTTTCGCTTTAAGCCGAGAAATACTGAAGTCTTGCAAACCGCCGGCTAAGAAACTTTTGATTTCATTGAAACGAAAATCTGGTAGTACAAAGTCTGGTCGCTCTTCGTATAATTGGTGTAACTTATCAGCCAAAGCGGAAAATTTAAAAAAGTAATTTTCTTCCGACTGCCGCTCCACCTCCCGATCGGGGTGAATCGGACATCGCCCCTCCACCAACTCGGAATCAGTTTTAGCCAGTTCACAACCCACGCAATATTTAGTTTCGTAAGCTTTCTTATAAATATAGCCCCTTTGGTCGCAGCGCCGCCAAAATTCTTGAGCAGCCTCAATATGAGCCGGATCAGTGGTACGAGTAAAAT
This sequence comes from Candidatus Vogelbacteria bacterium RIFOXYD1_FULL_46_19, assembly GCA_001824825.1. Classification (GTDB taxonomy): domain Bacteria; phylum Patescibacteriota; class Minisyncoccia; order Phycocordibacterales; family XYD1-FULL-46-19; genus XYD1-FULL-46-19. The sequence continues at coordinate 9,078 of MHTK01000001.1, read as the reverse complement.
GAACTTCCGGCCAAATATTAAGCAAAGAGATTAAATCTTTAAAACTCGCCGCCAGCCGATCAACATACACTTGAACCTCCTCCCCCGAGGCTAGGGCTTTTTCATAAATTTTTTGACCGTGTTCGTCGGTACCAGTGTTAAAAAAAACTGGCTGACCCTTAAGCTTGCGGTAACGCACGATGATGTCCGCCCGAATAATTTCCATCGCAAAGCCAATATGAGGTTCGGCGTTCACGTAAGGCAAAGTCGTCGTAATATAGAATCCTTTAGTAGACATAAATTAAAATCAGAAAGTAACCCTACTTAGCGGCCTGACTGTGAGATAGTTTTTTCCGCTCCGCGTCATGGGCAAGCTCCATAATGACGGTAGCGAGGGGCACGGCGAGAATAATACCCAAGAAACCGGCTAGTTGGCCGCCAACCAAAAGAGCAATGATGACAATAATAGCCGGCACACCCACGATATTTTTTACCACTAAGGGGTAAATAAGATGATTTTCAAACTGTTGAATAATAATGTACAGGCCGATAGTCATTAAGCCAATAGTGGGACTGACGGTAAAAGCCAGCAAGATAGCGGGGATGGCTGATAGAATTGGACCGAAATAAGGAATCAGCTCGAAAAGGGCCGCTAAAATAGCCAAGACTAAAGCGTAAGGCACCCCTAGTATGGTTAGCCCTAAGTAAACCAATACCCCAACAATTAAACCTAAGAGTAGTTGCCCCTTCATCCACTGGCCAATTTTGTACTGGGAGCGACGCCACAAATCTAAAATATAAGCCTCATGACGAAGAGGAACGATAATCCTTAAAAAATTTTCGATCCCCCGATCTTGAACCGCCAAGTAAAAAGATAAAACTAAAATAATGATAAAGCTAAAGGCCCCACCAAAGACGGTACTGGCGGTAGTGAAAGTGCCAGCGTTGAAGTTGGCGAGCATCGCCTGCAGGTCGGTTAAGAGATTATTGAAAGTGCCTACCGGCAGTAAACTGCTGGTGAGTTCTCTAAGTGGGCCAAAGCGATCCAAGGCCGGAACATCTTCAACTTGTGGTAGGGAAAAAGTTAGCTGAGTCACATCGACAAACAAAGGCGGGACAAAGTAGTAGAGAAAACCAACCACAGCCACAAAAGACAGAAGGTAAATAAGTAAAACGGCCAACACTCGCGGCAAACGGTAATGGACGAGCCACCTGGTGAGAGGCTCAACCGCCGAGGCGATGACTACCGATGTGAGAATAATTAGAACTAGATCTAACAATAGGTATAACAAAAAAACCACCACCAAAATAAAAATAATTTTAAGGATGGTGCCGGTCTCGATCGAAATGGGTTGGGAAACAGGATGATCAGCCATAGTATAAGTAATGGTACTATAGGAAACCCTTAAGTTCAAATGACAGTTTGATTAGCCAGCAATCAGTGCAGGTAAGGAGTCGATAGCGACCCGGCTCTGACTACCAGTATCACGATCACGAATAGTGACTGTATTGTCACTTAAGGTATCAAAATCAATCGTAATACAACTAGGCGTACCAATTTCATCTTGCCGGCGATACCGCTTGCCAATATTACCATTATCATCCCACATAATTTGAGGGACGACTTTTTTAAGCTCTTCATAAACAGCTCGCGCTTTAGCCACAAGCTCCGGTTTATTTTTAAGCAGTGGAAAAACAGCCGCTTTAACTGGGGCCACGGCCCTAGAAAATTTAAAGTAAGCTCTAGATTCGCCGCCCATTTCATCTTCGGTGTAAGCATCACACAAAACTGCGAGTACCAAGCGGTCCACCCCCAGCGATGGCTCGATCACATGAGGTAAAAAACGCTCTTTACTACCCTCGTCAAAAAAAGTCAGATCAACTTGGCTGCCGGTTTGATGCGCCTGTAAATCATAATCGGTACGATAAGCCAACCCACATAACTCCTTCTGACCAAAGGGATAATCAAATTCAACATCAATGGTTCGTTTGGAGTAGTGGGCCCGCTCTCCCTCTGGTACTTCCAGTTCGTGCAAACTCCGGGTCTTTAAACCAATATCACTAAGGTACGCTAAAATTTCCGCCCTTAACTCTTGAAAGGCCACCTCCCAATCATTCGGTCTGACAAAATATTCAATTTCCATTTGCTCGAACTCTCGGGTGCGAAACAAAAAGTCACGAGGAGCTATTTCATTACGAAAAGCCTTACCAATCTGCGCTAGGCCAAAAGGCAGCTTCGGATGAAAGGTGTCGAGAATATTTTTAAAATTAACAAACATGCCCTGCGCCGTCTCCGGACGCAAATAAGAAATGGCTTGATTGTCCTCGACGCTACTAGCCCCAACCTTAGTTTCAAACATCATATTAAACTCCTGAACCGATCCCAGAGCCCCACCACAGGTTGGACACAACTCTTCGTTGTCTAAGTGATCGGCCCGAAAGCGGGCTCGACACTTGCTACACTCGACCACCGGATCAGCAAAGCCTCCCACGTGTCCGGATGATTCCCAAACTTTAGCATTCATTAAAATGGCAGCATCAAAACCGTACATATCTTCTCGATCCAAGACAAAGCGTCGCCACCAAATATTTTTTAAATTGTTTTTCAAGGCCACCCCCAGCGGAGCGTAGTCATAAGTACCGGCCAGGCCCCCGTAAATTTCCGAACCCTGATAAACAAACCCCCGCCGCTTGGCCAGGGAGACAATTTTTTCCATTACGTTTTGCTCAACCATATAAAATTTCAGTTAAGGCGCTATTTTCGACTCTGGTAATTTATAGTTCTGATCGGTCTTCAGCTCGGTAGTGACCGCCGCACTCTCACTTTCTACCACTGTTTCAGTAAAAGTGTCAAAGGCTGACAACTTGACTGGGCCGGATAAAGCCGGGCTGGAACCCACTTGCGACAAGCTAGGCACAAGCTCTACCTGAAAAGACAGCTCCTTAGCGGTAGCCTCGGGCAGGACCCGGCCCAAGCGCCAAACCACTTCGCGGCTAATCGGATTGAAGGTTAGCTCGGCCGTTTGCGGACTTTGAACATTTTTCCAATTTACATACGGCGGCAAAACAGTTTTAACCACCGCATCGCGCAAGGTATTGGACGAATTTAAAACAGACCAAGTGATAGTGTAAGTGGTAGGTTCTTCCACTTCCGGCGGCAAAGGTCCGGCATTATCGAAGGGGCCCGACCGATACAAGGCAACGGCTTTCAATTCCACCAGCGAGCGCAACTTGATCGTTTTTTCCAAAGTGGTGGTTATTTTCTCGCCAGCAAATCCTTCGGAAGTTCTGGTGCCGGTAAAAACGGCCTTGAGGTTGATGGTGGGATTCTCCTGATTCGTGCCATCACTGGATATTAAAGGCAAACTGTAAAAAGTAAAAGTGGTAGAGTCTTTAGCGCCCGGTTCGATTACACCTAACTTTGGTTCTGAATTTTTAGTCCAGACAATAGTGTCCCCCGAAGCGCGATAAAAACCCCGCCCGGCTTCCACTCGCACTTTATTAACCGCCTCACCGGTCAGCGACACTGTTAAGGTGCCGTCGGTAACCCGGCCGGGTAAGTTATTGACCCAATTCAAATCGACGCGGACTAAAGTGTCGCCCGTGACCGTCGGGCTCTCACTGCTGGAGCCATTGACCGTGGCGAGCAGAGCCACAAAAGGTCGGGTCATTTTGAGCGGCACTAAGACTTCGTTGTAAACAAAAGAGATAGTGTCTTCGCCGATTGGGTCCTGCAGACCAACAGCCACTTGAAAAGTTTTAGTTTCTTCGTCTAAGCCATCAATCGTCCCCACAATCTTTAGGGACCGCTCCCGCCCCGGCTCCAGCTCGTCAAACAACCAAGCATTTTCGCGATAAGTCGGCGGAATGCTGGCGGAGGTAAAAGTAAAACCAACCGGATAGCGGACCACGAGCAAAGTTTTGCCCAGGCCGGCTTGGGCTTTGGGTAACACATCCACTGTTAAAGTAATTTCTTGGCCAGCAATCGCCTCGGGCAAGAGAGTAACGTTTAAGCCGACCGGTGGCGCACTCACAGAAAAGGTTAAGTTGGTTTCCTTGGTGTATAAAGCATTGGAACCAGGAATTTTATAATCCATGCGGACCACCACCTGTTTGTCTTCGCCTTCTGTGCCAAAGAAAACCGCTTTAATAGTACGATTGATGACTTGGCCGGATTCCACCGTACCAATATCTTCGGTGGTACGGGCCATATTTTCCCGAGTGGAGCTAGCCGACATGGTGTCGGCCGGAAATTCTAAAGTTAGCTTCACCTGCTGTAAATCAATCGAATTACGATTGGCCACCACCACCTGAAGTGACGTTTCATCCCCCGCCTTGACCGCCACTGGACCTTTCAGAGCCAGGTCCACATTACGACCGGAGATTTGATTGGTCCCCTGGAAGATGACATAACCGGCAATACCTAAAGTCACCACAAAAAATAGGAGTGCAAAAATGAGAAATTTAAGTAAAAAAGAATTGGAAGTGGAGGAATTCGGACCACTAGCATTTCCGCCCGTTGGCCAATCGGAGGCAGCCGAGCCAGACTGACGCAAACCTAAGCGCGTCCGCTTCAAGGTCGGTGGTGGCGTGTCACGACGGTAAAGAGTTTTTTCCAGATCTTCTAAGCGATGGGGGGCTTCATCTTGAGACATAGCTCGATTATAACATTTTTAAACAGATCGATGAAGAAGAGTGGCTCACTCTGTGGTCAAATTGATTTAAACACTGACAGCGGTAAAAGTTTGATTGATTAACTGTATAATGGGGCACTCCACCGGGCCCAGTGACCACACCAGCTCAGAAGTAATACTGGTCGGTTTGACGAATGGTTGGACTAAATCGAGAGCCGGCAAATACCCCATATGATGAAGTAATCGTAAAACCACCAAACTTTCCAAATAGCGGCCAAATTTAGAATCGGTACGAAATTTTACCTCACCTAAAAAGGTAAAGGCCTGATCAAGGTCAGCGTAAACTTCCGGCATGGCCTCTTCCCCGCCGGAGAGTCTCTCTACTAAGGAAAAAATTCGATTGACCAAGGTCATAGTTTTCGGCGCCTGACTTAAAAAATCCATCAGACCGGTCGATTCCATACTAACCACTCGCCAAAACTCGCGGCCGGCGACCAAGGACAACGCCACCTGATTAAATCGGTTGCTATGCAACCGGAGCTTGGAGTTCGAGGCTTTAAGCGAGCGAGCCGAAGCCCGGATTAAACCAAAGTCTCGACAAAACAAGGTCAGCACGGCGTCCTGATCCCGATATAAATTATGTTTTAAAATAAAACCGACAGTGTGATAGTGGCGGTGGGCCATAAAAGGTCTAAGAAACTTCAATATCCACAACAAAGACCAAGTCGTCCACCAATACCTCTTCACCCAAGACCGAGTCATCATATTTTATGAGAGTGGCCCCAACTGTCTGCTTAATATCGAGAGCGAAAGTTTCGATTCTTTTCCTCCCTTCTGTGTTGGTTTTTACAGACAAAGTAATCCGGTCTTCCAGCGTCAGACCCATCTTTTTTCGCAAACCTTGGATCGATCGGATAAATTCTCGTGCTTCGCCTTCTTCTCGCAATTCGGGAGTAATTTCTATATCAAGCTGCACATCTTCTTCGATATCACTTTTCCATTCAATTCTTTTGACATTGATTTCATCTTTTATTATCTCGTCAGCCAAAAAATCTTCCGGGGCGGCAATCTTAACTTGCAGTAGACGAAGAGGCTGTCGGACTTTGATTCCAAACCTTGCTCTTAATTCCAGAGCTTTAGAAACCACGTCTCTCACACCTGACATCTTCTTAACTATCTCATCATCTCTTTCTTTGGCGACAGGCCATTTAGCCAAGTGAACACTCTTTTCATCAGATTCAACCCTGACTTCCTGGTAAATACTCTCAGCCAAAAAAGGCATAAAAGGGGCAATCAATTTGGCAGTTTCTTTAAGAACATGACGAGTTGTAGCAATAGCTAACCGTCCATCTTCCAAGTTGCTATCCTTAAATCTGTCACGAGACCGTCTAACATACCAAGTAGAAAAATCATTAACAAAGTCTTTGATCGGCCGGCCAGCTCTAACTGTGTCAAATTGATCCAAATTCATCGTCACCACTTCTCTTAGTTCACTTAACCTCGACAGAATCCAACGATCTAAAATATTAGTACTGTTTGCAGTATCAAGTTCGGGGTTATCTTCGCCGTACATTTTGTAGAAATTCAAAGTGTTCCGCAAAATATTTATGACTCTATTGTAAGCCTCACCAACCTCACGATCAGAAAAACGCAGGTCCTCCGATTGCATGACAACGCTAGTCAAAAGATAGTAACGCAAAGCATCGGCCCCAAAGCGATCAAAATTAGAAAAAGGATCAGTATAATTTCCTTTAGACTTACTCATTTTAGACCCATCTTCAGCCAAAATGGTACCTGTCGACAAAACATTATTAAAGGCCCTCTCATCAAAGAGCATAGTAGACATAGCGTGCATATAATAAAACCAGGTTCTGGTCTGGGCGATGTATTCCGAAACAAAATCTCCCGGTGATCTTTTTTCAAAAACCTTCTTATTTTCAAAAGGGTAATGGTATTCAGCAAAAGGCATTGAGGCCGACTCAACCCAACCATCGAGGACCTCTGGAATCCTTTCCATCTCCCCCTTACAATCACAAACCATTTTCACTTCATCGATATATGGACGGTGGAAGTCTAGTTCATAGTCGTCATTATGAGGCAAAGGCTCAAAAAGAAGAGCTGATACTTTGCCGAGCGGTGCTTCAGTTTCTCCTTTAATGCGCTTTGTCTCATCACTTCCCACTCCTTGTACCACTGCCTCTAAAGATTCGACACCGATACCGTGAGTAACTATCAAAATATTTTCGTTTTCTAATGTTGCTTCCAGCTCATAAATGAACTCGCCGAAACGCCGCTTGGCTTCTAGAAAACTCTCACCCCCTGGCAATTTATCAGCATAATTTTTTAGATGCTTTTTTTCATATTCCAAAAATTCCCCAAAGGGTCGGCCGTCGAGGTCACCAAAATCAAGTTCCCGCAAACGCTCATCAACTATAATATCTTCGTCCACCAGTCCAAGTTCAACAGCCACAATTTTCGCCGTCGTTTTTGTCCGAGCAAATGGTGAAGTATAAATGCGACTGATTTTTTTATCCTTTAAACCAGCCCCTGCTTCCTTGGCCTGTTTTTCGCCCTCCGAGGTTAGGGCCCAACCCTTTTGATTACTAGCATCAATGATGCCATTTTTATTATGTTCAGCCTCAGCGTGACGCATTAAAAAATAAGCATTACCAGATTTCTTCTCTGATTGTCTTAACTCCTCTACCGATCCTACTACTTTGACCGCCTGACACGAAAGACACTTCCAAATAGGCAAGGGCGAGGCCCAGAATCGATTGCGCGAAATCGTCCAGTCTGGAGCATTCTCCACGATATTGAGAAATCTTCCCTCCTTCAAGTGACCCGGCACCCAACTGACATCTTTGTTCAGCTCAATCATCCTCTCTTTTACTTTTTGAATGTTGAAAAACCATGACGTAAGAGCATTGTAGATTAAAGTGGTTCCACAGCGATGACAGTGAGGATAGGAGTGAGTGTTATTCTTCACAGCCAACAGTAAGCCTCGATTGCCCAGGTCGGCCTTGATATCTTTTTCTGCTTGCTTGAAATATTTTGTCCGAATGAATTGAGGCGCTGATTCGTTAAAATGTCCCTTCTCATCTAAAAGTGGAACGAGCGGTAGGTCCAAACGTAGCCCCAATTCATAATCGTCCTCGCCATACATCACTGCCGTATGAACAATACCAGTCCCCTCGTCGGTGGTCACAAAGTCAGCAGAAGCAACATAATAAGCGCGCTTCCCAGTGTCACCAACGGCCGGAATATCATACAGCGGCTCATATTCTAATCCAACTAAATTTTTTCCACTGACAGTAAGTTCAAACTCTTGTGTAGACTGAATCAGAGTTTTAAAGTTTTCCTTCAAGAAAACCTGTTTAGACACTATGTAAATATCCTCATCACTCCTCAAGCAAATATATTCTATATTTTCCCCGACAGCCAAAGCGACATTTCCAGGTAAAGTCCACGGGGTAGTGGTCCAAGCAAGAATATAAACATTAGAATTATCGCCCAGGGTTAAGGGGAGCTTCTCTGGATTCCTAACTTTAAACTTAACAGTCACAGCCTCTTCCGTGATATCTTTATAGCTATTATCCATCGCTACCTCAGCTTTGGCGATAGGTGTCTGACAGTGAGGACAATACAAAAGCACCTTACGGCCTTCGTAAACCAAATCTTTTTTATAGAGCTCGGCAATCGCCCACCAAACACTCTCGATGAAAGTATTGTCCATGGTCATGTAGGCGTTATCGTATTCCACCCAACGACCCACCCGATCAACATATTTTTTCCATTCGTCCGCATAACGCAAGACGGAATCGCGACAAGTCTGATTGAATTTTTTAATCCCCACTTCCTTGATAATTTCTGTCTTATCCTTAAGACCTAATTCTTTTTCGACCATGTTCTCAATCGGTAAACCGTGACAATCCCACCCCCAGCGCCGACGCACAGAAAAGCCCTGCATCGTTTTGTAGCGAGGAATGACATCCTTAACGATCGAAGATAAAAGCGAGCCATAGTGGGGCAAGCCCGTAGCAAACGGCGGGCCATCGTAAAAAACGAACTCCCCGTTCGGGGCGTCCTTAGTGACAGATTTTTCAAAAATCCCATTCTCCTGCCAAAATTTCAGAACGGCTTCTTCTTGCTTGGCGACATCCGATTTAGTCGATAAATTTTCATTTTTTAGACTAGACATAGTTCAAATTAAAAAGTGCGATACTAATCTACAAATAACATACGAATAAAACGAATAGAGGGTCATAATTAACCCGCTCATTAGTATATTAACATTGAGGGCAGGTTCTTCATAAATCTCCCATCAATCTAGCGAGCCTTATTTCATCTTTAGATTACCTCCTCTTTTTCTTCCCCCTATTGAAGCGAGCCGAGCACCACCAGGAGACTCCGCAGGCGGGTAGCCGAGGCTGAGGGAAAAGTCAGCAGACTTTTACCCGTGCTCCTT